>JBARXB010000032.1:0-41972 GCA_049647165.1 bacterium
CTATTTGGTGTCCGGGTTGTGGTATTGGCACCGTTGTCAACACGTTCATACGGGCTGTTGAAGGATCAGAGATCGATCCAAATAAGATATGTGTCGTCTCTGGTATCGGCTGTACTGGAAAAGTTGCCTACTCCGTAAGATTCAATTCCTTCCAGACAATTTACTGTAATCCCATCAGGTATGCGTTAGAGCTGAAACTTAAGCAACCAGACTCGAAGATAGTTGTTTTCTCGAATGATGTTGATTTTATGATCTCCGATGCAGAGGATTTCATTGAAATAGAAAAAAAAGGACAAGACCTTCTTGTGATATATATCAACAATTTTATTTATTACGTGTTTATTGAAAAAAAAGCTCTTTCAGCAACTCCATTCATTGGGGTATCAGCTGATAACAATAGTGAGTCACCATTCAATATTCCACATTTAGCGGAATCCTTTGGATCTCAATATATTGCAAGATGGACACCTCTTCATGTTCGTAGATTGATGTATTCTATAACTGAGGCTCTACAGAAACCAGGTTTTTCCGTAATCGAAGTTATTTCTCCTTGTTTGATGTATTATGCAAGCAATGGCATAATTGGAGAAAATTTGGATAGAATGAAGTTCTTTTGTGATAATTCAATCATACAACATGATGCATCCACAGAGAAGCTTGACATCAGAATGCAAGATAAAATTATACTGGGGAGGTTTGTAAATGACTAGAGGAAATACGGTTTTTAGATATATTTTCAGATTAAGTGGCTCGAGCAGTCAAGGCTTGATATTGGCAGGTAAAATTCTTGCTGAGGCTGCAGCGATTTATGATGGTAAAAATGCCACACGGTGGCAATCTTACGGTCCTGAAGCAAGAGGTGGTTTGAGCCGTTCAGATATTATTATCTCAGATGAAATGATAACTTATTCAAAGGCAGTAGGCGTTGATTTACTTCTTGCATTTACACAGGAGGCATGCGATAAATATCATGAAGATGTAAAAAAAGGAGGAATCATATTGGTGGATTCTGAATATGTTTCTGACATTCCCAATGGTAAATATACTGTTTACTCCTTACCGATAACAGAAATTACGGAAAAGGAGGTTGGCGAAATGTTGTTCATCAACATCGTTGCGTTGGGAATGATTACTGAGTCTACTAACGCTATTTCTAATGAGGCGATGCAATCGGCGATTCTCTTACGCATCCCGAAAGGGATGGATGGGTTATATCTAAAGGCATTTAGGGTTGGTGCAAATGCTGTGCAGAAATTAAAAGATGCACGATATCAATTACGACAGCAGCCTTTGATTGCACCGAAGCGTTGATTATTTCTTGATTATGGAGATAAATAACTCAAAAATTTTGATAATTGATGATGAAGAAGCGATTTGCGACGCCTGTTGTCAAGTACTTAGTGGAAAAGGATGTCTGGTTGAAACAAGTTCTGAAGGAACAACTGGTTTGAAAAGGCTTGGTGATTTTAAGCCTGATATCGTCTTTGTTGATTTGAAAATGCCTGGCATGAGTGGGATGGAGGTATTGGCGAAAATACGGGAGAAGGATGAAAATGTTGTTCTTATTGTCATAACCGGGTATGCAACAATCGAGTCGGCTGTTGAGTCGATGAAAAAGGGTGCCTTTGACTTTTTGCCAAAACCATTTACACCTGATGAACTAATTCTCATAACCAAAAGGGCATTGGAAAAGAGATCGGCTTCATTGGAGGCAGAACGCTTGAGAGAAGAAAAAGAAAGGATGAGGCATAATTTTATTGCGCTGGTCTCACATGAAATGAGGACTCCGTTGGTTGCGGTAATGCAGTATTTGGAGGTCTTTTCCAGTGGTATAGCCGGTATAATGTCTCAAGAACAAATGAAGATTGTCAACCGCATGAAGATCCGCTTAAATGAACTTCTTCTGCTCATTGACCGTTGGTTGAAGCTTTCAAGGATTGAAGACTTGAAATTAGAAGAGGGGTTTGAGGATATTTTTCTCTATTCAGTAATTCAAGAAGTTATTGATTTGGTCAAACCTCTTGCCCAGGAGAAAAATGTGACGCTTGAGGTGATATCTATACCCAGCGATATCACTATCAACGGTGACAAAGAAATGATTAAGGAAGTTTTCATAAATCTTATTAATAATGGAATAAAATACAATCGAAAAGGTGGAAGAGTCACAATTGAATCAAGGGAGCAAGAAAATTCCTGCGTTTTTGATATCAGCGATACTGGTATTGGTATTACGGATCAGGAGATCGTTCATATAGGAGAAGAATTTTACCGTGTAAAGAGGGAAGGCAGTGCAGCTGGTTCAGGTCTTGGTTTAGCGATTGTCAGGAAGATATTGGCTATCCATAATGGAAAATTGGAAGTAAAGGGTAGGTTGAATGAGGGTAGCACCTTTAGTGTGTATTTACCAAAGAAAGAATGAAATTTCGGCATAAAAGGAGGATAAAGTGAAGAAGACGAAAATTTTATTCATCGACGATGACGTCGACTTCTCCAAGGCAAACAAGACTATGCTTAAGCAGGCAGGTTATGACGTCATTCTTGCGGAAAACGGAAAGAAAGGATTGGAAAGTACAAAGAAAGAGAAACCAGATCTGATAATCTGCAATGTTGCGCTACCAGATATAAACGGTTTTTCCGTTTGTCGAACATTGAAGGAAGACCCATTGTATTCAGTGATACCCATTATCCTTTTGTCGGATATTGGCGTTAGTCCAGATAACTATGTTGAGAATATTGCTAAAGGTCATAAGGCTGATTGTTACCTTACTAAACCAGTAGACTCTAATAAAATACTCGACACGATAAACGACCTGCTGAGCAAAGCAAAATCTACAACAAAACAGGAGAGGGCGAATCCCAAGATCCTGCTTGTTGATGATGACCCTGACTTTCTGGAGGCAACAAGGCAGATTTTGACTGCCAACCAATATGACGTAATCACTGCTGAGGATGGAGATGAAGGAATCGCTAAGGCAAAGTATGAAAAACCTGATTTGATTCTTCTCGATGTCATAATGCCGGGCAAGGATGGTTTCACAGTCTGCTATGAAATGCGTAAAATAGCACAGACACGACCGATACCGATTATAATGCTCACTGCAGTCGGACAGCAACTTACAAAACCCGAATATGCTGTTGACATCGCAATTGACCATCTGGCAGATGACTTCATTGATAAGCCAGTAGACATGCCAACATTACTTAAGAAGATCGAGAAGCATCTCCTGTTTAGATAGAAGAGGTAAAGGGCTTAAGCATAGGATGGTAAGTATCAGAATGACTAGGGGGAGTGAATAATGACCCAACTATCGCCAAAATTTAAGTATGAAGTAGCCCAGGAACCTGGGGGTGAGGATATAAAATTATGCTTTGCCTGCGGAATTTGTACGGCCAGTTGTCCGATAAGGGAAATCGATGAGGGATATAATCCACGAAGGATTATTCGAATGATCCTTTTAGGAATGAAAAAAAGGGTTTTAAGCAGCGATTTTATCTGGTTTTGTTCAAGTTGTTATGCGTGTACTGAAAGGTGTCCTCAAGGGGTACGATTTACTGATGTAATGAATGCATTAAAGAACTTGGCTGTGAAACAAGGATATATACCGGCTTCTTTCGCACAACAGATAGATATTCTCAAGCAACTTGGTAGATTATACGAGATCGATGAGTTTGATAATAAAAAAAGAGTAGGTTTTGGCCTTCCAAAGGTCGAAAAGGCAAAAGGATTTACTAAGAAGATTATGCAAATGACAGGGCTTGATAAGATTGTCTTGCGAAAAAGCGAATGATAAGGAAATAATAATATCGAAATCCTGAATTCAAATGTTCAAAGCCTGTTTTATGTTGGAACGCAACAAGTCTTCTTGCTGCAAAATTCAAGTCATCTTGTTTTGGGTTTTGTGCTTTGGTTATTTGCGTTTGTTCGGTATTTAGAGTTTTGAAGTTGGAATTTCACCTAACGAAGTGAGGTTGATTTCATGAAATATGCTTTGTATCCTGGTTGTACAGTCTTAGGTAGAGGAAGAAATTATGAAATGGCAGCTAGATCGGTTGGTGGGATTTTGGGTATTGAATTTGTTGATTTAGATGATTTTGAATGCTGTGGTTTTCCGATGAAATCAATCCATTATGAAACATCCATGATGATGGGGACTCGAAATATCCTTACTGCTGAAGAAAAGGAATTGGATATCTGCACTTTGTGTAGTGCCTGTACGAGTTCACTTACTGAGGTGAATAGACATCTCATCGAACACTTTGACGAGAAGACAAGAATTACTGTGATGTTAAAGAGAAACGGCATCAATTACCGAATGGGTAGAAATATCGCGATCAAACATTTTACGAAAATACTCTATGAAGATATTGGCGTCAACGAGATTGAAACACAGATAAAAAAGAGGTTTTTAAATCTCAATATTGCAGCACACTATGGCTGCCACTATTTGAAACCTACCGATATCTACGATAATCCTGAGGATCCTGAAGACCCATATTCCTTGGATGAGCTCATCAAAATAACCGGCGCAAATTCCATTGATTATAAGGAAAAGATGAAATGTTGCGGTGCTGGAGTACTCGCGATTAATGAGGATTTAGCCTATTCAATTGTCCGACCAAAGCTTCAAGAGTTATCAAGAGACTCAGTCGATGCGATGGTTTTGCACTGTCCCTTTTGCAGTGTGATGTATGATGATAATCAAAAAAAGATTGAGCAGAAATTTCAGGAGGAGTATAATATACCAGTTCTCTATTATCCCCAACTTCTTGGTCTGGCATTGGGAATTGACGCGAAGTTGTTGGGTCTTCGAATGAACAGGGTATCTACAAGGGCTCTCTTGGAGAAGATCGGGGCATAGAATGGGTGGAGGTAAAATGAAACGCAAGTACTTTTATTGTAGATTTTGCGCTTGGGTTTTGTAATTTTGGGGAGATAGCAGATGTCAAATAGCATTAACGGCAAAATAGGTGCAGTACTCGTTGTCGGTGGAGGTATCGGTGGTATCCAATCAGCTTTAGATTTAGCCGATTCAGGATTCAAAGTCTATCTTTTGGAAAAGGGTCCAAGTATTGGTGGTGTGATGGCACAATTGGACAAGACTTTTCCTACAAATGACTGCGCAATGTGCATTCTGGCGCCTAAACTTGTGAGCGTTGCCCGGCATCCAAATATTGAACTCATAACCAACGCCGAAATCGATGGACTAAAAGGAGAGGCCGGTAACTTCACTATTGCTGTAAAAAAGAAGCCTCGTTATGTAGATGAAGAAAAATGTACTGGCTGTGGTGTTTGTATGGAAAACTGTCCAGTAAGAAAAGCACTTTATCCTGTCGAAGAAGTGTCGCTTCCGTCGCTGGAGGAAAAAGATATGCAGAAGATTAAAGCGATTATAGAAGAACATCGTCAAGAAAAGGGAAGATTAATGCCTGTTCTGCAACACATTAGTAGAGACTATAACTATCTACCTCCTGATTTATTGAGACATATATCTAAAGAATTGGATATTCCATTAACTAATATATACAATATTGCCACTTTCTATAATGCCTTCAGTCTTACGCCAAGGGGACGTCATCAGATCAGTGTATGTATGGGCACCACGTGTTATGTGAGAGGTGGGGAGCGGATTTTGGAGAAATTAAGTGAAAAGTTAGAGATAGCGCCGGGCGAGACAAGTAAAGGTAAGAGTTTCACTTTATACTCAGTTCGTTGTCTTGGATGTTGTAGTATCGCACCTGCAATAATGATAGATGGTAAGGCATACGGTAAGGTTAGGTTATCACAAATTCCGCATATTTTGAGGAGTTATGAATGAGGATAAAAAATTTAAATGACCTTAAAGCAATAAAAGAGGAAGGATTAAAGCTAATTTATCCTGAACGTATAAAGATTGCAGTAGGAATGGCAACTTGCGGATTAGCTACTGGAGCACAAGAAGTTTATGATGAGATAGAAAATAGTATAAGAGAGAATAAATTGGACGTGATACTCACAAAAACCGGTTGTCTTGGTTTCTGTCAAAAAGAACCTTTGGTAGATTTATTTATTCCCGAACTGCCCAGATTAACTTACTGTGAGATGACATCTGATAAAGCAAGAGAAATGATAAGCTCTGTTAAAAATAATAAACTCAAGGAAGAATATCTTTTATGTAAGTTTGAAGAAGAATTTTTGCTCGAAGAGTCGATAAAAAAATATGGTTCTAATGGTGATTTACATGGTATCCCTTTATATCAAGATGTCCCATTTTTTGCAAAACAGAAAAAGATTGCCCTTCGTAACTGTGGATTTATTAATCCCGATTCAATGGAAGAGTATATTGCCAGAGGAGGATACTTCTCATTGTATAGAGTCTTGAGTGAATTTTCTCCAGAACAGACAATTGAAGAAATCAAAAAGTCAGGACTCAGAGGAAGAGGAGGGGCTGGTTTTCCTACCGGTAGAAAGTGGGGATTTGCAAGGAAAGCAAAAAGTGATATAAGATATATAGTCTGCAATGCTGATGAAGGCGACCCTGGTGCATATATGGACAGATCGGTTCTTGAAGGAGATCCCCATTCTGTTCTGGAGGGAATGTTAATCGGTGCTTATGCAATCGGAGCTAATGAGTGTTTTGTTTATGTGCGTTCAGAGTATCCATTAGCTATTGTGAGGTTAAAACGGGCCCTTTCCCAGGTAAGAGAATATGGAGTGCTTGGTGAAAATATATTTGATACTGGATTCAATTTCGACGTTGAGATAAGAGAAGGCTCAGGTGCTTTTGTCTGTGGAGAAGAAACATCTTTGATACATTCAATTGAAGGAGTATCACCGGAGCCGAGGCAAAGACCACCTTTTCCAGCACAATCTGGATTATGGGGAAAACCGACCAATATTAATAATGTAGAAACCTGGGCAAATATCCCAGCAATAATAGCTAAAGGTAGTGATTGGTATTCTAAAATCGGTACTGAGAAGAGTAAAGGGACCAAAGTATTTTCATTGGTGGGCAAAGTAGTAAATACCGGGTTAGTGGAAGTACCAATGGGTATAACTTTAAAAGAAATTATTTATGATATTGGAGGCGGAATCCTTGAAGGTAAGAAGTTTAAGGCGGTACAAACTGGCGGACCATCTGGTGGTTGTATTCCGTCAAGTCTGATTGATTTACCCATTGATTATGAACGTTTAGCTGAAGCCGGTTCAATGATGGGGTCTGGTGGAATGGTAGTAATGGACGAAGATACTTGTGTAGTGGATATTGCCAAATATTTTCTTACATTTACCAATGATGAGAGTTGCGGGAAATGTACAAGTTGTAGAGACGGTAGTGAGGCAATGCTTGAGGTTTTAACAAGAATATCAGAAGGTAAGGGAGAAGAAGGGGACATCGAGTTTCTTCAAGAATTAGGAGAAGCAATAAAAGATGCTTCTCAATGTGGTTTAGGGCAGACAGTTCCTAATCCTGTTCTTTCAACTCTACAGCATTTTAGAAAAGAATACGAGGCCCATATTAAACACAAGAAATGTCCCGCAGTCGTTTGTAAAAAGATAATTTCCTCTGCCTGTCAGTATGCATGCCCAGTAGGTCAGGATGTGCCTGCCTATATAGGTTATATTGCCAAAGGACAATTCGGAGAAGCTATCAACATTATTAGAAAAGAGAATCCTCTACCATTGGTCTGCGGTAGAGTCTGTCACCATCCTTGTGAAACCAAGTGTCGTTCAGGTGATGGAGGTGATCCGATTGCTGTTAGGGCACTGAAGCGATTTGCTGCCGACTACGAACTTAAAAAGGGCTTAAAACCAATCACTCCCCACAAACGGATCTATGAGGGAAAAGTGGCAATCATTGGGTCAGGTCCAGCTGGTCTGACTTGTGGTTATTACCTCGCCAGAGAGGGTTATGAAGTTACCATCTTTGAATCTCTGCCTGTAGCTGGGGGTATGCTGGCCGTGGGTATACCAGAATACAGATTGCCGAGAAAGATACTTAATTATGAGATTGATCTTATAAGGGAAGCAGGAGTGACAATTAGGACAAATGCTAAAGTAGATAATCTTGAATATCTCAAGAAACAAGGCTATAAGGCTATCTTTATTGCCACTGGTGCTCACGAGGGGTTGAAAATGGGACTTCCTGGTGAAAAGACAAAAGGCGTTATGGACGCTGTAGAATTCTTGAGGGCAGTAAATCTTGGTGAGCAAACAGAGCTTGGCAAGAGAGTTGCCGTGATTGGTGGTGGGAATGCAGCTATAGATGCCGCCAGGACAGCCTGCAGGATGGGTTGCGAAAAAGTGCAAATTATCTATAGAAGAACAAAGGCAGAAATGCCCGCTGACCAAGAGGAAATTGAAGGTGCTGTAGAAGAAGGAATAGATATCCAATTTCTTGCTGCTCCTATTAGGGTCATTTCTAAAAATGAAAAGATGGAAAGAATAGAATGTATTAGAATGAAATTGGGGGATTTCGACGAAACTGGTAGAAGACGCCCCATACCCATTAAGGATTCTGAATTCACTGTGGATTTAGATACAATGATATATGCAGTTAGACAAGAACCAGATTTATCTTTTCTAACAGACAACAAAAATATTCAAATCTCTAAATGGAAGACCATCATGGTTAACGCCGAGACTTTTCTTACGAATGAAGATGGTGTCTTTGCTGGTGGAGATGTAGTAACCGGTGCCGCAACCGTGACCGAGGCAATGGGTGCAGGTAAAATTGCCGCTCAGTCCATACATAAATATCTAAAAGGTGAACCTGTAGTAAGAGAATATGAAGTGACAATACCAGCAGTATATGTTGAGTCTTTGAAACTATCAGATGAGGAAATGGAGGAATTGCTTGAGTCAAGACGTCCAAAGATGCCCTCTTTATCTGTATCTGAGAGAGTAAAGAGTTTCGAAGAAGTACATTTAGGTTTAGGTGAAGAACAAGCAATAATAGAGGCAAAACGTTGCTTAAGATGCGAACTGGAAAGCAAACCTCAAAAAGAGGAAGCGTTATGATAAATTTAACTATCAGTGATCAAAAAATTGAGGTTGAAGAAGGGACAAGACTACTGGATGCTGTACAACAACTTGGTATAAAAATACCAACCTTATGCTATCATAAGGCATTATCACCGTATGGAGCCTGTCGACTTTGTTTAGTAGAGGTAAGCCAGAATGGTAGACCTTCCTCTATTCAATCATCCTGTACTTATCTTGTTCAAGAAGGACTTGTTGTCAAAACTGACACTGAACGGGTGATAAGGACACGTAAAATTATGGCTGAGTTATTATTAGCCCGTTGTCCAGATTCCGAAGAAGTCAAACGGATTGCAAAAGAAATAGGTGTTGAGAAATTAAGGATTAGGGCTAAGAATGAGGATTGTTTGCTTTGTGGTCTCTGTGTCCGTATGTGTAGCGAAAGAATGGGAAGAGGAGCGATTGGCTTTGCTGGCAGAGGTAGTAAACGACAGGTGCAACCAGCCTTTGATGTTCAATCAGATGTGTGTCAAACTTGTGGTGCTTGTTATTTTGTCTGTCCTACTAAGGGAATAAAGTTTGACGAGATTACAAGAAATAAACCCACACCAATCCCGTCTGAATTTGATGAGGGTCTAATAGAAAGACCTTCAATATATGTTCCTTTCCCTCAAGCAGTTCCCAATTATGCTACTGTTGATAAAGAACATTGTGTGCATTTACAGATTGGAGAATGTAAAATCTGTCAGGAATTCTGTGATGCAGACGCAATAAATTTTGACCAAAAAAAAGAAGAAGTAGTTAATCTAAATGTTGGTTCGATTATCCTATCACCCGGGTTCGATGAATTTGATGCAAAAAAGAAGAGCGAATATGGCTATGGACGATACGAAAATGTTGTTACTTCAATAGAATTTGAAAGAATCCTTTCTGCTTCCGGTCCTTTTGAAGGTCATGTCTTGAGACCAGGCGATAGAAAGGAGCCCAAAAGAATAGCTTTTATTCAATGTGTGGGTTCAAGGGACCCACAAGCAGGTAAGAGCTATTGTTCATCGGTCTGTTGCACATATTCTATCAAAGAAGCAATTATTGCCAAGGAACATGCTAAAACAGAACTTGAAACAACGATTTTTTTCATGGATATAAGAACCTTTGGTAAAGGTTTTGAATCTTATTATGAACGGGCAAAAGATGAATATGGTGTTAGATTTATCAGGGCCGGTATTTCAAGCGTTGATCAAGATTCACAAACAAAGAATCTAATAGTACACTATGAGAGCGAAGCTGGTGAGATAAAACAAGAAGAATTTGATATGGTTGTACTTGCAGTAGGCCTTGTACCGAAGGACGGGACAGCTCAGTTGGCAAAAACATTACGGGTTAACCTGAATGAATACGGTTTCTGCCGTACCTCAGAATTTATGCCGGTCGATACGATAAGAGATGGCATCTATGTCTGCGGCGCATTTGCCGGACCAAAGGATATTCCCGAGACAGTTACCCAGGCATCAGGTGCAGCAGCAAAAGCAATGAATCTATTGGCATCGGCGAGAAATACTTTGACAATAAAGAAGCAATATCCTCCTGAGCTGGATGTTTCGAATGAAGAGCCGAGAATAGGTGTTTTTATCTGCCACTGTGGGATAAATATCGGTGGCTATGTTGATGTGCCACACGTAGTTGAATACACAAAGACCCTGCCTGATGTTGTTTATGCTGAAGATAATCTATATACCTGTTCTCAGGATACGCAGAGGCGAATTATAGAGATGATTAAGGAGCATCACCTCAATCGTGTTATTGTTGCTTCGTGTACACCGAGGACGCACGAATCACTTTTCCATGAAACAATAAGGGAGGCAGGTTTAAACCCTTATCTCTTTGAGATGGTGAATATCCGGGATCAGTGTTCTTGGATCCATATGAGAGAGCCAGAAGAAGCATTGGAAAAGGTAAAAGACTTAGTTAGGATGGCAATTGCCAAGGCACGATTGCTCATACCTTTAAAACGGGTCGAGGTTGATGTAATCCAGAAAGCATTAGTGATTGGGGGAGGCCTTGCAGGCATGATTTCAAGCCTTTCCCTTGCCGAACAGGGTTTTGAAGTTTTCCTGGTTGAGAAGGAAAGGGAGCTCGGTGGAAATCTAAGGCACATCTATCATACAATTGAAGAAAGAGATGTCCAAAAATTCCTAAGAAGAACTATCGAAAAGATAAGAACGAACAAGTTGATAACGGCGTTCACTGACACAACCATTGAATCGATTTCAGGATGTATTGGCAATTACGAGACTGAAATTCTTTGTCCAGAAGGCACTAAGGAAAAACTCAAACACGGTGTGGTGCTCGTCGCGACTGGTGCTCAGGAATATCAGCCCACAGAATATCTATATGGACGAAATAAGAACGTAATCACACAAAAGAAGTTGGAAGAGTTGCTTGTCGAAGCAGGAAGTGGGAACTCAGGAGGAAGAGGTGAAAAACAAAAAACGAATCTGACATCAAACATCGACCACCTATCATCTGTAGTGATGATTCAGTGTATTGGTTCAAGGGATGATAGTCATATGTATTGCAGTAGAATCTGCTGTTCCCAGGCGGTAAAGAACTCATTAAAACTTCTTGAACTTAATCCCGACGTCAGTATATATGTCCTATATCGCGACGTGAGGACCTATGGTTTCAAAGAAGATTTCTATAGGAGGGCAAGAGAAGCCGGCGTCATTTTCATTAGATATGATAATGATTCAAAACCTGCGTTAAACAGTGAGGATGGTAAGCTAAGTATGTCTGTCTCAGAGCCGATTTTGCAGGAAAAGATCGAACTTTCACCCGATCTCGTAGTTCTTTCAACCGGGATTGAGCCAAGCAATGATAACGAAGCTCTGGCAAAGATGCTGAAAGTGCCTTTGAATGATGAAGGATTTTTCCTCGAGGCGCATGTTAAATTAAGACCAGTCGATTTCGCTACTGAGGGTGTTTTTGTTGCTGGTATGGCACATAGCCCGAAATGTATTGATGAGACGATAAGTCAGGCTGAGGCTGCTGTAGCGAGAGCGGTGACGATTATTGCCAACAAGAAATATTATGCTGAGGCTGCAATCTCCCACGTTGATGAGGAACTTTGTGCTGGTTGTGGAATATGCAGTACATTATGTGCATACGAGGCGATAGAGATTATCACCGAAGATTCTAAACGTAAATCCAAGGTGAACGAGGCATTATGCAAGGGCTGCGGTACGTGTGTTGCTGCGTGTCCATCAGGTGCAATGGATCAGCACGGATTTACGAAAAAACAAATTATGGCGATGATTGACGCAATGTCTTAAACAGATTGTTGACATTAATACCCTTTTTTATAATATAAACATATGAAGATCTCATTAAGAGCTAAATTGATGGCAACTTTAGTACTAGTTGTCCTTCTCGGTAGTATTATTAATATGGTCGTTGGTGTTAAATTGATAGGCAACGGAATAATCAAGCAGGCACAAGATAAGGTAAGACTCGATCTGAATTCGGCGCGAGAGGTATATCAGGGAGAAAATAATGACATAAAAGACATTGTCCGTTTGCATGCTCTAAGATTTTTTATGAAAGAGGCAATATTGAAAAATAACAGAGAGATATTGAAGACGGAATTACTAAAAATCATGGAAAATGAATCATTAGACATACTCACGCTCACTGATAAAGAAGGTCGTGTTCTTGTGCGAGCACGTAACCCTGGAGTGTATGGTGACCAATCGAATGATGCTATAGTAAATCGGGTACGATCCGAGGAACAACCAGTAGTCGCAACACAAATTCTATCTAAGGAGGAATTGGAAAAAGAATGGCAGGATCTCGTTGAGCAAGCTACGATTAAGTTAATTCCTACCCCCAAAGCAATACCAAGGGCAGATACTGTAGAGACCTCGGGAATGATGATTAAGGCTGCAGCACCTGTTCTTGACTATAATGGTGACTTGATCGGCGTATTGTACGGCGGAAAATTGATTAATCAGAACTACGAAATCGTTGATAGGGTAAAAGATATAGTCTATAAAAATGAGAAATATAAAGGGAAGGATATAGGGACTGCCACCATTTTTCAAAAGGACTTACGTATTTCCACAAATGTTAAAAGGGCTGATGGTGCAAGGGCTATTGGAACTAGGGTTTCTGAAGAGGTGTATAACCAGGTGATAAAGAGAGGTCTTCCATGGACTGCACGGGCATTTGTGGTAAATGACTGGTATATTACTGCCTATGAGCCAATAAGAGACATTGAGAACGATATTATTGGCATACTTTATGTTGGAATACTCGAACAGAAATTTACCGATATGCGGAGTAATGTTGTTCTTACTTTTCTGGCTGTTTCAATACTCGGATTTTTGGTTGCAATCGGCTTAGCCTTTGTCTTGGCAAATGGTATTGTAAAGCCAGTGAGTGGATTGGCGGATGCTGCGAGGTTTATTGCTGACGGCGATTTTTCACATGAAGTTGATATTAAATCGAATGACGAGATTGGTGAGCTCGGTAATACTTTCAATTTTATGATAACTTCTATCAAGGAACGTGATGCAAAGATCAAGGAATTTGCTCAAGCCAAGATTGCCGAGGCAGAGAGGTTGGCAATGATTGGACAACTTGCCGCTGGGGTTGCTCATGAGATTAATAACCCTTTGACCGGAATTCTGCTCTACTGCGATTTGGTTCTCAAAGGTATACCCGAAAGCAGCTCTCAGCGGACAAATCTTGAGAGAATAAACAACGAAGCGAAAAGATGTAAGACTATTGTCAAAGGCTTATTAGATTTTGCGCGGCAAACAGAAACTGAAATAAAACCTGCGATGATAAATGAAATTGTAGATAATGCACTTGCTCTGGTTAAAAACCAGCCACTATTTCATAACATTGAGATCGACAAAAAAATCGATCCATCTTTGCCAAAAGTAAATGTTGATACTTCACAGATTCAACAGGTCTTTATTAATATTATTCTCAATGCTGCCGAGGCGATGAAGGGCAAAGGTGAATTGAAGATTGCGGTTAGACAAACTGAGGATAAAAAATTTATACTCATTTCATTCGCTGATACAGGTCAAGGAATCGCAGAAGATGATTTGTCAAAGATTTTCGATCCTTTTTTCACCACCAAAGAAACTGGGCACGGTACTGGTTTAGGGTTGTCAATAAGCTATGGTATTATAAGGAAACACCACGGTGAAATAAATGTTGCAAGTGAGCTGGGCAAGGGCGCAACCTTTATAATAAAATTACCAGTGTTTTCATAAAAGGAATATTAGGGCCACACCTACAACTGCAACAATAGTTC
Source organism: bacterium (assembly GCA_049647165.1). Classification (GTDB taxonomy): domain Bacteria; phylum Hydrothermota; class Tepidihabitantia; order SM23-42; family SM23-42; genus JAUVZL01. The sequence goes on from JBARXB010000032.1 coordinate 14,280, forward strand.
CTAATATGGCACTGCCCGTTATTTTTTCTTTAAAGATCCAGTGGGATAGGGGTAGAAGGAATATTGGCGGTAAAGCCATGAGCGTTGAGGCGATACCGATATAGGTGAGTTGTACAGCGATAAGTGACAGCCATACACCGAGGAATGGTCCAAGAAATGCTCCGGTACTCATAGCAAGTGCTGCTTTTCTATCTTTTAATGATCGGAATGTCCTTGGTATAGTACCGCGAACGAGTGAAATTAGCCAGACAACTATCGCCGCAGTAAATATTCTTATAATGTTACCGTCGAGAGCGGAGAAATTATTGGCAAGACCCTGTTTGGAGAGTATCAAACCAAGGGCTTGACCCAAAGCACCACCGACCCCGAATAAAAGTCCGATCGCATAATGGTCTATTTTACCGGTCTTTTTACTCCGGGATAAGACTACCCAGCAAATGCCGATAAGCGTAACTCCTATTGCCAGTATATCAGTCATACCTAAGACCTCATGGAGAAATAGCCAGGCGATGAGTGTGCTGAAGATCGGTACGAGTGCCATCATGAGCATACTGAGACGCGGACCGACGAGGACGAATGACCGAAATAGCATCGTATCGCCGATCGCAAAACCGACAATGCCTGATAAGCCAAACCAGAACCACTGGTAGCCAGTAACACCCTCTGGTATGAGTTGTCCGGTGAGAGCATAGTGTACTATTAATAATAACACAAGACCAAGGACCAGACGCAATCGGTTAACAATATGATGACCCATGCGTCGTGATGATATGGTAAAGAAAATCGAACCGACTGACCAGCACAGGGCAGTGCCCAGTCCAGCGAATTCACCGTAAAAATTGCTCATATCCTACTTTATATATGATAAAAATCAGATAAAATCAAGTGCATCGTTTCCATTCTTAAAAAAAGATCAAGGTGAATAAGTTGACATAGTTCATTATTTCATTAAAATAATGGTGCAAGACTGGAGGATTTATGAAAAAAATTATTGTAAGTACCCTGTTATTTATCAGTATCGCAGTTGCATTACCTTTTTGGGACCAGGGAGATTTTGAAAAAGCGCAGCTTATACCAAAAGCAAAACCAGTGATGCAATATGACGTCGATATGGTTCGGGGTAATTGGCAAACCTGGAGTTATATCCATGAATTATGTCAGACCGCAGCATTTATCGGCTCGCTGCAGGTATCTGATTCTTTATCGCCTGATTATGGCGGTATTATTGAGGGAGAAGATGAACCAGATATTGTTCAAACGGATAATACTCAAGAAGCGATCTGGGTGTGGTGCCGGCATTATGAGATCACCGGAGATACAACTTATTTTGTTAATCTCCGACGTGCCTGGATATATGTTATGAATTTTCCTGCCTATGATGAAGAGGGTTCAGATAGTGATTACTACCGAGTTTGGAATTGCGGGTTGGCTCTGTTCGCGGAAAGTAAATATCGAAATGTTCTTTCAGACTCGAGCTTTCTGTCGTACGCAGATACATGCGCCAAATATATTATGGATCATCCATTACCATTTGACGATCCATTACCTATCTACCAACGGCTTCATCCAAAAGTCACTTCGATGGCAGCTGGTATGCTCTATCAATACGGTAAGGAAATGAGCAATCAAACATTCAAGGATACGGCATTAGTTTTCGCAGATAGTGTAAGGATATGGATAGAAGCAGATCCGAACGTCAATATTAATGATGAAGTCTGGGCGATGTCAGGTGGGACTGCAGTATGGGGTTTATGCCGTTCTTTATTCGATGCTGATACCTCAACCGGTACTACCTGGCTCAACATTTATTTACCATATATGAAGTATTATCAACCAACCGGCAATTGGAATAATTCATGGAATATCTGGTATGCGAACGCATATAATCATGCCGCGCGGATAGTGCAGAGCGGCACTTATGTTGATTATCATCATTCACTTACTGATAGTCTGCTTATTCAGGATTATGATGATGATGGTGGTGTCCCGCCAACCCGGACTTGGGGGCAAGATCAGGACCATGCCTGGGTATCTGCCTATATGGTGTTCATGGGTTTTGAAGGGCTCATGGATTCTATAAAGGATATTGATGTTGGAGTAAATGATTTTATTGCCACTGGACCAAGACCATACCTGCTAACTGATGATTCTGTGGATATAGCTATTAAAGTTGCGAATTTCGGTTTCCAACCACTATCTAATGTGTATTTCGAGGTCACCGGATCATATTCGGCTGATACGATCATTGATCTGGGTATTGGTGAGCAAGACACTATACGATTTACTGATCCATGGATACCGAGTGATACAGGTTATTATAATTTCCAGAGTTTCAGTATTTTAAGTGGTGATGAAAGAACTGAGAATGATACCCTTAACAAGATAATCAGGGTTCGTCCTTTACTGCAGGTAATTGGCTCGGTTATTGATTCAACGACTGGGTGGGGGATTGGTGCAAGACTTTATTTCCAGTTTACTGATGACACAGGTTCTGTATACATTGATAGCGCGATGACTGATTCAGTGACTGGTGTGTTTAATTTGATCTTGCTCGATTCATTATATCGTGCATTTTTGTATACTGATATCCCTTATGCTGATTTTATTGAAGATAGCATTTATGTCACGGTTGATTCAATATCTGAATTGGACTTTTACTTGAATCCGACTGACTTGCTCGTGATCAATCGTGATGATCAGGCACGCTATGATGCATATTACAGGATTTCCTTGGACTCATTAAATATCACTTATAAAATATGGGTACCGGTTGACCAGGGTATTTTCCCGATCAATAGGATCAATGAGTTCAACAAATATGCTATTCTCTGGTATACCGGGAATGCAGTGACTGATAATATCACTGCTGAAGAACAAGATAGCCTTGCGTATTTTCTCGATAATGGGGGTAAACTCTTACTGACCGGACAGAATATCGGTGAAGAAATTCACAGTACACTATTTTTCAGCGATTACCTGCATGCACAGCTGTTAAATGATTCTATCAATATTGTTTATGCATTTCCTGATACCCTCGATGCGCTCGGTCAGGATATCGGCAGATTATTCACGGTTGGAGGTTCCGGCGCGTCGAATCAGTATTCGCGCGATGTGATAGGTTCTGATGGGCAAGCCCACGAATTCCTGTTCTATGATAGCACTTTTTCTGATTGTGCGGGGATATGGTATGATGATCAGACGAGTGGTTATCAGATAGTCTATTTTGGTTTCGGTATAGAAGCAGTTCATCAGCGACCAAATTACATGACACGTACCCAGTTACTCGCCGTTCTTTTTGAATGGCTGGGGATAATCGGTATTGTAGAGTATCAAAAAGATGCTCCTCAAAGTCTGTTGTGTAGTATGTACCCGAATCCATTCCGCGACAAAATCAATATCGTTTTCAATACACTAGATAATGGAGAATTTATACAGCTCAAGATATATGATGTTGCTGGACGTTTGGTCAAGGATCTGTTTTGCTTGGCACCCCATGCTCTTTGCCCGATGCACATCACCTGGCAAGGTGATGATAATATAGGGTGTCAGGTTCCAGGTGGTGTATACTTTATTAGTCTGGAAACTGAAGACATCAATACAGTAAGAAAGGCTGTACTTCTGAAGTAGATCAGTAGTATTTGCTGACTTCCTGAACGAGTTGGCTATCGTATTTATTAACGATCAACGAATCATCTCGGATCGTCCCCTGTATTTCCATTATAGGACCGGTCGAGTGTGGTTTGTACTTATCAGGGAATATGATCGTCTCTATTATCCCGGTTTCATCATCGATCGTTACAAATGACATTAACTTTTTATTTTTTGTAAATACAGTTCGCCAGGTTATCGGTGTACCGGTTACTTTACCCGGTTTGCCGACTACAAGATCACAGATCCTGTCCTGTCTTGCCGGACAAAAAATTTCAAGGATGTGGTGACCAGGTAAGAAATTAATGGTGTGGAGTTGGTCGCATAGCTTTATCTCTGAACAAAAATCGCGAAATTGGGGTATTTTTTCATGTAATTTTACTGCATCCCTTTTAAAAATTCTTGAAACTAATAATACGAAGTAAAGCTCGGGCCAGGTCTGGTTGAATGTATCGAGGGCTCCGGATTTTATTAGTGATAGCCCTTCGTCGATTGATGGTCGAGTACGGTAAAAAAAGTCTTCTCCGTCCCTAAAGGGACGGTGTTTGATAATACGTTTGATCGTCGTATGGGAAAGATTTCTCACCTTATTTAAACCGGTTATGAGTGAACCATTCTGGATGGCAAAATTATTTTCACTTTTGTTCACGTCCGGTGGTAAAATCCTTACCCCCCATCTTCGTGCTTCGTTCAAATAGGCATAAGTAGGATAATAGCCGCCTTCGCTGTTTATGCGTCGGCAGAAAAATTCGAGCGGATTGTAAAATTTCTGGTATGCAGATAAATAAGCAAGGGTAGCATAAGTAGTACTATGGGCTTTATTGAATCCAAAAGAAGAAAATGATCGTATCCGCATCCACACTTTTTCAATATCTTTTTTGTCGTACCCTGTTTTTGCTGCTTTTTGAAAAAAAAGCTCTTCCAATTCCTTCATGCGTACTGGATTTCTATCTTTGGTCATTGCCCGGCGGAGCATGTCACCATTACTCAAAGAGAAACCGGCAAAGTCATGTGCTATTTGCAGTATTTGTTCTTGATAGATCGGTATGCCAAGGGTTTGTTCCAGTGCTTTTTTTAGTTTGGGGTGAGGATACTCGACTTGCTCTTCCTGCTTCAGCCGTTTTTGAAATTTTTCTTTCATCCCACCGCGCGCAGGACCTGGTCTGATAACAGCGATCGCATTAGCAATACCCATGATCGTTGTCGGTTTTATTTTCTTTAAGAATTGTCTCACCAACGGGCTCTCTATTTGAAAACAACCGAGGGTTTTGCCAGTACCCATGAATGTATAGACGTTCTGATCGCTAAAATCTATTTTCTCGCGCGACAGAAAGAGCTGAGGGAAACCGCGCACGCCAAGGATATCTATTTTCACCAGACCGACCATACCGATACCGTCTTTATCGAAATTAGTGATTTGACCAGCTGGGCTAGGGTAGAGGGGCACATATTTGGATACTGGTTGGGGTGTTATTACAATACCGCTGGCATGGCATGAGAAATAATGTGGATAGTCGTCGATCTTCTCAGCAGCGCGATATATATCTTGAACGAGTCTTTCGCCCTGATGAGTCCTTATTTTCTTCAACTCTTGCGGCGAGATACCAAAGGCGCGTGCCGTATCCCGAAAACGCGCCTTATATTGGAAACGGTTTATCGCTGAAATATGGGCAACATATTCTTTGCCAAATTCCTGATATATTTCTCGGATCAACTGTTCGCGCTGATTGAATTCAACATCGACATCAATATCCGGAGGTTCACTGCGCTGGGGGTTGAGAAATCTTTCAAACGGCAGGCTATATGTTAGAGGGTTGACGATCGATAACCCGAGTACATAGAGGATAAACGATGATGCTGCCGAACCCCGTACATTCATCCCGATACCTTTTGACAATGCAAATTCTTTGAGATGATAGACCAGGCAAAAATAGGGACTAAAACCCATTACTTCAATGACCTTATGTTCGTATTCAAGGCGTTTTTTCTCGATCGGGGTCAACCTTTTTTTGAGGAAGATGGGTTTAATGATTGCGCGGAGTTTTTGCTCTGACTTTGGAAATATCCATCTCCTGTTTTCTGGTATGAAGTTACAGGACTCTGCCAAAATTTTGTTATTGCTCATAGCCTGTTGATAGCCGGCAAATACTCTATTGAATTCTATATTGTCGAAAAGGTGGTTTGGACAACCATGCATGTACTCATATTGGTGATTCTTTATTTTGCACATCAATTTATAAATATCTTTATCTTTTTTTGTCACGTAGAATACTTCATTAACAGCGACCGAAGGAAATTCCTGTTTTAATGTTGTATGGTATGGGAGTAATAAATAATACTTCTGAGCAAATACCGTATCCAATTTTTTTAATAGCTTTATTGAATTTGAAAGCAAGATAAGTCCTGCAGATTTTTCTTCGATAAAATCCATGCTGATATTCCCAAAGGCATATGCGGTCAGGATACCGCATAGGTTTTCGTATCCTTGTTTGTTTTTAACAAAGAGATAGAGATAAGGACAATCTCTTTTTGTCATTACGAGCCCGCCAAGTTTTGTGGCGGGCGTGGTAATTTCTTGAGATTGTCCCGATTTATCATATTGTATATTCACAATAGATGAAAATCGTGGATCCTCGCATTGCGGGACTTCGGCTACCTGATGGTATTCTCGCAATGACAGGTGAGGAAGAGGAGAGGGGCAAAGTGAAATCCTGGCTCCAATGATCGGTTTTATATCGTGTGTCCGGGCATGTTTTATAAATTCAGGGAGTCCAAAAAAATTATTATCAACGATACCACAACTTTTGATGTGATATCTGTTAAGATAATCAAAAAGGGTTTTAAAGGTAGAACCACCAACCCCATAATTGCTGTGGTAGAGAAGGGGAGTATAATCAAATATTTTCATCTGGATTTTGTTTATTAGAATCGATTTAGAATTTATCCCGATTTATCATATTATTTTTTGTTGTATAGGAAAATCGAGGATCCCGCTCTGCGGGAGAATTTGGGTCTTGGCATTTATGCATAATGCTTGTATTCGCCGGGTAGAGAGAGCTGAAACCAAATTTGTCCCTGACGCGATCTAGTGCAAAGTTCAACTGGTTGAGACGCCGTTGCTTTATCTCGAACATTGAAGGTTGTAAACCGTCATATTGGAATTTAGAAAGAGCGATACCGGTAAGTCGTACGCGTTTTCTTTCTTGCAGAATATCTTGCAGGACCCGTGTACCGTATTCAAATATCACCTGTTGGGCATTACTGGGCGGTATTTTAGCCCTTTTCGATACAGTTTTGAAATCCGAGAATCTGATCTTTACCGTCACCAAGTTCGCGAGGAGTTTTTTTCCTCTAAGCGTGGCACAGGCGCGTTCTGTCAAATAATAAAAAAGTGCGTAGACCAGATTTTTATCCAAGGTATCTTCAGTCAGGGTTGTTTCCCGGCTTATTGATTTTATGCGATCGCAACTATTGAAATCTCCTCCGTTGATGAAGAATTTTAATACTTTAGCATAATTCCCAAGGGCAACGCCTAATGCCCAATCCGGTGTCTTCAATAATTCGGCTATTGTATTGATATTCAGATTTTTTAATATCGCTACATGTTTTGGTCCGATTCCGGGAAGAACGCTGACCGCAAGCGGGGAGAGAAATTCCATTTCTTCATCAGGTTGGATAACTAAAAGACCATCTGGCTTTGATCGGTCGCAGGCGATCTTAGAAAATATTTTTGTTCGGGCAATACCTATAGAAACCGGTATATTAAGTTCTGTTTTTATTTCAGATTTTAATCTTTTGGCTAAAGCGAGTTGCGGGCCGAAGAGTCTTTTAGTACCTTTTATATTTACATAGGCCTCATCTATTGATGACATATTTATATCTGGTGAGAAAGAACTCAAAATTTTATAAAATTTCCTTGAAAACCATCGGTAGTGTTCAAAATTACCCTTTAAAAATATTGCATGGGGGCATAAACGGTGGGCGTGAGCTGTGGGCATACCTGAGTGTATTCCGAATTTCCTCGCTTCATAAGATGCTGAAGCAACGACACCGCGTTCTTTGGGTAAACCTCCGACAATAACCGGTTTAGCGATCAATGTAGGATCCAATGCCTGTTCTACAGAGACGAAGAATGCATCTAAGTCTGCACAGAGAAACATAATTAGAAAACAGTAGGCAGTAGGCAGTAGACAGTAAACAGATTTGAGCTTGCTTCGTCTGCCTGGCGGCATTCTCGCAATGACATTTCTTCTCTGTCAGCGCGAGTCCTGTCTGTCCTGAGTTTCGTGGTTTTCATGATTAAGATCATACTTGCCTAATCACACCGATGACTTTGCCGATAATATCAAATTGACCTCTAAGTACGGGGTAGGATTTATTCTCTGGCTGCAGGATAAATATGTTATCTGTTTTTTTCAAACGTTTCACAGTCGTTTCACCTTCAAAATTCGCCACGACTATATCATTGATCATTGCTTGTTTAGCCGGTTTAACAACGACCATATCACCGTCATAAATATGGGCATTGATCATGCTGTCGCCGCTGACTTTTAATAGAAAACAACCCCGCCATTTAGTCTGGTCAAAGTATCCTTCAACATCTTCAAAAGCGAGTTCAGGTAGACCGGCAGTAACCCGGCCGACGATCGGCAATGATTTGATCCGGATACTGATACTCCTTGCCTGCCCGGCGATCTTTTCTATTAATCCTTGTTGAGCGAGCGCATCGAGGTGGACTTTTACTGCCTTAGTGCTTTTGAACCTTAGTTTTTTAGCGATTTCACGGATCGACGGGGAGTAGCCGTGGTCCTCCATGAAATCACGTATTATCTTGAGGATCTTTTTCTTTGTTTCCATAATACCTCAATACCTCCTTTTTGAAAATAGTGTTAAGGGTTTACCCAGCCCCTCATAGAGAGGCTGGGTAAACATTTGTTTACTTAATATTATAATGAAAATGCGCCAATTGTCAAGTACTGATTTTGTAGTTGTTCGTTCCATCAAACAATGCCTGATAAATCAGGCGACTACAATATAGGTTTTATGTAGTCATCCGATTCATCGGAAGCGTTTGTGCGTATACTAGCCTGATAAATCAGGCGACTACAATGTAGGTTTTCCTGTAGTCATCCGATTCATCGGAAGCGTTTGTGCATATACTAGCCTGATAAATCAGGCGACTACAATATAGGTTTTATGTAGTCATCCGATTCATCGGAAGCGTTTGTGCATATACTAGTTTGATAAATCAGGCGACTACAATATAGGTTTTCTTGAACCTCCCTATTGACATATAAAAATATGTATTTATAATGGATAATATATGTTGCGATGGATACAAAAGAGACTTAAGTATTGAAAACTTTATATGATAAGGAGGATCTATGAGAAAGTGTTTATACGTAATATTTTTGATTGCATTTGCAGTTTCTTTGTCGTCTGCGCTTGATGTCGATACAATTTTTATCTGGGATAATGACCGGGGCAAATCGATCCAGAAACGGGTTGGTGTAGGACTGACCGGTGATAATAGTGGCGAAGGATACGCGGTTTGGCAGGATTCACGCTGGGGGGATTTTGACGTATTTGGTCAGGCCTTTAATTCGGAACGAATGCTAGTCGGACCGAATTTCATGGTGAGTGAAGATGATTTCAACGAATATAGCCAGAAGAATGCAGATATTGCTGGCAATCTTATACATAGTTATATTGCGGTATGGGAGGATTCCATGTACCGCCCTGATGAAAAACCATCCAAGATCTTCGCGGCATTCAAAGGTGATAAGCCATGGCTTGTGTATGAACATGAGCTGTCCCAGAAATGGCCAGCCGTTTCAAGTCGTGCCAACGGCTGGTTCGCAGTATGCTGGACATCTTATCAGGGATATCCCGAGCCCTCGATTTTGTGTAATATTTATGATACAGATGGTGGGTTTGTCCATCAGAACGAGGTCGTCCCGCATGATTCAATTACTGCCTATGTTCCTGAATCCCGCGTCGTTTTCTGTGATGAAGGGGGTATGGTTGCATACGAGGATTATAGCCGAGATGGGACAGAGTACTCCATCTTTGGGCAGTTTTTTGATCGGGATGGGAACATCAAGGACAATCGGGCAAAATTGAGCCGTATTTCCGGGGATGGTAAGGATGAAAGGGATCCGGATATCGCTGTGAATGAGAATGGTCGAATGGTCGTGGTATGGGAGGATTACCATGTTGATGCTAATGGTGATATCTATGTCCAGATCCTACAAGCACAAGGGGATCACTTCAGTTATGTTGGTACAGAGTTCCCCATTGCGACCGGTAGCCAGCTTCAGTGTAATCCACGCGTTGCTGTGGTGCCAGACAATTCATTTATAGTCGTTTGGGAAGAAGACCTTGATGGGTCGTATGACGTGTGGTATCAAGTCTGGATCTCTGGTGAGCTTTACCCCAGGGAACGCATACCAAAACTTAATGCAAACCGGCAAGAAGAACCGAATATTGCAGCGCGCTGGGGTGGTTTGGTGGATATGGTATGGACGACCTGGGCCTACAATAATTACCCTGATGTTTGTCTACGGCATTTTAAGTACAACAGCGGAGCCCAAACCGGTTTGGATTCACTCTCCGGTGATATTCCGCTCGTTGCAGTAAATCCTGATACTGGTGTTGGCGGACGTAAGTGTTGGTATTTTGATGATGAGAATTATGATAATCCAGCGACCGCGTGGAATGAAGACCCGATCGATGAACCTGATTCTGTATATGTTGATCTGGATTTTGCTATGGTCGATCAGATCATGGAATTGAATACCAATGGTCAATATTTTCTTGTGAACGAGGATACATTACCGACCCGCGAGCAGGAGGCTCTTTTAACCGCATATGATGCGGTATTTCTCGACCTCGGTTATCGCACTACACTTTCTACAGCTGGTTTAATAACTAGTGAAGAGCAGAACACACTCGTTGACTATATTGATCCTTTGAGTGGTGACGGCAAACCAGCTATGGTAGATGGAAATGATTTTGGCTATATGTATGATGGGACCGATTTTTTCAAACTATTTGGTGCCGAGTATAAAGGTGATGGTGCACCATATACTGAAGGTAATATTGATACTATTTTTGGAATCGAAGGTGTCTTTTCGGAAAATGAAACCTTGATGTATGATTACAAAGGAATGGTAGATAATTATATAGATTCATTGGATGCTTTGCCACCGGCAAAAATACTTTTGTATAGCTCTGGTGCACCGACTGATTGGATGGCAGGACGTGCAGTTTTCTGGGGTAGTTACTGGAAATCACGCGACCCGGGAAGCACTATATACAATAGTTTTATACCTGCCGGGATTACAAGCACCACACATCCGCATACCTATGCAGAGTATTATCGTCGATGTTTAGGCTTCTTAGGACTCAATTGCCAGCCTGAACCGATAACCACATTGCAGGCACATATAGATACTACCGAAACACCAGAGGGTCGTGTAGTAATGAAATGGCAAGTCGTCTCTGATGACAGTCTTAGAGAATCTGCAGCAGGTCCACACAAACTCAAGTTTGCACGAGAGAAGATGACCTCTGAGAGTGCCTTTGATGATGCGGAAGAATACTATCAAACCTGGAATACTGGGGATAGTATTGTTGGAGATTGGGTGACTGAAAGTCTCTATGGATTACCGCCTATGGATACTCTGGTTTTTGCATTGAAAGTGAGTGATGAATCTGGTTTATGGAATGCTCTGGGCGCTGAGCCCCAGGTGATTGTTGGAGGTGATGCAGTAACTCCTCATAATATCGTGATTGGTGACAATTATGTAAAAGATTTCTCAAATGCGTATGAACTGCTTCATGTCGACACGCGAGGATTTTATGATTCTCTTTTTGTCACTTGGGATAGTGATAGTCTTTATATTGGATTTAGCCGCTGTACTTTTCAAACTGCAGGTGACCTGTTGATTTACTTTGACGTAGGTGCTGGAGGACCAGACAGCACGTGTCCTTACTATGGTTTGTCAGGTCGTTCATATTTTAGTGCTGACGCTGGCATATTTTTCCCTGATTATTGCCTGATCATTGAAAATAGTAGCACATCAAGATTTTATGAGGGTACTGCAACTGATGGAAGACTGGATACCTGGGTATTGAGAACGTTTCATGGGAGCTATTCTGAAGATAATATTGTAAACGGTTATTTATATACAGAAATCAGCATACCATTTACTGATATTGGGTACAATACATCGAATCCATTCAAATTGATCGTCACGGTTCAAAATGAATTATCCAATACGATCACCAATATATACCCAATATTTAATCCCATTGGAGCCGGTGCAAAAATTACACAATATTATTATTGGTCAGCACTGGGTGATGATATGATTCCTAATCAGACTGTGCAGGTTATTGGTATCGAAGAAGAAACAGAAATTTCTGATCTTGAACTCATGGGTAAGGCTCTATTAATTACTCCAAATCCCTTCAGTTCTACGACGAAAATACTATTCAGTGTGACCGGGTGGGCAGATATTGCGGAAATAAGGATATTCGATATAACAGGGCGTCTGGTTAAGCGTTTTGAGTTTGAAAACCTTCAAACTCAAATTAACCAGATAAGCTGGGACGGTACAGATGAGCTGGGCAGAAAACTACCCGGTGGTGTGTATTTTTGTGAATTTGCGAGCGGTGATAAAACAGAGATAGAAAAGGCAATATTTATCAGATAATTTTATTGAGGCGCTTTAAATAACTCTGTTTTTCTTCTTCGCTCAATCCAGCTGTGATCGATTCAACGATTTTATTGTAATCACTCAAATACTTGTCGGCATCTTGATTCCTACCAAGTCTTTTAAAAAGCTTGGATGTTAGCAATACACCGAGCGCATAATATTCCTTGACATCACATACTTTGGCTTGTTCAGTAACCTTTATTAGTTTATTAAGAGCTTCGGTGTATTCAGATTTCGCCATGTCAACATTAACACTAACTATAAGGTTGGCGATTGATAATATTTTGTCGCCAATCTCTTGAGCAAAAGCATTGCTCTTATCAAGATGCTCTTTGGCAGCCATCATATTATTACTTTTGAGTAAGACCATAGCCATTTTTCCCAGGAACCAGGCGTAAAGGCGTTTATTACCGGTTTTCCGACTCAATCCAGGTAATTCCTCGAGGGTTTTCTTTGCTTTTTCATAGTCAGCTGTATCCAGGTAAATATCTGATTTTAAGTCCAGGGCTTGAGCAAGGATTTCAAGGTCGTTTATCTCACGTGCTTTCATTTCAAACCCGGTTAGCATTTGCTCGGTCTGTTCATAAAAGCCCAGGTTTTTCATCACGGCGGCGATACCGATTGACATGATTGCACCATGTCGGAGGTCACCGATTTTCTGAAACAGTCTCTGTCCTTTACTAAATTCCTCTCGGGCTCTGTTATAATCAGCCATGTGATAATAATCCCAAGCAATAGATTTTCTGACCTGCCCTTCGCGGGAAGGATCCTGGATCTGTTGTGCTACATCAATAGCTTTTTGATGATTTTCAATGGCCTGTTTCAAATTACCTCGATAACAGTGAATATCACCGATATTTGTGCTCATACTTATTATCTGTGTTGGATCTCCTACCATCTGGGCCAAGCTTAGTGCTTGAGAAAATTCCTCATACGCCTGGTCAAGTTGCCACATCTGGGCGTAAACCAATCCGATATTTCCCAGAGCAAGTGATTCAGCATTTTTATCGCCGCTTTCCGCTGCTAAGTCCTTAGCTTTGGTTAACATAGTCATGCTGTCTTCCATATTTCCTAATCCAATGTTCAATAAACCTATCTGGTTCAGACAGCGTATTATATTTTCTTTTTCGTTTATTTCTTCAAAAATTCCATAAGCGTTATTATAATATTCAAGTGCTTTTGGTAGATCACCCCTGGTTTCCAGGATTTCTCCTATTGAAGCTGTTGCTAAAGCAAGACCTCGTTTGTCGCCCATCTCTTTACTTGATTCTTGCGCTTCGGTAAAGTAACCGAAAGCTTTTTCAAGGTCACCAGTATGCAAATAATAATTACCAAGGTTATTCACAGATAAGACATGAATGTTCTTTTCACCGATTTTCTTCGCGATTCTTCGTGCCCTGGTCCAGTAGCTCAAGCCTTTCTTGGGTACACCCATTTCCTGAAATATAATTCCGATATTAAGACAAGCACCGGCTTCATCTTTTAAGGATTCGGTTTGATGGGCTATTTTTAAAGAGCGTTTCTGATTGAGCAGAGCTTGATTGAGTTCGCCCAGGAGCCGCAAAACAAACCCTTGTCTTCTTAAAACCTCAAGTTTATCCTGCATTTGTTCAGGCACAAGGTCTTTTCTGCCGAGCAGATCCAGAGCTTGCTGGAAAAAATTAACCGATTCTTTTAAGGCATATAAACGGTACGATTTATCAGCTGCGAGCTTTGTATAGTTGATCCCTCTGGTTTTGTCGGTCGAATTTACGAAATGATAGGCAAGTTGTTCAGAGTTTTCAAATAAGCGGTCGGAAAATTGTTTTTCCAGAGTTTCGCCAATCTGCAGATGCAATTGTTTTCGTCTGGTTTTAAATAATGAGCCATAGACGACCTCGTAAGTTGTCGGTGACATAAATTCGTATATTGTTTCTTCTGCATCAGGATGTGAAGTCAGGATGCCCTCAAAATGTTCCAATCTTTCAAGCTGCTTCAGCAATTCATCTAGTGGTATGTTGGTTATTGTCGACAATAATGGCGGTCTGAATATTTTCCCTACGACCGATGCATACTGCAATAGATGCCGGTCGCTTTCACTCATCCGGTCAATCTGGTCAAGGATAACGCCAGAGATCGATTCGGCGATCTCTAAATTCTTGAATCGAGAAGATGCAACGGCTTGTCCTTTTCTCTTTCTGATCCCTCCTTTTTTCATCAGGAACTTGAGAATTTCCTGGATAAATAGAGGATTACCGAGAGATTTATTATAAATGGTATCGAGGATTTCAGGGGCTACACTCAATGTTTCCAGTATTTTTTGACTGTAATCGATAGTTTCTTCTTTACTGAATCCTTTGAGGGCAATATTTTTATAGTTCGGATGCGTGAGCCAGGGGAAGGCAAAATCAGATCGGTATTCGAATAAGAGGAGGATCTGCGCTTCTCCTACGCTATTGAATAGATAATTAAAGAATTCATTGCTCGTTGGGTCACTCCACTGGGCATCTTCGATACGGACGAGAAGTGGTGATCTCTTGGCTTCATTGAGGATGACATCTTTTATTGTATAAAAGATCCTCTTTTTCAACTCATCAGGTGGGATATTTTCAATTTCTGCAAATTGTAAACCGTACAGAGCGCCAATATACGGCATCGTTTCATCTAAGGACAAACCTAAGTTCTTTAATTTGAGACTGATCAATAGTTTTTTATCTTGTTCACTCGCCTCTTTTTTTATTTTAAAATAATCGTTCAATAAACTGATAACCGTTGCATATGCTGAGTTTGTTTCATAAGGCATGCTGCGTCCATTGAACGTAGAAAAATTATCTTTGCGAGCTAAAAGTACAGCCTCTAATCCGATTCTTGTCTTGCCTGTTCCAGGTTCACCGACAACTCCTAAAATAGTGATTTGGTTCTTCTTTGTATCGGCCAGGCATGCTTCAATGATCTGGCGTTCTTGTTGACGTCCGACGATCTCCAGCTTCGTAATATCCGGCAGCTTGTAGTGTTCGCGCATTTCTTTGACAAGATAGTTGAGGATAGGTTTTTTCTTACCTTTTACCTTGACCGAAGGTTTTTTCTCAACTTCCACAACGTCGGCTATTTTTTGATAAGTATTATGGCTTATTATTATCTCACCTGCTTTGGAGACTCCTTCCAAACGGGCGGCAAGGTTCACAGCATCGCCAATAACCGTGTATTCCATCCTGTCTTCTGACCCGACGTTCAAGGCAACTGCAGGACCGGTATTAATACCAATACTCATGGCAAGCGGGGTTGGTGCTTTGTTTTCTTTATTGAAGCGCTGCATTTCTTGTTGCATCTCAAGAGCAGCTCTGACTGCTCGTTCCGGGTCATCATGATGAGCGATCGGTGCACCGAATAAGACCATAAGGGCATCGCCCAGAAATTTATCTACACTTCCTTCATATTTAAAAACGATCTTAAGCATACGAGTGAAAAAATCATTGATGATATTAGCGATATCTTCAGGATCCATGGTCTCTGAAAGCGCTGTGAATCCAGAAAGATCAGCAAATGCTACAGTTATGTTCCTTCTTTCTCCTTCAACCTTTTTGGTTGATGGATCGAGCGCGATCTTTTCAACAACTCTTGAAGGTAAATACCTTTTATAAGAGTCTACCAGGCTTCCAAGCCAGGCTAATCTTGCTGCGGGGTCATCTTTGCCTTTGAATCCGACAGTTAATTCCCTTATTTTCTTAATAATATCATTATCTTGCATACATGAATTGTAGTCATTTTTCAAGATTGGTCAAGGAGCAAGTCTGCCATTTCTACTTGATTTTTATTGACTTGCTAAGTTCGTTGTTTATAATAAAGGCATAATGGACTGGATCGATATCGTCCTCATTATTATCCTGCTCGTACTGGCTTTACACGGTTTGGTGATCGGTATCATAAGGAGCATCTGTGATATCATAGGCATATTAATGGCGTATATACTTGCCGTGAGTTTCAGTGGGATGTTCGGGATGCCGCGTTTTGTTGCTTTTCTTTTGATTTTCGTTGTTATTGTTGTGGCAGTTCATATTCTCGGCAGAATTATTTCCAAAGCGATCAGGTCGACTCCGCTCGGTACGATCGATCGACTATTAGGTGGATCATTGGGTTTGCTAAAGGGTTTGGTAATATGTTTTGTTTTCTTGTTTGTTTTACTCTTGGTAAAACGACCGAATACAGCAATCCAAAGGTCAACCATAGCACCATGGATACTCAAGGGCGGTTTAACGGCGAGTCAGGTTCTGCCGAGTAAATGGTCGGATTGGATTGAAAGCATTGTCACTCAACGTGAGTTAGTGCAGAAATATGAAGATCATTACATTTCTCTCTGACTTTGGTGAGGATGATTGGTTTGTCGCTGCAGTAAAAGGCGAAATTTCAAAGGTCGATCCAAATATCAGGGTTATTGATATAACCCATAAAATAGAACCCCATGATATAAGGTCTGCCGCATTTATCTTAAGTTCAGTGTATGCAAACTTTCCACCGGGTACAGTTCATCTCGTCGTTGTTGACCCTGGTGTCGGCAGCAAGCGTAAGCCAATTATACTTGAATCCAACCGCTATTTCTTTGTCGGTCCAGATAATGGGGTTTTTTCCTATATATATGATAAAAAGGCAAGAGCATACTCGATCGATGTAAATACCAAGACGAGCAATACCTTTCATGGACGGGATATTTTTGGTCCAGTAGCAGCACAGATAGCCAATGGCAAGATGCCGCCTGATTTTGGCAGAGAAATTCATGATATAGACAAATTCAAATTCCCCGAGGTGATCCAAAAGGCTGACCGATTGCATGGTGAAGTATTATATATTGACCATTTTGGTAATTTAATAACCAATATATCGAATGATTATAAGGTAAAGCATATGGTCATAGCCGGAAAAAAGGTATTGGTTAAGAAGTTCTATAGTCAAGGGAGTGGGCGACAAATCATTTGTCTTAAAGGTAGCAGTGGCTATTATGAAATTGCCTGTTATAGAGGAAACGCCATGCAACTCTTGGGTGTTGATATCGGGGGAAAACTCTTAGCAGAAGTTGATTGAATATCATGCATTTCGCCTAAGTTTATCATTCTGAGAGCAGAATACAATCCGGTGTTTGTTGTGTGGAGTTAGCATATAAACTGACCCCGGTTTTTATACGAAGACGCAAGATTATATCGCTTTGTATTGACTCAGAAACATATTCATATAGAATAAGCAATGGTCAAACTCGAGAATATTTTGAAAAGAAGGACTTTGATCCTCGATGGTGCTACCGGCACTAATCTTTTAGATAAAGGATTGGCTCCGGGTGAATCGCCGAGTATATTGAATATTCGAAATCCCGATGAAGTCTTTAGACTCCACCGGCAGTATATCGCTGCCGGGTCAGACATTATCTTGACCAATACTTTTACAGCCAATCCTATGAATATTCCGAAAACCGAACTTGACCGGGTAATAAGTGTGGGAGTCAAAATAGCAAAGCGTGCGGCCAAAGATCGTGTATTGGTTTTTGGCGATATAGGACCATTAGGCGAGTTGATCGAGCCTTATGGTGAGTTTACGTTCGATCAGGTGTACAATATCTTTTTGAACATCTGTCGCAGGATGTCAAAGGCAGGCATCAAGGTATTCTGGCTCGAGACTTTCACATCTATGGTCGAAGCAAAGGCTGCTTTCCTTGCTGCCCGTGAGTTTTCCGACGATGTTTTCATCTGTTTATCACTGCAGGATAATGGATATACGATCATGGGTGAGAGTGCTGAGACGATCGCCGTAACCTTTCAATCACTTGGGGCAAAAGGTATCGGAGTGAACTGCACAACACCCCAGGTTGCTATCGAAGCAGTCGCCAAGATGTTTCGAATCAGTAATTTACCTTTGATCATTAAACCGAATGCAGGAAGGATAAAAATCGTAGGCAATAAAGTTCATCATACCCTTTCTGACCGGGAAATGGCGCGTTTTTTTAAACGCTTTGTTAACGCGGGTTCGAATATCATTGGCGGCTGTTGTGGCACAAGTCCGAAGTACATCGAACTTTTGCGAAAGCAAAGAGCTGTTCCTAAAAAAAGAAAAGCTAAAGATGAATTCATCCTAACCGCAACAGACCGGATTGTCCGAGTCACTGATGATTCTTTAATAACCGTTGGTGAGCGGATGAATCCATCCGGGCGTAAACGGATAAAGGGGAAGTTGATCAAAGGGAATTACGAGATTTATGGGCAGGAGGCACGCGCTCAGGAAGCTGCTGGAGTTGATGCACTCGATGTCAATGCCTATGTTATTGAACTCGAAGAAAATAAAACGCTCAAGCATGCTATATTCCAGGTCATGAAGGCATCAAATTTGCCGTTATTTGTCGATACCCAGGACTTTAATGCAGCGAGTTCTGTTCTTGCGAGTTATCCTGGTATTGGAGTCTACAATTCAGTACCCGCACAGAAAAAAGCACTGGTCAAATGGTTACCAATGATAAAAAAACATGGTTTCAAAGCTGTAATATCTCTTGTTGGTAAAACCATCCCGCGTAGTATTGAACAAAGGATGGCGAATGTGGCTATCGCCCTCAAAGTTGCGAAACAGGTTGGTTTTTCCAAAGATGATCTAATCTTTGATCCGCTGGTCTTTTCCGCGGCTACTGACAAGAACCAGATAGTTCATACACTCAAAACAGTAGAGAAACTTCATAAACGTGGTTTTAAGACGATCCTTGGTATTTCGAACGTTTCCTTTGGTTTACCACAACGCACACATCTTAATGCCGTACTTGCAACCGCAGCGGTAAAATCTGGAACGAATTTTCTAATATTAAATCCGCTCGACGAAATTGTAATGAATGCGGTGCGGTCAACGAAATTGCTATTTAAACGAGATTTTTCCGCTATCGACTATACTATGCTACACTCGGACAGCAAAACAACAATGTCCGCAAAAAATCTCAGTGAGTCGATCATTATTGGTGACAAGGAGCAAAGTCGTGCATATGCCCAGGATATGCTCGATGCAGGCACACCGCCTCAGGATATCATCGATAAATTCGTTTCCAAGGCGCTCAAGATGGTTGGTGACCTTTACGAAACAGGTGAATATTATATCCCTGATCTGCTAAAAGCAGCTGAAGCATCAAAATACGCTCTCGGAGTTGTTCGTAAGTATCTTCCAAAAGGTCGAAGACAGGGGATAGTGGTTCTCGCAACGGTTAAGGGTGATATCCATGATATTGGCAAGAACATTGCGGGTATGATATTCGAATCAGCGGGGTATGAAGTGATCGATCTGGGTAAAGATATAACCACTGATAAAATAGTGGCAACAGTCAGGAAAGTAAAACCTGATGCTCTTGGATTGAGTGCGTTGTTGACGACCACGATGCCGGAAATGGCAAAGGTGGTAAGAGCATTGAAAAGGGCGAAGCTTGAGGTAAGAGTCATAATCGGTGGTCCTAATGTAAGCAAAAGGTATGCAAAAGAAATCGGTGCCTATGGTGCGGCAACCACTGTTCTCGAGGGATTGTCTCTCTTGAGGGAGAAAAAATAAACCACGATGCTGCGCGACACATTGTCAAAACAAAAAATAATAACGCTAGAAGTCCTTCTTCCCAATAGTCTGAAACTCAATGAGCTTGCGGGTAAGATAAAACCCTTTAAAGGATATATTGATGCGATAAATATTCCCTCGAATCCGTTAGGCAGATTAAGACCAGACGCATTATGTTGCGCTCATGTCCTGCAGCATAAAACCGGTATCGAGATGATTCCCCATTTTGTTGCGCGTCATTTTACATCCCTGGGTTTTGAAAGCCACTTGCTCGGTGCTGCAGCACTCGATATTACCAATGTGCTCTGCGTTACTGGAGATACCCCAAATGAAGGTAGGAGCGGATTCGAATTGAATTCTTCAAAACTATTAGATATCGCTAAAAAAATCCAACAGGGGGTGACTTCAGCACGAAAAGCAATAAACCCAGTAGACTTTTGTCTTTGTACCAGTTTTAATCCGAATGTTCCAAATATTCAAGGCGAATTTATGAAATCAAAAGACAAATACAAATACGGTGCCGAGTGTTTTTTTACCCAACCTGTATTCAACCCCATACGATTTATTGAAATCGCTGAGCAGTTTCGGCAGCGTTTTGACAAAGCAAAGCTCATTGCTGGACTTTCTTTTTTGCACACCAAGAAAAGGGCTTTTGCTCTAATGAAATTTCTGGGTATCCCGTACGAGTATATAAATAATATTGAAGAAAAGGATGAAAGCAACATGCTCTTTGAAACAGCAATGCAGCTGAAAGACTATGTTGATGGCTTTTATATCATTCCGATAACAAAATATGCGAAAGCCTTAGACTTCGTTAAGAAGATAAGAAAAATGCTATAACAATATCTAGTTTTAATCCTTTAATGACTCAATGACTTCCCGCGGAGCGGGATCCTCGATTTACCGATATTATTTTTTAATATGAAAAATCGGGATAATCACTTAATGACCAGTGATTAATCCATTTTGATCTTTCTTTCTGGTTTCTAGTTCTTTGTTCCTAGTATTTAGTTTCCGGTCTCCAGGTTCTACTTAATGATCCCCAACCAATCTCCCAACAAAAACTGGAATCTTCCGATAAGAAGACTGATACGTGACATCACGGTATAGCCAAAAGAAGCACCAAAACCAAGCATGAGAAAAATAATACCAAGATTCGCAGTCGGTTTAAGGATCCCTTTTCTTTCTTTTGAGAAAAAGAAATAGATCAGTACAGAGAGCACACCTATGAGGATGATCACTGCCCATAAACCAGTATCCCATCTTGCAAAAGCATTCCTGATGAGTAAGGTGCCCTGTGTTTGTCTAAGGATATCCCTTTGGAATATTGCCGGGATGATCGCACCAGAACCCCAACCGAGCATAAAGGCGATCGGTAATCGTACAAGGTAACCGATCTTGGGTATGAACCGGGCAAAATAGCATAAACCGAAGAGAAGTGGTATTATGTAAAAGACATTACCCTGCAAGAAAAGCGGCTCAAAAAGATTTGGAAGCATCTGATTATGCCATGTGATCGCGATAAGATAGCCTGCAGAAATACCGACGAATAAGTGTTCGGCAAACTGATAGAGAATATTATCACGGAACAAGAAAGAAAAGATAAAGAGCGTCAAAAGGGCTGACAGCCAAACCAATGGATCAGGTGATGGATTCATTTTTTCCTCCTTGTCGCGAAATAGCCGATATTACCGATAATTATAAAGACCATGATGATAAGGTGACCGAGCGATTGAGCATCCATGCCCTGTACTGCCGTGCGTTTACCTTCTGAGTATTTCCCTTCGTGGACGAGAATTTCATATTCAGAGGCGCCTTTCATACCAGCTAGTAGGCCTACCACCTGTCCGGTTTCAACATATGGATAGACATCAGCTGCAGAAACTGCAGTAACACCGATGCCGACCGGAGCGTGATATCTTGCCTGAGCATATAAGAGCCAAGCCCGCCATCCTGGATCACCTGCAGACAAGGTAACGACCATGCTGAGGTCATTGTAGTTGCGCATTTTTGATGTGATCTCTATTGAATCGAGTGAAGTGCCGTAATAATCAACTGGGAATACTCCTTTTATATTGTCACCCATACCAAGGAGTATCGCAGTAACACCGAATTTGTAGCCTAAAAAGGCATAATCTTTTCCATATGCTTTATCATACTCTCCTGATACCTGGCCTAGTGCCATTTCAGCCAAACCCGGTCCTTGTGGCCAGAGTGCCATGACGACTACTCGGATGTCACGCGCAAAACAATGACGCAGTACGGCGATGAGCATGGGATATAATTCTGGCATTGATTGAGGATCAAAATCACATGATATCAAGATGGGTTTTGATCGAGCTCCCAAGGAATCTATTGCTGTATATAATTTTTCAGCTTTGGGCATTACCCTGATTGGTAATCCAAGCGGTATGATCAAAGGGAACATGACGGCAAGAGCTATTACCACATAAATAACTTGCCTGGGTATTTTTGTTAATTTTGTGAAGAAGTCCATGCTAACCTCCCCCGCCAAGCCAGGACCTCTCAATACCAAGGATAATTTTCAAAGCAGTGGATACACCACCAAATGCTACACCAAAGATAATCCCCCGTTTAGCTGCAGTATTCGGGACGCTTAAAAGCCACTCTGCGATATCCGGTATTTTTGCCCAGATAAATTGACCAAAAGGCACCATGCCGAGCATGACAATGAATGCAGCGACCAATAATACTGTTGCTTCTCTTGAACGGGCGCGAAAGGCACGATAAGCGGCTGATGCCATATAAAACGCGAGTATTGCATACATCGCCGCGCCGAGTGGAAGGATGATATTTGCGTATAAGGTCATGAACAGAGTTCCTGCTCTGATCCCGAAAAATATTCCAAGGAACGCCATGATCGTAAGGGCAACGAGCGTTACGTAACTGAAATACCATTTTTGCTGCTTACGTTTGATCCGATCGATATGGTGTTTGACCAGACTACCGGTTCCGAGAACCCAGGCAAAACCAGCGATCGCCAAATACCAACGATAACTATGGTCAAAGAATTGTTGACTAATAGAATGTGGGACAAAGAACTGAATGACCATTAGCACACCAAGGATCATGCATATTAATAGAGGAATCCGTTTTTTCATTATCGCCTCCTTTCTTAGGTATTGAACAATGCGAGTATCTGTTCATATCCGAATAACGTTAATGCCGAACCAATGATCAGGATCATGAATATAAATATTTTGCCCCAATCCTGTCCCTTTAAAGAACCCATGAGCAGAGGTTCACGGGATAGATATGCGGATGCGGCGTAGAGTTCTTCTCCGATAAGCGTATAATCACATGTCGTAATGAAAAATGGCAATTGGAATACAGAATCAGTACCGGCGATCTGGATCGCGCCTGTTGAAGCTCCAGTTTCAGCGAGGATAAGAGATTCAGCCCAGAAATAACCAAGAAATAGATTTGTTGCTGGTTTTTGTCTAACCATGGTGCCACATACTGCGGCCACATAAGCAAACTGATTCCCGGTGATAAAGTAGACATTGTCTGGATTGTATGTATCTGGTCTACCAGCATCAGCATGCGCCGCTTTGACGACTTCCTGTGCCACTGTATAGACGACTGGATTACGGTTTGGCACAAGGAGCGTCGTATTGTATTCAGCTGCCTTCTTAGCGACACGGGAGAGGATATTAAGTGACGCGATCGTCGCAATATCTGCAATTGATGATAGACCGGGTACATACAGTATCGGTTTGCCCATTTCGGTAGCTCTGCCAACAGCTTCATCCAGGGCATCGAGACCGGCGATTTTTCTTATATACATATCTTTTCCTTTACGTGCTTGATTTATGAACCATAAGAGGATTAATGAATAGATAATAAACCCGATCAATATATTGAACCGAGCGGTATGGAACCACTGTCCAGTACTTTTCACAGGTTCCGACACTTCAGATTGAGCGACAATTTCGTCTCCTTTAATTACGGATATTCGATAGCGATAAGCCTTACCAGTAAGTGCATTATTATCAATGAACTGCGTTGTCCAGTTGTCAGTTGAAGCGATTTTTTCAAAAGACCCTCCTTCTT
The DNA here is from genome assembly GCA_049647165.1 of bacterium. Taxonomy (GTDB): domain Bacteria; phylum Hydrothermota; class Tepidihabitantia; order SM23-42; family SM23-42; genus JAUVZL01. The sequence goes on from JBARXB010000032.1 coordinate 38,261, forward strand.
CTGAGCGGTAGATGTCATAAACATCGATTTCTATGATTTTTTTCACGGGTTGCCAGGAAAGCATGATATTGCCGCCTTCATCATTAGGTACGTCTTTTACCAGAGGTTTGCCCAGTGAATTTATCGTCCCCAATAAAAAGATGAGTAGGATGGCCATATTAACCTCCTATTTATTACAAAAGATTTCAGGTATTTTTACGAATGAATACTTATTAAAGTGATAGACAATCGATAATAAAGTGTGCTTTGTTTTATCAATCGTGGCTTTCAAATCATTTGGCTGTCAAAGTCAAATAAGATATTAAGAGTGATGCAAAAACCGCAGTTATCTCAAGATAGTCTTGCCAGAACTTGAATACCAAGCGCGGTACCATTATTCTGTCCCCTTGTTCAATAATGGGATCTTTTTTGCCTGAGATCTTATCACTATTTCGATATATCGTTACGCCAGACATGTGCGCGTCGCCCATAGGACCTCCGGCCAAACCTATATAGTCACTGGCTCTCAGATTCGCCTGAAAGGGGAAGGCGCCAGGATTCACGACTTGTCCTTGTACATAGACGATCGCATTGACGGATGGAATGATCAGGATATCACCATCTTCAAACAGGATATTATCCTTATCATTCTCATCGCTAAAAATCCGCGCGAGGTCGATATGTATTCTTGTTGTATCTCTTTGTATATAAACACTTTGCATATCAGCCCAAGGTGTAATACCACCGGCTTTTGTAATCAAATCAGAAACACGTTCTCCTTGATTCAACTCATATAACCCTTCGCTTGTTCTCTCGCGTGCCGCAGTAAGCTCGGCAACACGCAATTCATATCCTCCTTTGCCGAATACAGCCCCTCTTACAATGACTGATTGTTCCATCCTGGGCACGACGATCAGATCACCATCCTGAACATAGGGATTGATCTCAGTATTTCCCGTGTTCTCGAATTCTTCAAGATTGACGAGTTGGTATAGTTCATTATTTCTCTTTTGTTCTATTTTTGAGCGTGAACCTATAGTCGTGATCCCCCAAGCGCGTTGGATCACAGTCGACACACGGTCAACAGGATAAGCTCTGACCATGCCTGGTCTTTTCACTTCACCGACAACATAAACTGTAAATCGCCGCATAGCCAGAAGTGTTATGTCAACTTTAATATTTCTGAAGTACTTAAGGAACACATAGCGTAAGGAGTCTTTAGCATTCTTAAGGCTCATGCCGTATATTGGAACTGCGGCAACTATATCATATTGTATTATTGATAGTTCCTGTGGGCTGGATATTGAGGTCACGGGCATGTTAATAGTGACTTTACCTTCATAGGTGACACCGGTCACATATGAATAGTTAGTACCACCAGTTATCGTCACAAGCAGGCTATCCCCAGGCATTAGGATATATTCTTCCGAGATTATCGGCTTATCAAGTCCACTCATGGTGATATCCACCCCAACCTCGCCTGTTTGTGCGTTGGCTGATGACAAAATGGTTAAAATAACCAATATGATGAGACGGTTTAAAACTCTTTTCATGGGATAATTATATAGAATTCACTATCGATGTCAACATAAGAACTCATGTGGGTATTGACAAGTTGAACATTGTTTTTATAATTAAACAGATTGAAAAAATACTTTATTGTTTTACCTATACTATTCAATACACTTGGTGGGATTACTATCGATATCCCGTTCGATAATATTGACTATCACATTGAACAGGTTAATGGTTTTGATCGCATCTGCATGGCACGACCAGTGATAATATCTGGTAAACCTGGTTCCCCTGAGACTCCTGGCTGTATGTTCAACTATTTAATACCGGCGGGCATGATGGTGCGAGATATAGAGGTTATAGAACAGACATGGCGTGCGCTGCCCGGTCGATTTAATGTTTATCCAATTCAACCTGAGACTTCGCTTGAAACCTTAAGGGTTTTCATACCGCCTGATCCAATGGCATACGCAAACACCGTGACATTTCCGGAAAATCCTATAGCAGGTTTTCGATGCGGTAATATGAGAGGTTTTCAAATCCTCCAAATTATGGTATGCCCGTTTAGATATAACCCTAATACTGAGAAATTGTATGTTCTGGAAAAACTCACCGTCAGCGCCGGGAATGAACATAAACCAATAGGTATGACGCCACAACGGACAACGAGTTTAAGCAATGATGTGTTCAGTAATTTTCTTTATAATTTTGTGGAAAACAAAAGTGCAGTCTGGGATCCAGTTTATCGTCCGCTATGCAGAATTGAGGATAACCCCTATGACTCATTACCCACTGATCTGCCTTCATTATTAGGCCCACCCGTGGATTTTATAATAATTACCGATAATGCACAGTCTTCTGTTTATGAAGGTTTTGCACAATTCAAGAAACAATTAGGTATAAACACTGTTGTAAAAACAATATCCTGGATACGCCAAAACTATTCTGGAGTAGATGATGCAGAAAAGACACGGAATTTTATAAAAGATGCGGTAGATAAATGGGGAACAGCTTTTGTACTTTTAGGGGGTGATACTCAGCTTGTACCGACGAGATTTATATGGGTCGATCGAACAGTTATTTACTCCCAATTGTGGCTACCCATCGCCTCTGACCTGTATTATGCTGATCTTGATGGTGACTGGAATTTCGATGGTGATTGGAAATACGGTGAATTAGCCGATTCAATTGATTTCTACCCGGAAGTCTTTGTTGGACGTATACCGACAAAGACAGGTATTGAAGCTCAATCATATGTCGATAAGATATCCGATTATCTTTTTCCGATCAATAGAGATATACAAATCAAGGCGCTATTCTATAGCTCGAACTTAGATAATAACTGGCCAGGTTTACCTTATGCCTATGAACTCGGTTCACACTTGCCAAGGCACTTTGCAAAATCCTATCTTGATGAGACTCTAAACAATCTTACTCTGCAAACACTAAAGGATTCGATCGATGCCGGGTTTAATATAATCACCGGTGTAGGACACGGTGATGTGAATAATATCTGTGTTCATTTTGTCTGGCCCCGGATTTTTGCGACAAACTATTATCTCGATTCTTTAGCCAACGCTCCTCGCTATGGTCTGATGGTTGTTGTGACTTGTTATACCAATCCTTTCCAGTCTGATTGTTTTGGAAAGCACTGGATCTTGAGTCCAAACGGTGGTGGTATTGGTTATATAGGTCCAACGAGCTCAAGTGAGGGGAGTATTCATAAGGAATACATGAAACTTGTATTTGATAGATTGCCAACTGGTATGATCAGCCAGGCTCTTGCCGCGGCTAAGGCAAACTTCATCGGTTGCGCTCAGAGCAATAACTGGCATCGTGTACACCAGTTTTCTATATCTTTTTTAGGTGATCCTACACTTGCCCTGTGGCAAAACATACCACGCGATTTCGGTTCCTTAACGATTCAGCCGGATTCTCTTCATGTCGGCCTTGATACGTTAAGTATAGACCCAGGTATCGTAAATAGTCGGGTTGTTGATATTGTTTTATACAAGGAGGGGGAGTGTTTTGTGCGTGATTCAATAAGCGGTGGGGTTTTGACGGTTGGAGTGCGTACCGAGTCGGCGGGTTATTTGAAGTATGCGGTAATAGCCGATGGTTATATTAGCTATATTGATTCGGTGTTGGTGGTGCCGGTTGAGCCGTGTGTAGTATTTAACAGTTGTCAGGTCGTTGATACTTTGGGTAATGCTGATGG
>JBARXB010000033.1:0-11779 GCA_049647165.1 bacterium
AAGACCCTGGTCAATCGTGCGCGCGAGCCAGCCGGGACTAAAACCGTATTTTGGAATGCTAAAGATGATGAATCACGTACAGTTGCTGATGGTGTTTACTTTGTCCGGCTCCAAGCCGAAGGAAAAGTCGATACTTATAAGATGGTTCTGGTAAAATAGGATTGTATATTTAAAACTGTCCGGTAATCTTTATCGACAAAAGATGCGTTGCAGTACTGTCGATCATGAAATTTGATTTATAATCAACCTGGAGATAGAGAAATTCAAAAGATTATTGCGATAGTATAGACAAACAGTATTTTGTATCAATGATCATCGTCTTGAAACTTTTAACTTACGGAAAATTGAATATGTACTGTAAGCGATAAGAGCTGCAGCGATGAGCCAGACCCAAAAAGGCAGATTATGCCCCCATACAGCAACATAGGTAAAGGGTGCTATTATAACGATCGCCAATACTACAGCAAAGATCTTGACTTGTTTGAAATTTTTTCTCCTAAGACCATCAGTTATCTTGTATACAGAAAACCAAAATGGAATGATCCCTGTACAATAGATCACAGCAAAGATCAGAGGATTGACGCCGTAGTTGTTTTTTACCTGGGCAAGCCAATTATTGATATGATCGATCATAGGCCCGGGTTAATGTATGATTCTCAAAATAAAATTTGTTTGAAAATCAGAAATTTTGCAAGGTATTCCAAACGCTCAAGTTTATACCGCGCATTGGATAAGTCTTTACCAATCGTTACTACACCATATCGGTGAATTACGACTATGTCGGTTTTCTTAAGAGCATCGGTTACTGCCCTGGCCAGTTCTGGTGAACCGGGTTTGATATTCGGTATGAAATATACATCCTTGAGATGTTTCTCCATATTCGGTAAAGCACCGAGGTTGAGGGCGCCAGGCTGAATACCCATTAAATTGGTAAAGAAGGGATGAGCAAGGATAACCGCATTGATATTTTTTCTGTTTTTATATATTCCAAGGTGCATATTCAATTCAATGGACGGCAATCCTCTGGTGACCTTACCGCTGGTATCTACCTTTAAGATATTACTTGGTTTAAGATCAGCTTTGCACAGACCGGTTGCTGTTATGTATATTTCTTCACCGCTGCGTACACTTATATTACCGTTCGTTGCGTAAATATAATCCTTCATATAAAGCATCGCACCGGTTTTAATTATCTCGCGGACGATCTGCTCTTTTTTCATCCAATAAACTCCTGCCCGGCCATATAAGGTCGCAGTACATCAGGGATCTTGATACGTCCGTCTTTGGTTTGGTAATTTTCCAAAAGAGCAATAAAAACCCTGGGTGTCGCTAAACCAGAGCCATTCATTGTACAAACATAATCGACCTTGCCTTTTGTGTTGCGATAGCGGATATTTGCACGACGTGCCTGATACTGTTCGTAGATACTAACGGACGATACTTCGAGCCATTCTTTCATGGCTGCGGCATATATTTCGATATCGTATGTTTTCGCTGCGGCGAAGGTCATATCACCGGTGCATAATACCATGATTCGATATGGTAATCCAAGCAGTTTGACCGCTTGCTCAGCATCGGTCAGAAGTTTCTCGAATTCCTCATAACCATGCTCAGGGATAGTGTATTTCACAAGCTCGACCTTATTGAATTGATGGACCCTTTTGATGCCCCGAACATCTTTACCATAGGAACCTGCCTCGCGCCGAAAACAAGGGGTATACGCAGCATAATAAAAAGGTAAAAGCTTCTCGGGTATTATTTCTTCACGGTGTATATTGGTCAGCGGTACTTCTGCGGTCGGACAAAGGTAAAACTCATCATCACGACACTTATACATATCGCTTTCCAGTTTTGGTAACTGACCGGTGCCGTATAAACAGTCGGCGGGATTCAAAACCGGCGGCATTATTTCAGTATAACCGTGCTGGATAGTATGTAAATCGAGGAAAAAGTTGATCAGTGCCCTTTCTAATTTCGCACCGATACCTTTATAGAGAATAAAACGCGAACCAAACACCTTAGCTGCCCTTTTAAAATCGAGGATATCGAGAGCTTCTGCGATCTCCCAATGCTTAAGCGCATCAAAGTCAAAATCAGGGGGTTTTTTAAGCCCTCGGACAAACCCGTTATCATCACTGTCTTTTCCAACCGGGACTGATCTATGAGGTATATTTGGTATCCATTTAACCGCCTCAAAAAATTTGCCGTCAACTTCCTTTTGTGTTTTATCGAGCTCTTTCACTCTCTCAGCCAGATCCTTTGCTTCTCTCATTAGCTCGGTTGGTTCTTTTTCCTCACGTTTGAGTTTACCGACTTTTTCCGATAGAGCATTACGCTGATGTTTCAATTCTTGGATTTCCGTTATTATAGAACGCCTTTGCTTGTCAAGTTCGATTATTTTATCGAGGTCGAGGTCCTCGTGACGGTCTCGTATTGCCTGCCGAATAACGTCTGGCTCATCTTTGAGCAATTTCAGGTCGATCATCCCGATATTATACTCTATATTTTCTGCAAGTCAACGAGATGAGGTAGGCGGTCATTGACACTTACCCATATTTAGATAAAATAGACTATGGAGCTCGGCTTTGGAAAAAAACCTGTTTATTACGAGGTAGCAAAGCATAATATGTTGGGGATATTGGAGTGCTCAAGACACGATGTTAAGCCTTTAAAAGAAACCCTTGAACGGAGCATTCTAAATCCCATAGGAAAACCTCGTTTGAATGAACTGCTGCAGAAAAACAAACCGCGCGACCTGGTTATCATCGTATCTGATATAACCCGTTCAATCGCAGATTACGATAAGATTCTATCCTTTTTAGTTGGTGAGATAATAGATGCAGGTGTCGATGAGAAGAATATCGAGTTTATGGTTGCCTTAGGTACCCATCGAAAGCATACGCCCGAAGAAAACAAGTCCCTTTTTGGTGACTTGGTATCTGATTTTAAGTTCTCTTTTCATGATTGCCATAATGATCTTATTGCGATCGGCAAAACGAGTAGCGGTCTTGAGGTACAGGTAAACAGGCGAGTTAGAGCAGCTGATTTTGTTATTGCTACAGGACGGATCAATTTTCATTACCTGGCTGGTTTTTCCGGGGGCAGGAAATCGATACTCCCGGGGATTGCTTCTTATGAAACGATCAGAAATAATCACTGCAAATTAAAGCGAGAGGGTGTTTCACTGGGTAAGATTGAATCCAATATAATCGCTCAAGAGATGGATGAAGCAGCTCAGCTTTTCGGCGTTGATTATTTAGTGAATGTTATTGAAACCAATGATAAGCGCGTTGCTAATGCCTTTTGTGGTGATACGTTTCACGCTCATAAAAAAGGTATTGAATATTTCAAAGCAGAACATATATCAAGGATCACCAGGCAAGCAGATTGCGTAGTCGTCTCGGCTGGTGGGTATCCAAAAGACAGAACATTTTTTAATGGTCACAAGGTACTTAATAATGCAGTCAGTGCAGTGCGCAGGGGAGGTTCAATAATCCTGGTTGCAGAATGCACGGATGGTGTGGGCAATCCTGAGTTTGAGAGATATATGCTCGATAATAATATTGAAGAGTTGTTGCATTACCCGGAAGCAAAGATCAAAGTTGGGGGACACCGCGCGTTTCAAACCTCCAAGCTTTTGCAAGATTATAAAGTTTATGTAATATCAAATTTGGATTCGGCGTTATTGTCGCAGATGAACTTCACACCGGTGAAGGATATCGACAGCGCAATGTCTCAGGTTAAAAAAGATCATGGCGAAGATCTTAAGATATATTTTGTCCCTGACGGACAGTCAGTACTTGCGACGGTAAATGGTAGATGTTAGATGAAAATAGATGATATAGGAGGTTACGATTATGTTGATGCAGAAGTTACGAAAAAACATTAAGTATGTTTTCATTATTGCTCTGGCCAGTTTCTTACTTTTAATATTTTTTCAGTGGGGTGCTAACATCACAGGCATACAGGATAAACCGCAGACAGATATTGCAAAGGTAGATGGTGTATCTGTTTCTTTTAGAGATTACCTGGGATTTATACGTGCCAAAGAGGCAGAAAATAAAAATGTCACACCGGATCAGATCTGGGTATTATTGCTTGAGGAGATGATGTGGAACAAGCTGATCAGGGAAGAAAGAATCGGCGTGACCGATATGGAGATCTTGGCCATTATCAGAAATAATCCACCCCGCGAAATTTATGAATCAGAATATATGAAAAACGAACAGGGTGAATTTGATCACAATAAATACCTTGAGCTCTTGAAAGCACCACAAAGCCGCGCCTGGCTTCTGGAATATGAATATAAGTTACGCAAAGAAGTGCCAAGAGAAAAACTGCGCTCACTGCTATCGAGTTTTGGCTGGACATCACCCTTTGAAGATAGTATTGGTCTTGCTCTTCAAATGGTCAGATATGATATCGCTTATTTACAGCTGCCGATGTTCCGTGCCCGTGCTCTATTGGATATAACTGATGATGAGGCGAAGCAGTATTATGCCAGTCACGCCGACGATTTCATTGAACCCCAGCAGCGGGTATTGAAATTTGTGTTCTTTGAGAGAGAACCAGCCCACTATGATACAGTGGAAGCAAGAGAACGTATCGAAGATTTTTTAGTCAGGATAGAGGAGGGTGAAGATTTTCTTGAATTAGCGCAGGAACTTTCAGATGACACACTCGTAATAATTGCTTTTCAGGGTAGTGCTGGATTAAAACCATACCTGATGAATGTTTATAAGACCATGAAAAATGGCGATATCTCCGGGATTATCGACGCGTCGCACGGTTACGAGGTAATAAAGCGCATTGAGAACGGGAAGATATATAAAATGAAAGCAGAGATAGAAGTATCTCAAACTACGATCGGCGAGATATATGATAACATATTATCTTTTAAAGAAACCGCTCGTGAAATAGGTTTTGATTCGAGCGCTGCAGAACTTGGCCTTCAAGTGCGTCAGACCTATCCTATGGACCCGGATAATGTCAACTTCCCAGTACGTAATACCAGGCAATTTGCCGAATTTGTCGCCAGTGTCAAAGGTGATGAGATCGGTGGACCATTCAGCAGCATAGCCGGATATTATCTTTTGACACTCGATTCAATAATACCAGCACATAAACCGGCATTTGAGGATATTGTATCTAAAGTAAAAATGGCCCTGGAACAAAAAAAATTGGCAGGTATTATGGTAGAATATCTTGTCCAAACATATGAAAAAATAAATGCTGGTCAATCATTTGAGGAACTTGCCGCAAATGATACCATGCTATATTTCAGGCATCAGGAGGGTTTGAATCTGGCGCAGCTCCAGATGGGTTTAGGCGGTGAATTTGCAGGTCTGGTAGCGACCCTGGAAAAAGGTCAATTATCCAGGCCATTAACTCTTGATTGGGCGGGGTACATAATCCGCTGTGACGGAAAGACCACTCTGCAGTTTGACAGTACAATGATCATGCCGCTTCAGATGAAAAAACAATCCCGTCTCCAAGAGGTAACGATCGATCTTTTTACGCCAGAAGAAATTGAAGATAACCGGGATGATTTCTTTATTGATTGATACGGCTATTTCATTCGAGGAAATAACCTAACAGGCCTTTGCCAATTTCAACATCAGGTATTTCCTTTATTCTTATCTTAAAATCATAGCGCCAAATATCGCCAAGTTGTGTGAAGTTGAATACTGCTTCCCAGCAATGCATATTCCGACTCAGACCAAAACTATAGTCGATCAATTTTTTCTCATCCCAGTCATACCGGGCTGAATAGGTCATTGACCAATTATAGGTCGGCTTGACCTCACCATTGAACCACACTTGATACTGCCCATCTTTTGCATAATTTTGATTCAGGTTGAGCGAGAAAAAATCAGTTTTCAAAGCGATAATATTTTCTATTGTATAAGTATAATCCATGTCATACGGGTTGAGCGAACCTCTAACTTGGGTTTTGAAACTAGTGATCGGTTTGGGGAAAGGATTATAGGGGAGTTCGAGTCGACCGCTGATCATTGAGAGCGAATCAGTGAGCAGATTATAGGAACTGTTCAGATCGAGTTTTGCCAGGATCTTTTTTTCTTCATTTTCGCCGATTTTCGCTTCGAATATCTGATTTAATCCAAAAACAATGCTGTTTCTTTTTGAGAAACTGGTAATGCCACTAACCGTTGGGAATCTTGAAAAATCAAAATCTGGCGCATATGAATATGTAACCTTTGGTAGTATTTTATGGAGCAGGCTCTTTATGCCAAAAAACCGTATATTAAATACCCGGTAAAGATTTGTATTTGCTGTCGTCTCAAAAGAATACCCAAAGCGTACAGGCGTAGGATTCCCCGCAGTATCTTCATCAAATGTCGCCAGGTCGAGGTTTATTCTTGGAGAAATTGTGAAAAGATTCAGGATATTTTGCTGCATTGATGGTGCTGTTTGAATATTTGCTCCGGTAACTTCGTTAATACCCAATGAATCGCTTGACTTATATCGATTTATATGTCCAGAAAGCGAATAGCTAATGAGTGAAAACAGCAATTTAGAAGGACTAGAGATCGTGTAAAAAGGTAGTTTTTCAGTTATTGAAATGGTCGTTGTATCGGCGAATTTTTCGTTTCTTTCGTAAGACAGATTGTTTTTAAAACCAGCTATATTCCGGCTCAGGGTTGCTTGAGAATTGATCTCCTGTTCAAGCCAGAGCGGTATCGAATCAGTATATTCATTCTGGTAGCTATTATCACTCATGTACTTGATATTGAAATTGAAGCTCGATCCGAGGAGAAAATACGGTGAATCGTTTCGGGCTTGTAATGTGTATCTTTCGCTTTTAGAATCAGTTTCTCTTATATAAGAACCATATATCGAGCCTTTAGTGAAAGGCGAAAAATCCCAGACACCTTCAAAATGGGGCATAACACCTTTTTTTTCCATTGCATCAAGTTGCAGCGTTACATCGGCATAATCTGATATGACTATATAATATGCAAAACCCTGGATATTTTTTCCTAAATCGCGAGAATTACCTATTTTGAAAGGCAGGAGACCCGATTTCCTCTGGGATGATATCGGCACGAACCAGAAAGGTGCGACCATTACCGGTATATCGTGGATATACAGAACGATCGGGCGTGCAATTACCATGTCACCCAAGTATACCTTCATCTTTGGCGAATAGAAATAGTAGTGTGGCGGGGTATCGCTGCATGTTGTATATTTGCCGGAATATGCGTTTATCGTATTTTCATCTATCCAGTATATTTTATTGCCATCGAGGAAACCCTTATCGATTTGGGTAATTCCGTGCGACATCATTGCTTTTTTATTTTCAATATTATAACGAAGGTAATCACCCTTTATTGAATCATCAAGCTGTCGAAGATCGCATGTGCCAAATGCTTCCAGGATATTGCTGTCAATATAATAGTAAGCACTGTCACTTGTAAGCCGGATATCTTTATAAATAAAGGTCGATGAGTCTATTAATATTATCATGGATCTTTCTATGTCATAGATAATTTTCTTAGCCTGATATTCGACTATGTCAAAAGTATCTACCAGAATTGTGTCTTGTTGGATATCCGTACCTTGACCTTGAGCGAGGACAAGGTAAAAAAGAAAGATCATTCCTTAAGGATTTCTTTGTAGCTGTCTAATACGACCCTATAATATTTTAAAGCTTTTTCTTCGTCACCCAAAGCACGATAAACGTCAGCAAGACCTTCGTTGAGCGCAACGAGTACTTCCAGATTGACTGAATCTTTCCTGTGTTGACATAAATCCAGGGCTTGAGTGTAGTAGTTGATCCCTGATTCATAGCCGCCTTTCTTAATGGCATGATTTGCTGATTTCATCAGGAACTCTATTGCTTTTTTATAATCTTCTGCCTTCAAATAATGAAATGCTGCCTGTTCTTCAAACCCCTGGATGCGTCGGTAATAATCAGCGAGGCGGGAGTGTCGGTTCTGTTTATCCTCTATTAAACTATAAATTTCACTATGGAGCAGAGGAGACGTGAATATGAAATTGCTGTAATACCTCTGCAGGTATGCCCGGTTGACAAAATAATCGAATATGAACAAGCTTTTATCGTCGACCGGTAATTCGCCCGGATTTATCTCAACTCCAGCTACGGCAAGACTTAGTATGAATTCTATTTTGTTGCGCTCAAGAAGGTCCAGTCTTCTCTTCACAGTGGTTTCAATATCGTGGAAAGCGAGGTTGAAATTTGTCAGTGCGCTCTCACCCCGATACTGGTTATAAAGGTAGATGGTTTTTTCCTCTTTGTACAATTGCAGGTATTGCATGACATGGAAAGGAGTGGTTGGCGGCAGGGTGATCTTTTCATCGGTTATTTTTTCTATGAGATTTTCCAACCGTTTCTTCTCAATACTTCTCAGTTCGAATTCTTTTAATCCTGAAATACCTATTTCCGTCATTGTCGATGAAAAAATGAACTGAACATTTTCTTCGGCGAGTTTCGTCATCAATTGCTCGATAAAATTCACTGATGAAGCATCCATATTTTCGGCATCTTCGATTATTATTATTACCGGATTATTCCATGAAATGCGCCTCACCGCTTCGGCGACACTTTGCGATATTATTTCAACCCTGGTTTTAACTTCAAGTTTTTCCAGGATTGATTCTTCTTCACTCAGATTCAGAAAATCCAGTATCGCCAGATAAGTGGTGCCGATATCCATGATCTCAAGAGATCTCAATCTTTTTTCAATGACCGTTTGCTTTTCTTCGATACTTTCTATATCATATACACCGAGTATCTGCGTTACGATATCAGTTATCGGTTTCAGCGTGCGTCCTATGCTGTAGGATGGACAAAAAGTCCTGTATATTTCTTTTTCATTCCATTGCTCAGTAACTTGATCAAGAAATACAGTTTTACCACACCCCTCGCGTCCAACGATCAAGATCGCATTAGCTACGGTCAGCAGATTCCTGAGAGAATCAATCTCGGATTTTCTCGAAAGCACCAATTTTTCTTTTTCTTGCACTGGGAAAATCAGCTCGCCTACTGCTTTGTCGATACGACATACGAGTATCTGACTCGACATCCCCTCGATTGAGAGCATACCGAGAGAAGATAAAGAGAATCTTTCAATTATCTGTTTTTCAATTTCTTCAGAGATCAAGATTTCCTGGAACTTTGCTATCTTGGCAAGTCCTTTGGCAAGCCCGAGGTACTGGGAAAAGCCAAAGCGACCTTCCGGGTAACTTTCTCTCAGTTTCAGTAAACAAGATATGATATTGATATCACGACTACGGGCAACGATCGTATCTTTTTCCGCCTGGATGATATTGCCTGAAAATTTCTCTATATTAAAAATGATATCCTGGAATCTTTCCTGATTTAGATTGCGAATGAAGATGCTTAGAAAATATTCCATATGTGATCCGGTCGATGATAATAGTTCATAATTAGATAACGAACGCCTTTGTTAATAATGTGCTGAGGGGATGAAATTTAAATTCGGTATTTTTGTTCATCGTTGCCACAATTATATCTGGAGCAAATTCACTAATCACCTGCAGGCATGCACCGCAAGGCAGGATGAAATCAATTTGTGGCGAATAAATCAAAAGAATCTGGAATTTCTTTTCACCTTCGGTAAGTGCTTTAAATAAGGCAACTCTTTCTGCACAAATTGATAATGAATAAGAACTATTCTCGATATTTGCGCCACTGTATATCCGGTCACTCTTGCAAAGAACACCGGCGCCGACCTGGATCTTTGAATAAGGAGCATATGCATTTTTAACAACTCTCTTCACGGCCTTGATCAATTCCTTGGAGAGAATTTTACTACGCGATGCAGGCGTCGAGGAAATCTTGGCCATTTTTTACTCCATCAATATCGAGATAGCGATCAATAGTTTTAGCTAAGTCGGAAAATGTTTTCCTTATACCCAGGTTTTGCCCATTATGTTTTGCAGTTAAACCCAGGATGGGTACATATTCACGCGAATGATCAGTAGACGGTGTCGTTGGATCATTGCCATGGTCAGCGGTAATAAACAGAATATCGTCTTTACCGGTATGCTTTATGATCTGACCGATCCCTTGATCGATCTCAATTAGTCCTTGTTTAAAACCTTCAATATTATTGCGGTGACCCCAGTCCATATCAAATTGCACAAAGTTGGCAATGATGAGTCCATCACCAGATTGCTTCATTGCCTGGAGCGTTAGATCGATACATTCTGAGTCATTAACTGAATGGTATGAATTCGTATAACCTCGATGACCAAACAACTCATCAATTTTACCGATCGCAATCACCTCAAAACCACGATCTTTTGCTAAGTCAAGCAAAGTCGGTTCAGGGGGTGGTATTGAGAAATCGCGACGTTCTCTGGTTCGATAGAAATCAGGTGATTTTCCAGCAAACGGGCGTGCGATGACCCGTCCAACTTGATTTTCGCCGATCAATAATGAACGGGCAATTTCACAAAACCTATAAAGTTCGGAAAGGTCAAAAACATCAAGATGGCATGCGATCTGGAAAACGCTATCCGCCGAAGTGTAGACAATGGGTTTTTTCGTGGTGATATGTTCGTCGCCCAGTTTTTTTATGATTTCTGTGCCCGAAGCAGCAACATTTCCTAATACCTTGTGGTGAATTTTAGTTTCAAATTCTTTGATAATATTTTCAGGGAAGCCGTTGGGATATGTTGGAAATGGTTTATCGAGGATGATACCAAATAATTCCCAATGACCTGAAGTTGAATCCTTACCCGGCGATCGCTCAGCCATTTTACCAAAAGAAGCGAGTGGTTTATCGGCCAGCGCAATCCCCATAATAGGTATTATATTTCCCAATCCGAGTTTTTCAAGGACCGGTAATCTTAAACCACCGCAGCTCTGCGCAAGATTACCCAGGGTATTACTACCCTGGTCACCATATTGCACGGCGTCAGGAAGTTCACCGATCCCCACCCCATCCAGAATGAGCACGATAGCTCTCTTCATTATGGAAATTATACATAATTTTATATAATTGTAAAGCCTGTAAGCACTAAGAATAAGGAATATTCTAAAGGGGGAGTTGTATGTATAGATAGAAGGAGGCTATCATGAAAGATCATAAAGCAATGTATGGAGTACGCTTGAGAGTTGGTATGTTTTCCAGTGTTATTATTTTCGCGATGCTGCTTATGTTCGTGCCCTATAGCGAACCACAACCTTATGAACTGAAAAGGGATATCGCGACGATCATTGAATTTATCCCCACAGAAATAGATCATATTGATGAGCCACCGCCTGAGAACCGTCCTAATGTTGTGGCTGAAGCCGCAGACGAGGTGACTGATGAAACTCAAGTAACGATCGCTGATACTGATATTATTGAGGATCCCTTAAGAATAACTCCGGTCGGTCCTGATATTGAGATCGTGCCATATTATAAGCTCGAAGTGAAACCTAAACCGGTTTATAGTGCCGTGCCAAAGTATCCTCCGCTTCCGCTCCAAGCCGGTATTGAAGGTACAACTGTAGTTAAGATGTTGGTTGATATTGATGGTCGTGTTATTGATGTGGAGATATTAAAAACAAGCGGTAATCAATTGCTCGATCAAGCTGCAATTGCAGCGGCGATGAAATCGACCTTTACTCCGGCAAGACAGCGCGATAAACTGGTACGGGTATGGGTTGCCCGACCAATGCGGTTCCAATTGAAATAATAACCGTATAAAGAAAAAACCCCGCTTTTAGCGGGGTTTTTTCCTACAAATCGCGCGTATATGATTATTTCACAAGGATCATCTT
>JBARXB010000034.1:0-9790 GCA_049647165.1 bacterium
TACACGCCGGTCAAGTCCTGGTATGCGACGGCACGGATGATATGGCACAGCGTATTGAACGGGTTCTTACCAATGACCCCGGCCTCGGCATTGCACGCCATTATGATGCAGGTTATAAAGAAGCCATAGCCTTTGCCCGAGAAAAAAACATAAAAATCCCGATCAAGAAGGTTACGGGATGAGTTCAGGACAAAACTCTTGACATTTTAAGAATCATTTGTATAATATGATTGGAGAGTTATTGGATATCATCCTTATTTCAGCCAAAAAGAACAAACTCATAAATTTCCACGTGAAATCCGTCTTTTTATTTCTCGCCGGCCTGGTTTCCCTGGTGATTTTAGTACTCTTTATCTATAATATTACGATATTCACATCCCACCGTGTCGATAAAAGAAAACTCGAACGCTTGAATCAAGAAAATCAGATCGTACGCACTGAGATTGAAAGGATCGAACAGGGCATCGCAAGCCTGGCCGTGCTCATTGATAGCCTGGAGGAATATGATAAAAAACTCCGTACCTATGCCTCACTCAATCCGATAAATGATGATCTACGCGCAATGGGAGTTGGCGGCAGGATTGAATTCCACAATGCCGGGGGTCTGTCAACCGACGTACGTGAGGACCTGGAAAGTATATCAGACCAACTCGACAATCTACTGGCACGCTCGCGCCTGCAGGAAGAAAGTTTCAATAATATTGTCCATTATCTCGACGAGAAAACATATTTAAGAGAACATACCCCATCAATAATCCCGGTCCAGGGGTGGTTCATGAGTGGTTTTGGATATCGTATCGATCCTTTCACCGGTCAGGTTAAGATGCACGAGGGTCTGGATATCGCCGCACCACCAGGCACGCCGATCATCGCACCGGCTGATGGTATAGTAAAATTTGCCGGGGAACGGCGTGGTTTTGGATTGACCCTTGAACTCAACCATGGTTATGGCTATATCACTTTATACGGGCATTGCCAGAGACTCAATGTTGAGGAAGGAGAAAAAGTTTCAAGAGGTGACGTCATCGCTTATGTTGGCAGTACCGGCAGGAGTACTGGTCCGCATCTTCACTATGAGGTGCGTGTCTCTCAAGAACCAGTGAACCCGGTCGATTACATCCTCACTCCATCAATTATTGATTAAAACCATATGCAAAACATTACTAAAAAAATTGAACAGCTGCGTAAGGATAAGAAGGTCGTTATACTCGTTCACAACTACCAGCTGCCTGAAGTGCAGGATATAGCTGATTTTGTTGGTGATTCCCTGGAACTTGCCAGAGTGTCTCAGGATATCGACTGTACGACCATTCTTTTTTGTGGCGTGCACTTCATGGCGGAAACCGCAAAAATCCTCAATCCTGATAAAAAAGTTCTGCTCCCGGATCTACACGCTGGGTGTCCGATGGCTGACATGATAACGGCCCGGCAATTACGCAAAGAAAAAGAAAAATACCCCTTTGCGGCAGTTGTAACCTATATAAATTCCACTGCTGAAGTAAAAGCATATTCTGATATCTGCTGCACTTCGGCAAATGGGGTCAAAGTTGTCCAGACACTTGCGCACGATGAAATAATCTTTGCCCCGGATAAATACCTTGGTTCTTATATCGAACGGCAGCTCAAAAATAAGAAATTTTACCTCTGGTCAGGCTACTGCCCGACTCACATGGTTTTTTCCAGAAGCGGCATTGAAAAACTCAAAACAAAAAACCCCGCAGCTGAAATCCTCGTCCATCCAGAATGCCGGATCGAGGTTCAAGAAATCGCTGATCGAATATGCTCAACATCACAGATGATCTCTCATGCCCAGAAGAGTAAGGCGAATAAGTTTATCATCTGCACTGAAATAGGCATGCTGTATCGCTTACAAAAAGAAAACCCCGGAAAAAAATTCATTGCTGGCAGTCCCAATGCGATCTGTCCGAATATGAAACTTACCAATCTTGAGAAAGTACTGTGGGCACTCGAAGACATGAAATATGAGGTCCATGTCGATGAAGCTATTCGAAAACAAGCACTGAGTGCGATCGAAAAAATGGTCGCAATCAAGAACAACCTATAAATTATCTAATGCCTCTCCCCTTTTGCATTCCGGTTTTTCCAGTTCCAATAAAATATGCCGAAATTTCGCAGATTTTGTAGTGGCAGACCCCCTCGGCCTGAGCTCGAGACCAAGGTTTACTCTGCGAATCCTTGTCGAGCTCCGCTTCGCGCGAGTCCTCGAACCTTCGGGACAAGCTCGACCACTACACTGTGCACCATGCATTCTGAGAAAAGTAGAGAGGCTCAGATAAATTAGGTCTTGACAAGAAAGCAATAATGCATATAATATATTATTCTTATATCTCCAAACTATGAAACTTGATCTCGTTAAGTGTGGGAGTGGAGCAAAATCATCTGATTTTCGATGAGATGTAGGATAAAAGTATCTCTCTTAGAATATGTTGTGTAATTTCCTACTAATATAAGAACGGATAATAATAATTAAAAAAAACAAAATATAGAATACGGAAGGTGTTATATGGAAATAATGGATCTCAGAAAAAAGAAGGTAACTGAGCTTCACGATATTGCCAAGGATCTGGGACTTCAGAATTTTACTGATCTCAAGAAACCGGACTTGATACATGCAATAATCGAAGCTGAAACTCAAAGATCAGAACTGGTACCGGTCGAGGGTGTCTTGCAAATCCATCCAGATGGTTATGGCTTTCTCAGATCACCCAATTACAATTACCTGCAAAGCCAGGATGATATCTACTTGTCGATCTCACAAATCCGTAAATTCAACTTGAAGGTTGGTGATCACATACAAGGACTCGCCCGGCCACCGCGTGAAGGTGAAAGATACTTCGCCATGATCAAAATCGAAAAGATCAACAATATCGCGCTCGCTCAATTCAAGGAGCGAGTACTCTTTGACAACCTGACACCACTTTACCCGATACAACGTATCCATCTCGAAATTGAAGATAAAAACGACCTCTCGATGCGAATCGTCGATCTTTTCACGCCAATAGGTAAGGGTCAACGAGGCCTAATAGTCTCACCACCCCGTGCTGGCAAGACGATATTGCTTCAGAAAATAGCCAATTCGATCACCACGAATCATCCTGAAATATATTTGATCGTGCTCTTAATCGACGAACGCCCCGAAGAAGTCACTGACTTCGAACGTTCTGTCGATGCCGAGGTTGTCTCCTCAACCTTTGACGAAACACCAGACCGGCATACTGAGGTCGGTGGGATCATTCTCGAACGAGCGAAAAGAATGGTCGAAGCAAAAACCGATGTCGTTATCCTGCTGGATAGCCTTACCAGGCTTGCCCGAGCGCATAATGCGATCGTACCTCATTCTGGTAAAACCCTGTCCGGTGGTTTGGACTCAACCGCGCTCCAAAAACCAAAGAAGTTCTTTGGCTCGGCGCGAAAGATCGAAGAGGGAGGAAGTCTGACCATAATCGCAACCGCGCTGGTCGATACCGGTTCCCGAATGGACGAGGTGATTTTTGAAGAATTCAAAGGCACAGGAAACCTTGAATTGATCCTCGACCGCAGACTTTCTGACCGTCGAGTTTTCCCTGCTCTTGATCTATACAAATCCGGCACGAGAAAAGAGGAATTAATACTCGATGAATCCGAACTCAATCGTTTATGGATCCTTCGCAAATTTCTCTCTGAAATGAATGTCATTGAACAAATGGAGTTTCTTACCGAAAAGATGAGACGGTCAAAAACAAATAAAGAATTCCTCGATTCGATGAGCGATAGTCTATAAGGAGTTTAAAAATGAAAAAGAAAATACATCCAAAATATGTTAAGTGTGTCATAAGCTGCGCTTGCGGCAACAAAATTGAAACGAGGTCAACCGTGGAAAAACAATCCATCGACCTTTGTTCAAAATGCCATCCATTCTTCACCGGCAAACAGAAGATCGTGGATTCAGCAGGTCGTGTCGAAAAGTTCATCAAGCGTTATTCGAAAAAGAGAACGGCAAAACCAAAAAAGAAAAAAATAAAGAGCGAGTAGTCAATGGCAAAACCCAATAATCTTAAAAAAATAGACCACGAAGATGTAAAAAACCTAAAGACCAGGCTTCAAAATCTAAAGGGGCATCTTTGACCTGGAAGCCATTCAGCAAGCTATTCTAAAGCTCCAGAAAAAAACAACCGCAACAAATTTCTGGGAAGATCAACTTACCGCTCAGAAAGTAATGTCCGAAATCAGCCAGAAACAATTCTGGCTCGATGAAATTCAACAGCTCGAAGATGATATAGCCATGCTCTCCGATCTTGTCGATTTACCCAAGCTCGACGAGAAGATGATCAGAGAAGCTATTACTGAAATAAATAAAGCAGACCGAAGAATGCGAGACCTCAATACAAAACTTCTTTTAAGCAGTGAGGATGATATAAAAGATTGTATCCTCCAGATCCATCCAGGCGCCGGCGGCACCGAATCTTGTGATTGGGCAGAAATGTTATTTCGGATGTATCTGAGGTGGTTACAGTCAAAAAAATTTAAACACCGTGTGCTAAATTTATTGCCCGGCGAAGTTGCCGGTATCAAGGATGCAGTTATAGAAGTTTCCGGTAATTATGCCTACGGTCTTTTAAAAGCTGAAGTCGGTATCCACCGTCTGGTACGTATTTCCCCCTATGATACGAATTCACGACGCCATACATCTTTTGCATCGGTCTTCGCATATATAGAGATCGAGGAAATAAATCTCGAAATAGACGAAGATGATTTGCGCATCGATACCTACCGGGCTGGAGGTCACGGCGGCCAGAACGTTAATAAAGTAGATTCCGCTGTCCGTATCGTGCACATCCCAACCGGTATTACTGTACAATGTCAGAATGAACGCTCGCAATTTCACAACAAGGTTAACGCCATGAAAATTTTACGCTCAAGATTATATGAATACTATCGTAAAAAAGAAGAAGAAAAGCTGGATAAACTTGAAGCGCAGAAAACTGATATCGCCTGGGGGCATCAAATCCGTTCTTATGTTTTTCATCCTTATAAGCTCGTTAAGGACCACCGTACGAGTTGCGAGACATCGCAGATCGATACTGTCATGGATGGTGAGATAGATGATTTTATCTATGCTTATCTCAGCATGAAAGCAAAAGCGAAAAAATAAAGGAAACACAGCCGCCTGCGGCGGCTTGAAGACACGCTTCGCTGTAGTCATGCTAATGCTGTAGACACGGTTCGCTGAAGAAACAACCTATAAACTAGTATCGTTTCAAATAGTGCGTGTTTTAGTTTTGCGCGAACATTTGAAACCTGTAATGGCAGACCCCTTCGGCCTGAGCTCGGGACCAAGGTTTACTCTGCGAATCCTTGTCGAGCAAGCTCGACCACTACGGAATTGGAAAATCGAACATTATCAATTTGAAATGGTACTAACAAATGAACCAGAATGTAGTCTCCCAATTTATTGGGTTTTTGAGCAACAACCTGATGAATCAGGTAACTATAATTCAAGACAGTGTAGTCTCTCAATTTATCCAGCCCTTTTGCAAAAGAGCTGGATTTATTGGGGTTTTGAGCAATAACCTGATGAATCAGGTAACTACAATTTAAGACAGTGTAGTCTCCCAATTTATTGGGTACTTTGATACAATCTTGATAAAATAAACATTTGGTCATTGAGTCACTGAGTAACTAAGTCATTGCCATTGCGATCAATTCTATATTCATCTGTTTTTTATATTTTCTAATTACTTAATAACTTAGTTACTTAATAACTAACAACGATCTTTCCTTGAATTTATATTATTTTATATGAAAAGTTGAAGTACCAGCAAGCCGCTTATCACAGCGACGATAACGATCACTATGAGTGCAAACCGACCCTGTTTTTTTTCTTTTGACTCTTGTGCCATCATGAATTTGAGCATCGACTCGTTCATCTTCTGAAGTGATACTTTGATATCTTCATTAATACCCAGTATTGAAACATTACAATCTTTAGTTTCATCCAGCTTTGCGCACATGTCACTGCTTGATTTCTGAAATCCTGTCAGAGCCTTGTTTATGTCGCGCATGGCATCACGGGTCGTAGAATTAAAGCTGCTGCTCATCTGCCGCAGGTTATCGCTCATATCCTTGGATAAAAGCGATTGATTCCGGTTCAGATCGGCAAGCGCCTGATTCAGGTTACGGAGCAGTGTTTCCAAATCCTTTATATTCTGACCTGAATTCTCGCGAAATTCCTTTATCGATTTTTCAAGTGTATTCAAGTTGATCTGTAACGACTTCTGCATAAGCGCAATGGCTTTTTTATGATCATCAGAAAGAGAAGTGAGTGATCCCTCAAGGGCAACGATAACTTCATCAATACGCATCGCCTTTCGCAACTGTGCAACAGCGCTTTCGATATCACTCACCGCAGCATCGAGATGCTTGATTTCATTCTCGACCTGGCTCGGTGCCGGCTCTTTATTAATCGCTATATTCTCAGTAACCGCGACACTTTTCACCCTCTTTGTTTCTTCTTTTTTGGGTGGTTTGGTCTTCGGTGCAGCAACTGGTGTACTAAGCATGGTGATATCTTCTATGGTAGTATCTTCTTTTAATAGCTCCTCGGCAAATTTTTTAGCAAGGTCGTTTCTGCCGAGCACGTTATACACTTCATTGATCTTTCTCACGACTTTACCGTTAAAAAGTTCCAAATTTTTCACAGACTCAACAGCTTCTAATGCTTCTTTTGTATTTTTCTGAGCAAGTTGTTTATCAATGTAGGAAAAAAAATATATTATCGCATCGCTTTTTTCATCAAGGTCTACCAATAATTCCGCGATATCCAGGTTAGTTTCGATCTTACCAGGATTATGCCTGAGTATTTTTTTACAGAGAGCAAGTGCATTTCTGGCAAACTTGTCCTTACGAAAAGCTTCAACGCCCTTCTCATAAGCTGTAGTAGCTTCATCTATTTTATCGTCTTTTATATAAAGATCACCAAGACGATTGAATACATTACCATTCTTTGGATTTATTTTTACTACTTTCTGAAGCTCATCTATGGCCTGTTTGAATTTACCTTTTGTTTCAAATTCATTAACTCTCTGTATTATCTTATTTAATTCGTCTTCTTTTCCCGCACTTAGCATTTAATCTCCAGATAATTGTATCTAAATATATGGCAATGTCAACCCCGTTAGAGAATAGATTCTAACTCACCCCTAAATCTTTCATGTTCAGAAACATTTTACTGCTGGTAGGGTTTTACGATATCTATTTGCTGTATTCTCTAACGGGGTCGACCCCAATTGTTAAATGTCTCTAAGACAAGTTGAGTAATGTAAGGGGTCTCGATTTGAATAAATCCAGACCCCTTAACCGTTAAATGGCTTTTGGCTATTATCTTATAAGAATCAGCTTATTCGTTACCGCGTATTTGCCAATCTCGATTCTGCCAAAATAAATACCTGCAGCGAGTTTTCGACCTTTATCATCGCAGCCTGTCCACGTAACTGAGAATTGACCGGCATCTTGATATTCATCAATGAACGTTTTAACCTTCTGACCACAAACATCATAGATCGTGAAATTCACGTCCTGTGCATAGGGTATGGTATAATCGATTTGTATGGAGGTCCTGAATGGATTAGGCAACATTGATAAGAAATTAGCATTTTCTCTCGGCATCAGTTCTTCATCCTCTTCAATGCCAAATGTCGCCATGATGAGAATCACCGGAACTCTCTCAGGGTAGTCATCAAACACAGTATTAGACCAGACAAGCAGAGTATCGTAGTGCATCGAGCCCTGTGAGTAACCTAATCCTGTCGTATCGACACTGACAATTACTGCAACCGAATCATCAATTGGTACATTAAATTGCGTTGGAGTAATACCGATTATCCACGGCTCGTTTTCATCCTGTGTAATACCCGTAATCTCGAGCATGCCTGTTGCACTCGCCTGATTTATTACCCAAACGGTTTGAGCTCTATACCCTTCGGATATTGCATTTACTGCCATGAGCGCATCAATCCTGCCTGCACCAGACAGATTATCTCGACCAGTTGCTTCAATGTCGATCACTGCATGATTTTGGATTATACTATCGATTTGCCTTGGCAATAAACCTGACTCTTTCTCTAACATTAAAGCGATCGTACCGGCAAGATGAGGTTGGGCAAAAGAAGTACCCTGAACTCCAATATTGTTATACCCGGTATCATCATCATAGCGTAAGGATTTCAAAGCAGTGCCAGGTGCAGCAACATCAGGTTTTATTAAACCAGGGGGATGGGGGTAATCCGAATATGTACCTGTGTCCCAGTGGGTTGGCCCATAGCTTGACCATGAACAAACATCATCACCCTGATCAGTCGCCCCAACCGCCATAACGGCACTCTGACCACCATTCGGGGCATACCATGGTGCAGGGCAATCAGCCGCAGAATTGATATCCTGTGGCACCGTATAGTGTCCATATGGTGGAACGTTTCTACCGTTTCCTGCAGCATTGCACCATACCAAACCTGCTGCGACAATCGTGATTGCTTGACCACGAGACCAATTCTTTATTCCATCACTTGGATCTTCCCAGCCAACCGAACAGCTGAGCAAATCCGCACCATTGGCTATCGCAAAAGCGATGGCGCTTCCCATTTCACTAGTTCCACCCGGGAATATTCTGAGTGCCATAATCTGGGCATCTGGTGCAACACCGGTTTGTGAACCGCAGGTGCCATCACCCGCGACTATACCGGCTGTGAGAGTACCATGACCATTTTCATCCATCGGATCATTATCAGGGGTTGAGTAATCCCATCCATGGTTTGGATAACTTCCACCTCCGTCCCACATGTGATCATCGAGATCGTCATGATTGTAGTTGACGCCTGAATCCATGTGGCCAACAACAATACCAGCGCCAGTATAACCAAGTACCCAAACGTCGTCTGCATTAATCATTGCAACACCCCAGACAACTTCACGACCATCTTCAGGTACGAAATCGATGTGTTTGTATTCTGGCTCATCGGCTTTTGCCACTCCAATCAACTGTAATGGCTCTGCATATACCACTTCCCACACGTCTTGTCTTTGTGCAATTTCCCGTATTACATCGGGGGTCGCTCTGAAACAAATGGTGTTTGTCGTCCATTGGGATACGATATCAGATACTTTATATTCACTTTGTTTTTGTCTTAGATATGCAAGCAATGCTTTTTGATCATCGTTTGCCAATGCCTGACATTCACTAATGACGAATTTCCGTCTATCAGATTTGGACATCTGCTCGGCGCGTGGAATTAACCAGTCATAGTTCATTTGTTTCGCAAGCATCACAAAAACGGGGATTTGCTCATCTGGTGACGATCCTGTTATTACCTCAGTAAGTTTTTTATCTATTGGATTTTCACTGTGGTATAACACATACTTTTCCGAGGAAATATCACCCAAGAAAGACCAATCATAATTAAATAGAATGATTTCCGGTCGATGTGTGATATCACCCTGACCTGCATTTCTGCCTGAGGCATAAATTTCAAGACCATCGGTTCCAGAATTACGTGTATCCTGCCACACGGCATGCCAATATCCAGAAGTATAAAGTAGAGCAACGGCATGGTAGTCTCTAAATACTGTACTATTTTCATCAACTAATTCAGGATCATTCAGCCAGGTAATACCATTATTAAGTGAATAATTAAATTGTACGCGATCATCATCATATACATAATCGACTCCGATCGTCTGACCGTCACCATATAATCTGGGATATATTTCATTCG
Organism: bacterium; assembly: GCA_049647165.1. GTDB lineage: Bacteria > Hydrothermota > Tepidihabitantia > SM23-42 > SM23-42 > JAUVZL01. The sequence continues at coordinate 9,768 of JBARXB010000034.1, forward strand.
CACTATTATTGGTTAAATCGACA
>JBARXB010000035.1:0-28924 GCA_049647165.1 bacterium
TGATGGTCTGATCGATCCTAGTGAAGGTAAACTCGACTATATGAATGCTCTTACTGAATACTATACTAATCCATGTAACTATAATAACGCGTTCAAAGTCAGATTTGGCGTCGGTATTGGTTTCTAAAATGAAGTAGGCTTTTAAGCTTGTCTACAAACACACGGGGTCGGCGAAAGTCGACCCCATCTTGTTTTCATCGCAAAAGTACTTGGACTAATTGAAAATCACCAATCCTCAAACCTCCTTGGGTTTTTAACTATACGTTTATCCCTAAAAACCTTACCAGACCGATGAGGAAATCAGGCGATTTTAGCCTGGCTGGTAAAGCAATGATCGCGCAGATAAGCACGATGACCCCAACTCCGATAATATTCGACCAGAGGACCGGGGTCAAAAATGATTTTTCCTCCTTCTTCTGTATTCTATAAAGCTTTGCGATGACGGCCTCTTCATAGAGCACGCTGATCAACAAACTGATCACTATCGCAATCGTGGAAAGGAGAACTTTCAAAGGCCAGTAGATATGCGGTGAAGCCTGATAACCGATCATGAAGCTGAATATTGCCACGGTAATGAGCGTGACAAGGGTCAATGCAAAAGCAATGAACCAGGTTGAGTTTTTTTCGAAACGTTTGAAATGCTTGAGCCGGCGTGCGGGTAAAAGAAAGACTAAAAAGAGAACGATGATCCCCATGAACAAAACATCAGAGGAAGTGAACATCATGGCAACGACAGTACCAACGAGCGTCGATACGACGTTTGCGATCAAAACATAAAGCACTGCACGGATGGTTTTGAAATCACTCTTTAAAATAAAAACAATACATTTAACCAGCAAAATGAGTAAAAAACCCAGGAACGAAGCGAACGCCGCACCTCCGAATGTCGTCGGTGCAAGAAAAAGCATTATCAACGGCACCAGCGGTTCATTAGCATATAAGAACGCCGGTACCAAAAGTATAAGACCAATCATTGCAATATTCTTTATTTTCATTAAAACTCCTTTAACGTAGAAGTTTAAACGGAATACGATGAATGTCAACCCCGTTAGTCTATGGGGTCAAATCTCAACATTCAACATTATCATCTGCAACACTTAGTAAGGTATTCACAAACAAAGCTGTGTAGGAAATGTTGAATGTTGAGATTTGACCCCAGTACACCTAGCGGTGTAACGATAAAATTCCGGGCTCAGGATAATAACGGTCGAAAGCTTTCAAATGGAACTTATTTTATCGTTCTGAAAAGTGATGATGCGATAACCAGCCACAAAATCATTTTCTTGAAATGAGAAGGCGGGCATGACCCGCCTTCTGGAAATAGACCGCCTTGCTCAGGTATCGAATACGCGTTCAATTATACCGCCACCTAATACCGTATCATCTGAATAGAAAACTACTGACTGACCAGGCGTAGCAGCCCACTGAGCTTTCTTAAAGACGACCTTAACCGATCCTTTTTTATATGGTTCAATAGTCGCCTCGCTCAGCGATGAAATATATCTTGTCTTTGCTTGGACAATTATTTTACTTGTCAGTTTGTCAAAAGGTATGAAGTTCAAATATTCAGCGATAAACTGAGATCTAAATGCATCCTGCTGCTCACCGACATAGATTATGTTCTTCTCAGCATCAATGTCCGTTACATAATACGGAAGTTGATGGCTCAAGCCAATACCTTTACGCTGACCGATCGTGTAGGCCAGGATACCTTTATGCTCCCCGATTATTTTTCCTGTCTTGTCGCATATCACCCCTGGCTTTGATCGTACTTTTCCCTTTAAAAAAGAGGTATAATTCTTTTCCGAAATGAAACAGATATCCTGGCTCTTTTTACGTTTTGCAGTGGGTAGATTTGATGAACGAGCTTTTTGTCTAACCATTTCTTTGGTGAAATCCGCCAGCGGGAGCACTAATTTTGATAGTTGTTTCTGCTTGAGCCGGTAAAGAAAATATGATTGCTCATTCTTATCAATACCTCTTTTCAATAAATATCTATTATCATCTTTCTCGATCCTTGCATAATGACCAGTGGCAATTTTATCAATGCCAAGCTGGTGTACCTGATCCATGAAAACACCAAATTTCATTAACTCATTACATCTTATACAAGGATTAGGTGTTCTCCCTCGCTCGTACTCCCGGAGGAAATTACTCAAAATCATATCCTGAAATTCCTTGGTAAAATCAAAGACCTGGAAGGGAATATCAAGTGCATGAGCGGCATCGCTGGCATATTTAATAACCTCGTCGGAGATGCCTTGAAACATCATTATAGCGCTGTGCACGTCATAACCCTGTTCTTTAAGGAGCAGTGCCGAAGTTGATGAATCGACACCACCGCTTAATGCTACCAGAATCTTTTCCATGGAATGATATTTTTTGATTTACGTACTTTGTTTTTTAGGCACTTCAGGTATTTATGTTCTTGGTCAAAGGAGACATCCGGCGTAATTGTTCGATGACCACAGGTATTTGTTCAGCAACATATTCAATATCCTGTTCTGTTGTCATACGACCGACGGTCAGCCGGAGCGAACCATGGGAATCCTCCTGCGAAATACCGAGTGCTAAGAGAACATGTGATGGCTTGAGTGAACCCGATGAACATGCAGAACCTGTAGCTACTTCAATACCTACATTATCGAGTTTCAAAAGCATTGATTCACCTTCTACGTACTGAACAATCACGTGACAGTTATTGGACAAGCGTTTTTCTGGATGTCCGTTCAACCGGGTATGCTCAATACCTTCGAAGATCTTTATGAGCCTGTCTCTAAGTTCTGTATTGTGCGCGACACGGTCTTTTTTCTCAAACGTAGCAAGTTCAGCCGCGATGCCGATGCCGACAATACCTGGTACATTGTGGGTAGACGCCCTCTTGTGATTCTCCTGAGCGCCACCATGGATAAGAGGCGTGATCCTTATCCCCCGACGGATGTACAATGCCCCGACACCCTTTGGTCCATAGAATTTATGGCCTGATATCGATAACAGATCAACGCCCAAGGTATTGACATCAGTATCTAATGACCCAAACGATTGTACTGCATCAGTATGGAGATAAACGCCTTTACTCTGACATACCTCGCTTATCTGCTCGATCGGTTCGATTGTACCGATCTCGTTATTTGCATGCATTATTGTAACCAGAGCTGTTTTATCAGTGATCGCCTGTTTGACATCATCCGGATCCACAATTCCGTATTTGTCAACATCAAGATAGGTTACTTTAAATCCTTGTTTTTCAAGAAAGCGACATGTTTCGAGTACTGCAGGATGCTCTATTTTTGAGGTAATAATATGATTTTTTTTTCCCTGCAGAGCCCAGGCAACACCCTTGATCGCGGTGTTGTCTGATTCTGTTCCACCAGAGGTGAAAATTATCTCGGCAGGTTCCGCACCAAGTGATTTGGCAACTTGTGCACGTGCCTTATCAACAGCCCCCTCAGCCAGTTGACCGATTGAATGCAAGCTGGAAGGATTACCAAATTGTAAAGTAAAAAAATCCTGCATCGCATCCAAAACCTTTGGATGCATGGGTGTTGTTGCTGCATGGTCTAAGTATACTCTTCTCATAAATTACTTGATAAACAACACCGGGTTGATCGTTTTTTCTTTGCCCATCGTATGTTCAATAAAGTAAACACCGCTTGCTAATTTCCTGCCGCGTTGGTCAGTTCCGTTCCATACCAGGTTCTTCACTTCAGATCTCAGGCACCGTTTCTCCAGCAATGTATTGACGCATCGACCGGTATTATCATATATCTTGAGTACGATATCCTGCCCGCCTAAGATCCAGAGCTTGATATTCAGGTTTTCGTGAAAGGGATTGGGAAAACATGCTATCCGATCACTTAATGTCGGCTCTTGTGCAAGTTCCTCGATCCCGGGTGTGACCGCGAAAACATAGTATGTGCTTTCGGGTGCGCAAATTGGATCAGTATTCCAGATATCAACCGAATTGAGGACACTGAAAGAATCTTCGGCCCAGAGAAAATAACCGAGGGTACAGGACTGTCCAACCGCCGGAATCGTAAAGTAAAAGATATCACTATTGACACTGTCATGCCCAACACTCACGAAGGAACCATTGTTAATATTATAATAAAGCGAATCCGCACCGACACCCGTGGAATCAATGATCATCGAACTAACCACATAAGGTCCAGCAAAAGAAGTATCCGGCCATATCGTGGTATTAGCAAAATCAGGACAGCGCAGGTCCCAACCCGGCACATAAAGATCAGACATCTTAAAGAAATTATCGACGAGCATGAAATTTTGACTCCCGCCATTCGTACTCTGAGCCGCAGCAACGCCATTAGCCCCACCAAATCTTCCCGGAACGAGCCACTCATATATCCAACGCGTGTCTATTGTCCCAAAATTATCTGAATATTCCATATAATCACGTATTACTAGACAGGGCCAGAAATGTTCACCGCTAAAAGGTACCCTAACCTTACCCTTGGCTACAATACTTTTCTGATGGCTTTCATTTGCACTATATGTTATACCGGGGTAGACCTCATAGGACCAGGTCCAGGCCGTATTCCATCCAGCCCCATCATAGATAGGATAAACATAGCACCGGTAGTCGGGCTGGTAATTGCCGAGGAATCTGAAGCCTCCGGTTTCATAATCGATTCCCTGGATATAGAAAAAATATGTCGTGTCTGATATATATGACCAGACAACATCATTGCTGCCAAGTGTATCAAGTTCAAGGATCTCAGCATTAGGGAAAGATTCAGGTGCTGGTGACCACCCCTGGCTGGGGTCGAGTAAATGAACACGACTCGTTCGACCGCCAGGATAGCCTGTTAAATCCCACCAAAGGCGTAATGAATCAAAGGGATCCCATTGGAAAACATCAGAATTTTGATCAAAATTAGCCCACTGCCCGATAACAAGCGGGACATCATCCCGCTCAATCAGCACATCTGGTTGTGCCCAGACGAAGAGATTTATACCTAATATAATTAAAAAAACACAGGTACGCTTCATACTTACCCCCTTTTAATAATTATACGTCATAATCAATCCCAGTCAAGATTAATTCTTGACAAGCATATATTTATTGCTAATATATGCCATGAAACTCCCAAAGGGTAGAGCGTTGCTGGAAAATACCAGGCTTGAATTCATAAATTTGGATAATGTACTGAGCGCGTCAAAAAGAAAAAGAGCGCATAAAATATCTGGCTATATTTCCATAATCTATCCTGATAGTATCGAACTGATTTTCTTAAAAGAAGGGGAACCCTTTAATGCCGCAAGGATCAGCCGAAAAACACGCGAGATCGTACCGATAAGCGAGGTTGTGGAAAAAGCCAAGAATGCGACATCAGGCATGCTGTCAGAGTATGCAACCGACGAGATGTTGATAAATCTCATTATTTCTACGATGACCGTGGATCCGATAAAAGCCAATGTTGATTTTACTCGACTACAGCCAAAGGTCTTCATTGATAAACTGAAGACGACTGAATTTACCGGTTTCATCTGGGTGAAAGCTGATATTGAAGAATCTTTTATATATTTTGATACAGGGCAAATAAAAGCATGTTATGTTGCCGGTAGTGCAAAGAAACTTGAAGATAATGCAATAGCTATGTTCCTTTTGAAACCAAATATTAAGATATCTATCTTTGATCGTGTAGAGGATCTAACCAATATTCAGGCAACACCAGCGCAGGTTGATATGCTTTGTAAGATCTTCTCAGCATTACTCAAGAGCTACTCGCATCCTATCGGGGAGAATCTGGTATTAAAAACTTTCATACGATCTAAAGCCACGGTCCAAAAGGAGTTTCCATTTATCGAACATTTCAAGATCGAAGCAGACCTAAAAATATCAGGAAAAATAGTTGTTGAACCAAGATTATTTGCTCAGGGTATGGCACGCTGGTTCGATTTGATACATGAATCATTTTCAACCTTTTTAGGTAAAGAAAGCGAAGTAATGGCAAAAAAAGTACTTAATGATTACCGTTTTGCATTGAAATCACTCGGCTTTTTTGACTACACAAAGTTAAAGATTTAATGCCCCTTTATATTGTGGCAACACCAATCGGGAACTTGGAAGATATCACTATAAGAGCGATAAATACTTTACAGGGCGTTGATGTGATAGTCTGTGAGGACACGCGTCGTGCTGGCATTTTATTGAACAAGTACGATATCCACAAAAAGCTCATTTCTTATCATGAACATAATGAAAGAAAAAAACTGCCTCAGATCATAGCTTTATTACAAGCAGAGCGTAAGGTTGCACTTATCTGCAATGCAGGTATGCCTTTAATTTCAGATCCGGGTTATGTTCTCATTCAAGAAGTTATTAAAAAGAATATCCGGGTTTTAGTGATCCCCGGACCTTCGGCGGTTACCGCAGCCCTTGCTATAGCTGGGCTGCCGGTTAATAATTTTATTTTCGAGGGGTTTTTACCAAAAAAAGCCGGGCGTCGCAAGAAAAAACTGGAATCATTCAAAAAAGAAAATCGAACTATTGTGTTTTTTGAATCACCCATGCGCATTGAAAAACTATTAAATGAATTACTGGATACTGTTGGTGACCGACAGATCGTGTTGTGCCGCGAGTTGACAAAATACCACGAGGAGATACAACGTGCAAGAATAAGTGAAGTACTCAAGAAAATACCTGTTCAGAAAGGTGAGTTTACGGTCGTTTTGGGTGGTGTTGATGGATAAAATCAAGCTTTTGGGTAAAAAATATTTTGTCAAACCAATAGTCAGTGTACTCATCCGGATGAAAATACACCCCAATGTGATCACGCTTTTGAGTCTATTTTTGGGTATCATCGCTTTTCTATTTTACTGGCGTGGAACTTTCTGGGTAGGTGCCATATTTCTTTTCCTTTGCGGGGTTTTTGATACCTTTGACGGGGAAATCGCAAGACAGACAAACAAGGTAACTAAAATAGGCGGTTTTCTGGATTCCACCGTGGACCGTGTGAATGAGTTTCTGATCTACCTCGGTTTATTCTTGTATTATTATACTCACGAAAGCTATGCCCTTTTTTGGATATTCACAGCGATGTTCGGTTCAATGATGGTAAGTTATACTCGGGCACGCGGTGAAGGACTGGGTGTATCACCACAAGTCGGATTCTTTGAGAGGTTTACCCGTGTGCTGCTGGTACTCATTGGCTCTTTTCTTGGTACATATATCATGATCTATGTCCTGGTGATACTGACCTTTGGTACGCTTCAGACAATGATCCAGCGCATCATTTACACTCATATAAAATCATCGCGAAATTGACAAAGAAACTACCTGTAGCAACTAACCAAGACATAGACCAGGAAAAGGTTTTACTGATAAGTACGGCACGATCACCTAAAGAACGCTGGGCAGTCATCCAGTCCCTGGAAGAACTTGCTAATCTTACAAAAACTGCTGGCGGAGAGGTGATCGAGAGTTTCATCCAGGTAAAACGTCACCTTGATCCAGCAACTCTTATCGGCATCGGTAAAGTAAAAGAATTAGCGGACATCTGTAGGACACATGACATTGATCTAATTATTTTTGATCAGAATCTATCGGCCGCGCAGATCAGGAATATTGAAAAAATCGCTGATGTGCGTGTTATCGATCGAACGACCCTGATCCTCGATATTTTCGCAAAACACGCCAGAACCAAGGAATCAAAAATTCAGGTTGAACTGGCACAACTGGAATATCGTCTTCCCAGATTGATCGGTAAAGGACTCGAGTATTCCCGCCTTGGTGGGGGCATCGGCACACGCGGTCCAGGTGAAAAGAAACTGGAAATCGACCGCCGACGCATAAAACAAAGCATCGCCACACTTAAACGAACGATCAAGAAAATAGAACGCACTAAGAGAGTACAGCGCAAGAACCGCAAGGGTATCCCTAAAATCGCTGTAGTCGGTTACACCAATGCTGGTAAGTCATCGCTGGTCAGTGCATTGACCAATGCAGACCTTGTTATTTCTGACCATCTGTTTTCGACCCTTGATTCGAATACATCGGTCCTTTTTGTGCCACCAAAATATAAAATGCTGATAAGCGATACAGTAGGCTTTCTAAAGGATTTACCGCACAATTTAATTGCCTCATTCCAAGCTACCCTAGCAGAAGTTCTAGAAGCTGATATACTCGTACATATCATCGACGCAACTGATGAGGATTTTGAAGCAAAGATATCAACGGTCGACAATGTGCTTGAAGAAATCGCTTCACATGAAACAAAAAAAATACTGGTATTCAATAAGATAGATAGATTATTTGATGAAGAAAAAGATCGGTGTAAGCGAAGGTATCCCGACGCTGTCTTCGTTTCGGCAAAAGAACATACTGGACTCGATATTTTAAAAAATCGTCTTAAGGATTTCTTTTTCAGCCAGGCTTGACCACAGGCATATTTGCATTATAATTGAAAGTGCTCGACTATCTCGACGAAGTGGTTGGACAAGATACAGCAAAAAGATTTATCCGTACAGCAATAAAAAATGAAAACCTGTATAACTTCTTGTTCACCGGTCCCAAGGGTGTCGGTAAAAGGCTGTTCGGTTTCAAACTCTCAGAAATGCTGAACTGTCCTCCGCAATCGACCAATTTTATGCTCATCGGTCCTATACCGTCAAAAATAAAGGATAAAGAAGACAAGATCTATGAGTATACAAAAACCTATTTGCGCGATAATCCAGTAGTGGAATTCGAAGATCGAACTGCAATTTTGATCGAACAGATCAGAGATGTTATTAAAAGACTTGTCCATATGCCGAGTATCGGTTCCAAAAGAGTTGTCCTGATCATTGAGGCCGACCGTATGACTGCTGAGGCAGCTAATTGTTTTCTGAAAACTCTGGAAGAACCACCCCTGGATACTTTTTTTATATTAACCTCATCGCGACCGAATTCTTTGCTGCCGACCATACGCTCAAGGTGTCAACACATCCGCCTTACACACCTCAACAATGAGCAGATAAAAAAAATAATATTTGATGGACAAGATGACTACATGCTCGGTAGCCCGGGCGAAATCATGATATTGCGGGAAAATGACCTGCTCGATAGCGTCTGCGATATTTTTAAGCGATGTCCCTTATCCACTGAGACCGCCGCGCAAATCGCAAGAGAATATGAAAGAAAAAAAATTGTCGATATCCTGTACCCGCTTTTGCTAATGTACCGACTTCTCTTTTACAAAAAAATAAAAATAGCATTGAACACTTCACTCGAACCCATTCTAAACAAAAAAGTGAAGACGCTGTCACTTGAACAAATTGCTGAAACTATCGAGCTGTTGAATGCCAGCATCTATTCTCTCGAAAGAAATCCAAGCCGTCTTTTACTTCTTTTCAATATTTTAATGAAGCTTCCTTGAGTAATGGCAAAGAAATTTATCTGTAATGGTATGCTGGGCAGGCTATGTAAACTTCTAAGGATATGTGGTATTGATACTGCCTATACAAATCATGGCATCGCTATCTTACTTGAGGCGAGAAAGGAAAACCGGATCATACTCACCCGAAATACTCGCTTAGGGACGAAAAAAAAAGTCTTCTTTGTAGAAGATTCCAAACCAGTCAGGCAACTTGAGCACATCATTAGCGAATATGACCTTCAAGATCAAATCGCACCATTTTCACGCTGTATCGAATGTAATCGCAAGCTGCGACGTGTTGAAAAAAATTCGATCAAAGATAAAATCCCTTTTTTTACATACAGGAGATTCGATGAATTCGCGATATGTCCAAATTGCCAGCGAATTTACTGGAAAGGCAGCCATTATCAGAATATGACCAAAAATATAAATCATTTGCTTCCAAATGCCAAATAGCAAATTACAAATGAATTCTGCTCATCATAAACCATTTCTTTTTTTCTTAATAATCTGTGTTTTTTTTAATTGTGTACCCTATGTCCGGAGCACGCGCAAAGATAACCTAATAAGGGTCGCAATAATCTGCGGTGCAGACAGCGTTTCTATTAGTGGTATCAAAAACCAGGCCTTTTTGAACGATCACCGGCTTACTCTAAGCAGTGATCTACCGCAGTACTTCACCCCTAAGAACGGCTTTGTTTTCGTTAACAAAAAGAAATACCGTGGTAATCTCAAGGTTCAAATGACCGATGGAAAAATCTGGGTTATCAATGCCGTTGATCTTGAGGATTATCTCAAGGGCGTTGTACCCTGCGAGATCGGTAGAATTTCACAAACGCTATTTGAAGCAGCTAAGGCACAAGCTGTAGCAGCAAGGACCTATGCATGGTCACACCTTAATCAGTATGAACACCTTGGGTTTGACCTCTATGCAACAATTCGTGATCAGGTGTATCATGGAGTTTCTCGTGAAAGCGAATTGACTAACCTTGCAGTCGACCAAACCAAAGGTCAGATCCTCACCTACAAAAACTCGCCGGTCGAGGCAAAGTATCACTCGACATGCGGCGGAAGAACTGCTGATTTCAACGATGCCTGGCCAGGCGATCCGCCACCCTACCTAAAAAGTGTTAAATGTACCTATTGCTCGAAAAGTCCTCATTTTGAATGGCAAAAAGAACTTGCCAAGGATGTTTTCTTTGACAAAGTAAGAAATAAGTTAGCGAGTATCGGTACGAAAATACCTGCCGATGAACTAATAAAAAATATAAAACTCATAAAGAACCGTAAGAGTAAACGTGTTTTAAAACTCGTCATCAATACGAAAAAAAATGAATACACAATACCAGGATATCATATACGAACTGTATTTGGTGATAACAAAGACCCTGGTGGACTGCTGAAATCAAACTACATCACCCTTAAAGCAAAGGGTGACAAAGTTGTTATTGAAGGTAAAGGCTGGGGACATGGTGTCGGTATGTGTCAATTCGGGGCTATTGAAATGGCGCGCCAGGGTAAAGATTATAAACGAATATTATATCATTACTATTCGGGTACAAAAATAAAGACAATAAAGTAAAGAATAACAGCAATCACGAGATCGGTAAAAAATTAACATTTCCGCTTAGTAATAACTATTAACATTTCTGCCTGGTAACATCACTCTCTAAATTAACTCTTGACAAATCAAGAATATTGAATAAAATTATCAAAACGTGAAAAAGGAGGAATGATGAAGAGGATTTTAGTACTTTTCGGGGTGATTATTCTATTTGCAGCTTGTGATTACGCAACAGATAATATTGCGTTAGAGCCGGATATTGAAGTCGTGCGCATGAACCCAGTTGGTTGGTATACAAGTTTGGGGGATACACTTGCAGCAGCAAGAATCGATACCGTAGCATTCGTTGCTGAAAATTCTGTTGATTGCTATCTTGATAAAGTTATCTGGGAATACTATGATGAAAGCGGCAACCTATTCTTTGGTCCTGATGAAATGGCATTATATTTCAAAATAGAGGGCATAGTTGACCCTGCAGTAATTGATACGTTTAGACTCATGAACCTTTCCTTACCTCTTACACCAGTCTGGAATCATATCGAGCCTGGATACTCAGCACGTGTCTTACTGCGTTTCATCGCGGTCGATGAATACTATGGTACAAAATACGATACTTGCACAGTCTGGTATGGTATTTATATGTGGCCTCAATAAAAAGAATTAGAAAAAAGGGCTGCTTATGCAGCCCTTTTTTGTTTGTGATACGATCAACTAATTCGGAAGACCTTTTGCAAAGCCGATTCAATTATATCAATACCAACGAGTAGCTCCGATTCTTTAATTACAAGCGGCGGGATCAACCTTAATGTCGACTCACCCGCACCCAATAGCAATAAACCCTGTTTAAATGCTTCATAAACAACTGCGTTTCGTTTATCATTAACGGGTTCCTTGGTCGCCTTATCAACCACGAGTTCGATCCCGATCATCAATCCTTTTCCGCGCACATCGCCTATGAAATCATATTTCTGCGCAAGGTCATTCAGTCGTTCGATACCGACCTTGCCGACTGCACCGGCATTTTCAATAAGCCCATTTTCCAGCAATTCTATAGTCTTTAGCGCTGCCGCACAGGATACCGGATTGCCACCAAATGTGCTTGCATGAGCACCTGGCTGCCAATCCATAATACCTGAGCGTGCAACACAGGTACCGAGCGGCAGACCTGAAGCAATACCTTTAGCAATACAATAAATATCTGCTTTGGTATTAAAATGCTCGATAGCGAACATCCTACCGGTTCTACCCATACCCGCCTGCACCTCATCATCAACAAGCAATATCCCGTATTTATCACACAGTTTTCTCAACTCCGGCAAGAACCTCGGTGGTGGAACTATATAACCACCCTCACCTTGTATCGGTTCAACAAAGATTGCAGCTACTTCTTCAGGCGGCACAATCTTTTTGAAAACTATATCATCGATATGTTTAACACAGGCTGTTTCGCAGGCTGGATATCTAAGGTTAAAAGGACAACGATAGCAATAGGCGTACGAAACATGGGTTACGCCAGATAAAAGCGGCGCGAAATATTTTCTCTGGACTGCTTTTGAAGCAGTAAGCGACAATGATCCCATGGTTCGGCCATGGAAAGCACCGGTGAAAGCGATATAACACGGTCGTCGGGTATGATAACGAGATAATTTCATGGCACACTCAACTGCCTCAGTTCCGGAATTACCAAAGAAAACTTTTTTGTTTTTCGCACCGGGCACGATTTCCGCTAATTTCTCAGCCAGTTTTGCCTGCAATGCATAGTAAAAATCCGTGCCCGACATATGAAAGAACTTATCAAGTTGCTCCTTTGCCGCTTTTGCTACAAGAGGGTGGGAGTGGCCGCTTGCCACAACACCGATACCAGCTGCGAGATCAAGAAATACATTACCGTCGACGTCAGTGACCCAAACGCCAAGACCTTTCTCAATAACCAATGGATATGGTCGCGTATATGAAGGTGAGACATATTTATTATCCTGCCTCAATACTTCCCTTGCCTTAGGACCAGGAGGGGTTGTTTTTATTAAAGGTCTTCTCTTGATACCTTTTCGCTTAATGCTCCTTCGTTTTTTTCTAGCCATTGACTTTCCTTTCGTTTTCTGCTATCACTCCGCAGTGTCGATCTGCGCTTTTTGCAGACAACCTGAGTAATCGATATAAACTGTCTTTATTTCAGTAAAAATCTCATAAGCGGTCCAGCCACCCTCGCGGTGTCCATTACCTGTGTTTTTCATACCGCCGAATGGAAGATGGCACTCAGCACCGATAGTAGGTGCATTGATATAAACAATACCGGTCTCGGCAATTTCAATAGCTTTATGCGCCAGGTTCAGATCATTAGTGTAAATTGCTGATGAGAGACCGTATACAGTATTGTTCAATATAGACATCGCTTCTTGAAAATCTTTTGCTTTTATCACCGAAAGCACTGGACCAAAAATCTCTTCTTGAGCAATTCGCATATTCGGCATTACATCAGCAAATATGGTTGGCTTATAGAACCAACCTTTTGAACATTCACCCTTTTCATATAATCCCCCGCCGGCGATTAACTTGGCACCTTCTTTTTTGCCTATTTCCACATAACTATGTATGCTTTCCCGCTGTGATTCGCTAACCAATGGTCCGACGTCGATAGCTTCATTCAGACCATCACCTAACTTCAGTGAATCGGTTCGGGTCTTGAGCATATCAATGAACTTATCATAGATCGGAGCTTCAAGTATCAATCGGGACGTCGCAGTACAACGCTGACCGGTCGTGCCAAATGCACCCCATAAAACACCTTCCAGCGCGAGTTCTAGATTAGCATCTTTTAGAACAACCTGACCGTTCTTGCCACCTAATTCCAAAGAGCACCGCTTCAAAGTTTTACCGCAAACTTCGCCGATCCTTTGACCGATATCTGACGAACCGGTGAATGAAATGCCAACAATGTCCTTATGGTTTAAAAGACCTTCGCCGATCTCACTACCGCCGCCATAGACAACATTGAGCACACCATCTGGCAAACCCGCTTCTTTGAATATCTGAGCTAGTTCACCCACCGATGCTGGTGTGTACGTCGCCGGTTTTATTATCGCTGTATTGCCGCTCAATAAACAGGGAAATATCTTCCAGGTTGGGATCGCAATAGGAAAATTCCAGGGTGTAATAAGACCCCACACACCAAGCGGATCCCGTCTGGTCATGCAGGATTTATTACGTAATTCAGAGGGTAATGTATAACCAAAGTACTTCCTCCCTTCTACTGATGCATATAATGCAGTATCAATACCTTCCTGGGTATCGCCGCGTGTTTCCTTGATCACCTTACCCATTTCCCTTGTCATTACCTGCGCCAGCTCTTCTTTTTTTGCGATCATGATTTCCGCAACTTTTCGCATGATCTCCGAGCGCACTGGCCAGGGCACCCTACGCCATTCTTCATAAGCTTTTTTTGCGACCGCGACCGCATCATTGAGATCCTCAATATTCGATTTAGGAAAAATGCCGACGACTTCATCCCAGTTCGCCGGATTTCGGTTCTCGAATGTTCGACCTGATTTTGAATCAAGAAACTTACCACCAATGAAATTCTTGTATTGTTTCATCTTAATCTCCTTGTTTTAAAACAACAACTATAGTTTTCACTTAAAATATCACTTTATTACAGCACAAGGTTAGGATTTATTAAATGACCTTCTTTGCCACCGCGTCTATTATATGCAGATTTTATGGACAGTCAACCCCGTTAGAGAATACATTATAAAGCATTTGTAATACCCGATACTGTAAGAATCCTATATTCCTGCTGTTAGGATTAAGGAAGACTTAACGTTGGTATTCTCTAACGGGGTCAACCCTTGACATATATGTAAATACAGATATAATCAACCAATAAGGAGGTTGCATGAAAAAACTCTTGTTTTTATTACCGATCATCGCATTCGTAATTGGTTGCGGTGGTGAAGCTATATACTTTCCAATTACCGTTGGCAATACATGGCTTTATCAAACCACAATGACGACTATCGTCCAAGTCGATTCAGTAACGGCTGATACGACAATCTTAACCGGTGAAACCGATGCAGAGATTAGTGCTGAGACAACGCTCGATGCTGGGACCCCGGTTTTTGAGATCATCTCAACGACTACCTGGGACGATACACTCATAGCCGATGTCACTGATACCTCATTCATCGAGGAAACCGAAGATTATCTGCTCTCATATGAAGACAAGGCCGATACTGAACCAGATACAACTCTTGTTCTACCTATTGAAAACGGCAATACCTGGACTGTAAGTTCAGACAGCGTACTGACCACGACCGCAGTCGTCATGGGTCAGCAAGACGTTCAAGTTCCTGCAGGTACATATACTGAATGCTGGCGCATCGCCTCGATCAGCACACCAGGCGATGACACTGTATATACCTATTATGCACCGGATGTCGGCTATGTGCTGGGTGAACAAACCTCTGTGGACAGTTTAACGAGTTTTGAGGCGATCACCGAATTACTGAGTGCTACGATAAACTAAGATGACCGATCATTCAATAAAAAAGGGCTGCATATGCAGCCCTTTTTTATTTCGCAGTTAAAACATTTTTAAAATCGGATAATTCTTTCAGGGAAAATCCCTTGATACCATAAAAGACAAGTGAATATATGACCACACCAGCAAAAACAATCATCACAACATGACCTTGCCGGAAAATGTACAAAACAAATCCTGTAACCAATGCCGCGATGAACGGCTTGCTTGTTTGTTTGAGGCTTTTAAAATCAATATGTTTTTTCAACTGCCGGTTCATAAGGATAATACCTATTGTCTCACTACCGAGCAAGGCAAGAGCTGCACCTGGTGCTTTTAATAAATAACCAAGACTAATAACCAGAACAACAGAGATAAGTGCGGTATAGGTGATAACTTTGAAAAACTTGCGCTGCTGGTCAATAGCAACAAGACCGTAACCAAAAATCGTATTGACTGGTGTTATCAAGAAATACAAAAGAAGTATCCGTAGCACAAGCACTGAATTACTGAACTCAGCACCATATATAAAATTAATGATATTACCGGCGATAACGATACCGCACACTGCAACCGGCATTGTAACAGCAAAAAGTATCCTGACAAGGAGTGCAAAACTGCGACTCAGTCTGTCCTTTGCGCTCCGATACTGACGAGAAATTACCGGGAAAAACACAAAATGAAAAACACGCTCGATGATCAAAAGCATAGCGACTATTTTATAAGCAGCACTGTATAAACCAACCTCGATCTTGGAATGCAAAAGACCCAGAGCCACGACCGGTAAATAGAGCGCAACCTGGCTAAAGATAGTCGCAAAGCCAACCGGCATGGCCATGGCGAGGATTTTACGCCAGGCTTTTAGGGAAAATCTTATACTCAATGAGCGGGATTTTAAAAAAAAGACGACGATGAGGAAAAGTATTGCGACCAGATAACCAAAGAAAAAGTAAACGGGCACATTATAAATATCTATCCGCTCTTTAAGGAAGATGTAAAGAAGAAAAACATAGACAATGTATTGGAGTAGACGCGATATGCCGATAAAATGCATTTCCTGTCTGCCCTGAAAAACGAATTCCAGGATGAAGACAAGTGGGAATAACGAAACGAGATAAGTCCATATGATCGTCTTTGTACTCAGCTGCCCCGGTATCAAATAGACGCCAAAAGCAAAAAGGATGAAAACTGCGATCGTCAGAACAAGTCTTAAACCGAGGATATCCTCAATTATCCTTTGGTTACCTGTATCCTTGGCGATCTCACGCGCGCCGATCGTCGTCAATCCAGGATCGGCAAAAAGCAAGGCATATGTTAAGAAAGCCACACCATAACTCAATAAGCCCAACCCCTGAGCACCGAGCAGTCGGGCGATGTATACAGTCGCTATAAAACCAAGGAGACGACCTATAATATCACTAAAGAAAAGCGAAATAAAATTTCTGGGCAATGCTTTCATGTGTTTTCATGAGTATATTGTAAAAATACTAAAGGTCAACCCCTGCTACCGGGCATAGAGCAAAGGGCAAAGTGCATAGAGCATGAAAACATGGTGTTGGTTTTTTAGGTGCCGTTTATTCCGGCAGAGCACTAAAATAAATAACGGATCGAGGATCTTCTCGTTAGCGCATAAGAATAATTTTCTGTATCTTTTCGTATTTATCGCCTGCTGTGAAGCGTACAAAATATATTCCGTTGGCTAAATTACGGTCTTGATCATCAGTGAGAAACCATGTCATTTGATACTTACCAGGCATAGCTTTTTGAGTAACGACCGTGCGTACGACTGCTCCTAAACTATTATAAATCTTTAAACTCACCTCTACACACTCCGGTATCTCATATTCTAAGTTCAGGGCTTTACCGGTAATCGTTGGCATAATCTGATAAAACATAAGTCTGTAAGATGGTTCAGTCGGCGATTCTTCAACACTTATGATTCCGCTACTACGGTTAGAATGACCGGGCATAAAACCGAACCAATTAACCGCAGATACCCGGTAATACACAGTCCAATCTGCTGCTGGATTGAAATCCACAAACGTATCAGCTTCATATCCAGTGCGGGCATTATAATAACCGATACTGTCACCGATCGCATTGGGATTGTCAGTGCGATAGATGATATAGCGCACGATATGTTCCGTTGTATCAGGATTTACTGTATGATTCTTTTCATCCCATATCACAAGATTATTGTTCCCGCTTCTTGCAACAAAGACATTTTCAACCGGTGATGGAAGGACAACCGATGAAACGTCAACTTTCATCACTTCTGAACTTTCGATATTTAATGTCCATAAAAAGAATTCATTCCCTCGCGCATACGCAGTATGAGGTTCGCTTCCATCTGAACTTTTTTTCTGGAAATCCAGATCATACCCTGGGTATACGCCCCAGTATGCCGGGTTCAGCATTGTGAAAAGTGTGTCGATCGATGTAAATACATTCACTGGTGCGCGACCTCGATAGATTTCCTGAGTGAATAAACAAATACGCCAGAAACACCAGCCGTCATGCTCAAGACCTCTGCCATTACGCCAGTGGTCCATGGGTGACGCCTCACCTTCAGGTATCACCCAGCCAGCGCGTCTCAATGCAGTGCCTGCGGTCGGTGTAGAAGTCATCTTTAGCGACTCTTCATAAGCCGGTTCATAGGTATGCCAGTAAACGAAGAATGAATCCGTACCGTAATTCGTAGGCGCATTACTCGGTGCAAAAGTCAAACCCCGGACACGTTTCATCGGGGTACCTCCCCAGGAGCTGTTGTGGTGGGTGAAACTATTAACAAAAGCAAACGACCGTGTTGTTTGATAACAAGCATCGCCAATACTCCAGTAAAGATTACCGCTCGACGGTTCAACATCACAGCTGCCGACATAAGAACCTCCCGGATTATTTACCGATGAATGCAGTGTACCGTCCGGGCGAAATTTATAAAGGCGATAGGTTCCACTTAAAGGCGGCAGAGAATCGCCATCAGAAAGGAAAATTGTATCATTGTAAACAGCGAGTGCCATCGGTCTGAATTTACTGTGGGTCACATCAGCTGGTCTGAATTTCCAAACTACATCAAGCGGGTTAAGCGATATAAATACCGTACCGGTATCTATGTAGCCCGTAGCTGTGACCTTGTAATGAAAGGCAGCTGAGTGATTAGCCGGCGCATCAGGAGCGACTCTTATAAGGTGCGGATTAGCTGCATCTGATGCATACGTATTGTAGGAAATATCACCGATTGATTTCATCCCCGGGTTAACGACATTGACGTAAGGATCTGATGTATATAATGATTCCTGAACAGATGTTGCATTAGCCGCACTATTATAGAATGTGAGGATCAGGGTATCGAGCTCACCGGCATTAAACGCATTATTATCATTGTTATTGTAACCAGGAGTAATTGGATCTTTAATAGTATATGAATGTACCTTTATCGCTGGTGATGCAGGGTTTGAAGCCATCCTGCCGACATTGAAATACATATTGTATCCACTCGTGCTGATACCAGTCACTACCGGTCCCCAGCTCGATGGTGTAGAATTATTATTTGTGTTCCTGCCGCAGTTAGGTTCTGATTGAGTATCAAAGTTTATATAACCATAATCTGCTGCATAAGGAGCAATAAAATCGGTGCGATTGTACATGACCGTATCCGAACCGCCAAAAGCGGAAAGATAGTAATACCAGTTTGGATCATAGTTCGGCATTTCATGGAACATTCGATAATAGCTAATCCCGGGCGGTCCGTTATTATACCGACCTCCCGCACTCTGGTCACGATCAAGGTGGTAGATACATAAACCAGCACGCGGCAGACCACTCTCATAAGTGCCGCTGAGTTGCCGGTTTGCCAGCAGAAAATATTCATCGATGACACTGAATGCACTGTTTTGAAGAATATATAAACGTTCATGATCAAGTGAAGTACCCGGCTGCGAATCGAGTTGTGTGATATAGTATTTACCATTAGCTGTCAGCTCACTCGGTATTTTCACAGCGGACGCACCTAACCATCCGGAAATACTGCCTGAACCTGAACCCCAGCCGCCGTCACAATCATATTTGAGCAAAGCGCACATATGAGAAGGGCTTGTACCACCGGGATCACCGTTCCAGGAACCAGATGACATTAAACAATAATCACCAATCCCGTTTCCGTCATAGTTATAATCGTACAGATCAGGTGCTGAAGCGAATTGGTGGAATAACTCGTGGCAGAATACCCCTAATTTGGCATTCTCAGGGATCACTACAGCACGGTTGATCCGCACGCCGTCATATGGTCCAAAACTCAAACCAGTATATGATGCTGACCAGATATCAAGTGGATCGCCTGATTCCTCTTCACCCCTGCCTGGATGTATTACAAAAAGCTGGTCAACATATCCATCCCCATTATCATCATACAAAGAGAAATTTATATAGGGATCTGCGGCTACACAGGCATCTCGGATATACGACGTGGTCGAGGTATTTGCCGATGATCGTGTCCGATTCGAATTTCTGATCGAATCGATGTCGCCAGTCCATTTTAGTTTTGCATAGGCTGCTTCCCAGTAATAATTGTTCATAGAATATCTTGAAGAATCCGGTGCCAGTGGCGGCACACTGTCACCAAAAGCAATACCCCAGAAGTGCCGTCTTTCCTGAGTTGCCGCCGGAGTCTCGCCAATCGCGACCCAACCAAAACCCGAATCTGAAAACGCTGCTAACAGGCAGATCAGTGAATTCTCGCCGGTTAACCCCAGCAATCTATTCAACTCTTTATTTGTTAGATCTCTACCGAGTCTTTGTATTTCTATTTCAACTTTTGCTTCATTCTCGGCCAACATATTCGGATATTGATTGATCATCGTATATTTATTTCTTTCCAATCTTGCTACCGCATCAATAGAAGGTCGTAAGTGCGGCGTATATGGTGGTAGGCTGGAACCGACTATGAATTTTGTGGGTTCTAATAAACCATTTTCTTTTTTAGCATAGGTCCACCACCCCTGCACATTATTTACTATGACATATCCTTCAAGGTCTTCAACAAAATGATAATGCTCGTCACCGATCAGTCGACCCTGAAACTGTGTCGCATCGGGTTGGGTAAAAGTCTTCACTTCTTGCCAATCTGACGGAACGGACAGGCAGAAAATCGGTATGACTAAAAACAATATTTTCTTCATACATCCTCCTATGAATGCGTGTTTTTAATAAATACTCATTACCTATCAAATATTCATAATACATAACTCTACATACTTAAGTCTTATGTATTCACCCAAAACTATATATTAATTATACCAACACATTATATTTTGTCAATGGTGCCTGTTGATCCCATCGCTTGATGTTGACCCCGTTAGATAATACAATCTCATGAACTCGTAAACCCTAATATCGGACAAATTCATATTCCTGCTCTCAGGATCGAGCACAACTCAACGTTGGTATTCTCTAACGGGGTTGACTTTTGTGGCGAGCCGAGTAAGATATGAATACTTAATCAATGTCACTTTACATGAATATTTAACTGTAGTTGTTTGATTTACCCCCGCCCCTCGAAGAGGAGCGGGGTTTATCAGGCTTGGAAATATAAGGAGACAAAATGCCAATTATCCTTGATGGTGAACATTTAACAGTTGAGAAAATAGTCGATATTGCACGCCACAATGAAAAAGTAGAACTCCCTGACCGAGCTATCGAACGTATCAAGAAGTGCCGGGCAATGCTCGAAGAAAAAATCCAGGCACACGAGATCATGTACGGTGTCAATACTGGGATCGGCGAATTCTCCGAAGTGATACTCACTGATGAACAAACCGAACAGTTCCAGAGATTTTTGATATACAACCACGCGGCAGGTATCGGGGACCCAGCACCCATTGAGTACATCCGGGGTGCCATGACCAGCCGGATCAATGTACTGTCCAAGGGAAATTCCGGCTGCCGTCCCGAGATCCCGCAGACTTTGGTAGAGATGCTCAATAAAGGCGTGACACCGGTAGTTTGCCAAAAAGGTTCGGTCGGCGCTTCAGGTGATCTTGCACCGATGTCTCAGATCGCGCTCCTGCTCTTGGGTGAAGGCGAAGCCTATTTCCAGGGCGAACGCCTGCCTGGAAAAACAGCGATGGAACGCGCCGGCATAAAAGTCCCCGGTCTAAAAGCAAGGGATGGACTGGCGACGATCAATGGTTCCAACCTCATCACCGCAATGAGTGCCATCCAGCTAGTTGATATTGACCGTTGGCTAAAACAGGCAGAGATCGCTTGTGCCATGACCTTGGAAGCCTTGTATGCGAATTTAAAACCATATGATACACGGCTCCACCAGGCACGCGGCTTTCCAGGTGCGATAAGATCGGCCCAGGCAATAATAAAGTGCATTGAAGGCAGTGATTTGCTGTCTGGGAAATTCAAAATAAAGGTCCAGGATGCTTATTCTATGCGTTCCTCACCCCAGGTTATTGGCGCGGCTCATGATGCAGTCGCCTATGCCAGGAACCAAGTGGAAATTGAACTGAATGGGGTTGGCGACAATCCTATTTTCTTACCCGAACATAATCTTACTATTACCGGTGCTAATTTTCAGGGGACACCGGTCTCCTTGCCAATGGATATGGTCGGTGCCGCGGTTACTATGGTTTGTGTACTTTCCGAACGCAGGTTTAACCGGCTCAATAATCCCGCACTCAGTATCGGTCTGCCGGCATTCCTGACCAAAGGCGCGGGTATGATGTCGGGTATGATGCTAAGCCAGTATACTGCATGCACCCTCATTACTGAACAGAGGATTTTATCAGCACCTGCGTCAGTCATGTCGATACCGGCTGCGGCTGACCAGGAGGATTTTGTTTCCATGGCCATGAATACGGCGATCAAAAATGCGCAGATCATCGATAATGCCTATGGGGTTTTGGGCATTGAATTCATGGGTGCATCGCAGGCATTGGATTTTCGTGATTTCACACCGGGTAAAGGGGTCAGTATCGCGAAAAAAGTCGTGCGTAAACACGTCGCGCACCTCGATGAAGACCGGCCGCTTTATGACGACCACAATAAGATGAAAGAACTCGTCAAATCCTGTGAAATCCTCGACGCGGTCGAAAAAACCGTCGGCTCTCTCGAATAGCACTCTACTGATTAAAACAAAGTGGCTATTTTAAAAACCGCGGTTTTTACATCAATTATCATTTGGTCCAAAATTGAACAGCTATAGGGTGCAGTAAAATGATAGGTCTTGCTACCATCGGTGACTATATACTGTATTAATTGCGGCGTTGATGATAAATCGTTCTTAAAATCATATTTGTAAATCTGCCGGTCCCGGTAAAAAATTTCCAGGTTACAACCTATTCTCACCAACAATTGCCCCAATGTAATATACTGGGTATGCAATCGATCGCTCATTTCTAAGAACTTTTTACCAGTCGGGAAGTACGACCGGGGGGCGATCAAATAATCGAGTTCCCCTATTTGATGATGACTCAGTAAGCGAGCAGTATTGATACACGAGCATTTCTGGGTTATGAATAAATGACCATGTTTGGTTGTAGTCAATATACCAAAAGGCGTTGCCCTAATAACCAGACAGTCAGAAAATCCCACAAGAGTAAATAAACATATTAAAGTTATTAACGAATAAGCTGCCCACCTCCGCGCTTTACGAGTAATCAACAGATAGCAGAAAGGTATGAATATCGGTGACATTTGAAGAGTAAGTACAGAGAAAGGCAGATTCGCAAAAAACCTTGCAATAAACATTAATGATGTAAATAATTGTGAAACTAAAAAAGCAACACATTGAGCACAAAATATAGAAAAAGCATTGCTAGTCAAAATGATAAATAATAAACAAACACACACTGAAGCGAGGGGTACGATCAAAAAATTGGTTATCACGGCCATAGTTGGAAGTCGGTGGAAATAATAGATGAGCAGTGGTGCAACAAATACCTGAGCAGATAAAGAAATGGCTATTGGAACAGCCATCATTCTAAGAACCCTGAATTTTATCCGCTTTATTATTCTGCTGTTGAAAAGAGGGAAAAGAGTAAAAATACCGTATACTGCAGCAAAAGACAGCTGAGCGCCAATATCAAAAAGAAGCGATGGCCTGAAAATAAGAAAAATCAAAGCCGTCATATTCGTAATATGGATACTGTCTACATTACGTTGAACAATTAATCCCAAACCAAACAGAAAAGCCATTATTGTCGCTCGACATACACTCGGTCGAAAACCGGTAAGGCCTGCGTATAATATAAGCACTACCATAATTGCACTGAATTTTAATCGGGTCGAAACAGGGATAAGAAAAAGAAATGCGCTGATGAACGCGCAGACAAAACCAACGTGCAAACCTGATACTGCCAAGATGTGTAGAATACCGGCTCGACTGAATATATCTTTCATATCACTCCCGATACGTCCACTGCCACCGAGGATCAAAGCTTTCGCCAAATCACATTGCTGAGGATTGAATAGTTTACTGAGAACATGTAAAATATAGTGCCTTACTGAATATATAATATTACCAAGAAAAATCGATTGTTCATCAATATTTACAACATGACCAGTAAGAACATTGGGTTTATGTAGATTATAAGACTTCTTTATGATACCTTTTATCTGCACTTTCTTGCCGAGCATTGTTTCATCCAGCCTTGTGTAAAATTCCACGGGCAGTCCATATTTAATAAATCTGTTATTGATTTGGATATGCTCCAAGTTGATCGTCAACTTTGTGTAATTTACTCGTTTATCTTCACTTATTACATTACCTGTAAAGAGCATAGCTCGGTCCAATCTATCAATATGAACCGGCCTGTGCAGCAGTGTATTAGCCATTGAAAGTATGATAATAAAAATGTATAAGAAATCTCTTTTGAACAATGAAAGTATGATAATAAAGATGCCAGCAAGCAGGAGAATTACAAGTTGCGTATTGAATGAATTCTGAAAAACAATACCAACAACAATAGACAACAGTGCTCGTATACCTACACGTTTTATACTACCCCCCTAAAAAATCTACGTGGTGCTTATTTAAGAACTAATTATTCAGGATAAATAATCCTGCGGATCGCATCCTTTGCTTTATTCAACTCGATCCTGGCCATACCAGGGTTTGAACCAGTTGGCTTAAGGCAGCAATAGATAAAGAAATCTTCGCCCATTGGGTGAATAATAAAGAATGAATTGTCCGTGAGCCAAATCAGTTCTTTCTCATTGCCTAAATTAAGGCTATTGCGTACTTCTTTTGATGACAGCATGATCGATGACAGCTCAGCATCATATAAACTGATATCAAAATTAGCATCTATAACATGCTGAACAACAGTAATACCATCATAACCAACAAGACTTACATAGCGGCAGCCCGGGATCTTTTCAGCTATTTTCTTAATCTCTTCTTGAATATCTTCAGCCATTAAACCTCCTTATCCCCCTCCTTTATCCTCCCCCTTGAGGGGGAGGAAGGTGGGGGTGTTTTTAAATCTAAAATGCATATCACGTTCTTTCAAGATACTCACCGGTTTCTGTATTGACTTTTATCATATCCCCGACATCGACAAAAGACGGCACCTGACAGGTATGACCGCCTTCAAGCTGAGCCGGCTTTGACTGCGCCTGGGCAGTCGCTTCTTTGATATATGCCTGCGTTTCAATAACCTTGAGAATCACATGTTTTGGCAGAATAATGCCAAAAGGTTTGCCCTCATAAAATTCCACTCTTACCCTTGTATTGGTCTGGAGAAACTTTGTCGCGTCGGCTATGAGGTCAGCATCCAGAGGTATCTGCTCATAACTTTCCGGGTCCATAAAATAATAAAGATTATCCGCATTGTAGATATATTCCATTTCTATTGTTTCGATCTCGGTCTCTTCGACCCGGTCATTCGAGCGAAACCTCACGTCTTTGGAAAACCCGCCTTGAAGAGCTCTCAGAACGCATTGGATAAAAGCCCTGCCTTTGCCCGGTGTAATATGGGATACTTTTAAAACAATATACGGTTCGTCATCCATTTTAATGAGCATCCCCTTTCTAATCTGTGTCGCGTTTATCATTTTATCTCCACCCGAAAAGAACTCTTATCTCCATGATCAAGAATTTGAATACCCTTTTGAGCAAGGTGTTCTCTTATGAAATCCGCGAGTTCGTAATTCTTCTCAGCTCTAAGCTGATTCCTTATATCGAGCAGGACATTGATGACGGTCGAGAAAAATTCCTCGCTCTTTGTTATTTTCTCAAGACGATCCCAAAGATCCTGTGCTGCTTTTTTCAATAATTCGTTTTTTCCAACACTGAGTTTTTGTTTAACCTCGTTCAAAATAACCATAGCATCACCAAGCGGTCGCTGGGGTACATCATCCTTAAATCCCAGGACCTGCAAATAATACATAACACTCGCGGCTATCTCCTGACTCGGTTTTTCATAACCCTGTTTTATGAGATCAAAAATAATACCGAGCGCCTTGGGTGTATTGAGGTCGTCATCCATCGCTTCGGTGAATTCGGCTATGTTCAGAGGTTGAGTAGTTGCGCAGAGGTTCTCAAAACCATGGATATAGGTCAGGATCCTTAAATACGCTGCTTTTGCCTCGTCGAGACGTTCCCGGGAAAATTCGATCTGGTTACGATACTGGGTTTTTAAAAGATACAACCTGATAACATTTGGCCGGTAGTCTTTAAGTACATCCTCAATAAGGAAATAATGACCAGTAGATTTTGCCATTTTTTCACCACCTAAGGTCACCCAACCATTGTGCAACCAGTACCGGGCAAACTCCTTACCCGTAGCGCATACTGACTGTGCGATCTCATTTTCATGGTGCGGGAAGATCAAATCCTCACCGCCGGTATGGATATCAAAAGTTTCTCCCAGATGGTGCATGGACATTGCCGAACATTCAATATGCCAGCCAGGCCTGCCATTTCCCCATGGGCTTAGCCAGTAGGGCTCACCAGGTTTTGCCGCTTTCCACAACGCGAAATCCAACGGGTCATTCTTATGTTCAGTAGGAACGCAACGCGCGCCAGAAATAAGATCATCAATACTTTTTTTCGAGAGCTTACCATAATCATCAAACGAACGCACCTTAAAATAGACGTCGCCGCCTTTTTCATAGGCATACCCTTTGGCAACCAATATACTCACAAGCTTTATTATTTCCTCAATATGCTGAGATGCCCTTGGATAAATATTTGCTCTGATAATATTAAGCTCGTCACAGGACTTCATATATTTGGCGATATTTTCTTCGGCAATAATCCGCCAGTCTCTTTTTTGCTCTTTCTGTTTTTCGATAATTTTGTCGTCGATATCCGTGAAATTCTCCAGCGCGATAACTCTAAAACCCGAATGCAGGAGCCAGCGAATTAAAACATCACGCGCTATTGCAGCACGGATATGACCAAGATGCGGTGGACCCTGGACCGTTAAACCGCAGGTGTAAATACTAACAATATCTTTGATCGGTTTAAAATCTTCTACTTTGTTACTGAGTGTATTATGGAGTCTCAGTCCCATTATTCAACCTGCAGGAAAGCTGCCGCCGCAGCTATTTTCACGAGCGGATTAGGCGCTTTCATAAGTTCCATGAAAATCTTGTGTGATTCTTTCTGCCGGTATTTTGCCAGCGCTTCGATCGCCACGACCGAAATATTAATATATTCGTCTTTTGTCGCGGCGGTCAATAGATCTGGTCCCTCGCTTATCCGGTATTTATTTAGTATCTGCACACCATTGACCCTCACAAAAGGATCACCGGTTTCCAGCGCTTCTTTTAACACGGAAACGCCTTCTTTGTTATCCAAAATCAATAAAGCCTCGACCGCGGCCAGACGCAATTCCCAGGGCGCGTCATTGAGCGATTCTTTGATAAAACCGATCGCTGATGTATCACCCATTTCAGCCAATGCCTTTAAACCCTGCTTCCATATTTCAAGGTTAAAGACTTGTAATTGGTTGCGCACAAAATTCTCAAGGTCTGGTTCACCGAGCCGGGCCAATGCTGTCGCTGCTGCCATTTTGACGAGGACATCGATATCCTGTAGACCGTGTCGTATGATCGTTTTTTCTTTAAATTTCTCCAAACCGAGATAAGAGAATTTTCTTATTTTCGCAACTTTGTCCTGTATGCCCTTGACCAGGATATCCCGGCATTGCATGTCGTCCATGATCGAAACGAGTCGGTAAGCCTCAGCTCGAACTAAAGGATCTTTGTGGTCGGTCAATTCTATGATGACCGGCGCATAACCCGTCTCTTTTAGATCATAAAGCGCGCCTAAAGCAGCAACAATACCGTTTTTATCATCGCTGCGCAGTGTTTCATAAAGTATTTTTATGCCCTGAACATCATTGATCTGTTTTAAACCCTTTGCCGCATTTACCCGAATGACAACGGATTCATCATTGATACCGTCGAGCAATATTTTCTGGGCCTGCTGTTTGGGCGGCAAGCCGCAAGACAAGAATAATAACACAATCCCTGTGGTCATTGCAATCCAGCATTTTATACAAAGTGCTGGAGAAACAATCTCAATAAATGATGGCAAAACCTGTTTTCTCATAGATTGAATTATATATAATATGAATGCGAAGTCAATAATCCCCCGGCATAATAAAGCAAATCATTGACAAACAGTATTTTTGACATAGAATAGAAACATAAGTTGTAGTGTAGTCCAACAAATGGAACCGTGAATGCAGTTTCCCAATTTATCCAGCCCTTTTGCAAAAGAGCTGGATTGATTGGGTGTTTATTCGCAATAACCTGATGAATCAGGTAACTATAATTTAAGACAGTGTAGTCTCCCAATTTATTGGGTTTTTGATGCAAGGAGGCGTGATGGATAAATTTGCCTATAAACCAATCTCGGCGCCGAGAGGCACAGAGATTTCATGTAAGAGCTGGCAGCAAGAAGGCGCTTTGAGGATGCTCCACAATAATCTCGACCCTGAGGTCGCTGAAAACCCAGCCGAACTCGTCGTCTACGGCGGCAGCGGCAAAGCCGCAAGGAACTGGGAATGTTTTCATGCTATCGTCGATTCATTAAGAAAACTCGAAAACGATGAAACCCTGGTCGTTCAATCCGGTAAACCAGTCGGGGTTTTTAAGACATTTAAACATGCACCGCGTGTTATAATCGCTAATTCACTCCTGGTCCCGGCCTGGGCTAATTGGGATTATTTCAGAAAACTTGAAGCACTAGGTTTGATCATGTACGGTCAGATGACTGCTGGTTCATGGATATATATCGGTACCCAGGGTATAATCCAGGGTACTTATGAAACTTTTGCCGCTTGTGCGAAAAAGCATTTTGCTGGTTCTTTAAAAGGCAAGTGGGTTCTTACCGGCGGTATGGGCGGGATGAGCTGCGCCCAGCCCTTGTCCGTGACCATGAATGAAGGTGTTATCCTCGATATCGAGGTCGATCCCAGGCGTATTGAAAAACGTATAAAACAGGGT
>JBARXB010000036.1:0-15906 GCA_049647165.1 bacterium
GGTGGATTACCGGAATGGTTATCGGCATCGTAATTTAGTGACTGCCTTTGGTTTACTCAAGGATTTAGTTGTGCCGCGGACCCTGAAGGGTGGTTATCAGACAGTGGTATTTCGCCGTTATCAGCGCCGCTGGGACAAGGTTAACCGATTCATACGTGAGATCTTTATTGGTGGGGTGAGTACGCGTGAGGTTGGTTGGGTAATGCGGAGTTTATTAGATAAGGAAGTGAGTGCCAGTACGGTATCATCGATTACCAAGGCATTGGATAAAGAGGTAAGCAAGTATCATAAGCGACCTTTACCGGATGAGTATATTTATTTATTTTTAGATGGTGTTGTGCAGCGGGTGGTGAGTTGTGGTCGGGCGGTGAAGAAGCTTGTTTTGGTGGGTTATGGTATAAAGCGGGATGGTCGTCGTGAGGTAATAGATTATCGGATAGCCAAGAGTGAGAGTGAGCATGACTGGACTGTATTATTGAATGATCTATATCGTCGTGGTTTACAAGGTGAGTACTTACGATTGGTTATTACTGATGGTTGTCCGGGTTTGCATGCGGCATTGGATATGATATATCCGCATATTAAGCGTCAGCGGTGTTGGGTACATAAGCTGCGTAATGTTGCGAACTATATACCGCGGCGTTATCAAGACGAGTGTTTGCCAGAAGCCAAGGGGATTTATGCAGCTGCGAATTATCGTATGGCCGTAAAGCGGTTCAAGCGGTGGTGTCGGAAGTGGCGTAGTAGAGTACCTAAGGCGGTCCATTGCCTGGAAAAGGATATTGAGGATCTCTTAGTCTTTTTTGATGAAGATAAGAAGTTATGGGTTAAAATACGAACCACGAACATGATTGAGCGCTTATTCAAAGAGCTACGTAAGCGAACACGTCCAATGTCGCTTTTTGCCAATGAGGCAAGCTGTGATCGTATTACTTATGCCTTATTCACAAAATATAATAAGAAATGGAAGGATCGCCGTTATGCAGTCATTAAATAGAATTTCCACACTTATATTGACATTACCTTGTCAATCTGCTATCTTGACAATTAGACTTTCCTCATTACACTTAACTTGATAAACTCAAGCAAAAAGGAGGTGATCATGAGACATTTTTTGGTGTGTTTAGTCCTTCTCATAACTTCAACTCATGCTCTGCAGTATTCATCCCGAATAAAGGCCCTGGGCACTGATTTTGCCTGGCTTATTCCTGACTATCAAACCGATCTCTATCGTGACCCACAACTATTGAGTACAAAAATGTTCGGCATAGCCTATGATGAAAGTGAACCGACGCCCTTGAGTATCATGCTTCATTCACGGCGTATCGGCATGTTCGCAAGGTACTGGTTAGAATATAATTATGAACTTGAATCAGGTTATCCGGGTTGGCAAAGCACTGAAGATTATACGATAGAATTCGAAGACCTCTGGATGCTAAGGATCAAAGATGATATATGGAATTTTTACAATGATGGTTGCATTAACCGCTATGAATTAGACAATGAGCAAACATTCAATAATTATTTACTAAAGGACCTTGAATACTTTATAAGAGCTCAAACATCATTTAATGTCGGCAAAGTAAATATTGACCTTAAAATTGCTGCTGGCTTTTATGAAAGGATCGAGCAATATAATCTTATTGATACCTATAATCAGCGAATCGGTATCACGAGCGGACGCATCGGGTTGTATTATACAGAAATTTCTCAACGGAACCGGTTCACATCCTGGTATCTCACTTTTGGTGGTCCAATATCAAGAGCCGAGATCAGCTCCTTGCCCTATTCGATCTACAGCGACCTTACAGATCATGAAAGAAAACTCAAGTATTTTGGACATACCTTTATATCCCGAGTCGGTTGGGCAAAAGCATGGCCCCTGGCAGAAAATGGCTTTTTTGTCATCGGGTTGCGTGATGACTTCCTTTATCAACCGACTCATAGTTATATAACAGGCAATAACCTCCAGGCGATCACTAATAGCCTGAGGATCCCTCTGGCTGTTGAATACCTGATCCGTAAAGTCTATCTGCGTTTCGGTACGAATTTTGTTTATGATTTTGCGCGATTGAAAGAATCAAATGTTACCGGGCTTATTCAAGAAGATATCGCCCATGAGTTCGGTTATAATTATTCTTTCGGTATTGGCTGGCAGCCTAATAGAAATCTATCGATCGAATTGCACAACCAGGATTACCTAAATATCCTCTCAAATTGGTCTATTTATATTAGATATCTTTTTAGTTATAAATTCAAAAACAATGAGTAATTACAAACGACTTTTCATTGCATTTATTGCCGTGCTGTTGATTACCGTGTTTTCTATTAACTGCTCATCTGGAGACTGGCTGGATGACGGCGAGAAATATCTGTGTCCTGAATGTCGCGAGGTTTACGGTTCTGAATTGATCCCTTGCCAGCACTGCGCTATTAACCCAACACCCTATAATTACTGTTATGATTGTGCAAAAGAATTGAATCGCTGTCAATTATGCGGACGGTCAAGGTTTTTTGAATAAATAAAAATCATCAATCTTGACATCTTCACCATTTGGCATATAATTTTTTTGAATTTGCGGGTGTAGCTCAGGGGTCGAGCATCGGCTTCCCAAGCCGAGGGTCGCGGGTTCGAATCCCGTCGCCCGCTCTGTGTTACCGTGGGTAACACAGCAAAGAGCTGATTGCGAATGGCAAATTAATACATTTGTTATTCACCATCTGCCATCAGCCATAAGCTGCGATTCACAGATGAATCGCAATAAATCGCAGGGAGGTTATTATGTTGAAACTGAAGTTTTTCTTTATTTTATTTTGTCTTCTTGCTACCGGACCGACTTCCGGTGATATGAACTGGGAAACTTATACGCTTAAGGCCTCAGCAACTGATCAGGCGACTGCATTTGATGTATTGAAAAAGGAATTCGGCAATCTGCAATACGATCAAAGTATGTTGGTCAGGGATTTTCTCCAGATCAATACTCAACTCAATGATCAAATATCCAATCTTCTTACGGAATACCGTATCCTCAAGCAAAATTATCTGACCGACGGCAGTACCGAATATGTTTATAATCTTTCCTTAACTAATAAAATAATGCTCTATATCTTGCCGAAAACATCTTCTGTAAAACTCGTTGTCCCCATGCTATGTCCTTACTGTGGTCAGGAATGGCCTGAGGGTAAAGCAGTACATCCGGACATCGAGCTTGTTCCAAAACAGATCGAAACCACTGCATATACCGGCATTATTATCGATTGCCGGGGTCTTAATTTAAAACCATGTCTTTTCCCAAAGATTTACAATGATGCTCTCGAGGAAATATACTCGGTCAATTTTGCTGACCAGAATTTCATTATCGATCTGGGGTTAGTCCTGTATACAATGCAGGATCTATATAATGATCCGAGGATCGGACAAAACCCCCTTAGAATTAAGGCAACCGATGTCATCGGCAGCTCGCGGACCGATATTAAAGTTTCTCAATCGGATGCCAAGCGCATACATGGTTCGAAGAATAACTTGAATCTTTTAAGAGAATGTCGTCTCGCCATTATTTTTGGACCATAGTACTCCTTGTATCCTTAAGCTGCTCAACTTTTTTCAAACGTCGTAGCGAGCTTGAAAAAGGGTTGATCGAGTATCAAAAAGACCACTATCAACAAGCAGCAATACACTTCGACGCTTATTATGACGAGCATCCGGAATCTCAGACTACATTGTATTATCTATATGATTGTTATAAGAAGCTCAAAAATGAAACCAAGTCCGTGCATGTTTTAGAACAATTGATCTCTATCGGCAGTACTGACGAAAATGCATATCTGAATTTGTTTCATTTTTATCGGAGGAATGAAAAATATCAAGAAATGTTTACGTTTCTCAATGGCTTGCAGCCATCGATCAACCGCGTGATCAATGAAAAACATGCTCTCACCAAGAGGCTTTATGCAGAGATCATATGTGGTGCAACTGAACGTTCGATATATGCTGACCCAATGGTTTTTGCTGTATCAGAGAAATACTTACCCTTATTCCCGGATAGCAAATTCTATGAACATGATACACTGACCAATGGTAATCTAATTGTTCTTTTTGATAGATTAGTTGACCCGATCTACCCGAAAGATTTCTTTACTATGAAGAAAATACAGAATAGTTCATATCTTTACCTGCCATATATGAGACTGGTTCATCTTGGGATCATGCCTTTCAATGCTGAGCTTGATCCTGATGAATGGGCACAGCTCACTTCAGCAGTAACCGGAGTTGCTCAACTTAAAAAACGAGGATTGATTGAATAAATTGATAGACCGCTATTTTCTTCGCGAGTTCATACCTCCGTTCTTTTTTTCCTTGATCGCGCTAACCTTTATCCTACTAATGGACCAATTGTTCCGCCTTATTGATCTATTTGTAAGAAAAGGTTTACCTTTTGATATCGTCGGTCAAATACTCCTCTACACCCTACCTTTGATCGTTTCTTATACCGCACCTATGGCAATTCTTGTCGCGATCGTCATGACCTTTGGGCGCTTTGCTCAGGACAATGAAATTCTCGCGCTGAAGATCAGTGGTCAAACTTTCTTTTCGGTTATGAAGACACCTTTACTGGCAACCCTTTTATTCATGTTCTTTCTTATTTTTTTCAACAGCTTCATTCTCCCCGAATCTAACCATCGTGTAAGAAATCTCATGCTCGATGTTTCGCGCAAAAGACCAGCGATAAGGTTACCAGAAGGTGTGTTTACAAATGAATTCCCCGGCTATATGGTTTATGTGGGTAAAAAAGACGAACATCGTTCGAAACTTTATGATATTACGATCTATGATCTTCGTAATAATCTGATGATGACCGCTCCCAATGGGGAACTTAAAGATTTTGAAGAAGAAGACATTCTACAATTCATTCTCTACGATGGTGAGTTACACCAGCTTATCGATGAGATCAAATATCAGAGAACAGATTTCAGCAAGCAAACAATTAATATGGCGGTAAATACTGAACTTATAAGAAAAGAACGAGATAACCGAAATCAAAATGAACTAAATGTCTTTGGACTCAAGGCAAAAATCGACGAAACAAAAAGGGAAATCACGGTTTTGAACGATGAAATAGCTGCTATCGGCAGTGCGGCAATAACCGGGTTCGTTAATGGTAATGTCAGTAATCTCGATGCTGCGCGCTTTAAGATCGAGAAAAAAATAAATGTCATACAAGGTAAAGAGAGAAAAGTTTCCCGATATATTGTTGAACTCAATAAGAAATTCTCATTAGCTGTTGCCTGTATCCTTTTTGTCCTGATCGGTGCGCCATTAGGTTACCTTTTTCGACGCGGTGGAATTGCCGGTGTACTTATCGGTATCCTGCTATTTTCTTCCTATTATATTTTTATCCTGGCAGGAGAAGAATTTGCTGATCGCCGTGGTTTTTCGCCGTATTGGGCGATGTGGTTGCCCAATATTGTGCTTTTTATTTCTGGTGTATATTTATTTCTGCATGCCGAATATGAAAGATCCCCTTTCAAAAAGTTACTAAAATGAAAGTCATTAACCGTTATGTACTTAAAAGTTTTATAAAGTATCTGTTTGTTTGTCTCGCTGTTCTGATATTTATATATGTAGTTATAAATCTCTTTGATAACCTGGGAAAATTCCTGGCAAAAGATGCTCTGGCTAAGGATATCCTTATCTATTATTTATATCTAACTCCGGCCTATATTGTGCTCCTCATTCCGGTCGCGTCAATAATGGCCGTTTTTTTTATTTTTGGTATTATGACCAAAAACAAAGAATTAGTCGCTCTGAAAACGTGCGGTTTGAATACAAATCATCTTTTTTATTTGATCCTTTCTGCTGGTATCGTGATTTCTTTACTGTCTTTTGCCTTTCAGGAGACCGTGGGAGTTTGGTCTCAGGCCCGATTGTTCACGCACCAGCAGGAAAAAATCGATAAACGACCCAAGCGACCGCAGAGCACACGCAGTAATTTCTTCTATCATGGTGAAGATGATTGGGTTTATTTTATCAAACGATTTGACGCTTCAACACAAAGAATCAATGTCGTTATCCTATGGCAGATTTCCCGGGAAAATAAGATCAAAAAAAGGATCGACGCTGATGCTGCAATTTATGATGGTTCATGGAAATTCAGCGAGGCGATATTTCGTGAATTCGATGATGAGGGGAATGAAACCGTAAAGACCTACAAGGTTCTGGAAATGCCGGAATTAAAAGAAAGACCCGAAGATTTCTTAAAAAGAATAAAGCCGCTTGAAGAAATGAATTTTATGGAGATCTACCGGTTTGTCCAGAAACGAGCACGGGCTGGTGAAAATGTTATAAAAGAAGAGGTAGAATTGAATTATCGTTTTTCTTACCCAATAATAACGATCATAATTCTATTAATTACACTTCCTCTGTCTGTTGTATTAAAAAAGGGAGGTGTTGCGATCGGGCTTGGCATAAGTATTGCTCTTGCTTTTACTTATTGGGGGCTCATCCAGTCATGTCGCGCCTATGGAGTCGCCGGTTTACTGGATCCGCTTCTGGCTGCGTGGTTTCCTAATATGCTCTTTGGGATAGTCGGTATCGTTCTTATCTTTAAGGTACCGCGGTAGCAGCTTATCTTGACATTTTCCTAATTTAAGCTAAAATAAAGCCTATGTGGTTTAAGAAGAAGGTAAAAGCAAAACCGGAAGAGAAATTAAAATTACCCGATGGAATATGGGTTAAGTGTGAAACTTGCGGGGAAATCCTCTATCGGAAGGAACTCGAAAAAAATCTGTGGATTTGCCCAAAATGCAATTTCCATTTCAGAATAAATAACCGTAAGTACATTTCTCTATTGTTTGATAACGCTAATCTCAAGGAAAAAGATGAAAACCTCGAAGCCCTGGACCCTCTGGATTTTCCTGAATACAAGAAAAAACTTAAAATTGCCCAGGAAAAAACCGGTATGAAAGAAGGTGTTGTTTATGGTCTTACCAGTATCGGTAGTATAGAAGTTGTTTTTGCGGCAATGGATTTTGCTTTTATGGGTGGCAGTATGGGTTCAGTAATAGGTGAAAAGATCGCCCGGGCTATTCGGCTAGCACGTGAGAAAAAGCTGCCTTTGATAATTCTCTCGGCATCGGGTGGTGCCCGCATGCAAGAAGGAATACTATCTTTGATGCAAATGGCAAAAACATCCGCGGAGTTAGCTCTCCTGGCACAGAATAAAACACCCTTCATCTCCATCCTCACGCACCCTACAACGGCCGGCGTTATGGCTTCTTTTGCTTCTTTAGGCGATATTATCATTACCGAACCCGGCGCTTTACTTGGATTTACCGGTGCCCGGGTCGCGGAACAGACCATCGGTGAGAAATTTCCACCAGGATTACAGCGTTCAGAGAATCTATTAGCGCATGGGATGATCGACATTGTTGTGTCGAGAAAAGAACTCCGAAATACCCTGATACGCATATTAAGCATTATCTGGAAGCATGGCGAGACTCCAACTAAATAAGGTCACCAAAATATACGACAAGAACGTCTATGCAACAAAGGACCTCTCCTTTGAAGTTTGTGACAAAGAATTCGCCGTGCTCGTCGGTCCATCTGGTTGTGGTAAAACCACTGTATTACGCTTGATCGCTGGTCTTGAAGAGCTAACGTCTGGAGAGATCTATATCGACGGCAGCTGCGTCAATGACATTGCCCCAAAGGAGCGTAATGTTGCGATGGTTTTTCAAAACTATGCATTATATCCGCATATGAATGTTTTCGACAATATGGCTTTCGGGTTAAAAATGCGAAAATACCCAAAAGGTGAAATTAAAAAAAGGGTTAATGAAACGGCAGTAATTCTGGGTATTAATGATCTCCTTGAGAGAAAACCAAAACAATTATCCGGGGGTCAGCGCCAACGAGTCGCGGTTGGTCGGGCAATAGTCAGACAACCAAAACTCTTTCTCTTTGATGAACCTCTGTCTAACCTCGATGCTAAACTACGTGTGCAGATGCGCGCCGAACTTTCGAGGTTGCACAGGAAACTTCAGGCAACCATCATCTACGTAACCCATGATCAAATCGAGGCAATGACCCTGGGACAGAAGATAATTGTGCTCAAAGACGGTGAAATACAACAAATCGCTGACCCAAGCGAACTGTATCGGGAACCAAAAAACAGTTTTGTCGCTGGGTTTATCGGCAGTCCACCGATGAACTTTATGACCGGAATAATTAAAAGAAAAAATAAGGAAATCGTCTTTGAAAATGATGATCTTATTCTAAAACTAAACGGCAAATTCGACAAATATGTTGACCGAGAGATCACCATCGGCATAAGACCGGCTGATTTTTCAACGAAAAAAGGTTCGCCTATCAAGATCACGATCGATGTCGTAGAACCACTTGGCAATGAAAATTATATATATGGTCGCCGGGGAAGGGTAGCTCTGTCCGCGTGTCTGCCTGAAGGGCAAATCCCGCATACTGGAGAGCCTTTTACACTCCGGATCGACCCGGCTAAAATTCATAAATTCGATGCAAAAAATAAACAAGCGCTTAAATAAACGCCACCGCGTTCGTTGGGCAATAATCATATTCATCTCGCTATTTCTTGGCCTCTGTGCTGGGGGCTATATATCGATCATCCGGGACTTGCCGCCAACAGCATCGATATCGTTCTTCATGGCACCGGTTTCATCGAGGGTATACGATGACGATGATAACTTGATAAGCGAGTTTTTTATCGAGCGACGGGAATTAGCACAAATAGAACGGGTCCCGCATTATTTGAAGGATGGGGTAATCTGTATCGAGGATAAAACGTTCTACAAACACTGGGGCGTTGATATTCTTGGACTGGTTAGAGCATTGATCACCAATATTCTCCATATGCGTGTTGTTCAGGGTGGTAGTACGATAACGATGCAATTAGCCAGGAATATGTTCCTTACGCTTGAACAGACCATGGATAGAAAATTCAAAGAAATGGCGCTGGCTATCCGCATTGAACGGACTTATACCAAAGATGAGATCCTTGAGCTGTATTTGAATCAGATAAATTTTGGTCAAGGCAGGTACGGTGTCGCAACAGCGGCAAGATATTATTTTGATAAAGATATCACTGAACTGACGCTGACTGAATGTGCTCTTTTGATCGCCTTGCCAAAATCGCCGGAAAACTACTCGCCTTACAAGCGCCCTGATATTGCCAAGCAAAGAAGAGACCTGGTACTCAAGGTAATGTTTGAAAACAATCTTATTTCGAGCGGTCAGTACGAAGAGGCAGTGGCTGAATCGATCATCGTCATTGAACATAAACCACAGAAACATTTTGGTGAATATTATGTCGAAGAGATTAGAAGATACCTTGAACTCAAATATGGACCTGAATTTCTATATCGCAGCGGTGCCCATATCTATACGACTTTGAATACTGATATCCAGAAAGTGGCTGAAGAAATAATTGAAAAACATCTGGTTCAAATCGAAAAGGATTATAAATTCAAGAATACTAAAGCAAAAATCGATTCTATAGGTTTGGATGATACCTTGAAATATTCGCCTTACCTTCAAGGGGCACTGGCGGTAATCGATTATCATACGGGTGAGGTTAAAGCTTTGGTCGGCGGACGGGACTTTGCCCAGAGTAAATGGAACCGTGCGACGCAAGCAACACGACAGGCAGGAAGTGCCTTTAAGGTTTTCGTATTCACCGCCGCGATCGATAATGGCTTCACGCCGTCTGATGTCGTTCTCGATCTGCCGATCGTCCTTGAAGTCGCCGGTATGGACAGCATATATCGCCCCTCGAATTACGACCGTAAGTTCATGGGACCGATAACGATAAAACAAGCATTGAAACATTCCAGAAACCTCGCGGCGATCCGCCTGATCCGTAATATTGGACCTGAGCTTGTTGTGCAGTATGCACATAATCTTGGCGTCAGCTCGCCATTGCTCGCGGTTGTTTCTTTGGCTCTTGGTTCCTGCGATGTAAGTCTCATAGAAATGGTCGGCGCAGTCGGTACCATAGCTAATCTGGGCGAAAGAATAGAAACGACATATATCCGGAAAATAACCGATCGTGATGGTACGATCATTGAAATGAACAACCCTATCCCGGATAAGAAATTATCTCCACAGGTAAGTTATGTTATGACCAATATGATGCGTTCGGTCGTTGACGGCGGTACAGCATATTATATAAGAAGATATTATACAGGACCAGCCGCCGGGAAAACAGGCACAACGAATAACTATTCTGATGCCTGGTTTATCGGCTATACACCTAAATATATCTGCGGCATCTGGGTTGGGAATGATAATAATGATCGCATATTTAGAGGAGCAACTGGAGGTAATGTTTCTGCACCGATATGGGGCGACCTCATGAAAGCAATAGATAAACCACCCTACGGTGTGTTTCCTAAACCGAGCGGCTTGGTCGACCGTAAGGTCTGTTCACAAACCGGTCTTTTAGCACGACAGTTTTGCCCGAATGCAAGCGAAGAAGTCTTTATCGCGGGCACTGAACCACAAGATTCATGCGATATTCATAGTTTTGAAGGCGGGTTTGACTATCAGGATGATTTTGATAGAATTAATGGCCTGGATATCGACACCCACTAAAAGTCAATATATAAATTCCCAAATTGATCATCAATATAACTGCAAAACACGCATAGGAATGCGTGGATTAAACTACGATATGGTAGATTACAATAATAAATAAAACAATACCTATCGTTGATATTTCACCATTACAATTTGCCAATCTGAAGTGTGCTTTTGTTTTAGGTAAATCTTTCAGATAATTCGATTCGCTCATAATAATAAACGTATACACGAGCAAGAATAAAAGCATAATCAAGATGGCAAACCATATTGCTGGATTAAAGAGTAGAACCATACCTAAAACAAGAAAAAAATTGCCGATATATAAAGGATGTTTTAAATATTTATAAGGTGCGTTTGTTATCCGACACCCGGTGGAAAAATTTGTCGCTCGGGCTTTCTTGCCGATATATCCAGCCGCCCAAAATCTGATAATCAAGCCGATAAATATCACAAAATATGGGACGATTTTGATATGTCCAGGCCTTGAGAAAATAACGAGTAGAATAAAAAAAGGAACCGCGATCCAAGCCCGGAATTTATAGAGTAATCGCCCAATTTGAATTAAGTGCTTTTTCATTTAGATTCATCACTGTCCCGCAGTGCGAGGATCCTCGATTTTCATTGATTATCCTTTTATATGGTAAATCGGGATAATCTATCTTTTCCCTGTATCTTCTCTGTCATCGTCCGGCTTGCTGTAATCCTGAGTGATGTATCGAAGGGACCGGACGATCCAATCTGTTCCAGCATCTAAACCCAATAATCATTAACGATCTTTTCCTGCACCTGTTCCCTATATTATGCCGGGAAGGGGATTTGTCCCGATTCCATATTACATCCTTAAATCAAGGAATCGGGATCCCGTTTCCTTGAAGTTAATATTTTTCAATGAGTGAAACGGGAAACCCCTAACCCCATAATTAGTACTCCTTGATCCACACTATCTGTATTTACTGCCGGGAAGGGGATTTGAACCCCTACACCCTTACGGGCACTAGGTCCTGAACCTAGCGCGTCTCCCAATTCCGCCATCCCGGCGTTATCTACTAAGAACTTTATTATATTGAATGTGACTATTCTGTCAATAACAGACAAATGATTCTTAATTTTGTCATTGTCCGGCTCGACCGGACAATCCAGACTGAATCCCTCGGTCGGATTGAAGGGCGGGATCACCTATGCGTACTTTTCTGCATGAGTCATGTATGGCGGGACCAGACCAGTATTGGAGCACAATTTACCGCATTCGGGAAGCGTGTGATGTCGCCGAACTCAACACAATGCAGTCCAGGGCACGGCAATAATATTTTTAGTAAAGTAAACTATTTCACTACCATTGTAAATAATAAGACCCCAAACAGCGTTTGAGTAACTGTCCATAAAGACTTTGATATTTTGTATATCTTCGTAAGTCACCCTTTGCGAAAGTTTGACTTCAATAGCTATAGCTTTTTGTGCTGCTTCAAGAACAAAATCAACCTCTTTTTCCTTTCCTCCCCAAGTCCTCCAATAGAAAAGTTTAGCCCGCGTTAGAGAGGCAATGATATTAAGATGGAGTAATATAAATGTCTCAAATAGATGCCCGAGGAATTCTGATGAAATCGAGTCCAGTGAGTAGTGTCCTGCGAGATAACAAACAAGTCCGGGATCAAGAAAATATCCTTTCGGCGCCTTGATAATTCTCCGTATTTTACCCTTTGTAAAAGGTCTCAGTTTTACAAAAAGATGCGATGTTTCCAGCAGATTTATGTAACGATGCACTGTTGGCTGACTCATTGAGCATTTGCGAGCAATCTCGGTTTCGTTCAAAATACAGCCAGATTGTACAGCAAGTATTTCCATTACTCTTTTGAAATCACTCAATGATGAAACCTCTGAAAGGTCCCTAAGATCCCGCTCCAAATAGGTCTTTGTATATCCTTCCCACCAGAGTGAACTCTGTTCAATTTTTTTTAGCCTCAATACTGGCGGCAAAAAACCGCGATAAAGGTGTGGAAGCAAATCACCAACTTTGAATTTCGTTTCCTTCGGTGATTTACCCTTGAAAAGCTGTAGAAACCATCCAGGTTTTTCTTTATTCAACCATTCACTGTATGAAAACGGCAACAGAGAAAAATACGAACTGCGACCGGCAAGAGTTTCCGTCACCTGTTTCATCAATAACAAATTTGCAGAACCCGAAAGAATAAAACGGCGCTTTCGATTATCATCTACAAACCTCTTTATTACTGATAATAATTCAGGCACCTTCTGTATTTCATCAATGATAGTGTTTACCTTTATTGAAAGAAATAACTCGGGATCATTTTTAGCCTGGCCAAGAAGATCGATATCATCAAATGATAGATATCGCCAGTCAATAAACGGTTTTTCATTTCTTAAGAGCGTACTCTTGCCAGTCTGTCTTGCACCACTGAGGATGACAACCGGATTAATATCAATTGCTTTCCTTATATTTTGCGCCAACCATCGAGGCCTATATTCTTTATTCTTGTATGATTTATTTCTATTCATCATATGAATAGATTCTAATCATAACTATAATAATGTCAAGTAGAAATTATGCGCCGTCAGAAACTCCAATCCGAGTATTCTAACGCGAAAATGGACAGCACAAAGCAAGAGGGGGATCATTCCATAAGGATGTCAGTAAGAAGAGCTTCATTTTACCTCCAATAATCATCTGATTTGTCCCATAAATAATAATAAACACTACCATTCTTATCAAATCCATAGATAATTATTCCCAGTTTACCTTTATTATTTGCAATGGACCCACGGAAAACAATCTCCAGATGTAAATCATCCGGGACGTCAGAAAAATTTTTTACTTCCTCTTCAATTATTTTCTTTGATTTAACAGGGAATCCATTCTTAGTTAATTTGCATACATACAATAGATCTTCAGTTCCCCCTCGATTTGGCAGAAAGAGTAAAAGTGTATCGCCATTTCCTTCAACTAATGCACTTGTTTCAAACTTGCATCCTCTTATTTTCTTGAACAAAGCAGTGCTTACCTTGAAACTGGATGTATCGACTATCGTTACGTCGGGTACATTAATCCTGAAAACGCTTATTGTTGAAGAATCAATCCATGCAGCTCGATATCTGTAATCTGGTGGCTGTAATTCATTTGGAGGAAGAAGAATTAATATACGATCAACTGAACTGTAGAATTCAAGCGGAAACCTTATCCACCTGTACTTATATCCATCGGGTTTACCCCACCCAGGTAGTATATGTTTTTCTAACAAAATCGGTAAGGATTCTTTTATATTTAATTTTAAACATTTTACTATATTACTCCATACACTGAACAAATACATCATACTGTCTGCACATATAAACATATCAGGATAGCTGAAGTCGAACATATCATTTGTTTTGTAACAAGAACCGAGGTTATCGATTCTTACAATAGAAAAATCATTCTCACCCACAACCGGAAAAGCATAAACATCGTCCTTATTTCCTAGGTGAATAGGGAAAGCGCCACCGCGACCGATTGTCACTTTTTC
The DNA here is from genome assembly GCA_049647165.1 of bacterium. Classification (GTDB taxonomy): domain Bacteria; phylum Hydrothermota; class Tepidihabitantia; order SM23-42; family SM23-42; genus JAUVZL01. The sequence continues at coordinate 14,131 of JBARXB010000036.1, forward strand.
ATTGATTAATTCAATGGGAGGAAATGCAAGCTCCCCTTTAGAGTCAAATTTCTGTACATACCATTGGTAATAGAGACGATCTGATTCCTTCCATGATAACCAAAGATTTTTTTCTGAATCGAAAATGCCATTAGTGACATATTTATATTTGGTTCTTTCATTTTCAGAAAGTATGTGGTCAATACGATCAGTAAAAACATCAGGACGAAACTGTCCATAAACTATATATGGAATAAGCAGAATTATGGTTTTCTTTATTCTAATCATATTATCCTCCTATAAATTTAGAGGATATATGGGGTCACCTTTACATTGTACACATCGGCTTAACCTGAGTTTCAATTGCCTTATATCTCCTCTTTATCTCATCACTCTCTAACATCTTCTTGCGCATACGGCGACGCAACTGATGTACTGAAACATAATCGATACCATCTATTAATCTTCTGCTATCAAATCAAGAATCCAGAGCTCCCCATATCCGAGTTGATATTCTCCGCTTTTTTCCTCAGCAACTGTATATACAATCTTCTTACCCTGCGGTGACCACGAAGGAAAACAAACACAGCATGATTCGTATGGTTTTGCATTTAGTTCACTGTATTGTTGACTATTGTTATCATATAAGCCTAGTCCACATTTTTCAAAACCATCAATAGGAATGCTACTTATAATAATACTATTTGAGTCAGTAGGACAAATGTTTTTTGTCCCGTTAAGATTATTGATGATAACGTTCCCTGGGGTTAAATCAAAGAAAACATCATTTGACTCCTGAAGGAATTCTTCATTTGAGCCATCAAGATCTATTCGATAAATACCGTTTGTGTCAGTACCATAATCATAATCGTATGCGTAAAAATAGATTCTATTATCATCAAAAGAGAATTTAGCTGAAGCAATTATTACTTCAGTTGTCGCTATAGTATCAACTGTAACAGTGTCATTCAGATGCATAAGCATGAGTGGACCACCATCAAATACAAACCGCTGATCATATAACTTGCCACCTGTCATTGCGAGTTTTGAACCATCATGAGATATAGTAAGATAGCCAAACCGACCTTCTAAAAGCTTGTGATAAGAGCTATCAATAGAATTGTATTCCCACAAAACCTCTGCATACAATTCACCTTCCCCCATCTCAAAATCTGATGCGAGGAAATACATCTTATCATTTGAACCCCACACCGGGCAGTATAAGGTTTTATTCTCCAACGAAGTCAAAAAGATAACATTTCCAGGTCGTTGAAAGCGGGAACAAGTAATGGAATACAAGATAACTAGTACCATTAACCATCTTGTGGTTATTTTTATAGAACCATACATTTTTCCTCCTCTACAACATTTTCTAAATCTACAGAAGTCATCTAATCTTAATTACTTCTCTTGTTATCTGTCCTTTGATTTCAAAAAATACGCCAGTCAGCATGGAAACCGAAAAATCCATTTGCATTAAAATCATATTCGTTATTCAGTGTATCTGATTCTGCTAATGTAAAGTCACATCCACCAGTTAACCTGAGTGCTAGGAAATCTTCGATATAGTAGCTGAATTCAACTTGCGGCGAGAAGCTGAATGCTCCAAAAGAGTTTCTATTTTGACAAATGGTATAGGTATAACCAACGGGTATTTTACCTTCCAGCAGGATGAAATCAATAATACCGTAACCATAGCCGATATCAGTACTTAATGAGTGATACGTAATTGTATCTCCCCATGTAATTTTGTAGTATGTGGTAGACGAAATCTGTTTTCTCAAATCAATTGGGTTA
>JBARXB010000037.1:0-81892 GCA_049647165.1 bacterium
TTTTTTCACCTTACGCTCTACGCCATACTCATTACGCTCTTTTTCCGTTCTTGACCTTGCTGTTCCAATGAATACAATAATGATATGTTAGGTTTCATATTTTTTCTGTCCACCGCATGGGTCGAGAGTTTTGAAACCCAGAATTTTTTCCCACCGAATTACTGGTTGATCGTGAATGAGGATTGCCTCGATGCATTTTGGTTCCGGGATATTACGACTGGATATACGGGTAATCATTCGGCCATGTGTTATGCAGATACGAGTTATGCTGGTCTTGCTTTCACAAATTTGGATTATTTAATAACACCGCGGGTTCTTCCTCAGCTCGCAAGTCTCGATACTATATTGGGTTTCTGGTATAAAACGTCGATGCCAGGATGCAGTCTTGATATCATGATAACAACCTCTTCACCGCCTGATATGAGCGCATTTAATTCGCTCCAGACTTTTATTAGTGCAGATACATTCTGGCAACAGGGGTTAGTGAGTCTGACTTCATACAGCGGTCTACCTGTATATATGGCATTTCGTGCCCGTAATATGCAACGTGATCAACAGGTCTGGCTGGATGATATCTGGCTTCCTGATATGACTGGACAACCGAGCGAGTATAATGGTCGTTTGCGGACTAAAGGTCCACCTTCTCAAAAATATCTGCTTGTTTGGGGTAGTCACTATGAAATGGGGTATGCTCACGGTTACCTGCTCGGCGAAGAAGCAGTGGCGAATTTAGAGCGTTTTGCCATAGGTAATACATCCTTGCATATGGTTTCACCGGCTCAATATGAATATGCGGCGTTGCCTTATTTCCGTTTGCGTTTTACTACCGCGCAAAAATACCAGGATGAAGCTCAGGGTATGATCAATGGCTGTCTTGCCAAAGGTGTTGATCTGTACCATGAAGCGCTTGGCCGGGATATTACGGTCGAGGATATTTTATGCCTTAACTCGCTATGCGATTTTGGTTGTTCCAGTATCTCGGGGTGGGGTGAATCGACAACAAATGATGATACACTCCAGGGCGGTCTGGTCATGGCGCGTGATCTGGATTATTCAACCGGTCAATATACTTCACTCGGTAATACGAGTGTCATTATCGGACATGTACCGGATGTACCGGATGAACAAAGATTTGTTTCTATTACTATGGCGGGTATATTCGGTTGTCTTTCCGGTGTCAATGAAAATGGTGTCGGTCTTTGTTGTGATTATGGCTATAATACAGACACCACCTATATACCGCCCAATTCCCTGACCCCGTTCATATTATCGTGCCGGAATGCAATAGAAACCGCTGATCTTGATTCAAGCGGAGTAAATGATATTTATGATATCACGCAGGCGATTCATGATTCAACGAGCTTAAGATGCTGGGATGTGCATCTTTTTTCACCCTATGATCTAAGTCATCCGGTTCCGGTTGGTATTTTAGAGATAAATAATATTGGTGATTCTTTGCGTCTTGTAAGCGATAATAGCATCGCCCCGCAGATCATTTCGGACTGGAATCTTTGTGTGACAAACCATGAACGTGTTCTCTATCCGCCTGTATATTGCTACCGGTATCAAGTTATGGCGGATTCGCTCAATGACGATATGCATCTTAATACGCGGCGTGCGATAGCGATCGAAAATGCAGTGGCCGGCTGGGGCTATTATGCCGGCACTGTACAGTCCATGGCAATAAGGGCCAATATTATCACTGCGCATCCTGATTGGCCTTGCATCGGGGTCAGTTATGCACGTCGGAATCAGGGCGCACATGTCTTTAATCATCTCTACTATTCCTGGGAGGAATTATTCAGTGGTTTACCGGGTATTGAAGAACACGGTTCAGTACCGTCTAAAAAGTCGTTTTTTGGTCCAACTATTTTCACAGGGTCGTTGCACCTGCCACTTGATAAAGATTACAAAGTTTTCAATGCCGTAGGCAGGGAAGTAAACGCCAATTCCCTGATACCGGGCATTTATTTTATCGAGATCGATGGCTTGAAGACAGTCAAAGTCATCAAACTTAAATAAACTCAAAGGAGGTTGTATGGAGAAAAAGAATTTTTCAAACAAAGAAGCGATAAAATACGGTTGGTCCATAATGAAAGCCAACCTCTGGTATTTTGTCGGTATACTTATCGTTGCCTGGTTGGTCGTCGGTATCCCCGGCGCGCTGGCCGATCATTTTCAGAAAAATGACATGGGTTTTCTGGCGCTCCTTTTTAACATAATCACCTCAGTACTACGTGTAATAATCTCTATCGGTATGATCAAGATCGCCTTGAAATTCCTGGCTAAAGAAAAACCCGAATTCATCGATCTTTTCGGTTTCCAGGGTAATTTCTGGCGGTTTGTCGGTGGTTCGATACTCTACGGTTTGATCGTGATCGCCGGTTTTATTCTTTTGATCGTGCCGGGCATATACTGGGCGATCAAGTTTCAGTGGTTTGGTTACTGTATCGTCGATCAAAAACTCGGACCGGTTAATGCACTCAAGAAAAGTGCCGAGATGACGCAGACTGTGAAATGGCAGCTCCTTGGTTTTGCTTTTGTTATTGCCGGAATAAATATCCTTGGATTTCTCTGTTTATTCATAGGTCTTTTTGCGACCGTACCGACGACGCTCATGGCTTATGCATTTGTTTATCGCAAGCTAGTAGGTCAAACCGAATCCGAACCGGCAACAGCACCTGCCCTAAAAGAAGAAAAACCAGCATGATGTTGTTCAAAGCGCGTCAGTGGTTGTACGGGTTCAGTAAGCTCCGGTTTATGCTGGCTATTTTGTTCTTGCTCATATCAATGACCGGGTGTGACGGCGGTTGACCTTACTCATGACACCCTGGTACAGGGTCTGTCGAGCTGAAAGTGGGTTATCTACTCGTAACACCTGTTTTACCCTGTAGCTAATTGTAAGCAGGGCTGTTACGAATTTGCTACATGAAATCAATCAGATAAAGGATTATTTGAGCATATACTCGTATATTGCCGCGGCAGCCGGTATGCGTACATCCCAATCATCATGCATGAGTAGGTCTTCAAGGATATTCATCCCTGAATCATTACCCAGGGCATGCAGGGCAAGTGCCGCCTCGATGCGGACTTTGGGCTGGGGGTCTTTTAGTGTTTTTTTTATAATACCGACTGATTTAGCTCCGCCTCTTTCGCCGAGGATTTGAAGGGCGAGTTTTCTAACCTGGATACTTTCATCTTTGAGCGCATCTTCAATAAGATGAGTTGCCCAATTTTCATCGATATAACTTAAGAAAAAGATAGCTTGTTGCCGGGTGTAATCATCTTTGCTTTTCAGATATTTCGAAAAGACAGGGACGGCAGATACATCGCCTGACATTGCCAGACTCGCCGCAGACATGAGTTTGAGTTCATCATCATCGCTCTTTATGAATTCGCGTAGCAATGAGACACCTGTTGTATCGCCAACCTTTGTCAAAAGACCGCTTGCGATCATTGCTTTGAGCTGCAAATTAGCGGCCTTTTCGAACAAGGGTCCGAGTGAAGCTATGATTTGTGATGTATCGGCCATTTCAATGAGGACCGCTATTGCCGTGACCTGAACTATGAATGAAGTGTCATGTAGTGCTTCTTTAATATAACTCACCGACATTGTATCGCCGATATCACCTAAAGCATTCAATGCTTCCACTCGCACCGCGGGCGCATCGTCATTTAATAAAGGTATGAGCATTGGTATTGCTCCTGGATTTTCTGTAAGACCCATAGCAATAGCTACTGCCCGGCGGTCACTGACATCCCCTGACTTGATCGCTTGTTTCAGAATAGGAACACCGATATCGTCTTTCAACCGGTGTAATGCCGCCGCGGCATTGATTCGTACTGACAAGCTGTCATCATCGAGTAGACCATGTAAAAGATCTATGAATAATGTGTCGCCAATTTTGTTTACTGCTCTTGTTGCATAAAAACGAACGTACCAGGAATCGTCATCGAGAGCTTTTTCAAAGAGCGGGTAAAGTTCTTCACAACTGATGCTGTGCATCGCCTTTACCGCTTCAGCGCGTAAATATTCATCATCAGTATCCAATGCCTCAGCCAGCACATTATGGGCAGAGCTTCTAAGCTGCACTTTTTTTTCGCTCGTCATCGTCGCAGCGCAGGTCATCATCGATATTAGCATTACCGCAGTGAAATATAATAGATTTTTTTGCATCTTTATAGCTTGTTTTTAAAGTCCTCTCAAATACTCAGGCCTTAGACTTGACTCACCTTTACGCAGTGCTGAATCAACAGTTTGCAGAAGGGTTTCTTTATCTTTAGGTAGACATCCTTCCAGAGCCAGATAATTCGAAGCATGGTTTGTGCGGAAAATGCATCCAGACTTAACATCTGTATGCTCGATAATTATTTTCATCTCCTTGAGCATCTCGATAGGTTGAGGAAGAAAAAAATTTCCGCTCTGTTCCTGCTCATACAGCACGGTTCCAGGTACGACCATTAAAGTGAGCAAAGAGAAGAAACGCGGGCTCATCGCGCTGACTGCTTGACCAGTTGCTTCGGCATGTTCTTGCCATGAATCAATACCGCCCAGGCCGAGCAGACCGATAACCGATACCTTAAAACCTGCGTTCCGGGCTTTAAGAACTGCTTTGATGATCTCTTGTGCAGTGGCGCCTTTGTTCACTCTTTGCAGGACTTTATCACTGCCGCTTTCCAGTCCGATATATAATACCGCTAATTTCTTATTAAAAAGTATGTGCAATTCCTCGTCTGTTTTATCGAGTATATCTCGGGCATTAGCATATATGCCGATTCTCTGGAGTTCGGGGAAAGCAGTGTTGAGAGCATCGAGTATACGCATAAGTTGCTTGGCTGGCAAAACCATTGCATTACCGTCCGCTAAGAAAACCCTGCGCGTTTTTGGTATGGCATATTGTGCTGTTTCGATGTCTTCTAATACTTCACTTATAGGCCTTACTTTGAACGGTTTATCAAGATACGTCGGACAAAAGGTGCAGTTGTTATGAGAGCATCCATACGTGATCTGCAGTATATAAGAACTCGCCTCGCTTGGCGGTCTGATCACCGTGCCAAAATAACGCATATTATTTTAGACAGCAAGGATGAACGTCTATCTTTTCTGAAATATTAGTTGCCCTTAAGATAATCCAGATAAGCCGTCATTAAATCTTGTTTGGTGTTTGTGCCATCTCGTAATGCGCCGAAGATAAAGGTCGAATATATCGTCCTGTAACCGTCTGTCGGGTCTTCATAAATGACAGCACGACCAGATGGATTCTGGCATTGGTAGATCATAGTCCCGCCATTGGCACTTATCAGGTCAACATAATTGTCAGGGCCCTGCTGATACAGATATTCAAAGTTCAAACCCTGGGTAATGGTATTGTTTTGCCCGCTGATACTGCTTATATTACCGATCGAGGATGGATAACCATCATTGATATAACTGGAGGAAAATTTGTTGAAGAGCTCAGTAGTCGAATTATATGCTCCGAAATCGCATCCTTCAATGTACATACTATTTCCCTGATCCAAAAAATCGAGCAGAGGTGCTTGTTCCGCCGGAACAAGTATTGAATAGTCACCTCAGCAGCGGAGCCAACCGAGTGTCACAAAGACTATATCATAGTCATTGAGATTCGTCGGCAAAATCGTACTTTTCGTGTAGGTGTGACCACTGGCAAGGAGTGTCTGTTCGATCCAATAGCTACAATCTACAGTAGCATCGATGTCTGGGTCATAAAATACATCGAGTTCATCGTAGTCCCAGATAAAAATAGAAGGACCGGTCGTATCATTGAATACTGTGACTGTAACCACTGGCGATGTAGCCTTATTTTCTTCGGTATCATAAGCCCTTGCGAAAATACCATGCGATGAATTATTCGGTAGGGAATCTGTTATCCATGTATGGGAATATGGTTGAGTAGTAAACGTCGCTGCGAGTGTATCGTTTATGTACAGCTCTACCCGCTCGACCGCTTCGCTATCAGTGGCACCGATGGATATATTGACCGTACCGCTGACAATCGAGCCATTTGTCGGAGCTGTTATATCCACATTTGGCGCTTCGGTATCAGCGCCGCTGCATGCTATCCAGATTAATGCAAGTATTGTAAAAATGTAGCTTATCTTTCTCATGATAATCCTTTCAGATATGAAGATACTAATTATATGACAAAACATCCTCCCGTCAATATATTATTAAGACAACCTGATACCGTGGTATGTTTATGCCAGATGAATTTCATGGAAAATCGATAGGGTTTGACAATCCTGAAAATCGTGCTATACTCTATGCATACTTGAGCATAGATTTTTCACGGAAAGGATTTAAAATATTAATGAAAGCATGCAGATAAAGATATGAAGATATGAAGATATGAAGATATGAAGATATGAAGATACATAGATTTATGCTTATTATCATTGCCTTTTTTCTTGCCAGCTCAACAGGCTTCAGCATGAGTCTGGAACAGATCGGCGACGAGTATCTTGAAGAGCTCTGGCGTTTTCACCCGGTCAGTGCAACATACCAGGGAGTCCATGTGTATGATACTTTACTCGCTGATTATTCAAAGAATGCACTGAAAACTATGAAGAAGCGTCTTGGCGAGCTCGATCAGGAATTATCTGCGGTCGATACGACCGCTCTGTCGATTGATAACATCGTTGATTATTACCTTTTAAAAGCCAGTATCGCGGACGAGCTGTTCAGCCTTAAGGTTATCAGAGAATATGCAAAAAATCCCCTTATTTATTCGAGTGAGTGCATATACGGTGTTTATACGATCCTGCTCAATCCGTCACGTTCTTCGCATGACCGGATATATGCGATCTGGCGTCGGCTTGAACAGATCCCGGATTATCTTGAACGCGCGGTAAAAAATCTCGATCACCCCTCACGGTTTTTCTGTGAGATTGCGAGCGGTCAGCTTAGAAGTGGTACGGAATTTATCGATGATATTTATACAATATACGTTGATTCTTTACCCGATCATAAAAAAACCAAGTTCAAACAAATTACCGGCAGAGCTGTTGCCGCTATGAAGCTTTTCAGCCTGCAGCTTGAGATGCAGGCTGATCAAAAGACGCCTTATGTTCTGGGCCGAGATCATTATGAATATATGTTAAACAATATTCATTTACTCAACATCGATGCAGATAGCCTGTTAAAGATCGGGCAAAATACGCTCGATTCAGTCTCGATACTGATCGATAGCCTGCACCAGATTCATCCTGAACCTGTCGGCATAAAGATCATGTTACCGGAAAATTTCGGCAAGTCTGATGTTGAATCATATCGCAGTAATGAAATCCTAACAGTACGTGAATTTGTCGAGCAATCTGGACTCGTCACCGTACCGAAATACATCGGCGATATCAATATCGTGGAAACGCCGGAATTCATACTCGGGCTGATACCGGGTATTGCCATGCAGCCTCCAGGACCCTTTGACGATTTTAAGACAAGCTATTTTTACGTACCGCCTGTGCCTGATCAATTCAACATTCAACAGGTTGAATACTATTATAACTATGTACATAACCGACAATTCAGGAGTGGTGTCGTCCATGAAGCATACCCGGGACATCACCTGCAAATATCGATCGCAAATCAACACCCATCGACAATCCGCAGGAGTTTTCATGACTACATTTTTATCGAGGGGTGGGCCTTGTATTGTGAAGAGTTTATGGCCCGCAGTATGCTTTATCAGGATGATACGCTGGGAGCTCTTATCAATGTTCTGCAGGGTGTTAAATTTCGAGCGGCACGGGTGATCGTAGATGTCATGCTGCAGACCGGACAAATGTCCTATGATGAAGCAGTCACTTATATGTCTGATGTGATGAATAGAGATCGTCGCTATGTAGCTAGAGAAGTTGGAAGGTACATAACAGATCCTGGTCAGGCTTCGAGCTATCTATTGGGTAAGGTTCAGTTATTAGCACTACTCGATGATTTTCGCAAAGCACAAGGTGCTGATTTTTCGCTCAAAGAATTTCACGACAATCTGCTGAGTCATGGTTCGATCCCGGTTGCTTTGATCAAAAGACTCATGCTTTCAGAACCTCAGCCATAGGCACACACCCTTAGATTATTATTAGAGGACATGTTTCGCTTGGTATTTTATGAAATGTAAAAAGGCGAACCCCGTTAGATAATACCAAAAATTGATCTTGGCAATCCAGTCAATAAAAAACTCCAATATCTATGAATATGGGCCATTTAGCAGGTATCTCTAACGGGGTGAAATGACAGGAATATAGTTGTGATTTCTTTGTATTATAGAATGAACGGAGGTTAAAATGAAAAAATCAATAATACTGTTTATCGTCACAAGTCTGTTTTTCTTAGTCCAGACAGGTTTACTCAATAGCGCATCGCCATCTGAGAAAGGAGAAGAGTCACTTTCACCATATTTTCTTGTTGAAGGTGATCCTGGGGTCGAGAGTTTTCCCTTGCTCAAGACTGACGCGGATGTCAATATTGCCGGTATCACTGCTGAAATAGAGCTGACTCAGGTATACAAAAACGATGGCAAGAAGACTATCGAGGCGCTCTACGTATTTCCGCTTGGCGTGAAATCAGCGATACACGCCATGACCATGAAGATCGGTGACCGGATCATTGAGGCTGATATCGAGGAGACCGCCAGGGCGCAAAAGATCTATGAACAGGCAAAAAATAATGGTCAGGTCGCTTCCCTGCTCGAACAGAAGCGCCCCAATGTTTTCCAGATGAGAGTTGCCAATATCATGCCTGGTGATGTCGTTGAAGTTATCGTAAAGTACACGGAGATCCTGGTGCCTGAAGACGGTACGTATGAATTTGTTTTTCCCACTGTGGTTGGCCCTCGCTATACCGGTGAAACAGATGAGGCTAAATTAAAAGGCTCGGATAACTGGGCTGTGACGCCTTATCTTCACGAGGGAGACAAGCCGCCCTATACATTTGATATCAAAGTCAGTCTCAGGACCGGGTTGCCTTTAGCAAAGGTTTGGGTTACGTCGCATAAAGTCGATGTTACCAAGACCGGTAATGACCGAGCTAAGGTCATGCTTGCTAAAAATGAGAAAGACGGAGGAAACCGCGATTATATTCTTAAATATACTCTGCAGGGTAAGGCGATACACAGCGGACTTTTACTTTATCCAGATAAGAAGGACAATTATTTCCTGCTCATGATCGAACCGCCTGAAAAAGTAGATATGAAAATGGTACCACCACGCGAGTACGTTTTCATAATCGATGTATCGGGTTCCATGAATGGGTTTCCTTTAGAAGTTTCCAAGGCGTTGATCCAGAATATTGTCGGGGGGTTGAGAAAAAATGATTATTTCAATATCCTTTTCTTCGCGGGCGGTTCCCAGGTACTATCTGAACATCCTCTACCGGCTACAAAGGAGAATAAAAAGAAAGCGATAGAGATGGTCATGTCCCAGTCTGGCGGCGGTGGAACCGAGATACTTGATGCTTTTAAGCGAGCCCTGGCTTTACCCAAGAAAAAAGGTCTGTCACGGATCATCATCACTGCTACGGACGGTTATGTTACTGTAGAAAAAGAAGTTTTTGATATTGTCCAGGATAACTTGAATGAAGCAAACTTTTTTGCTTTTGGCATAGGTTCTGGCGTTAACCGCTATATTATTGATGGGATTGCCCGGGTCGGTAGGGGCGAACCATTCGTCGTGACAAACGAAAAAGAAGCCGAACAGACCGCTGAGAAGTTCATGGACTATATTGAGCATCCACTGCTGACTGATATAAAAGTGGAGTTCCAGGGATTTAGTTCTTATGATGTCGAGCCGCATGCATTACCAGACCTTTTTGCCCAGCGTCCGCTTGTTCTATACGGAAAATATAAGAATGCTTCAGGTAAGATCATTGTGACCGGTCGAACACCTTCAGGAATTTACCGGAAGGAAATAAAAGTCACCCAGTCTCTTGAGGATACCAAGAATAGTGCGCTTAAATACCTCTGGGCAAGAGAAAAGATCGCACGCCTGTCTGATTATGCAGGTGCAGGTGAAGATACACGTGCAGAAGTCACCAAACTCGGTCTGGAGTACCACCTCATGACACAGTATACATCGTTCGTTGCGGTCGATAAGGTGATTAGAAAGACCGGCGAAGTTGTAACTGTGAAACAGCCTTTGCCGCTTCCCCAGGGTGTGAGTGATTATGCGGTGGGCGGTATGGCGACGAGCAGTTACGGCAAATCCATGCCCAGTGCACCGGTTTTACGGGAAGCATGCGAAGACGGTGATGGGTTTGTTGACTATGAGTATAAGAGTACTCCTCAAGTCTATGTCACCGGCGGGATCACTCCGGTACATTTGAGCCTGGACGATGTTGAGGATGCTATTATCGATCAGGTAAAAGAAGACCTTGAGAAATCATTCGCCGTTTGGGAACTGAAAAGTGTGACCGTTTCTTTGAAGGTCGAAAAAGGCAGTGTAATCCAGGTTAAAATAATAACCTACGATGCAAAAACAATGAAGTCATCGACCTTGCAGAATATATTAAAGAAACTAAAACTGCCTTCAAATTTCACCGGCTCTTTAGAGATCACTCTTCAGTATACATAAATAAGAACTGTAGTGTATCGATATAAGCACTTCGGGTTTTTACCCGAAGTGCTTATATTATAACCGGGTCGAGGAAAAAGTTCAAACCTCACAGGAAACAAAATGACTCCTTGACAGGTCGTATATATCCGATATCATTATAAGATCCATTAATCACGAGAAAAGGGGGTGTGTTTATGTCCGGATCTGTGGAGTTTGAATACGATGCTGAACTCAATATCGTATTTACCGAGGATAATTGGGAGGTGAAGACGCGCGAAGATGTCGATGCTTTTTTTGTAGAGTATCAGAAGTTCTTCCAAAAACTGGGTAAAAAAGTCTATATGGTCTCCCACATCGACAACCTGCTTGTCCGTGCCAGTATCGCCAATTATTATGGCGATACCGCAAGCTCTACAGTGGGTGATTATTTGCTCGGTTTTGCCCGTTGGGGTACAAATGACTGGGCACGCATGACCGTGCGCACCACCTCTCTCAAAGCCAAGCTGATACCGAATATCTATGATACGCGTGAACAAGCGATCGCGGCTATTCAAGAGATGAAAAAAAATAAAGAAGAAACGCAAGATCAAAACAAGAATAATTAATACACATTTAACCGTGATAATCCTGTATGATTCTCTGGTGACGATCGTTGAGCATCTCGAAAATGACGGTATGTTTTTTTGAAGTTGCCGAGGAATTAAATTTGGAAAAGTCAAAGCGCTGGTTCTTAACGCCTTGTGGTTTAGACTGCTGTACATGCCCGATACGTTTGAGGACTAAAGAAGAACTCGATTATTGGAAGGACCAGAACGTTGATCCAGACAAGATAAGGTGTGATGGTTGCCGTTCTGATCGCACCGGGCATCACTGGTCACCCGACTGCAAGATTTTACAATGTTGCGTATATGAACAGCATCTGGAATTTTGTGCTGAGTGCGCGGATTTTCCCTGTTCTATTCTGGCAGAATGGGTAGAAAATTACGAGCACCATGCACAAGCCGTCCAAAGACTCCACAAAATGAAAGAAATAGGCATTGATGAATGGTTGAAAAAGTACGGTTAGTAAATCAATGAATATAAAAAAAGGAGGTTTTATGCATAAACAGATGAAATTGTTTATAGTTTTAGGTATCGTTGTGTTCCTGGCTTGCCAAGGCGGCAAAACCACGCTCAAGTTGGACAAAGACACATTTGCCTGCGGTGAAGAGATCGCCGTTACGTTCACCGCGCCATCGAATTTTGCTGAGCACGCATGGGTTGGTATTATACCGTCTGATGTTCCGCACGGTAGTGAGAGTCAGAATGACCAGCATGATATTGCTTATATATATCTGGATAAGCAGGTTGCCGGGGTATTGAATTTTTATGCACCTGGCAAGGCTGGAAATTATGATTTCCGGATGCATGACACTGATGACGACGGCAAAGAAGTCGCCAGCGTATCATTCACAGTAAAGGTAATTACAGAAGGTGCGAAACTCTCCCTGGATAAGGATACCTATGCGCCGGGTGAAGAGATAAGGCTTAACATCACGGCACCAGCAGTGTTCGGTTCAAAAGCATGGATCGGTATTATACCATCTGATGTCCCGCACGGTAGTGAAAACGAGAATGACCGGCATGACGTATCTTACCAGTACCTTAATAAAAGAACCCAGGCGTTGCTTGTATTCAACGCTCCGGAAGAACCGGGAAAATATGACTTCAGGATGCATGATACTGATGATAATGGTAACGAGATAAGCTATATTGAATTTACTGTAAAATAATATTTCCTTAGATGAAAGAGATCGATCTGCGCAGTGATACAGTTACATTGCCGACCGACCAGATGCGGCAAGCGATGTTGAATGCAGTGCTGGGTGATGACGTGTTCGGTGAGGACCCGACCATAAATAAGATCCAGAGTCTCGCAGCGGAACTTACGGGCAAGGAAGCCGGACTTCTTGTCGCGAGCGGGACAATGGCAAACCTGATCTGTGTGCTTGTCCATTGTGCGCGTGGTGAAGAAGCGATCCTCGGCGATAAAGCACATATTTTTCTCAATGAAGCAGGCGGAATATCTGCAGTCGGCGCAGTGATCCCGCATCTCGTTCCGAATCAGGATGATGGCACGTTAAAACTTGATGATATCGCCGGCGCGATCCGGGGTGAAGATTCACACTGGCCCAAAACGCGTTTGATATGTTTGGAAAATACTCATAACCGATGCTACGGTGCTGTTTTGACGCCAGAGTATATTGATTCAGTGGGAGTTATTGCCAGGGAATATGGTTTAGCTGTACACCTTGACGGCGCCAGGATCTTTAATGCGGCAGTTGCGCTCGGCAAGAAAGTTAGAGAATTCACCCGCAATGTGGATTCTATTTCATTCTGCCTGTCCAAAGGACTCGCCGCACCGGTTGGCTCGGTAGTATGCGGCACGCGTGAATTTATTGCCCGAGCCCATAGAAGCCGCAAGGTTCTGGGTGGTGGTATGCGCCAGGCAGGTATTATCGCAGCACCCGGCATAGTCGCGCTTGAACAGATGGTCGGGCGTTTGAAAGAAGACCACCGTAATGCTCAGCGACTTGCTCAGGGTATTAGTCAGATCCCCGGGTTGGCGATTGACTCAGCGCGGGTTCAGACAAATATTTTATATTTTGATCTGGTTAACGACGCGATGAAACCAGGAGAATTTCAAAGACGTATGACAGAACGGGGCATTAAATTCTTGCAGACCGGACCATCACGATTTAGAATGGTAACGCACTACGGTATTCGTCCGGAGCACATTGAGACAACCCTGGAAATACTCAATGCACAGATGAAGACAGCGTAAAAGAAAACCCCCTCAGTTATCAGGCTGAGGGGGTAAGGTTTCTTATTTGTTTTTTACATATCACTGGCCAAAAATACAGAACTCGCGGAAGCCGGTTATACCAATGCCCGCATCTTTTGCTTCTAATTTCACAAATCTGCCCTGCGCATCAAAACCATCGATATAAAAGTAGTTCACGTTTTCATTATTTGATGCAACTGCAATCCCCCAATTCAGCGTATCATCCGATACAAAAACATCATAACCCGGTATTGCCGGCGTTCCGGCAATGGTCATGCCGTACATGACCACTGCATTGACCGTATTCGTTGTACTGAGGTCTATATAAACCCAGGAAACATTGTTCGACGGTAAGACGACGCAGTAAGTAGGCCAGGGTCCCCACTTGCCGTCGGTTCCTTTCGAATAAGGGTCAGTGTATGCTTCGGCATAGCAGTTTCTGCCCAGGGAAAGCAGCTGATATGGATCGTCAGGGATATCTGTCGTATCCGGGTCAGTTATATAGTTATATCCAAAATCACTCTCGCTCGGCGCCGGTATTTGCGCAATTGCCCGCCATTTACTAACATATGCTTCAGGTAATACATAGCCTGGTAAAGTGATCGATGTTGCGGTGCTGATGTCTTCCTCCCAGAGCGTATAACCTGGACCATCCTGCGTGGCTTTTACCTGGAACAGGTAGTTATCCGGTTCACTGCCGTGCGTTGACATGAGTTGGGTCCACGTAAAGGTGACATTTGTATCACCGATAGTGACAGTAGGATTGCCCCGCCACAGGGTCAGCTCAGGTACTCCAATGTCGGTATCGAGCGGGAAGAAGTCGCACCAGACTTTTGGTGTCGTGTCTGGCCAGTTCGGATCATAGTTCATGACGATCACTTTGAAGGTAGCACCCTGTGCATCCATGAGGTCACCACCAACAAAAGTTTCCGTGTAATTTCCCGTACTGTCGGTCCGGTCACTTTCTTCAGGATCGAGACCGAGAAAATTCGTGAAGAAACTTTCCGGACTGTTGATCCAGAATCCTACCCATCGATCAATGAGCGGTGTGCCTGAATCATCATTGTAAATCCCGTGTATTACTATCTCATCATCTTCATCAAATGGAGCTTGAGGACCACGTTCACATCCGAGCCATATGAATAAGCCGATCAGCGCCAAAAGCTCAAATTTTTTCATTTTTCCTCCTTTGTTTCAAGATTATAGTCTTAAGTGTAGATATGTCAATATCTTTATTTTTGGTGTTTGAGCATCTGATAAAGCTTTTTTATCGGAGGATCATCTTGACAATGGCAAAAAAATTCGTTAAAGTAGAAATATAATAATGAAGAACTCAATCGTGCTTTTGGTCGATGCAATGGTCAATTTTTTTCTTGGTATGCTGTTAGTAGTATTCCCCGCTGAGATCTTCGAATTTATCGGACTGCCATTGACCGACCATGCTTTTTACCCGACCATACTGGGTGCTGTTCTTATCGGCATAGCAATAGCTCTTATTCTTGAATTCAACCGGAAACCTGCTGGTATGGTTGGTCTGGGTTTGGGTGGGGCGATCGCGATCAATCTGTGCGCTGCTTTTGTCCTGTGCTTTTGGCTGCTCAACGGAAAATTAGCTGTATCAATATCAGGTCATATCATACTCTGGATACTTGTGATAATCCTGGTTCTCATCAGCGCTTTTGAGATTTCAGTGTTTCGTAAAAAGAAAAAGTGAGGTTTTTGTGAAGAAAAAGCTCTGTGTTCTTATATTATTATCTTACATTAGTATAGGACAGGCAGTGATCCCGCTGCCGAGTTCACCATCCTGGACTTCAAACGATAATGATTATTCAACCGGTGGTGCTTTATATGATATTACCATGGACGGTTGGATCGATTACTGCACCGGGAATGGTAATGATATGGCCATTAATACAAATGCGATATACATAAACCAAAATGGAATATTGGAAACCAGCGCATCATGGCGGTCTACAGAATCCGGGTATTTCTCGCATATCTATATTGGCGATGTTGATAATGATGGTTTTCCTGACATGAGCGTGGTGTATCTCGGTTTCGGTCAATCGAGCCAGGGACCGGCGAGTATCTACCGAAATACAGGTTCGGGTCTGGCTCAGGATGCCTGGTGGATATCAGCTGATCAATACAATTCTTTTGATTGTGCATTTGGTGATGTCGACCTCGATGGTGATCTGGATCTTGCGGTCGCGGCTGGTGATGCTTACTCAGCGCTTGAATCGCCCACCCGAGTATACCGGAATAATAACGGTAGCATGGAAACAACCCCATACTGGACATCGATCGATTCTACGCCGGGCGATGCCTGCCGCTGGGTGGACCTTGATAATGACGGTTATCTCGACTTGGTCGTTGGTTACAGGCACAAGCTTGCCGTATTTACCAATATGAGTGGAACTTTGGAACAAACAGCATCATGGTCAACCGCTGAACCGGGCTGGATCTTGAGGATAGCGGTCGGTGACTATAATAATGATTCATACAAGGACATTGCTGTTGCGAGTAATGGTCAGCTGGGTGGTGATCAAAGTCAGATTGAGGTTTACAAGAATGAAAACGGCGTATTGCAGACGCCGCCTGAATACACCATGTTGGCGTCGACAAATTATTGTTCATGCGTTGAGTGGGGTGATGCTAATAATGACGGCTGGCTCGACCTGGCTGCAGGCGGTTGGTGGGAACCAGCAGTCGTTTTCGAAAATAATAATGGCACAATCAATACCACACCGGCCTGGTCATGGAGCGGTGGCACTGGTCTGGTATGTGAGACCGTGATGTGGGGAGATGTACGGAATCATGCATTGAATGCGATCGATGAATATAAAAGCGGCGACGGCACGCGTCAATTATTTTATCTTGACCACCATCCGATCCAGCAACTGGAGCAGGTGACAGTTGATGATTCGGTTCAGCCTTTTACTGCTTATACCTATGATCCATTGACCGGATGGGTTTCTTTGACAAACGCACCTCTTTTAGGCACCGACAATATTAAAATAACATATATTTATAGCCAGTATCCTGATCTTGGGGTTACTAACTGGAATCAATCAAATGGTAATTATCTTTTCAGTAATACGACTGGCATTGAAGAGTATGAGGATAATATCGCAGAAGCTGGAATGATACTCGATATCTTTCCTAATCCATTTTCAAGGCTGACAAAGATCAGCTTTGAAAAAGTGCCAAGCGCAAAGGGCATAGGGCCTAGTGCAGAGGGCATAGAGTTGAAGATCTATGATGTAACCGGAAGGCTGGTGTATAATTTTTCGCGCATTACGCATGACGCGCAGCGCAGTACGCTTTCCTGGTCTGGTACTGATGATACTGGTCAGAAACTGCCCGCGGGCATCTATTTGATCGAACTTAAAACAGATAATCAAACCGCGTACAAAAAGGCGGTTCTTAAAAGATAGATCATGTTATTGAAAAAGGAATTCTGCTACATAACGATAAAATAAAATGAATGAAATGTTTGAACTGCAGCAGAGGATCATCTACGGTCCGATCGTTTTTTTGTTCATATTTCTATCGATGATCACCTGCGGTCGTGCAATAGAAAATAATAATGATAGACCTCGGGTCATAACCATGCACAGTGAGGAAATACCCGAGGAATCCGGGCTTTTACGGCTTACTGATGAGGATTTTAAAGAACATATGAACGAACTTAAAAAGAAAGTCCCGACCGGGTTCACCACGATAATTCAGCCACCTTTTGTGGTCATCGGTGATGAATCCCCCGCTATCGTAAAACAGCGTTCAGAAAGAACCATAAAGTGGGCGGTTGATATGCTCAAGAAAGATTATTTTGACCGAGATCCAGATAAGATCATTGATATCTGGCTATTCAAAGATGACAAGAGCTATTATAAACATGCTAAAGAACTATTCGGAGATGAACCGACCACACCCTTCGGTTATTTTTCAGAAATCGAAAATGCTCTAATAATGAATATTAACACGGGCGGCGGTACCCTTGTACATGAGATCGTTCATCCCTTCATGCATTCCAACTTTCCCGAGTGTCCGCCCTGGTTTGATGAGGGACTGGCATCGCTGTATGAGCAGTGTCGGGAAAAGGATGGTCACATATACGGTCTGACCAACTGGCGGCTCGAGAGTCTGCAGGAAGCGATTGAGCAGGACCGCGTACCGCCCTTTAAGACCCTAACCGATATGGACGCGCATAAGTTTTACACCGAGGATAAGGGTACAAATTATGGCCAGGCGCGCTATCTGTGCTACTTTCTTCAGGAAAAAGGTTCGCTTATTGAATTTTACCGAGAGTTTTACAAGAATCGAAAAAAGGATCCCACGGGTTATAAAACCCTAAAACAAATTCTCGGTGAAGACGATATGCTTGTTTTCAAGGAAAAATGGGAAGCCTATGTTCTTAGACTTACCTTTCCATAGATATATTAAAGGAGAACGATTATGTGCGGTAGGTTTGTGCGTAGATGTACGGTCGATGAAGTAAAAGAAGAATTCGAGATCTGGGACATCGAGTGGGCTTTTGAACCGAGTTATAATATCGCGCCGGGACAGGATATTGCCGGTATCGTCGGGAAGAATGACGAAAAACAATTGATCAAATTAAGATGGGGATTGATCCCGTTCTGGGCAAAAGATGAAAAGATCGGTTACAAAATGATCAATGCCCGATCAGAAACCCTTGCTCAAAAACGGAGTTTTGCAGGATCTTTCAAAACCCGGCGTTGTTTGATCGTCGCCGATGGATTTTATGAATGGCGTGTTGAAAAAAAGATAAAGATCCCCATGTATCTTCACCTTCAATCGAATAAACCTTTTGGTTTTGCCGGTCTTTACGATACATGGAAGGCCCCAGATGGTAATAGAATCATTTCCTGCACGATAATCACGACCGAGCCGAATACTTTGGTCAAACCCATACATAACCGCATGCCCGTGATCCTTGAAAAAGATAAAAGAGCAGTGTGGCTCGATACAAAGATCGAGGATCCGGAAGTTTTGATGCCGCTCCTTAAACCCTATAATGCAAAAGACATGAAAGCGTATGAAGTGACGCGCATGGTCAATTCACCAAAGTTCAATTCCGAAGACTGTATTAAACCGGTCATCACTCCGAAGAAACAGAATTTATTTTAATCATTCCGACTGGCGGATTGATACCGTATGCAAACGTACAGTTTTATCGAGATAAATTTGCGGAATATGTTAATGACGGCGGGATTCTAATTTGCTATGCCCAATCAGAGGGCGAGGTTTTTGAAGGACTGCCTGGCTCACCAACAGGTTATGGCTGGCTCCAGGATCAGAGTTGTCATGCGTATGCCTGCTATTTAAACCTCTGGGATATGTTTTTAACTGAGCAGAATAGTGTGGTTTATGATGGTTGCAATTGAATATTGACATGGATTCAGATTGGCTTACACTTACTGTAGTTGTAGACAAAAGAGGGATAGATGAAAGGCTTATATATAGATTTTGCAAGCAAAAATAGATTAAAAATACATCAATGTCTAGATGTGATAACGTAAAGCACACAAGATAAGTCACACAAAGCAAAAAAGGAGGAACAATGAAAGGCATTAGTTTCAGAATAATAACAATAACAGTAATAGTTACTGCGCTGTGTCTGCCTTCACTGGTAGGAGCTGAGGAGAGAGAGAATAGGATTCCATTTTATCAAACCTATTATAGCTATTCGTCAATTCCGGACATTGATAAAAAGATTCTGAAAGATTCCCTGAACTGGATCTATTACCATAAATTAGCGATTCAGAAGTTTGCATTGAAGAACTTCATGGGTATGGATAGTATCATCGGCACTCCTGAAGAAGCACAACTTTACCGGATGCCCGTACAGCAACAAACGCCAAAGAATGGTATTAGTGGTTGCATACTTATCGCGTATGGTCATAATATCAGACCACCATATGAAGTGATACGAAGAGACACAATTGTCTATATCAATGGAATACAGATGCATCCACCATTGAAATTTCCGGGAAACCTAAAGTATGATAGCTTGGAACTTGTACAAAAGGAACATAAACCATGGGAATATGCAGAACTTGAGCGATTGGATTTGGAAGCCTTAAGAGTATACACAGCAATAAAGAAAAAAAATGGTGTTAGGAAGGCGATTGAGGTAGCTGCAGATATTTATAGACAGAGTCATTTGATAAGGAAGGTTGAAATCAAGGGTGATGGTTTATTGTATGTTTATAATATATTTTATGATTCGCCAGGTCATGTACCGTATGATTATGATGTTGGTCCAATGCCAAAGAACTTGCCAACAAAGCAGGAGATTGCTGAGCGGGTCAAAAACACATGGATGAAGAGTTTAGATTCATCAGGAACAACAATTCATTGCAATACCGGTTCGTTTGGTTCTCCTTCATCCGAATTTTTTAATACCTTATGTGAGATTATGTGTGATGAATCTTCAGATTTGCTTGACAAATACTCAAAACTGCGTTCTTTAGACATTAGAGTCATTGACTGTAAAGCGATCATTTACAATTTCGATGCTCAAATGTGGGGATGTCAGAAATAAAGCGGAGGGGAAAATGAAGTTGATCCAATTTTTCATTATTTTAGGTCTGTTCAATTTTATGTTTGGAGATTATCCCCCAGAGATACCTGACTTGCCTAATGGTGTACTATGAATGCCGGCTACCTGGACATATCTTGAACCCGGCGCGCAGATTTCTCAGAAATTTAATGATCTTAGAAATTTATTGAATCAACATGGGATAACAGCTATCTCTGTGACTGATAATAACGACCTTCTTGAGTTTCTGTCCATAGTTCCTAAGGGATATATTTTATTGATGAGTCATGGTGGGAATATCTATGAACAGGATGCATTAATGGTTGAGGCTTACGATAATGTGCAAGATGCTGAAAATCGTGTTGTCATGTGGCAACAACATTTTGGTATCGGGGCAGATATGATTTGGCGAGCAAATATTTACGATACGAGTCAAGAGCCACCAACAATAATTGGTTACGCTGTGTGTATTAATAGTGCTTTTCTTACTCCACGACTACCTATGCTGCCTCATTCTTTTGTAATGATTGGTGCTTGCTATAGTCAAAACGGAATTATGAGTTCATTTCAAAGCAGGAATGCTGATACCAGGGTAGGTTGGACCACCGCAGCTTGGATATCAGAGAGTTCCGGTTCATTTGATATGTTAGCCAGATTGATGGCTGGTGCTGGTATGGGATCGCCACAGTTAAACAGAAATTTCAGTGCTAATGATGCAATTTTGACAATACGGGAATACCTTCAAGGACCAAACTATCCTCATATCGCCTCATTTACAGTTGCTGGCGATGGTAATATGCGGTTTTATAATTCACCGCGTATTGTTGGACTTAAAGTAAAACAAGCTGGCAGTATGATTTACAATTATCGTTTCGGTGAACAAGGTGAGCCTTTCTATCCTTATGAATGGGATTATCCTGGTGATTTGAGTAGTTGTTCAAAGAATCCAGCACAAATCGGCAATGATTTTATTGAAGTTTGGATGTTGCTTTCTGCACCGATGGATCCGAATGCAGCGAATGTGGCACTTATACCGGAACAGGGAAATTTCGCGATTCCATTGAGTGGAAATTTCAGTAGCACTCTTTTTGAGAATGATTTCTGGACTGGTGTTTGTGATTTTTCTGAATGGTCTGGTGGCGAGAATGCGATTGTGTGGGTTGATGCCGAGGATGCGTTTGAGGGCGATATAAATGCGAAACTTGATATAAATGGTGATGGCAATTCGGATGGCGAGGACAGAAATCATAAATTCAGAGTAGAACTTCTACCTCAGGTGGATGCCACTGATCCGCCCAGCGGGCGCAGGGCAACTCCCGAAAATATTGATATCTATAAGCAGATCGAGATTGTGTTCAATAAAACCATGGATACTGCCTCAGTACGTGGGGCATTGGAGATCATTAATATTGATAATGATTCCAGCGAGGTTACGATCAAGGAGATTGAGTGGCAACCTGGCGATTCAATAATGTTCATCACCGCGTATGACTCAGTAGTCGGGGATAAAGATACTGTGGGTTTTGACTTTTATACGAATTATGAAGTGAAGATTCTGGGCACCGCAGAGGATACCAGCGGTATAACATTAGACGGCGATTATGATGGCAAGAGCGAGGGCTCGCCAGAGGATGATTATGTATTTTCATTTAGGACCCGAAACCCGGAGTTTGAATTAGCGGCTGCACCAATGCTTGCAAAAATTCCAACCGGTGGGACACAAGAAATAGAAGTCCTATTAACGAACAATGAACATAGAAAACTCGGTATTAAACTAATACGTCCCGCTGATACAACTTCAAATTGGATAATCGAAGAAGTTGAGCCTGATTCAGTGAACGTTGCAGCTGATTCCATATCCACAGACGCAAAATTCTATGTTAAAAATAGAGGAGAGCCCGGTGCAACAGTTGCCGAGATACTGGCAAAAAGCCACGAGGAAGAAAAAGAAACAGAAGCGGTTGTCTGGGCATACAAGCCCTCGGGTTCAGGAGGCGGAGGACAGCAATATTCTGAGCCCTGGCCGCCACCTAGCGGATGTGATGAAAGTTACTCGATGTCCGACCATAATTTTCCGTCACCATGGATACTTAATCCTCGTGCAAGAATCGGGTTATTTCTTTCGGGATATGCCGAGGGAATGGGACACCTGCTTGGTAATTACAAAATACCAACAGCTTTGGTATTAGATAATTTCAAGATAGTGGGTGCATTTGAGCGACCTTTATCAGATTTGGATGTTTTGGTCATACCCACAGGCGGCTTTATTCCCTTTGCAAACATGCCCTATTACCGCAATAAACTAAGGGAATTTGTCGAGCAGGGTGGTACCCTCATCTGTCTCACACAATCACACGGTGAGATATTCGAAGGCTTACCTGGTTCACCCAATGGCTTTGGCTGGGCAGAAGATCAATCCTGTCATGCATATGCCTGCTATTTGAATCTCTGGGATACCTTCTTTTCAGGTCAAAATAATATTGTTTTCGATGCTAATATGGATGGCTATATTACTCAGTATCCTGACGGAGGAGAGCCTTTTCTCATCCGAATCGCAAACGGCAACCCAGGGTTTGTGCGCTACCCTTATGGACAGGGACAAGTAATCTTGACGACCGGCTATACGGATTTTGCCTATCGTTTTGGCGGCTATTTCAAAGATGCCATAAATTTAATAAGAGATATGATTACTTCTTATGTGATCCTGGACCCAATCCCCGAATATTATAAGGATTCAACAGTTGTACTCAATGCGAGGTTTTATTATCCGGTTTATGAAGATAGTATTCCAGCAAATAGAGCAGAGATCATAACTTATTATCCAAATCGTGATTCTCTGAGATCTGATGCGGTAAATCTATCCCCACCCATGATTCCTGGAGACCAACGGACCATCCCATTGTCATCCATTGCTGCACCGGGTTCGCTTGGCATATATCCACTCATGTTCACGCTTTATCAGGATACGTTGGCGGTAACTGAAGAAGAATATGGTAATGCCTTTGCTGTAAAATGCAGCATTCCTGTTGGCAATTATAATCTTGGCGACTTTCAGCTTTGGGCGACCGTAGAGGCAGAGTCAGTACTTTATGGTATACCTTTTGAATTTAACGTCAATGTTCGTAACCGCACAATGGACACAGTGCCCGGCAAAATATTGGTCGGAAATTTGGGCGGTTTTCCACCCCAATTTTTTCCTGAAGATTCATTGGTTGATTTGAATTTTCCGCCTGAGACAGTTGCCGTGTTCGATTGGCAGACAACACTGACAAATACCAGGTTCTATACATTTCGACTGGTAGATACGTCAAGCACAGTCTTGGCATGGTTCAACAAGTGGATTCAAGTAATACAACCAAAGGCTCAGGTAACCTTAACCTGTGATTCCACAGGATATCAGTATCACGATACAGTGCATGTCAACCTGGATTTCCTGACAAATTATGATGGTGTGGATACGTTCAAGGTTATTATATACCAGAGAGGAGGTTGGATACCCATTGATACTATATTCGCGCTAAAAGATACGATCACCTATGTTAAAGAAGGCACGAGTTATGCATTTCCTTTCTACATGTCTCAGGAACTCAATCCAGGAACCTATACGATAAAAGCAGAGGCTTACTGGCGTGGAAAACAAAGTGGATGGGATTTTGAGCAATTCCTTTTGATCGCACCAGAGCTTCAAGTATCACTCCTGCCAGATTATGAAATCACGGGAAGCGATACGGCAAACCTGGTTGTATCGTTCGATCCTCCCTCATATGTTGATTATGATGCCACGCTTGCCTATCGAATCATCTATTCAGACTCAACGACTGACACGCTGATTACAAATGAAATAACTTTAGATACGATAGGACATCTTGATACTCTCCAAGCACCGTTTTCCCTTACTCCAAATGTTATGAACTTCGGCTATTATGATTTTAAATACAGTTTAGATGCGGTCGAAAGCGTGAATGGATATTATGATTTCTCACACTGGATCTGGGCCAGTTTAAAGAAATTCCAGTACCGTTATTACTGGGGTGATACGCTTGATTTCGGTATTCGTGTGCAGAACAAAGGTGATTTCACAACTCCTGTGTGGGTTATTGCAAGGGCTGAAAAACACCAGGAAGATTACATTGATTCCGTGCAAATAGACCTTGATCTGGATACTGACACGACCATCTTTTTTCAGACAATTATTGACCAGGGTATGCCGAGTGGCAGTTATGATCTGGAAGGATTTGTGCGTTCTGCAAACACCACGAGAAAAGCTCCTGGTTACTATATTGTGTCTGTGCGTCCACCTCAGATCATTGCCACGCTCGATACATCTCTTTATAGTTCTGGTGATACTGCAACTGTCATACTGTACAATGCTGGTGATTTGGAAGGAGACGTGAGATTAACCCAGGTCGGAATCTATGATTTCCAGTGGAGTTATTTCTCGCTTGATACAGCAAGATATTTAATCCCAGGTAGTGATTTTGCCTTTTACAAATTTGTCGTGCCCGAAGTTCTGAGTGGAGTATACCGTCTGCAAATTATAGGTATTGTAGAGAATCATAATATACCAATCGACAAGAGTATAGCTTTTCAGATTAATGGTATTGAGGCAGATATCGCTCTGCAAACTTCAAAAGATGTCTATCTGCCTTATGAAGAAGTCAAACCGCAGGCCAATTGTGTGAATTATGGATACCAGTTAAATGGTGAGATTTACCTCAAGAAATAGACACAGAATATTCGGTATATGTTGAAGAAGATGTTGAAGATTTTCGGGACAAGGGTCAAAAAGCACTTATTTTCGATAATTTTTTCAGTGGAAACGATACTGGTCTTGTTTTTAGAGATCAAGCAGAAGCTAAGGTGAAAAAGAACGAAGTAACTAACAATCTCATTGGCGTTTACATTACTGACGATGCCTGTCCGAATCTTGGTAAAGCAATGAGCGGCGAGAACTTATTCATTGCTCGAAGTGACACTCCGGATTCTCTTAAGAGCTATGTCGTTTATAATAATACAATGAATGATATTCTAGCTGAAGGTAATTGGTGGGGTACAAATGATGAGGATTCAATTGCTGTGATAATCTGGGACTACTATGATGATAATATGCTGGGTATTGTTGATTATAAGCCATTCAGACTGAGTGAAGCAAGTGCAGCAGGAGGGGCTTCTGAGCAAGGTGGCGGCACACAGTCAGGATCAGAAGTTGTGATATCTGAAATCTGGTTTGAGCTCGCGGCAATAGCCCGCACGAACAATGTAATCATATCTTATTGCGCACCAGCGGATGCTCAAGTCAGTATCGAGATTTATGATATAACCGGAAGATTGGCTAAGAAACTTTCGCCGATGAAATCTATGGGACTAAGAGAAATAACCATAAACTGTAACGATCTTGCCGGTGGTGTCTATTTCGTACGCTTCAAAGCAGCAGACTACCTGGAGACCGAGAAGATAATTATATTAAAATAAGTATATCACGTCTGCTGGTGTTACTGCAACAAAAGAGCTTGACAATTCCAGAATCGTATATATAATATAGTGTATATTATATTATTTTGCTCTATATATAGTGTTATAAATCGGTGTCATTGTATATTTACCGGATAACAAATAATTCAAGAAAGGGGTTTTGGAAATGAGCGGTATCGTTGCTTTTTTTTCAAAAAAGGATTGCAAAGAAGACCTTTTTTACGCTACGGACTATCATTCACACCTTGGTACGTCATACGGTGGAATTGCGATCTACGACGGCAAAAAGCTCCAGAAGAAGATACATACGATCTCCCGCGCGCAATTTAAATCGCGTTTTAGTGAAGATAGTGATTTTGTAGAAATGAAAGGGTATGCCGGACTTGGTGTTATCAGCGACCGCGATACCCAACCTTTGATAATGAGGCTCAAGTTTGGTGAATACGCTATTTGCGGGGTTGGCTACATAGATAATCAGGACAAACTCGCCCGGCAGTTGATCAAAGAGGGTGTTGTGTTTTCTGAAATGCCCAATGGTAAGGTCAACCAGATCGAACTTGTTGCCAAGTTAATAAATAGAGGAAAAACATTGATCGATGGCATCGCTTATATGCATGATAAGATCGACGGGTCATTATCATTGCTCCTGCTTGGTAAAGAGGGCGTTTACGCGGCACGTGATAAACTCGGTCGAAGCCCTTTGGTGCTGGCGGTTCGAAAAGGTGACCGGATAGTCGTTTCGGAAACGTGTTCTTATAAGAATCTTGGATTCAAGACCCAGAAATTTCTCGGTCCGGGTGAGATAATTTTAATTAGCGACGGCAAAGTCAGGCAGCTGAAGAAGCCGGGTAAAGTCATGCAGCTGTGCACTTTTCTTTATGTGTATGCCGGGTTTCCCGCATCCGAGTATGAGGGAAAGAATGTTGAGGAGTTCAGGGAGTGCTCAGGGAGGATAATCGCGCGCCGGGATAGAGTGAAGGTCGACCTGGTCGCCGGTGTGGCGGATTCGGGTACGGCATATGCCCACGGTTATGCTCATGAGTCCGGTGTTCCGGTTCGCATACCTTTGCTCAAGTACACACCTGGTTGGGCAAGGAGTTATGTGCCGCCGTCTCAGGAGACCAGGGACCGCGTAGCGCTCATGAAGCAGATCACGGCCGATGCCCTGATCAAGGGTCAGCGTATGGTGATAACCGAGGATTCTATAGTGCGCGGCACCCAGCTTAAGAACTTCCTTCTCGTCAAATTATGGGATGCCGGTGCAAAAGAGATCCATATTAGACCCGCCTGCCCGGCGCTCTTATACCCGTGCAAATTCCTTTATTCAACGAGAAAGCTCGATGAGTTGTTTGCCCGAAGAGTACTCAAACGTATGTTCGGCAAGCATATCAAGGAAATGGCACCATATTTTGATCCAGAGTCAAGGCCATATAAAAAAATGTTGAAACTCATGGAAAATGATCTCAACGTGGATTCCTTACGCTACCAACGATTAGAAGATATGCTTTCAGCGACTGATCTGCCAGCCAGGCGATTATGTACTTATTGTTGGACCGGTAAGGAGATCAGCGAACAATAGAGTTTGGTTTTCGACTTCACTCCTTGACATCACTGGTAAATTATTTATGATTAGTTGTCATGATTGAGATATTACTCGGTATTTTTTATCTGCTTTCCATAGATATCAGCTCTGACAATGGGGTATTCAGCGCGCAAGTCGATTATTCCGGCGGCACTAATTGTGTTGTTCAGCAAATAACAATGTACAGGGACGGGATGTGCTTGTACACAAGAGAAAGACCTGAGGCACATACATTTTATATCAGTGATATCGGTACGGTCTTTGCCTTGAGTGATCAGCAGCTCTATTTTTACGATCAACAGGGAAATGTGAAGACCCTTCAGGATCTAATTTTTCCCAACGGATTTGGATTCTCAACGGACAATCATAATTTCTTTGCTTCCGACAGAAATGAGCTCAATGTTTATGCCCGAACCGGTGAGCTGGTCTATAAATTAAAACCTTGTCGCTTATGTTTGGGGTTTGAGCATGGTCGGTTCATCGCAACGGTTTCAAACGACACTTTGTTTTTCTATGAAGACGGCATCGAAGTTGCGACAAGACGTCTATCAACACCCTATATTCGAACCTTGCGTATTTCAGAAGATAAAAGATCTCTTATCATAGAAATGCCGAATTCTTTTGAGGCTGTTGAATTTCCTTTTGGAACAAAGAGGGAAAAGTGATCCTCGTATATCTTATTGCTATTGGTTGGCCGCTTGCGCCGACGGATTCCTTGCAGCCGCTCGGTAATAACTGGGGTGAGTACCAGGATTATGGTGGTTGGCCATACCTGCATTCAGGTATCGATGTCATGGGTATTACTATTGAACGCCCGGTTTATGCAGTACAGGATGGCTTTGTCAAAGCATGGCTAACGACATCGGGTGAATGGCACTGGCGTCTGGCGATCGCTGATTACGAGACCGTTGATTCAGTGGAAGCCTGGTTATATGCTCACATTGATCCATATCAGTATCACAAGGATCTCGGTGATACAGTCGTCGAGGGTGAACTCATCGGTTATCTCGTTGAGTGGCCGGTTACGGGTTTTGATCACCTTCATTTTGCCCGTATCAAAGACGCCGGTTCAGTATGGCCGGTCGGTGATTGGGCGTTCATTCAGAACCCATTGGTGATCATTGCCCCGTACGACGAAACGACCGATCCGGTTTTTGAAGAAGCTTATACCGCAAATAAATTCGCTTTTTGCCAGAACAATACAAGCAGTTACCTACCAGCCAATAATCTTTCTGGCAGTGTTGATATAATCGCCAAGATATACGATGATACGGGTCTTCCATTACCCTATGCAGAGTGGGAGAAGTTAATACCTTATAAGATCGAATACGAGATCCATGGTCCGCAGAATTTAGCGCCCATCCTTTCCTTTATTTTTCACGGCGTTCTCCGGTATACGGAAAATGTTGATGTAATATACAAGGACGATTATTTGTGTGATACGCGCGGGGATTATACTTTTCGTGATTATTATTTTATCGTGACCAATACTGATGGTGATAGCATAGTTGAGGCATCAGATGCTGCGTTTTCCTGGGTTACCACAAATTACCCGGACGGTGATTATTGGGTCATCGTGACCGCATATGATGCAGCTGGGAACTGGTCAAAAGACAGCATGCTCGTAACCGTCAATAATGTCGGTATCACCGAGCATCGCGTGGCTGTCGATATAAATAAGCTGGAAATCGTACCTAACCCGAATCGCGGTTCTTTCATGCTCAATGTATCACATGAAGCAAAAATTTATAACGCAAACGGACAACTCATTACCTCAGGCTGCGGGCCTTTCAGCGGTCTTGCTCCCGGCATATATTTTGTCTTTTATGACTACAATAATGAGGTGCTTTGTAAAAAAGTCGTTGTGATCGAGTAAACCAGATTCTACAGTTTTACATCTAATTTTTTATTCAATTTGTTTTTTGAATTCCTCGATAAGCAAATCATCCAATTTATCTGCATTGAAACTGACCCGGTCTTCCATTAGTTTAAGTTCTTCTGCATCCAAACCTTTGAGTTCACGGTTTGCCGAAAGATACAGGACATCCTGTTTGAGAAAGAACTTCACACCGATGAGTTGGTAGTTGATTTCAAGAAGCCGTCGGTAAAAAGGCAGTAGATGCCTCGAAGGGATTTTCATGACCGGGCAGGATATTTCTATATAATAGATATCATTCAGTGGAAAAATCTCAGTGTAGATGAGTGCTGAACCACGGTAGGCTGACCATAATGTTTTGGGACGATGACGGCATTTCTCCGGATCAAGGCCGTGACTGGCGATCATATCGTTGACCATTTTTTCATAAAATGGTAGATCGATTGTTATTTTGTTATCGCCTTTATCATCAGGTTCTTTCTTTTTAAACATCTTAATCTCCTTATTCGTGTAGTCTGTAACCGCAGTTCTTGCAGAAATTCGAAGAACTATCATTGGCAGTACGGCACTTCGGGCAGTTTGTCATGCTGACATTGACCACCCTTGGTTGGGCATCTACTGCTTTCATTTCTTTCTCTTTGTTCTTTTCGATCTTTTGAACTCCGCAGTTCATACAATATTCCGCTTTGAATGTTTTTATGAAATCGTCATTTAAGAAACCACATATCGGACAATAGTACATGCTCAACAATTTATCGAAGTCACGGTTCAAGGTATCGAGTGTTGTTTTCAAAGCGTTGACCGGAACTGCAAAACTCATATTGTCAGCACCGCTAACAACCCAGGTATTCATACCCACTGCTTCTCCCTTCAGGTTGATTAGCGGACCACCGCTGTTCCCGGGATTTATCGGCACGTCAGTCTGCACATAATCTATACCTTTGACAATACGGTTCTTGCAGCTGATAATACCTTTTGATACGGTAAAATCATAACCGTAGGGATGGCCAATGGCAATAACCTGTTTTCCTTCTTTCTGTGCCGAGCTGTCCGCTAATTTGAGCGGAACGGAATTCTCTACATCGGCTATAGCAAAACTAAAATCATAGTCGTTGTTTGAAAAAACTACCGTGGCATCAACTTCTCTGTCATTAATCAGCGTTACCCGTATAAATGTATTCAATTGCACGATATGTTTATTCGTGACCAAAAGACCTTTATCATTGAGAAAGAAACCTGTACCGCTCGTGCCGTTCGATAGTTTAATGATGACGATGCTCTTTTTTAGATCTTCAATAATCGTTGATAGATCACCCATTATGCCTCCCCATTATCTGTATTTATATCCCAAGATTATAATAATATTTCAGTGATAATCAAGCTTTGAGCAAATTCCCCCTTGACAGATTATTTGATTTGTGTAAAATAAACTCAGGCTATACCGTAAGTTGGGGGATGTGCGCTTTACATATCCTTATTCAACATAATATGTAGCTTGAAAGGAGTAATATATGCCAACCTACGGAAATGTGAAGTGGTTTGATGGTAAGAAGGGATACGGTTTTATTGAGAAAGAAGATGGGTCAGGTGACGTTTTTGCTCACTATGCGGATATCGCTGGTGACGGCTACAGGACCCTTAGAGAAGGCGAAAGAGTTAAGTTTGAAATTACCGAAACCCCGAAAGGGGAAAAAGCCACACAAATAGAACGCGTTGATCGTGAATAAATGGAACCGATTGAAAAAGCCCCCGCATGGGGGCTTTTTTATTGTATTACTGCAGGATACTGCCTGATGATTATGCTTTGGCAGTTTTTTTCTTGCGACCGATGAGCAGGTAGATAACAACGATCGCGATTATAACGAGCAGAATTAAAGCGATCGTATTGTGAAAGATCATCGAGATGAGGATAGTGATCACCGAGAGGATAAGGGCGACAACAAAGGTAATCACCCCGATCAAGCCGCGACCCACATTTCCGAGAAAAGGCAGGACATCGAGGATTGCACTTATCGGTCCAAAAACGAGCGACAGACCTATCCACATTAATAGGAAGCCGACGATTCTCAATATCCAAGCCATTACTTTGTGCTCGGTCTTCAATTGAACTATAGCTTCATCCTTTGTTCCGGTAAAAGCACGGTACAGTCTTGTTTTACCTTTATGAAAATAAGCAACGATTTTTTTGTCGTCCAATTTACCAAAAAGCGTTACCTTGATCCCTGCATGAACTGCTTTGAAACTTATCCGCAGGTCACCGATCCTTGGATTTTCGTATGACCCGGATCCCATGAATATATAGTCACTGCCGATAAGCATTGCATCCCAATGTGCGATGGCGATATTTCTATTCAGTTCAATATTTTCTGAACTCGGTAATGTGGCTGTTTTATGATCAAAGGAATATATGCCGATTTTAGTTTCATCCACATAAAAGGTTTTCGGTTTTACTGGCATCGATGGATTCTCATGGCCCTCTGGTATTTTAAATTCACTCGATTCCTGCGGATTTGATGTCCAGGTTTTCTTATAACGATAAGTAGTTTTTTCTTCGGTACCACCACCCGTTTTTTTCTTTGTCTCGGTTTCGGTCTCTTCAATCCAGGCATACATTTCAACTATACGGTCAAGCATGATGTATTTACCTGGTTTCAGGTACTCGGGATCACCGAGCAATTCGGCCGTTGTAACGGGTCCGGTTACAGCTACCAGTTTACCTTCTGCAGAGGCTTGAAATGATCCATGGTCTACTACAATAGCTTTTTCAGCGATCGTACCGAGATTGACCCGGCCTTCGCTGTTCCATAAAACCACAAATGAAACGATAAACATAATAGCACCGACAAGCACGCCTATTATCGACTTTACGATATTCTGTCCCCATCCAGTCTTTTTGACCTCAGTATAAACTTCAGGCATATAACCTCCCTTTTACCGTATCACTATTTATATTAGAAAGTATAGTTATCTATAGAAAATATGCAAGTGCATTATCGGTAAGATTAAAAAACCACAAGGTGGTGTGTAAATAGGTTATGAGCTAACGGATCCTTAAAATAAAGCCGGTGTCATTAATGAAAATATCAACCGTGTCCTCATGCGGATACTGGAACGCCCCAATACCATAAGCGGCATCGATAAGAGGTATCTTTTTACCATGCATCAGCAGAAATCTCCATAACTTTGTTTCCGGCTGTATTTGATAGACTGAAGCTATTTGCTTTTCAGGATCTGACCAGCGTCCGGTGAACCTTGTAACTCGATAATAAGAACCCGCGCCTAACCATCTTAGCGCAAGACCCCATCTCAGGAAATACCCTTCGATCATCCATTGCTCGCCAGATATATTGAACCAGTGATACTGATCTTTCGCTGCATTGTAAAAAGTCACTTTTGTTGTCCCGCTATCTCTTTCCGCATATACCCAACCGAGTTGATTTTCGCTGGTATAGCGTGAAAAAGTTT
Organism: bacterium; assembly: GCA_049647165.1. GTDB lineage: Bacteria > Hydrothermota > Tepidihabitantia > SM23-42 > SM23-42 > JAUVZL01. Next base: position 32,348 of record JBARXB010000037.1, read on the forward strand.
GGAGGAACAGCGAAAGGTAAATGAATGATGTGGCAAAAGCAAATGTTATTAGAAAGATAATGAATGATGATATGAATTTTTTTAAGGATGTTTTCTTTTTTATTAAATTGATAATAGCAGAAATAATCACTACAATGGAGACGACCAGCAAGATAGTACCGACCAAACCTATTATTAACGTAAATTTATCCATTTATTTCTCCTGCGGATTATGATAATACTACATTTCTTCTTCATTCATATAAGGTATGAATAGATCACTTGCCGCACCGCATACTGGACAGACCCACTCATCTGGCAGGTCTTCAAAAGTAGTCCCAGCCAAAATTCCGTTGTCCGGATCACCAAGTTGCGGTTCGTAAACATAATTGCAGCCAGTACACTGCCACATGTTCATTATGGGCCTCCTTTGTCCGCGTAAGATTTTAATAAAAATATGAAACCTGTCAATAGGTTAGAAGCATCGGTCATTTCTGTCTTGACAAAAGGACTAAAATACCTATCCTCTATTGAGTTAGGAAATGCGTTTGACAAAAAACAATACTAAGAAAAAAACTTCTTTTTGCTGGCGCGGCAAACACCTCAAAGTCGATATTCTCTATTCAAGAGCAGGTGTGGCTCAACAAGTATTCGTTAACAGTAAACAGGGGAGTATTCTAATCGATGCAGGTGACGGGGTTTTGCGTGATCTTTGGACACGTGCTTTTGCCTGGGAACGATTAAAAGGAATAATTTTCACGCACGGTCATTTTGACCACATCGGAGGTCTCTACTCGCTACTGGCATTCATGCGCATGATCGGCCGAAAGGGTTTGCTTGAGATCGCGGCACCTGAAAATTGTGAAGAAGTGGGGTGCCTGATCGATTGTTATCTGCAGAAGTACTCGACAACGAGTCCCTTTCAGTTAGCTTTTAAATATCTGAAGCCAGGACAGAGTATCCAGATCGCGGGTATGGTCATACAAGCATATAAAGCTGTGCACTGTGGTAGTATCAAGACTATCGGGATCACTTCTCAGTTACCTGCCTTGAGTTACCGGTTAGTCGCTGACGGAGAAGTAGTTGCGTTAAGCGGTGATACAGGTAAGAGCGCACCTTTGAAGGAATTGGTGAAAGATGCTGATCTGGCGATTCTCGAGGCCACTTATGAGAAGTCGAGCGACGTATCTTCGGAATATCTTGAGAAGGTGCACCTTTCCGAGGATATCGCACACGAAATCGGCAAATTAGCCAAGGAATATATTCTCATCCATAAAGCGAAAAGACAGCAATAAGTCTTATAGTCGTCGATACAAATATATCGCGACTTGATAAAAGGAGATTACCATGCAAAGCAAGAATATTATCCGGGTAATGAAATATTGTGTGGTGTGTGTGGCCGTCATAAACTTCAGTAATGCGCAGGCTACATCTGATACATGGTTGGTATTGAACAAAGATAACAAATACCCTGCCGGTATTCATTTGCCATGTCCGCTTAGAGTTGATGGGGTCATAAGACAGGGTATGCATGATTTTGGTAATTATGAGATCCAGACGAGCGGGCAGATATATGCCGAGGATTATCTTGTTGCTCTTGGTGGGGTCCATATCGGGGGGACTGGTGATCCGGGTACTGATAATCTAATTGTTGATGGCAAGATAGCCGTCGGCAAGACGACCGCCTGGTCGGATCTTGATGTGGACGGTGATATCATCTGCGAAAAGCTCATGATCGGTCAGGGAAGCGGTTCAAGCTCCTGGGATCTGTATGTCCGCGGTCAAACTTTCATGTCTGACGAATTAAAGGTCGAAGATGATATATATGCACTCGGTGGTATTCATATAGGCGGTACTTGGAGTCCGGGTTCAGATAATCTAATCGTTGATGGTAAGGTTGGTATTGGAACGACCAGTCCTTATGAGCGGCTCCATGTCGATGGTCGCGTATATATTTACGACATGAGCGGAACTTCAAGCGGTTCTGTTGTGCGTTGGTATAATAATAGATTATGTTATGAAACATCATCGCGCCGCTTTAAAAGCGATATCCAAGCTCTCGCCGCTGATTTTATGAAAATACTCGACCTTACGCCCAGCTGCTATATCGATGAACTGAGCGGTGAGCAGGAGATTGGATATATCGCGGAAACATTTGATTCACTTGGTTTGAACGATCTCGTGATATACCGCGAGGATATACCCGAAGGGATAAAATACGAGCGCATCGCCGTATATCTGGTCGAGATTCTAAAGATGCAAGCGCAAGAACTGCAAAACCTCCAGCAGGAAAGGAAAAGCCTGGAAGAGCGCATTACCCGTCTGGAAAAACTTATAAGCGGGTAACCTGGTATTTCAAGCCTTGAACGTGTGACCCCTTGACTTGATGCCATCTTCATATAGTCTTTGATGTACCGAGGATAAAATGCTCATACTTAATATTTGCCTGATGCTTATAAATAGTGATTTTGTAATTTGCGGACACCAGGAGCAGCAGTTTCAGCCAAGTGTGATATATGTTGACGGCCTGTACTGTGTCTTTTGGTCTGACTTCCGCCAGGGCATGTCAATATACGGAGCACGCGTAAGACCAGACGGTACAGTTATTGACACCACCGGGGTGTTTCTTTATCAGGGATATTCTACCTATGATCTCCGTACTGCTTATGATGGACAGAATCTTCTCTTTGTATTTCGGTACGGCTGCTGAAATATCGGTGATATCATTGGAGTGCGGGTCACTCCAGATCTTCAAATATTGAGTATAGTACCAGTAAAAGTGGATAGTGCCGTGTCACGCGAACCGGATATTGTTTTTGGCGCAGAAAATTACCTTGTCGTCTGGTCAGACGGGATTTTTGGCGGCGCACACAAGGTTCAAGCAGCCCGAGTGACGCCGGATGGTATGGTCCTTGATTCAGGTGTATTTTTTGGAATGGATGCTTATTGTGAATACAGCCCAGCAGTTTCTTTTGACGGGCAGCGTTTCTTTGCGGTCTGGTATAACTACGCTGATACCCCGGCTGGTCTTTTCGGTCGTTTCATCAGTACTGCATGTCAGCCTGAGGGTCATGAACTCGCCATCAGGGTGCTGACCGAGGGTGCTCCGTTAGAACCTGACATTGCCTTTGGTGACAGCAGTTATCTCGTTGTCTGGCATGAACCATCACCTTTTTATGATGATGACATATACGGACAGATTGTTTCTACCCAGGGCGAGATGCTCGGTGATATTATTCCGATCGCAACTGGTTCTGCTTATCAGTACTTGCCGCGCGTTTGTGCTGGTGATAGTAATTTTCTTGTCGTATGGAATCAAGACTGTGCTATTTACGGTCAGTGGTTAACCATGTCTGGTGAGCTTATCGGCACGAACTTTTCGATATCAGATACGGTCAGCTGCACCCGCGATTGCCCGGCTCTTGCGATCAATAGTACTCGGTGTTTGGTTGCCTGGCAGCAATTCAATAATGGTAATTTTGACATATTCGGTAATCTTGATATTGAGCTGGGTCTTGCACAAAAACCAGTGAGCTGGTACAGCCATGAGGTTCTTACGGCCACGATCATTACCGGACCGCTGCTCTTGCCCCAGACACCAGAGCACCATGTGTTTGACATCTCAGGGAGGATCGCTGATCCTTTATGTCTTGGTCCTGGCATTTATTTTATAGAATGTGGTGGGGAATTGATTCGGAAAGTCGTGAAGATTCGTTAGATTGCAAAACCTGGAATTTTTTAGGAGGAATGAATGAGCAAATTCTCGATACAGATCGATCCGCTGACCGGGGAGAAATACGTCAACGTTCCATTGACCGGTCAGCAATTAGTTGAGCAACCCATATACAACAAGGGTTCAGCTTTTACAGAACAGGAAAGGGAAGAACTCGGTCTCTACGGTATTCTTCCCCGGCACAGCTCAACAATGAATGAACAACTGCGCAGAACTTATGAGAACTACTCTTTAAAAACATCTCCCATTGAGAAATTCATTTTTTTACTTGGCCTTCTCGATCGTAATGAAACTTTGTTTTACCGTTTAGTCCTTGATAATGCTGAGGAGATGCTGCCGATCGTCTATACACCGACTGTGGGTGAGGCAGCCAAGACATACAGCCACATGTTCCGTCGTCCCCGTGGACTGTATATACCAGCGGATCAGATTTCACATATCGACAAAATACTATCAAATACTCCTTTCTCAAATATCAGTCTGATCGTTGTTACTGACGGTGAGCGCATACTGGGTCTCGGAGATCAGGGTGTCGGCGGTATGGCGATACCAGTGGGCAAGACAAGCCTTTATGTGGTGGGTGCTGGTCTGCATCCAGCATTATGTTTACCAATCCTGCTTGATGTCGGTACGAATAGAGAAGAGGCTCTCAATGATCCCTTATACCTCGGGCTACAACATAAGAGATTGACCGGCAATGAGTATGATGCGGTTGTGGAAGATTTTGTAGAGGGTATAAAGAGATGTTTTCCACATGCCCTCTTGCAATGGGAAGATTTTGGCAAACACCATGCCCGGCGTATTTTATTAAGATATCAGAAGCGTATATGCTCATTCAACGATGATATTCAGGGCACAGGTGCAGTGGCGCTTGCCGTTATACAATCGGCGGTTGGTGGAAAAAAAGAAAAAATCAAGGACCAGCAATATGTCATCTTTGGTTTTGGTCAGGCGGGTTATGGTATTGCACACACACTCGTTCATAGTTTGATAGAGGAAGGACTCTCCCAAGTAAAAGCAAAGGAAAAGATATATATTGTTGATAAAGATGGGTTGGTTTTTGAAGATATGAATCCGGATGAGTATCAAACTCCATTTGCTCAAAAAAGAGGTATTGCATCAGGCTGGGATTTAAAAGATTCAAATAGGATCGGTCTTTTTGATACCGTATTGAATACTCATGCTACCGTTCTTATAGGAACATCCGGGCAGAGCAATGCATTTACTGAAGATGTGCTTGTTCAAATGGCAGTTAATACCGCAATACCCGTGATATTGGTTCTTTCAAATCCGACCATGCAGAGTGAGTGTACACCAGAGCTCGTATACCGGGCTACAAAGGGTAAGTGTTTTATGGCAACCGGCAGTCCTTTTCCACCGGTTATGGTCAACGGCTCAGAGCATAGAATTTCTCAATGCAATAATATGTATATTTTCCCGGGCGTCGGTTTAGGCGCGATCATTTCTATGACACCCAGGGTTACTGACAATATGTTCATTGCCGCATCCAAAGCGCTGGCAAAAATGGTTTCACCTCAGAACGCGGCTAAAGGGATCTTGCTCCCTGACATCCACGATATCAGAAAAGTATCTGAGGAAGTTGCCTTTGCAGTTGCTCAAGAAGCACGCGAGGCTGGTCTTGGCATCCGGCACTCAGATGAGAAACTCAGGGACCTGGTGAAAAATTCAATGTGGATGCCTGAATATCTTCCCTACCGGCATGAGGATTAGAAAGAGGGGGTCTATTGACTCACCTTTTTTCATATATATAATTAGTATCTACAGAACGAGGATATTTCATGACTCTAAATGAATTACAAAAGAAGGTTGTTGGTTTGTATGAAAAGGTCGTTTTGCTCGATGGTTCCAGGATTCCTTATGTCAATTTTGACAATGCGTCGAGTACCCCGACATTTTTACCGGTACAGCAAAAAGTCGATGAATTCTGCAAGTGGTATTCGAATGTTCATCGGGGAACCGGTTTCAAATCACAGATCTCATCCTGGGTTTTTGAAGAAGCAAGGGATACAATCGCTAAATTCGTAAATGCGGACGAGAAATCGAGTGTTATATTTTGCAAGAACACAACCGAGGCGATCAATAAACTCGCCGGTCGGTTCCGGTGTCCAGCCGCCGGTGGGGAAAAGCCGGTTATCCTGACCACGATAATGGAACATCATTCAAATGAACTTCCCTGGCGACAGATTGGTGAAGTCATTCATGTTGGACTCAACCCGGACGGTACGATCGATATTACAGACTTCGATGAAAAATTAAGAAAGTATCGGGGGCTAATTCAGCTGGTCGCGGTTACCGGTGCCTCGAATGTTACCGGGTATATAAACCCGATCCATGATCTGGCAAGAAAGGCTCACAGCATCGGTGCCGAGATTGTAATCGATGCGGCACAGCTCGCTCCCCATCGTCCGATCGATGTGCGCCCCAGTACTGATCCGGAGCATCTTGATTATGTCGCATTCTCAGCGCACAAGATGTACGCACCCTACGGCATTGGTGTTCTGGTTACCACGAAGAATATTTTCAAGATCGGTGCACCTCAACATGTCGGAGGCGGTACGGTCGATATCGTTAGCCTTGAGAGTGTATACTGGAAAGACCTGCCTGAACGTGAGGAAGCAGGTACGCCGGATATCATCGGTGTCGTTGCCCTTGCAAAAGTTATTATGTTGATAAACGAAGTCGGCTTTCAATCGATCATAGACCACGAAGCCAAGTTGACATCATATGCGCTTAAAAAATTATCCGAAATGCCCGAGGTAATCATTTACGGTGAAAGGAATCCCGAAAAAGCGCATGAACGTCTCGGGGTAATTGCTCTAAACATCGAAGGTATTAACCATGCTTTGGCTGCCGCGATCTTGAGTTATGAGGGTGGTATCGGTGTACGCAATGGTTGTTTTTGTGCACATCCTTATGTAAAACGTCTACTCGGAGTCGATCGGGAAGATGCCAAAAAGGTTGAGGAGTATATTCTCGCCCGTGACCGTTCCAAAATCCCAGGCACAATCAGGGTAAGTTTTGGTTTGTATAATGCCACCGAGGAGATCGATCACCTTTGCGAGATGATCAAGATGATCATTGAGAAAAAATACAAGGGTAAGTATCTCTTAAATAAAGAGCGGGGTGATTACTACCCTGAAGGCTTTGAGATGAACTTTCCCTCTTTTTTTCATTTATAAACCTTAACTTTTCTTCGTTTTTGGATAATGTAAGCTATTCCATAAACAGCGATACCGATCATATACATATAATATCTCAAACCCTCATTTAAGTCGAATAACTTAGTAATGATCCCGGGGTAAAAAAGTATCAATGAAGCGATGAGGAATATCGGTATCTCATACCATTTATTCTTGATCAAGAACCAACCCTGTACAGCATTGGTAAATGCAAAAGCACCGAATACGGCCATGACAAAGATGAGTAAAGCTTGAGCTACATTATTGACACCAAAGAGCACGAGCTCGGCATTGAATACGAACATAAAAGGAATGACCGCAGTCCTTAGATCATACATGAATCCTTTGATGCCGGTGCTTATTGGGTCTGATTTCGCGATTGCTGCCGCACTGTAAGCAGCAAGCCCCACCGGTGGTGTGTCATCAGCGAGTATCCCGAAATAGAAACAGAACAAATGAGCTGCTATAGCAGGGATATAGCTTATACCGCTACGCGCACCCAGGGTAATAATGACCGGTACAGTGATCGATGCCATAACAATATACGTCGCGGTCGTTGGCAAGCCCATACCGATTATTAAACTGGCGATAGCGGTTATCAGCAAAAGCAAGAATATATTGCCGGCTGAGAGTATTTCCACGATCTGCACGATCATGCTGCCAATGCCCATGGTAACGATCCCAACAACGATACCAGCACACGCGGTTGCAAGAGCAACGGAAAGCATGTTACGCGAACCGGCGATGAGACCGCTGCCGATAGTTTTAAAACTATTTATGAAGGCCTGCATGATACTCTTTTTTGTCTTGCTGACTTTGATGAGTTCGCGTACCATTATAATGATCATGAGAACGATGATCGCATTGAATGCAGCTAATTTAGGGGTGTGGCGTATGACCATCAGTTCATACATGAGCATGAAAAGCGGGATCAGGTAGTAGAAACCATTCTTCATAACCGCCCAAAAACTCGGGATATCGGATTTTGGCAAGCCTCTCATTCCTAGCTTTGAAGCTTCCAAATGGGTAATGTAAAATAGGGCAAAGTACGAAACAAAAGCAGGGATCGCAGCAGCTCGCACCACATCAAGATACGGTATGCTAAGGTATTCGGCGATGATGAAGGCCGCTGCGCCCATGATCGGTGGCATGAGCTGACCATTTGTACTCGCCGCTACTTCGGTGGCCGCGGCGATCTTGCTCGGATAACCGACTTTTTTCATGAGCGGGATCGTGAACGTTCCCGTCGTAACAACATTTGCAATGCTTGACCCTGAGACAAGACCGGTGAAGCCGCTGGCCACGACCGCGGCTTTTGCCGGTCCTCCTTTGTATTTACCGAGCAATGAAATCGCCAGATCATTAAAAAAGTGGACCGCTCCGGCACGTTCAAGCATTGCCCCGAGTAAGACAAAAAGAAAAACCGTATTGGCTGACACATCAAGGGGGATACCGTAGATACCCTCGGTCGATAGAGCAACCTGACTGAGATATTTCTCTAATGATACTCCGCGCAAGGCGAAGACCGTCGGCATATAGGGCGCGAAGAAAGCATACAGGGTGAATAATATGGCGATGATAACCAAAGGCAGGCCGATGACTCGCCGTGAAGCTTCGAAGACCATGAGGATGAGAAGTATACTCATCACCATATCTCTGCTGTTTGGGATCCCGGCACGCATCGATATCCCGGTCCAGTCAAATACGATGTACAAAACTGCAAGACACGCAAGACCGGCCAAAACAAAATCCAACAAAGGGATATGTGTTTTTGTATTAATGAATTTTATCGCCCGCAGCCGTTTGGCAAAAGGTAAGCACAAGAAAACCAGGACTATGGCAAAACAAAGATGGATCGCCCGGACCGTGATACTATCGAGGATTATTAAACGGGGTAGGGCGAGTTGAAAAAGCGCCCAGCTGAGCGAAACAGCACCGATGATGAATCGATCAAAGCGCTTTTTATCCCTCGTGTTGCCGATCAATTCTTTCACATACTTCATGGGGTCAAATCTTGACTATTGACAATTGCCTTTTTCTGTAACGATCGAAATATGTTTCGGTTTTTCCTGATTGAAAATTGTCAATAGTCAAGATTTGACCCCATCAGCTATTCAATGATCAATTTTGGATCGATGTGTTTATCGAGACCTGCCTCTTTGTAGTATTTCAGAGCTCCTCTATGGATTGGTGCGGAAAGACCCTCGAGCATATTCTCTTTGGTGAGTACTTCATATGCCGGATGAAGGGCTTTGAATTCTTCGAAATTTTCAAAGACAACTTTGGTCATTGCATAAACAATGTCTTCGCTTACGTTCTTTGATGTAATAAAAGTTGCCTTAACACCGATCGTTTCAATATTTTCAGTATTCAATGCCCGGGGATAGAATGAATGCGGTATCAGCGCCTTTGCATAGTACATATATTCACTTATCATCTTGTCTCTGGTCTTGCCCGTGATCGGTATGATGCGTACTTTAATGCGACCAGAGGTTGCCTCTTTTATATTGCCGTTAGGATGACCCACGGTATAGAAGAAACCATCCAGCCTTTCATCCTGGAGTAAACCAGGTGCTTCTACCGCTTTTACATATTCTGAAGATATGTCATTTTCCGCAAAACCAGCGGCTAATAAGACGTCTTTTGAATTCTGTAATTGACCCGACCCTGGATTCCCCAGGTTTATTCTTTTTTCCTTTAGATCTTCAATCGTTTCGATCTTGCTATCCTCTGAGACAACAAGAGTTATGGGCTCGGGGTGAATGGCAAAGATCGATCTCAGGCTCGTCTGGGGACCAGCTTTGGACCATTCAGCCATACCTTTATAAGCTTGATACTGCCGGTCGGACTGAGCAATGCCGAATTCCATATCACCGGTCAGCACGGCATTGATATTGAAGACAGACCCGCTCGTTGACTCAACTGTCGCTTTTATCTTGAATTCTTTGACCCGTTTATTGAGCATACGGCTCAGCGCGCCACCGGTTGGATAGTAGAGACCCGTGACACCACCGGTGCCGATCGTTACAAAAGTTGCTTTTTCAGTTTGACAGCCGTTCAGGCTAATGATTATCACATTCAAAGCTAATAAAATACATGATATTTTGCGCATGGTAGAACCTCCTACCATAGTATAGTAATCTGTTCATCAATGTCAAGAAAACATGAGTATTTCTGATTCATTTTATAAGATTTAGAGAAACGAGCATGTGCTAAACGAGTAAATGCACTTTTTGTATAGTTTTGCAGGCAATTATAATTATCGTATGGCTACGACATCAGCTGGTGTTTATTTTTATAGACTGACGACAGAATATGAAAGCGCGATCGGCAAATTGATATTAGTTAATTTTTATGAGAATTAGTATCGCCGACCAATTCAATATTATCTTTACAAGTTCATTGATTTTGCTATAATCTGCCATGTATTATGATGACAGTACTCTGCCGTCATTGACGCCAGAGCCCGGTGAACGGATCCGTGAGTACGAGATCATCGGCAAGATCGGGAGTGGTGGTATGGCGACCGTTTACAAGGCACGCCACACTTTGATAAACCAGGTTGTTGCAATTAAAATAATGAAACCGGTTCTTACTTCTGACCCTCAGTTCTGTGAGCGTTTTCTGCGTGAAGCACAGGCGACCGCGCAACTGACCGGCCATCCAAATATCGTCACTATTCACAATTTTTTTGAAGATAATGGTATGTATATTTTTGTCATGGAATATATTGAAGGTATCGGCGTTAATGACACAAAGATCCGGACGCTTGCCCAGCGCATCAAAAAATTCGGCGCTTTTAACATCGATGGTTTTTCACCTGTTCTTAATGGGCTTTTATCGGGTCTGGGTTTTGCTCATGACCAGTCCATTGTGCACCGGGATATCAAACCTTCAAATATTATGTTTTCTGAAAAATATACTGCTAAACTCGTTGATTTCGGTATCGCCCAGATGGTCGGCGATCAAAAACTTACGAAGACCGGGACTGCTGTTGGGACGCCAAAATATATGTCACCCGAGCAGGTGAGAGGTAAAGAACTCGATACGCGGAGTGATATCTATTCACTCGGTATTACGATCTATGAAGCTCTGATCGGACAAGTGCCCTTTCGGGGTGACACTGATTACGAAATAATGCGCAAACATGAGGAGGAAATACCTCCATCACCCGGGGATATGAACCCGCACATTACCAAAGTCTGGGATCATCTTATCCTGAGGTGCCTGTCCAAAGATCCCGGACAACGACCACAGAGCTGCCGGGAAATATCGCATATTCTGAAGATGAACATTGTCACTGATGTGCCTGAACCACCGGCGGAAACTAAAGCGCATCATGCTCATGATATAAAACAGGTTAGGGTCGACCAGAAGCCAGAAGGTAAAGCTGTCGGCAAAAAGAAAACAAAAAAACTGCACGCTATTTTCTATATCGGTTTAGGTGTGCTTATTACCTGCACGATCCTGGCTTTATTCTACTACTTCGCCATTCACTATCCGCGCCACAAAGAACGCATTAAACCTCTGCTTTCCGGGGTCAGCAACCCAGCCGATGATCAAATAACGATTGAATCGCCGACCCGTAAGTATTCTATTATCGGCAATCTGATCGCTGGTTCATCGTATGTTAAAAATGCTTTCGTTTTGTGTGACGAGGCAAAATTGAGTGAGATTATCGATCAGCTCAGGCAAGACGAGCCGGAGATCACATATGTGCATTTTACTGATGACCAGAATACTGTGATCGCCTCGAGCGATCCCGGGATAATGGGTGCGGTGTACAATTCAAAGATCCTTGATCCGGATAATGATGCGGTTCGGCAACGCGATCGATTCTATGAATGTGGTTTCACTATCGAACTCGAAGAGAAGAAGTTCGGTGTATTATATTTTGGCGCGCTAACAAGTGAACAAGAACAAACACAACCCCAGAATGAGTTGCGCGCGGAAAGGTATGAAAGCATCGGTAAGGTCATTGCTCACTCGTCTTATGTTGAAGACGTGCTGGTAATGAACGAGATAGCCACGCTAGATGAGATCATTGGCGAATTGCGTGCTGCGGTAACTGATATATCATTGGTGCATTTTACAGATGGACAGGGCGTCATAGTTGCGTCGAGCGATGGGGCGTCTTTAGGCCGTGAATTTTTCAGTGATATCTTTGAAAATAACGAAAGCGTTGTTAGGCAGAAAGATGGTTATTATGAGGGTGGATTCAGTATTAGGATAGGGGAGAAAAGAATAGGTGTTTTATATTTTGAAGCTGCGCTCATCACCGCAGACAGTTCTCAGTAATGAGCATCTGCATTTTTTTTGTCACAAATATGTAAGGGGAGGTTATTATGGCGGATAAATTTTCAGGAAAATGGGAGCCATTCAGAGATATGCTTAATTTAAGGGCTGATATGGATAAGGTTTTTAAAAGTTTTTTCAGCGGGTCATCCGACGAAAGAGAGGGTTATTGGGCGCCGATCATTGATATTGAAGAGGATAAAGACAATATCGTTGTGAAAGTTGAGATTCCGGGTATGAAAAAGGATGATATAGAGGTTGTTGTTCACGGGAAAATGCTCTCAGTGTCAGGAGAGCGTAAACAGGAGAGTGAGGTTAAGGATAAAATTTACCACCGAATCGAACGCGCTTATGGAAAATTCAGCCGCACCATCACCTTGCCCTCTGAGGTTGATGCCGATAAGATCAAGGCATCTTACAAAGACGGTTTGTTAAGAATAAATCTACCTAAACTGGAATCCGTGAAGCCAAGGCAAATTGATGTTGAGATAACATGATCAATTCTTAAATGAAAAGGTCGGGCATAGCCCGACCTTTTTTATGGACTAGATTTTTTTGGTTTCTATTCTTTTATGATCTTTGCTTTCTCTAACTTTTCTGCGGTTTTTTTCTTCCGTTCGAAAAGCGTGTATATTACCGGGATGAACACGAGGGTCAAAAATGTTGAAAGTAACAATCCACCGATGACTGATCTTGCCATGGGCGCACGCATTTCACTGCCAGCTCCGATACCTAGCGCCATGGGGATGAGCCCGAAGCTCGTGGTCAGTGCGGTCATTAGGATAGGTCTAAGACGGACTCTTCCGGCCTCGATCACAGAATCAAAAAGCGACATACCTTGCTCACGGCGCAGTTGATTGGTATACGTAATATAAACGATTGCATTATTGACCACGATACCGCCGAGCAATAGTACACCCATCAGACTCTGCATATTGATCGTTGTGCCTGTTAAAAACAGCATCCATACGACACCAATGAGAGCAAGCGGAATTGTGAACATGATAATGAACGGTTCTTTAAAGGATTCGAACTGGCCGACCATGATCATATAAACAAGTGCGAGCGCGAGCAATATAACAAAACCCAAGTCTTTGAACATATTCATTTGTTCTTTAAAACCGCCACCCATTTCAATGATGAAATCGGCGGGTTTTGGCAGGTTCTCGACGATCTTCTGGACATCAGCGGCGACGCTTCCCATATCGCGCCCTTCAATACTACCGGTGATCGTAACAATACGTTTATTATCCTCGTGATCGATTGAAACAGGTCCTACCGCGATCGTATCCTTAATAAAATTCTGTAACGGCACGTCGCCGAACGGTGTCGTTATCGTCATCGATATCACTTTCTTTAGGTCATTCCGGTATTTCTTGTCGATCATGAGTTTGATATCATATTCGTTACCTTCTTCTCGGAATTGACTGGCTACAGTGCCTTCCAGACGTGAACGCAAAACGCTGCCGATCTGATAAGGTGTGAGACCGAAATTCGCGGCCTTAAGGCGGTCGATGTGCAGTTGGTATTCTGGTTTTCCTTCGCCAAAGCTCGATTCAAGACCTACGAGTCCTTCAACGGTTTGAAGCGTATCCATTAATTGGTCAGATATATTCTTTGCTTTTTCACGGTTATATCCGAAGATTTTTATTTCAATAGCGGCGCCTCCGCCGAACATAGAAAAATCATCCTGACCGTATGTTACTTTCAAACCCGGAATGATATTCTCTATTTTAGGTCGCAGGTCACGCTGAATATCTAAGACTGAACGCGCGCGTTTTTCGCGGCGCGGAAGTTCGATCCAGATCTGAGCAGAGTGAGGACCCGACGTGCTCATGAATAAACTCATCATACCACCGGAGCCAGAACCTATAGATGTGGACATGATGTCGATCTCAGGTACCGCCTCGGCGATGATCTTTTCGAGCTCTTTGACCGCTGAATCAGTGACCCACATATTCGTACCGACCGGCATCTCAGCATTGATAATAATTTCGCCCTGATCGACCTGGGGGCTTAGCTCAGTACCGATGAATGGCACCAGACCTCCCAGACTGACGACGAAGACACCAAGGGTGACGAGTACAACCATCAATCTATGTTGCAGTGCCCACTTGATGATGCGTGTGTATACATTCTCGACACGCACATAGAAATTTGCCAGCCCTTGACCAAAAGCCTGTCTTTTCAAGGTTTTGAAACGCACGGAAAGCATCGGGATGATCGTTAAGGCTACTAAAAGAGATGAGATAAGAGCAAAGGTAACGGTAAGGGCTAATGGTTTAAAGAACACCGAGGCCAGACCGCTAACCAAAAGGAGCGGTAAAAAGACCGCGACCGTGGTCAGGGTCGATGCCGTTATCGCGGCCGTTACTTCTTTTGCACCGGCGCATGCAGCTTTTTTCGGCTCTGCACCTTTTTCTTTATGGCGGAATATCGCTTCGAATACAACGATCGCTGAATCGAGGACCATACCTATCGCGATCGTTAAGCCACCGAGTGAGATGATATTGAGACTGAGCTTGAAAATATACATGAAAAAGAGAGAGAAAAAGACCGTGATAGGGATAGCCACTGCCATATAAAGGGTTGAGCGGAAACTGCCAAGGAAAAGAAAGAGTATAACAACGGCGAGGAACGCACCAAAGATCAATGTTTCTGCAGTACTGCGCACTGAACGGTTGATAAAGTCTGCCTGATCAAAAATAATGTCGACCTGGACACCTGGCGGCAAATCTTCTTTTATTATGTCCAGCTCTTTAACGACCGCGGTCGCGACCGTCACGGTATTAGCATCGGTTCGTTTCTGTACAAAACCCCATAATGAACGGACCCCATTAGTTCGCGAGATAGAGGTCTGCTCTGATGCTAATGAGCGAACATCGGCGACCTGGGAGAGCAGTATGGGTATACCATTATTATTACCAACAACCGTATTTCGGATTTCCTCGAGGTTATCATATTCACCGATCGTTCTTACGATATAAATCTTATTCTCGGTTTCTATATTACCGAGGGGATAATTAATGTTTTGTGCCCGCAGCGCATTGATGATCTGTTCTGAAGTTATTCCGGTTCCTTTTAGTTTGAGCGGGTCGAGCACTATCTGCACTTCTTTCATGGCTTCGCTCATTGCATATGATGCGGCAACACCGCCTACACGCTGGAGCCGCTCGGCGACATCCTCGGCGATCTCGTCGAGTTCAAGCGGGTTGATATCGCCGCCTACTGTATACATGACCACCGGCTGCTGTGAAATATCGAACTTAAAGATCATCGGATAGTCTGCATCTTCCGGCAAATACGGCGTTATATAGCCCAATACATCGCGCACGTCATTTGATGCCGCGTCAATATCTGCTCCCCAATCGAACTGCATGAAGATCAAAGAAAGGTTCTCTGATGTCGTTGAAGTCATCTTATCGAGGTTATTGACCGTACCAAGACTTTTTTCAAGCGGGTCAGTTATCTGCGTTTCTATTTCTGCCGGACCTGCACCAGGATAACTCGTCATAATGAACATCATGGGAAAGGTAACATCCGGGAAAAGGTTGACCGGCAGCTTAGTGACCGAGATAAGGCCGAATAGTATGATGCCGAGAAAAACCATTAATACGGTGAGGGGTCTTCTGATCGATATCTCAGTAAGGTTCATTATTCACTCCTTGGAATTGGATTGATTTTTTCCCCACCGGCGAGTCTTTGCTGTCCAACTACCACGACCTGCTCACCTTCTTTTATCCCGGCGAGGATCTCCACGAATTTATCACCGATCAAGCCGACAGTGACATCGCGACGTTCTGAAGTGCTGTCCCTGACTACGAATAAATAACCGTTGAGTAAAGCATCACGGGGTATAATTAGTACGTTTTCCCTGGAACCTAAATTTAATGTTATCCGGGCGGTCATACCAGGTTTTAATATCTTTTTTGAATTATTAACGACTGCCTTGGCGGCCACAGTCCGGGTTAACGGATCAATGACCGGGCTTACCTCTGATATTGTACCGTTGAATTGAGTTTCAGGTGCAGCATCGGCCATAACGCGAACTTTGCCACCTTTACTTATGCAATTCATTGCATTCTCAGAAACATTAAAGACAACCTCAACCCTTGAAAATTCAACGACCATAGCTACTGGTGACTGCGGGGTGACCATTGAACCATTATTGACCGTTATATTCGCGACATTACCACTGATCGGCGCGGTGATGTAACCCTCTTCATATTCAAAACCCAATGTTTCGTTACGCAGAGCCATGAGTTTGCTGTCTTTATTAACATAAGTACCTTCTTTGACCAGTACGCGTGTAATTCGACCCATTATTTCGGGAAAGACATAGGCAGTTTTGTTTGCCCTTATCGTGCCGATGATCTCACACGTGCTTTGGACATTTCCAAGCGTTACCGGAAAGGTTTCGACCGGTACTATCTTCTCGGTTTCTTCCTGTGCGGTTGGTTTTTTCGAGGCACTGATTCCGACTATGATGGCGATAGCCAAGACAATGACGATTAATGAAATAATTAAGAACTTGCGCATCTATTCCTCCTTACCGATTGCTTTTTTGATCTCGGCTTTTGCCGTATAATAATTTTTCAATGCCGAGAGATAATTTGTTCTTGCCTGCATTGCAGCAAGTTGAACGTCCATGAATTCCAGGTTTGTCGCCAGACCATTACGGTAACGTATGTCGATGATCTCGTATGTTTTCTCCGCCTGTGTAACATTATCCTGGGCTGCGGCAATGGATTGTTTTGCGGCCTGGAGATTGTAAAAAGCCTGTCTTACCTCAAACACGATACCTTTTTCCAAATTTTCAAGGGCCAGCTGGGCACTTTTCACCTGGAGAGTTGCCTGTTTATACTGAGCGATATTTCTGAAACCGGTGAATATTGGAAAATCAAAACCAATATTGAAAGTGATATTCGTCCCCCAGTCATCGCCGCCAAAACCAAATGGTCTTGTCCGTGCATAAGTTGCACCGGCGACCAGGGACGGCAAATTTGCACGAGCGGCGATCGATTTGCTTAGTTCTGTTATCTTCGAATATTTATTCAGATTCTTCAATTCAACGCGGTTCCCAAGGGCTGCTGTGGTCAGGTCATCGATATCGAATTCTTCTTCAACCATTTGCAGTTCACCTGTGAGCTTGAATTCTTGTTGCATGGGCAATCCCAGGATCATTTTGAATCCTTCCTGAGCTAGTTTTAAACCATTCTCGGCTTTTATCAACTGCGGTTTAAGGTTGGCTACCTGTACCTGAGCGCGGAGTAATTCGAACTGGGGTACAAGACCGGCTCGGTATCTTGTTTCAACGGATTTTGTATGTCTTCCAAGTTGAACTAAACTTTCGCGCGACAGGTTTACCATTTCTCTTAATATAAGTATACCGTAAAATGCATCAGTTACTGAATAGCGAACGTCTTGTTTTTTCCTTACTAGATCGAGTTCGGCAATATCCTTGCCGAGGTCAGAAATTTTGTAGGCATTATATATCTTACCCCAGGTAAAAAGAACTTGCTGCAGAGAGATCTGGTAATTATAGTTTTCATGTTGCCCCATTGGTATGAGCACGCTATCCAATTCAAAAACCGCAACATCACTCACATATGCATAGTAACCGCTGGCTGAGATGCTGGGATAAAATGCAGACCGTGCCTCATCGACCATTGCTTGTGCAGTTCCGGCATCCATGGTCAACTGTTCAATTTCCGGATTATTCTGCAGCGCATAATCTATTGCCTGATAGAGCGACAATTCCAATGTGTCAGTCGGTGCTATACCTATAATAAATATCAAAATAAATGCCATTTGTACCTCCGATCAGGGTAGAAAGATCTTGAGTCCGACACCATGCTCCCAGATCTTCTCATCCTTATCAAAATACCCGTATTTTTCAAGCTCGGCACTCGCAATATAGTTGTAGCGTGTTGCATATTCGAGAGCTATATACCTAACCGGTCTAAGCTGCAATGTGAAACCACCGACAAAACCGATGTCCCTCTCTGACATTTCCGTATTATCGGGTAGGACAACGACTGAACCGTTATCCAGAGTACGCCATAGATAAAGCCCAAAACCTGTTTCAAGCGTAAAGCTGAACCAGGGGGATTCTATAAAGGGCAGAAGGTCAAAACTTGTGCATAGAGTCAGCGGGATAAATTCATATTCGTAAGCATTCGTACCGGCAACTGCCGGATAGATTACCCTGTTACCTCTGAGTTTCAAACCTAAATGTGGTATAAAATTTCTTATCTCCAACTCACCACCAAACCCCCATTCACCTCTTGGATCCAGGTCGTCTTGGTATAAATAATTATAGGAATAATGCGGGCTAAAAGAGATCATGAGCCCATTGCCATTGGATACAGCGACAAATAGAGGTAAAGTCAATAAGAGTATTTTCTGCATACTACCTCCTTTTTTTCAAGCCATCAAAAAATAGCTCAAGTAATTCATTCTTATTTACTTGTTTATCGGATATGATACAATTGATAAAGAATCCAGTTTGTATCATGTTGAGATAATACAAGGCTGCCATACGCGGTTCTATTTTCCTGAATTCCTTTTTTACGATACCCTGTTCAATGATGCGCGCGATAATATCGATCATTTCTTTTAAGCGAACATTCATTATCGGTTTGACCGCCTTCATGATCTTACTGGAAAGATTAATATTCTCCAGGGAAAACATGAAGAATGAACTCTTTAACCTGACCATTGTATCGATCCACTCGCTCGCGATCGTTTTCAGTTTTCTTGTAGATGTCATCCGTTCTCTTTCAACAGTACACAAATACTCGATACCCACCTTGAAATGTTCTTCAATGACACTGATATACAAGGAAGCTTTGTCTTTAAAATAGAGATAGAGAGTACCTTTGGCAAGACCTGCAGCGTGTGCTATATCATCGACAGTTGTTTTGAAAAAGCCTTCTTTGGCAAATATCCTCAGCGCGCTGTTTATGATTTTCTCCCTCGTATTCTGTTCTTTTGTTCTCATATGTACTTTGACTCCTTATTTCTGAAAAGGTTTATAATGACTGACCAGTCAGTCATTATAGTGATAAACTGTAGTTTGTCAAGGGGGATATTGGGTTATCAGGAAAAGGCCGGTTTGATGCCGAGGATCAAGGCAACTGATAATACTAAGCCACTGCCTAAAAGACATCCGGCCATTTTTCCCAGGGCAGTTGTGATCGGTTCACGTGATTCATCAATGCCCTTACTTCGGAGCCACTTGGCAATACTTCCTTCCACAAAACCCGCGATTCCATCGGTCAGAGCATCACCGATCACACCGCCCGCGATCGCGCCGGCAACGCCAAATAAAGCGCCTCCCCAGAGCGCCGGTATGGTCAGAAGACCGGTGTCAAGACCGCCGAAAATCAGATCGGGTATTGCTCTTTTTAGGGATCGTTTGGCCAATACCATGCCTATAAGAGGTATTATACTGAGGGCTAAAACCACCGGACCAATAGGGTATCTATTCTGCAGAGTAATAACGCCTATTACGCCGATGATAATTCCTAATATAGTAACATATGATGCGCTTTTTATCATGATTTCTCCTTTATATAATATCAGAAAACTCTCTGTGCTAGAGCAGTTAATATTGAGTATATTCAAAATTCCATTGAAAATCAAGATACGGCCTGGAACGAGTCCTTACCTTGACATCGCTTAAAGAAAAGCTATAATGACACTCTGTATAATGACGCAGTGAACAAGGTGATAACAAGGAGGTTATCTTGAATAAAATTTCTCGACAGTTACTTGTTTTTTTGATAACCGGTTTCTTTTGTTTTAATTTTGGAAAGTCGGTTGATGAGTACATAATAGAAGCGCAAGGATACTTGAACATAAATAACATAGAACAGGCGATCGCAATAATGGAACAAGCGGTCAAAGAGTATCCTGATAGTTCTGTCGTCTACACCTATTTAGGCGTATTCTACAGTGAAAGGGCGCAGGGGGTGGCAGATTTTTCAAAGATATTCGAAGTGCTCGAAAAAACTTTTGCGATGTGGGATAAGGCTGTAGAGCTTGATCCAAATAATTTCGAAGCTCTTTTCTATCGCGGTGCGTGGGGTGTTTCGATCCCGAAATTCGCCGGACGGACTCAAAACGGGGTCATGGATCTTGAAACCGTTGTCATGGTCTTTGAACAGGCGGGTGATTCTTCTCTGCAGGAATATCTGGTCCAGGCGTACCACTATTTGGGAACTGGTTATCAAAAACTTATGGAGCTGGAAAAAGCAAAGATGTATTATAATAAGGTGATTAAGGCCGCGCCGGGTACTGACCTGGCCGAACAGGCGCAGGGAAATGTATCGAGAATAGTTGATTTTGAAAAATGGCAATCACAGCACGATATTCAAACCAAGGTCGAGAACCCCCAAATTACTGAACTGAAGCAGAAACTTGCTCAAGATCCTGGTGATATTGGGTCAATATTATCCCTGGGTCAGCAATACCTGGACATTGGCAGATACCAGGATGCCGCAGGTTTACTACAGGAAGCTACAAGGATAGATTCAACGAATGTCGATATTTATAAGTTGCTCGCCTTAGCTCTTCAAAATTATGCCGGCGAAGAATACAATGCGAGAATATCGCTCGATACTGATTTCCGAACTGACCTGGCTTTTGGATTGATGGCGGTTCTCGACAAGGCAGTGGCTATCGCACCTGATGATATCCAGCTGAGGTTCTGGCGCGGTGTCGCCGGTGTAAACATGCCGTTTTTTGTGGGTAAGCTGGAGCAGTCCATTGATGAGTTGAATTTGGTAGTGCAGAGTGATTTGCCTGACGCTGATAAGGCTCAAGCCTTATACTGGCTTGGATTGGCTTATCAGAAAAAAGCCATGACGCATTGGATACAAATCGTGACCGAGTATCCTGATCTTGAAGCAGCCCAGATGGTATTCGATGAAATAGCTCCCCGCATCGACCGGCTCGATCTTGTAACACAAAAAAAGCCATACGTGACGATCGATTTCATTATGGGCTTTCGCGACGAGCTTGCTCCGCAGAGCGCGGTGTGGGTCGAAGACAAAGATGGTAAATTCATCAAAACAATTTACGTATCTGGTTTTAGCGGTTATGCCAGGGGCAAGCAGGTGAACTTACCGATGTGGTCGCATTCTTCAGAATACAAAGACGTCGATGGCGTCACCGCGGCCAGCATTGATCTTGGTCATCATGTCTATGTCTGGGACCTCAAAGATTTCTCCGGCAAACAAGTGAAGTCAGGTGAATATGCCGTTATTGTCGAAGTTGCCTTCTGGCCGAGTATGCAGTATCAGAGAGTTTCAGCAATGGTTGAGATCGGGAAGAAAAATAAGAAAGTGATCATCGAAGAAGGAAACCTGATCCCTTATCTGGAAATTGACTATACAAAGTAGCCCCGATGATATTAATGAGTTTGGTTTTTTTGCTTAATGCTGAACCAATACTCTCACGCGTAAAGATATATTATCATGACCATACCCAACTAATAAAGATCGTGCAAACACCAGAGGTCTCCGTGCTCAGGCACCAAGCCGGTGATTATCTTGAAGCTGTCATAGAATCTGATGATATAAGAGTGCTCGATGCTTCGGGGCTGGAATATGAGATTGTCTTAGATGACATCGCCCGACATTACGAGCAGCTGCGCAGAGACACAAGGGGTGGCATATTCGGCAACTATTATCTATATAACGAGGTACTTCAGGAAATACTCCAGTTACAAGCCCAGTATCCGGATTTGCTTAAGGTTGATTCATTGGCGATCCGCTCCATTGAAGACCGTGCGCTTTATACGGTCAAGGTATCAAGCAGCCCCGGCGTAAATAATGGCAAACCTGAAGTTCTTTTTTCCGGTGCCATACATGCATATGAACCGATCGGCGTATCAGTATGCATGACCGATATGACTCATCTTTGTGAGAATTATGTTTCAGATTCGGAAATTCAGTGGCTCGTCGATAACCGACAGGTCTATTTTATCCCGGTCATGAATCCTGATGGCTACGTATACAATGAAACTTATCCATCAATGATGTGGCGCAAGAACCGAAGATATAACTCGGGAGGTTCTTACGGGGTCGACCTCAATCGTAATTACCCTTACAAGTGGGGGTATGATAATGTCGGTTCCAGTCCAAACCAGTCTGCCTGGAATTATCGCGGCACTGCTCCGGCGTCAGAGCCTGAAACCCAGGCGGTAATTGATTTTGTAAATGCGCACCAATTTCGAACCTGGCATAACCATCATTCACCAGGTGATGTATTGCTCATTCCTTTTTCATACATAAATAGTTATCCCTGGGATGATACGCTTGAATACTATACGATATGCCGTGAAGAAAGTCTGCTTTATGGATTCCTGGACTGGGGTAATTCAACACAGGCATATGGCTACCCGTGCAATGGCGAGTTAGGTGACTGGGCATGGTGTGATTCTGCGACCTATATGATTTTTGGATTGGTTCCAGAGCTTGGCCCTGACTACTGGGGTGGTTTGAACGATACCGCAGAGATAGTTGGTATCTGCCAGGGTATGCTCCAGGCTGAGCTCTACCTTATGGAAGTGAGCGGGTTTTTCCCCGTGTTTTCCGACTTCGCTGTCATTGATACTTTTGCAAATGCCAATAATGACGGTGTGCTCAATCCTGGGGAAACTGCAAGTCTGCATATCGTAGTACAGAACAAAGCGGTAGTGGATACGGCTTCTGGTCTATATGGTTATCTCAGTACCTCTCACGGGCAAATCAATATTGTGGATTCGATCGGGAATTATGGCGATGTGATAAGACTTGCCCAGGCTTCAAATAGCGCTGATCCTTTTGGCGTTGCCTGCAGCACTGGAGCCACGCCCTATGACTGGGTGCATTTTGCTCTCAACCTTATCTGGGATCAAGGTGTATATGAAAAAACTCTGATCTGCTCATTGCAGATCGGTCCACAGATCGGAGTTAGCGAACACGTTCGAAGGGTAAAGGATCCATCATTAATATGGCCAACGATTATCAACGGCTCAATGCAATTGCCCAAAGATTTATCATATAAGCTTTTCGATATCACCGGACGCGAAGCAGTCGATCAACACCTTGCCCCAGGGATATATTTTGTCGAAATAGATGGCAAGATAACACAGAAAATAGTCAAGATAAGATAAAGCACAGACAGTAGGGAGTAGAGAGTAAAGTGTAGAGAGTAAAGAGTAGGGAGTATGGCGTAATGAGAAAGCATATTAGGAAATCAGAGTATCAGTAGGAAGCGGATCAGGCTATCAGAAAACCAGGTAAATAAAAAGACTAAATATTAAATCGTATTCGTGAGTCGTTTTTCGTGTTCGTAATATTATATAATAACGGATACGATTTACGAGATACGAGTACGAACTTCTGATATCATGATATACTTTGTAAACCAAACGATCCGAACGTTCAAATATGTAAAAATTTACCCAATATAAGGTATTATCTTCACACATACGAATGTTCAGCGAAAAAACGCATTGAATTACACAATATTATTTCAAAAATTGGGCATGGATATTGCTTGATATACACTTAAAGGACCTGCACTGATAATGGAAAATATTACTACTAATATAATAACGCAAGCAGAAGAAAGAGGAGGTCCCGTTACTTTTTCGAGGCAACGTGGCCATTGGAGGTGATTTATGGTTGGAACAGTGAGTAAAGTCGAACCAGAAGTATGTACCTATATAGATCCACAAGAGAATAGCTTAACGATCGAAATTATTCTACCTGGCGCTCACAAGAATAGCATCAAGCTAAAAGTCAATTCGCGATGTTTGCTCGTCTATGCGGCTTCAGATAGTGTCAACTATGCAAAATACCTTTCATTCAAAGATCCAGTGGCGGCTGAACAGGCAAAGGCTGAATACGAACATGATATATTACGCATCACCGTGCCCCTGAGGGCTTGACGATGTGAAATCCCGGGATAAGGGGAATGGTATTATGAACTAATTAGTAAGGTAATGATATGTTCTCATAGAATTGGAGTGGTGTATATCGCCACTCCTTTTTTTATTGTAGGAATCTCTATTGAATATCTGAATAAGGATCGCTGGAGAATAACCAGAAATTACCGGTGCCGATTTTTATTCTCGGCATTGATACTCCTTGTCCTAGCACGCCACCGAGGTCATCTATGACAATTTCACTGACCGGATAAGTACGTATTTCGTCAGGTGAGACCGTGATGATCTCCGATGTCCCGCCTTCAATAGCAAATTCACTGGCGCATGAAGCATAACCCTCTACGATCTCACCGCCAGTAAGAATGCATTTTTCGGTTATTTCAAGGACGAGCGCATTTGTTTCAATCGACCATGTTCCGGATATGCTCGACAGACGGTTACCCCAATCCATCTGATTGGCAGTGATCTTGAATGCATGATCAGGGTAAAAATAGATCAGCTCGCCATAACCCGCGGCAACGATCGGGCTTACATGCCAGATACCGATCAACTGGTCATCATCTATATCCACTGCCTGTGTTTTCTTATACGCTAACTCGAACCCCCTGATCCTTTCAATATTCATTGAATCGACCCAGGTTATATAATCGGTAACATCACTGGTAAGCGGTTCATACCAGTCGAATTTATTGAACCATTCTTGTAATTCTTTTGATTTGAACGCGTACGCATGCTGGGCATAGATCATATTCCTCAATAATCTAAGTTCATATTCATTGAGTATCGCCAGATTATCATCTGAAAATACTCGCTGGAGTTCCTCACGCTCGCCGTCATAAATTGCTTTGATTGCGTTATCATTATTGAACTGTTCATAGGATTGTTTCTGGAATTCCTCGATCTCCGCTTCGGTAAAAGAAAATAAAAACAAAGGGATCAATAGCGCAATGATCTTAAGGTGCGATCTATGCATATGTAAACATTTTATCTCCTGTTCAGCGATTGTCAAGACCTCGTCGATCTGCAATTTGATTTGCGAAACTTTTAAATATAAAAAGGGTACTGGGGGTAGACAGCCTATACTTTAATGTATATAATAATATTATTAGCGAATTAAGTGCAGGGATTCGACGATTTTGTCGAATCTACAGTTTTGTCGAGTTATATTTCTAAGAAACGATGGAATAACATACCTTTTTTGTGGCACGTTTTTTGCATAATACTTGTTTAAAGGAGGTTTACATGAAAATGCTAACGGGCGCTATAATTGTATTCAGTATTACAGGTATGCTTTTTGCAGGAGATATTAAGGTAGTCGGTGAGGTAGTCGATATCCAGCCGATTAGATTGACAGAGAACAGTGTCGAGATTCTGCAGGTACAATTGAGGATTGAAAATCGTGAAATGGTAGTGGCTTATCTCGGACCAGCATGGATGTTCGATATGGAATTGGAAGAAGGTGATGAGCTGACTTGCATCGGTAAGTATAATGGCGACAACCAATTCATGGTCCGCGAAATGTTGCGCAATACAGTCCGATATCTTGTCCGGGGTGAAGGTTACGAACCGCTCTGGCTCAGAACCAAGCTGCAGAACGAGAATCAGTTTTATAATCCGCAAAACGAGAAGATGGTAAAAGGTACGGTCGAAGATCTTTATATCGATGAGCAATCAATGATAATGGAGGCCCAGGTTAAAGCAGAGAACGGCGAGAACGTCAGGGTAAAATTAGCTCCTGAATGGTACCTACAGAATAATCTCAGAATCGGTGACGAGTTGGAATTAAGAGGTTCGGCAGTAAAATCAGACGGCCAGGTGATGATCCTTGCCCGCCAGATGAGAAACCTGCGGACACAGCAAGAAATAATGCTGAGAAACCAGCAGGGATTTCCCCAATGGTGCGGCAAAGGTGCCTGTTTGAACAAACAAAAAGGACTGCCCTGCTGCCAGGACGATAAACCGACGCGTGGTAAGAAGTAAGCCTTTCTGGATCGGGGGAGGACTCGTCCTCCCCCTTTTGATCTTTGCCTGGTCAAAGACAGGAATCTCTGTTTCACAGCTGCTGACCGATAACGTATATCTTTTAAATATGAAAAGCAGCGGTCTTATGTTCGCGCTCGGTCCATTTATTGAACTTGACGATTTTGTCGCGCTGCGCGCCGATGCTTTTTTTTTCAACGTGAATTTCAATAGCGACAATACAGTTTTTTTAAGCGGCTGTCAGGTCCAGAAGGTCTTTCAGCTTCCCATGATCGGCAATAATGATGCGCTTTATATCAACGCTAGTGTATTTTTGCCGAGCTATTACACGGATTATTCCTTTACTGAATTTAAGCTTGGTGATTCCTTAGGCATATACTTTGCCAGTAAGTACCGCTGGGTCACGGATGCGGCAATTGAGTACCGGAACTTCATGGCGGATTCCATCGATAGTTATTTTCAGCCGGAGTTCAGCACATCGGTTACCCTGCCGATCCCGTATGCTTTTCTGTCACCCAAGATTCATGCCGGTATTAAGAAGTATGAGAACAGAGATATTCCTTTTTACGACTTATCATTGAATTTTGCCCTGCCACTGACTTATAGCTATTCATGCAGTTTTATTTTTGATTTCTATCGTGCCGGTTCACCAAACGAAGGTTCTCCGCTTACCGGCTCTTATGCTGACGATCCTTTTTTTGAGCAGGAAAACATCCACCAGTCGACAGATTTGACATTTTATTTCAACCGGCTTTTCATCAGACAATATGCCGAGCTGGGCATTGAATTCGAGGTCTATAATAGAGATTTCTTCGAGGTCGAGTCGCTGGAAAGAAACGACAGGGGTGCGCGGTTGAGAGCGGAATTCACCAAGTCTCTGAACAGTCATTTTGCTATGGTATTAGGAATTGAATCAATTTTTAATTCTTCAAGTGCTGCTGATTTCAGCTATACAAAGACCGGTTTGGAGCTAAACATCGAATGGATTTTTTGACAAATTATCTGAGCCATGGATAGATCATGAAGAAAACAGGCTTAATACTCTTAATTATTTCTTTTAGCGTTATTATTTTTATTTATATCATGGTAAGCCTGGCGAACTGGAATATTGAGCGCATGTACAAAAACAGCTCGGAGAACACCTTTTATCTTGTATCTCTTATGATCGATCACTATCTTCGGGACGGAAGGACGGTCGAGGATATTCAGGTTGCAGGTATTAGGCAGATGTTTAAAAAAAATGAACGCGGCAGCCCAGCTACGTATCAAGAACTTGTCGCTCGATACCCCGAGGGTTTTTGGATCTTTAAGTACGATTCAGTCATCAGCCGTCTATATAAACTGAGCGGCGAGGATGAAATCCTTGATTTCTATCAACGTAACCTGCAGGGCAATGATGCGCATGCGGTGGTCATTATCGATGGTCAGTCGTACTATCTCGTTAACACAGTTACGAACGTACATGAAATCCTCGTTATCGATGCCGCGAGGGGTCCTTTGCTCATACACATAAATGAACTGCTCGATTCACTCATACTTGCATCGAATCTCCTTTATTATGCTGTTCTTGATACGAGTAATAGTCCGGTTATTTTTAGCACGCTGTACGAAAATTTTCTTCCGCTGCGCGGTGAGGGTGTTCATAAAATAAAGACCCTGGACGGTAATGTATTTCATATTGAAACAGGCCTGGCTGACAGGAAATTTATTGCTGGTTTTTCTATGCGGTCACTCGAGCGAATAACATCAGCAAACAACTTATTTTTTCTCTTTGCCGCTATTGTCTTTATCCTGCTCGAACTAACACTCTTTTTTACGGTCGCCAGGTTTCAGAAATTCAAAGCAGCAAAAGAAAAACAGGTTGGAGCGCTAAGAGAGATCAGTGCTCTTTCTACCGGATTCGCACACGAGTTCAGGAATTCCTTGCACACTCTTTCCCTGTTGGCTCGGGATCTTAGCAGTGACAACAAGAGAATCCTTACCGAAGAGATTGGCCGCATGAATACGGTCATGGATTCTTTAAAGCTGGTCGGGATGACGAGCTCACGTAAAGAAAACATCGTATTGCGTGATGCGGTGGCTGAAGCGATTTCGCTTTTAAGCAACATGTTCTTAAACGCTGCACCTCATATCGTGAACGAGGTCGATCCGGAAGTCGCCGTGCTGGGACAGAGAACCCTGCTCGTTACTGTTTTTTCAAATCTTATACGCAACAGCATTGAAGCCCGGGCGAGCAATGTCACAGTTAGCACTTCTCGGCAGGGGAATGAGATAGACATTACCGTGATCGATGATGGTGGGGGTATTGACCGGGATATACTCGACCGTATTTTTGAACCCTTCTTTTCTAAAAAGGAGCACAGCGGTCTGGGGCTTTATCTTGTTAAACGAATAATCGATCTTCATGACGGTACGATCATCGCAGAATGCACAGACAAAACTGTTTTCCGGATTACATTGAAGGCGGTATGAATATGCGGATATTGATCGTTGAAGATGAAAAGAACCAGCGCGTATTGCTTAAACGTATACTGGAAAAAGAAGGCTATGATATCGTCGAAGCGGAAAATGGTCATCAAGCACTTATTCAGTTTGATGGACATGACCTTGATCTTGTCATCCTGGACCAGCGGCTGCCTGACATGACCGGTCTTGATATTTTAAAAAAATTCAGAGCGGCTAATCCCATGATTCCGGTCATTATCGTGACCGCATATGCAAATGTCAGCGATGCGGTTAAGGCTATGAGGGAAAGTGCATACTATTATGTGACAAAACCGGTAGATGCCGAAGAGCTCTTATTGATGATCAAGAAAGCTGCAGAAACAATGACCCTGAAGCGGGAGAATTTGGAGCTCAAGAAATCACTGCACGAAAGATACCGTTATGACCGGATAATTTACACTTCAGCCTTAATGGAAGAAACTATGTCCATGGTGTCGAGAGCAGCAGACAGCGATGCCAATATTCTGATAACCGGAGAGAGCGGCACGGGCAAGGAACTTATAGCGGGAGCAGTCCATAACCTGTCGAAAAGGGCAAAGAACCTGTTCGTGATCGCTCACCTTGCAGCGCTTCCGGAAACACTCGTTGAATCTGAATTATTCGGATATGTACGCGGGGCATTTACCGGTGCTGACAAGCACCGCATCGGCAAATTCGAATTTGCATCCGGCGGAACTTTGTTTCTCGATGAGATCGGTGAGCTGCCGGTGAACGTTCAAGCGAAGCTACTCAGGGTTATCCAGGAGAAGAACATTGTCAGGCTCGGTGCAAACGAGGAAATTAAAGTGGACGTGCGTCTAATCTGTGCAACAAACAAAAACATAGAAGAAGAACTGGAAAAGGGGAATTTCAGGGAAGACCTTTTCTACCGTCTTAACGTTATCCGTATCCATGTGCCGCCATTGAGGGAGCGGAAAGAAGATATATCTCTACTTGTCGACAATTTCATTCGGACCTATGCCCTAAGGGAGAAGAAAATGATCAAAGGTATTACTGACGAGGCGATGAAGAGCATCATTAGGTATGATTATCCTGGAAACGTTCGGGAGCTCGGAAATATCATTGAGCGTGCTGCAGTGTTAACAAGGGATGAATACATAAAAAAGGAAGATCTGCCGGTTTCGCTCTTTCAAAGACCTCAGCGTATTGGCTCTGGTAAACTGAAAACAGTATTACATAAATTGGAGCGGAATATGATCGTGCAGGCACTTAATAGGTGTAAGGGGAATCAGACCAAAGCGGCAAGAGACCTTGGCGTCTCGGAGCGTGTCTTACGCTATAAGATAGTGAAATTGAATATCAAGCCCATTTAACATCTCTTTCTCTCTCGACCGCTGTCTCATACTGTTTTGCCGCATAGTGTGCCAGATAGCGGATGAGAGATTTTCAAAAATCATAATTTATTTGTCCTCTTGACAACGTTTTAATTTAGAGCTATATTAATATGAGGAGGTATGATATGAAATTTTCCAAAGGTATTATTGCTTTTTTCTTTGTTTTGTTTCTAATACCGTGTTTTTTGGCGGGTGCTTCTGGGAATGCTTATGACGTAGCAGCGCAAAACAGCATTAATCAAGAACAACTCATTGGCAAGACGCCGGTCGCAAATGAGCTACAAACATATGCAGTATTGTGGGATACTACCCACGGTGTCTATCTGAATTACCAACCTTTTGTACGGTATACACAGTTGGTCGCTAATCTTGCTGACAGCGGTTACACGATGGAGTGTTGCGGTACTGGCGTGCATACTGTGGATCTCTCCCAGTATGATGTTATTATAATAGCAGTGGGCAGCAGCTGGTACACCATGTATACACAAGAGGAAGTAGACTCGTTGGTTAGCTATTATGGTGAGGGGCATGAGCGTGTCATTCTCGCCGGTGACATGAATTTTTGCGAGAACACATACTACGGTAATGGCGACAATATCGTCTTTACTGATAATCTTTTTGACTGGTTGGCCGAGACCGGTGGTATCCTTATCATGGGTGATAACCCGGGATGTAGTAATGTAAATATCAATCCGATTTGTAATGCATTTGACATGACTGCAGGTGTTGCCGGCCTTGATCCCAGTGACCTTTACTTCACGAATTTCGCCGCTCATCCCATTTTCAATAATGTGAGCACGATCTATTATCGTGCAGCAGGCGAGGTGGCCGGTACAACACCTTCAGAACCGATAGCCTGGACTGATACAAATCAACCAACGATTATCGAGCGCGATGAAACAGTAGGCATCAAAGAAAATATCTCACGACCTATCGAACATCAATATATTGGTTCGACAATACTTGCCGGTCCCTTGGTATTGCCCAAAGATGTCCCGTGCAAAGTTTTTAATATCAGCGGCAGGAAAGTCGACGCCGCACGTCTTTCACCCGGGATCTACTTTATCGAAATAGACGGAAAGATCATACAGAAAGTAGTCAAGATTCGTTAAGTAATTGAGTAATTAAGTCATTAAGTAATTATGTAATTGAGTAACTAAACAGACCAAAAAATTTATCCCGTAGCTCAAAGAGCAGCGGGATCAGATAA
The DNA here is from genome assembly GCA_049647165.1 of bacterium. Lineage (GTDB taxonomy): Bacteria > Hydrothermota > Tepidihabitantia > SM23-42 > SM23-42 > JAUVZL01. The sequence goes on from JBARXB010000037.1 coordinate 63,525, forward strand.
ACAAAACAAACGATAATAACGTTCTAAAAGACTATAACGATTGAAACGACGTAAACGCACTTTGCTCTATGCTATCTGCACTATGCCCTTTACCCTAGGCCCAACTTCTTGACTTCATCCCCGTTAAGAATATAATCTATTGCGTTAAACACTCTACGCACTTTGCTCTTGGCGCAGAAAGGAGTTTGAACAGTGGATAAAGAAGATGTTAAGGATATAAAGCAAATAAATAAGGACGTGGTTCTTGCTCAGTTGAGGAATTTGATCGATCCTTTGTTTTTGAGCAATGATATTTTGAAGTACGCTGAAAAATATATTTCATTTGATGAAATAGAGAAAAAGGTGAGTCAGGGAGCGGTCCGGCGTAATGATATTTCTGATTTTGTCATCTTGTTTGCACAGGCCCTGCGTGAAGATGTTAAGGCATCAGGGCGCACCGTAATTGAAACGAGTGATATCGATGCTGCATATGTCAAAGTAAAAGACCGCGCTCCTTTTTTGAAAAGATAATTCAAGAGTTATGAAATTTTTCTTACGTATTATGCTCTACTCGCTACTCCCCACATTGTTGTTCTCAACGACCTGGTCACCGGTTGAAAAAAAATGTCCGATCTGCAATACAAAAAGCGAATATTATGAAATAATGAGCTATGGTTCATATGCTTATGATTACCCATCAAGATTCGAATATATTTTCTGGCCATATACTGACGGCAAAGTTCTTTACTCCTGTCGGAAATGCTGGTTTACATGTTTTATGTGGGATTTCGAAGATATACCGGAAAGCAAGCATAAAGACATTCGTAAGTTCGTCGACAGTCTTGATCTGTATGAAACAAATGGGGATTACGATGTAATCCCCATGTCGTATAGACTTTTACTTGCTGAACGGATATATGAAATGCTCGATAAGGATGATGAATTCTGGTGTCACTTTTACCGGGTAAAAGGGCACCATCTGGCAAATGAAGGAAAGGTGGCTCATGCTGCAGAGGCGCGTACCAAAGCACTTAATATTGCCGAGGACATGCTGCAAGATGAGGAAAAAAAAGGTATCCGAAAAGAGCTGTACATCATAACCGGAGCCATGAAGTATTATCTTAATGATCTGCAAGGCGCATGGCAAGATTTCAAACAAGCTAAAGAATTAACTTTTGGAAATGAAAACTGGAATAAGGAAAGTTTAAAGAATATAAATATCTACTTGTCCAATTTGGTCGATGATTATTTAGAAAAGATCAGTGAGAAAGAGGACAAGGCGGTATTTTCCACAATGCCGACTATCGCTGAAGTGTATAAAGAGCCCGGAGCATTCATTGATTCAATGGTCACTGTGACCGGTATACTGCTAAATCAGGGGACAGGATATTTTAAAGATTTTAAACCTGCACTTAAAGATGATCTCGGGAATGTCTTGCCCGTGACGGTTTGGGCTCCGCTTGAACTGCCGCCGCCCTTGAATCCGGGTCTGACACCACCAAAGGTCATGGGTTCTTATTTGGAAAAAGAAATCAGAGCAGGCGGTTATTTTCGCAAGGACGATACAGACCGTTTCGAAGGTGACTATTATTTCGAGGTTTTCGACGCCCAGATAGTGGACGAATACTAAGCACTAAGAACTAGGAACTAAGCAGAAAAAAATGATTACAGATATAATAGGAGACACTTATTCGTGAAAGAACGGCAAAATAAAGACCTTGAGAAAATAATCCAAGGGCTGGCAACCACTGCAAAAGGAGATTTCTCTACCAAGATCAAATTATCGGGTAAGGATGAAGATTTTACCGCAATAGCTTCAGGTTTCAATGAAATGATCAGTGAGCTGAGAAATACTGCAGATAATGCACGAGAAGACAGGGCTAATTTAGAGAGGGTAACAAAGAAACTAAAAAGGATCTTCGAAGCAAGCAACGATATCATTCTCCAGGTGAATAAATACGGTACGTTCGTCGATATCAACCGGAGTGTCGAGGATATACTCGGGTTTACGCCTGATGATCTTATAGGAAAACATTTTGCCAAGTCAGGTGCGATTCCGGCAAACGAGATCCCTAAATTAACCAAGAGCTTCAAAGAAGCCATTACCTCGGGTCAGGCGACAAATGTTACTGAACTCGAACTGAACGCCAAAGATGGTACCAAGGTTTGTATGGAAGCAAGTACCAAACTCATAAAACATGATGATGAAATTGAAGGTGCTGTCGTTGTACTGCATGATGTCACAAGGCGTAGCCAGGTAGAAAAAGCTCTTCATGAACAGGATGAAAGGTTGCGTTCGATCATTACATCAATGGAGGATTTTATCTTTATCCTCGATAAAGATCTGCAATTTGTAGATTACTATCAGTCATCCGAACACCCGGATCCAACAATGTATACAAAGCCTGAGGAGTATATAGGCAAATCGATAAAGGATGTTTTCCCAAAGCAGGTAGCTCAGGATTTTGAAAAAGCCATCCGTTACTGTATCAAGACGCAGCAGAGCCAGCAGCTCGATTATCCATGGGATATACTCGGTGCAAAACTATGGTTCAGCGCGAATATTTCGCCGCTCATGGATATCGAGGGCAAGGTTTCAGGTGTTACTGTGGTTGTGCGTGATATTACCCTGCGTATAAAAATGGAAAAAGCAATGGAAGAAAGCGAGAAAAAATATCGAAAAATATTTGAAAATTCACCGCAAGGGTTCATACTCCTCGATACCGAAGGGCATATCATAGATGTGAATAAAAAGATCTGTGATTGGCTCGATTATCGGCAAGATGAAATGATCGGGAAAGACCACATGCTCTATCCGTTCCTCACCAAAGCCGGCAAGGTCACTGCAATGAAAAAATTCTTTCAGAGATTACTCGGTAAAGTCCTGCCTGCATATGAGCTCGAATTTGTCACCAAAAACGGAGAGAAATTTCTTGGTGAAGTCCTTGCCATGCAGATACGAGATGATGAGGGCGAGATCGTGCAGATCCTGGCGATGATAACCGACATCACTCATCGCAAGGAAATTTAATCCCACAATATTATATCTTCAGTATTTTTTTATTAATTATTGACTTGTCCTAAAAACAGGTCATAATATTTAAATATGGAGGTATGATGTATTATTCGATAAACAAGAAATTCCTTGAAGCGATTTGTCTTATATTGATCTTTACGGGATTATTATCTGCTGAGATCGTCATTGATAAACACGATGTTCAGTCAACCCTTGAATATGTGAAGCACCAGGAAATGCAGGCATGGGCTGAGGGGATTTTATGGGCACAGCGTCGTCATGACATGCGCCAGGATCAATTTGATTCCCGCTTTGCCGTTATCGACCTGAAAGTTCTGTTCAGCACATATTCTATTGAAGCGACTGTTCAAACCACGTTCGAAAGCCAAGTTGACGGACTAACTCAGATAAAACTGGACTTTGACAATCAGTTAACGATCGATTCGGTATTCGGTGCTGTAGCATCATATAGTATGGTTGGTGAGACCCTGACCATTGATCTTGACCGACCTTATCAAACAGGCGAGATGTTCACGACTGCAACGGTTTACCACGGTCAACCGCGTGTCATTGGCGGGCTCAAGGGATTCCGGTTTGTGAATCATGGTGGCGTGCCTAACGTCGCCACCTTGTGTACCCCTTTCCTTGCGCATTATTGGTGGCCGTGTGTTGATGGTCCGGCTGATAAACTCGATTCAGTGCATCTTTTTGTTACTATCCCGGATACATCATATGGTGGTTATCCTATGTATGCTGCTTCCAATGGTAAACTCGTAGACACGACTCATGCTGGTAATGGTTGGGTAACCTATGCATGGCAGGAAAATTATCCGATCGTTCCTTATTATGTGTCAATCGCTATTACCAATTACCGGATTTTTTCACATTATTATCCTTATGGTGCCGATTCTATGGAAGTACCATATTATGTATTTCCGGAACATTATGCGTCAGCCCAGGAGACTTTTGCCGAGACAGTTGATATGATCACCTTTTTTGCTGATCTCTACGGTGAGTATCCGTTCCTCAGTGAAAAATACTCAATGGCTGATATCGGTTTCTACGGAGCTATTGAAAATCAGACCAAGACCATAATGGGTGGCGTTACGCCCGGTTGGTATATGGTGGTCTGTCATGAACTCGCACATATGTGGTTTGGTGATATGATAAGCCCGACATCGTGGCATCATGTTTGGGTTAACGAGGGTTTTGCCACTTACAGCGAAGCGCTCTGGTGGGGCGATAAATACGGTAGTGCTGAATACCATTCTTATATGGAAAGCCTTGAGTACTGGGGAGATGGCACTATTTATCTGGAAGATGTTTCCAGTCCATGGGGTGTTTTTCTAACCATTGTTTATGATAAAGGAGCCTGGGTTTTGCACATGCTGCGACATGTCGTGGGTGATTCTACTTTCTTTGAGATAATCCATGATTATGCAACTGACCCTCAGTTCATGTATAAGAATGCCGATACCGAAGATTTTCAACAGGTTTGTGAAAATATTTCAGGCATGGATCTGTCCAGCTTTTTTAACCAGTGGATATATGATGAGTATTATCCGCAGTACGAGTATTGGTGGTCGAGTAGCAAGAGGTTTGATAAAGAAGACCAGTATCAGGTCCAGGTTGGGATACGTCAGAAACAGCAGGCATCGGGCTGGCGTCCGGTTTTTGAAATGCCAATTGACCTTGAATTCGAAATGCCCGGTTCAGATACTACGGTTGTGGTTCAGAATTATGATACGGTTCAGATCTATCAGTTTGACTTAAACGAGCAGCCGACCGCGCTAAACTTTGATCCTGAAAACTGGATTCTCGATGTCGCTAATGAGATCGGTGTAAAAGAGAATATTGCAGACGCTAAAACTCAGCTGCGAATTTTTCCAACCGTATTTAGCGGACCCCTGTGCCTGTCTGATGACAGAATTTACAGGGTTTTTGATATCACCGGACGTGAGGTTGATGTGAAGCATCTCAACCCGGGATTTTATTTTATTGAAGTCGACGGCAGGATAACTCAAAAGGTTGTGAAGATAAAATGAAGAACCTGACTTTTAAACCGGTTGACTTGATCACTGATAAGGAGGTTGCATGTTGATCTACATGGTCGCTATCGTTGTTATTCTGTTTATCATCTGGCTCTTTATGAGAAACTGGCCCAGGTTGAAAAAGGATAGAGGTCCTACTTTTTCGAATTTACGGTGTCCGACATGTAAAGTCCCGTTCCGTTATGAGAACAAGCGGATCAAGATCCTCTTAAGGACCGGTAACGAAGAGATCCTGAACCTCTGTTCCTGTGATAAATGCCACCAGTATTTTATCGATGGTTATGAGGATGTCTTCGCATCAGAAGATGAGTGCAAGGAATGGATCTATGGGCCCTATACTGAAGAAGACGTGGCGAAATTCAGCGAAGTACTGAAAAAGTGCCCGGATCCCCTGGACAAACACTGTAAATGCGCGGCTCATGAGTACTTTTACAACCGAATTTATCCGAGCTTGTAAGCAAGCTCACAAATTTTATCCAGCGATACCGGTACTGATATTTCATAGTTCATCCATGCCTTCATAATTTTGCTCGGTATCTTCCATGCCCTGCTTTTGCTTATAATTGTTAAAATTATAGTTAATGCTGAGCATCACGACCGGCGACTTACGGTTTGAATATCTGTAATAATAAAAATCTTCGCCTTCTGATGTGTACTCATGCCTTTGCGTGCTAAAGATATCTCTTGCCTGCAAGGTCAGGGATAATTTTTTGTCCAAAAACTCCTGTTTCAATGCTGCATCGACAGTGAAGTGTCCTTTCTGCTGTCCTTGAGCCGAAAGTGCCGGGCTACGATACCTGCCGTTTATCTGCAATTTTGTTGCCGGGAGTATTCTTAGTTCATTGCTGAATCTCGCGCTCCAGGAGAAATCATCTTTGGAAAAATCTCTACCGTCGAGCTCGCCTTCGAGTATCTGCCGGTAGAAGTTCGACGTTAAATTCAGGTTCCACCAGGCAAGGAAATTGAAATCGAGCATGGCTTCGATACCCATTGTCCTTTCAACTCCGGCATTTTCAACTGTATGCAAGATTACATTTTCACTGTATAGAGACTGAACGCGTTCCACATTATTATGCGTGATACGATAATAAGCCTCGGTTGAGAATAGACTCTTGCCGATAAAGGTCTGAAACCCGAGTTCGTATGAATCAATGTATTCAGGCTTCAGATTCGGGTTGCCCATGCGCACATTATAAGCATCTGACCAGGTTAAGAACGGTTCAAGCCACCATGATCTCGGACGGTGTATCCGGCGCGTGTAACTCGCCATGATTTGTTGTCCCTTTGGGAACTTGTACGATAAATGACCAGAAGGAAAAAAGTCCCACCGGTCGATGGTAAAGCGTTCATCTTCGCCGACCAGTTCAATGAGCCGGTATGTGTACTCACTGCGTAATCCTGCCTGATAGCCAAAATCCCTGTGTGTCCCTGAAAACATACTGTATAACGCATGGATATCTCGCGTATAATCGGTAGTATGACTGAACTCGTCCATGAATTCATAGCTCGATGATATTGTATCATATTCATAAGTTCTCGCTATCTCTTCAGAACGCTGGATTCTACCCTGGTAGCCTGCTTCGAATTTGCTGTTTTCAGGTAGCGGCAGTGTATAATCGAGTTTGAATTGCCCAAGCATTGATGGACCGTCTTCTGAATTTCGAGTACCACTTATGATCGTGCCTGTTGTATCAGCAAGTTCAGTGGTCGAGAATTGTTCCTTGTCTCGCTGGCTATACTGAGCCTGCGCGGATAATTTATGGTCCCCACTCACGAACTGATGCACGTAGTCGAGTATTAATGAATAAAAATTGTGGGAGAAATCCCCTTCATCCGTGGACAAATACAAGTTATGGCTGTCTCCCGGTTCTGTCCATTCATCGTAATTAAGGCCAGAGCTTCCTTTCATTTTTCTTATGCCATATTCTCCTGCCAGACTCATTTTATCCATAAGTCCAAGTTCAAGGTCTATGCCGGCGCGCAGTCCGTAAGGGTTCCAGTTGCGCATAGATTGACCGTCGGAAAATACATAGGAGGTAGTGTCATTAGCTGATGTTATGTTCTCGACTTTTTGCGTGCCTGGAAAAGCATATTTACGGTAATTTACGCTCAAGAACATATTGGCGATCCCTCTGCGAGAGCTAATCAGAAAATCTCCTCCATACTTGTCATCAAGCCCGGCATTCATGGTTACAATACCGCTGATACCCGGCGTAATTTTCTTTTTCATGATAACGTTGATAATGCCGGACATACCTTCGGGGTCATAACGTGCCGAAGGGTTAGTAATTATTTCTATGTTCTCTATGGTGCTTGCAGGTATCTGCTGAAGGGCATCACTCGGGTCGAGAATAGTCGGGCGTCCATCAATGAGCACGGTAAAATTTTCGCTGCCGCGGAGACTGACATTGCCTTCTATGTCAACATCGACCGACGGTACATTTTCCAGCACATCGACGGCAGAACCGGATACCGATGTTGTCTGCCGGGCAACATTTATTACTTTTTTGTCGATCTCATAAGCTATTGCTGGGCGCTCTTCAATAATCTCAGTGCCTTCTATTTCCAGGACGATTGGCTCTAAAGAGATATTTCCTGCATAAAATTCCTGCTCTGCCGGGCTTATTTTGACATTCTCGATCTTGTGGGTTTGATAGCCCATGAATGATATTTCCATAAAATATGTACCCGGTCGGATATTGGTCAATTGAAAAAAGCCGTTGGGATCGGTGATCGTGCCGGTAGCCTGGGAATTATCTTCATGTTTGTAAAGGACAATATTCGCATAGCTTATCGGTTCACGATACTCGGCATCATATACGTTCCCGGATATCCTGCCATTGAATTCACCAGTATCACCCGGACGCTGCGAAAATGCGCTCGCCAGCAATGCAAGCATCAGGATAACACCTCGCAAAAAAGGTCTTTTTATCATATATGGTTCCTTTGATATTAGACAACAACAGATGGCATATGGTTTAAGACGTCATCAATACTATTTGATTCTTTTTGCGCACTTATAAGCCGCATTGATAGCACCCGGTACGCCGCCAAATTGCGATGCCCAGCACGAGCTTATGAACAAATTCCTCACCGGTGTACCGACCTTTACAGCGATTGGATTTTTGAAGAATTTTTTATGCGGGTTCCATGACCAGGCTGAACTGGCACCGTCAGTATTATGGGTAAACCGTTCATAGGTCAATGGCGTTGCCGCATCTTCAAAAATAATATGTTTTTCCAGGTCTGGTATTATCTCAGTCGTCTTTTTTATCAGGGCTCTTGTCGCTAATTCCTTGAGCTGCCTGTATATTTGCTTATCGCCATGTCCCCAGTTGTCCATCCATTGATGAGGACATATTGATTGGATCATGAGTGATGATTTTCCTTTTGGCGCCAGTTCAGGATTCATGAGCGATGGAGAGTAGATCGCAGGTGATGTTTTTTCAAAGAAACTTTCATCATTACTGTCGCTAATATCATAGTCAGGATGGTATGCATAATAGAAAATATGAAAGGTCTTCATGTATTTATTCAATTCTTCAGCACCCATATCGAGTCCCAGATAAACACTGAAAAAGGCCTCGGATACTACTGCTTTTTCCAACCGGTCTTTAAAGTCCCGCGGTAAGATAGCAGGGTCATCAAGGAGCCGGAAAAATGTTTTTTTATAATCGCTGGCCGATATCACATAATCTGCTTTGATTATTTCACCCACACTATCCACGCCGACCGCGGTATTGTTTTCGGTCAATATTCTATCGACTTTTGATTTGAGTTTCAGTTTGCCGCCCAGCTTTTTAAAATTATCGGCGAGCGCATCTGCCCATGATTGCATACCAGTTTTTGCCGTCCAATAATCATTAGCAAAGGTAAGAAATGCACCGGCAAGAAGAACTATGCTCATTTCGGGATAGCCCATGTGCTTGAATAATCGATAGACTTTTGAGTCCTTTTTAAAATACCGCGCCGAGAATTCTGACAGCGTTACGTCAGCATACTTTTTGAATACAAGCATGAATTTGGCAAGTTTGAACGGGTATGCGATACCGGTGAAAAAATTTGTCGGTTTGGCAAGAGCAAGCAAGCCTTTGACCATCTTGTCTATTTCGGAAAAAAATCTGGTGAGGTTTTCGTTTTCGCCTGGATATGCACTCATAATATTCTTATAGATGTCATCGATCGTATCCGGCACAAAGTCAAATTCGGGGGAGAGCCATCTGATGCGCTGTCGGGTAAACTCGACCTTATCGTGAACACCGATATCTGCCATTGTTTTATTGATTTCAACAGAGTTTTCAAAAGAAAGCGTGCCGCTTTCAAAGTAAAAACCTTTGCGCCAGAATCCGGCTGTATAACCACCCGGTGCGCTGTGCGCCTCAAATATCGTAACATCATGCCCCTTACCTGCCAGCAGGTTGCCGCAAACAAGACCACCCATACCAGAACCGATTATTATAACTTTACTCATGATATCTCCGTTAGAATGCCCCTTTGATGACTACCGGTTTTGTAAAGAGGGTTGCTTCAGAAACCGATAGGGTTGCTTTATTCTGAGTGAACACCGCGGTTACTTCATAATCATTGATGTTTGCTATTTCATTTATTTCGATCGACAGTGTCGTGTCATTCATCCACATGCCGCGCGCTCCTACCGGTAAGCCATAGGCACCGCTTTCTGACATAGCATATATACCGCCCATACGAATGCGTAGGATCTGTTCGGTTCCGGCTCTTTTCATTCTTAAATTAGCATACTGCGGATCAAGGAATGTTATATTGATATTCTCCAGTTCCAATGGATTTTGTTCAAGGGTCAGGGTTTTGCCGGAGATGACTTGGGCTATTAGTGGAAACTGTATCATGGCTAGCCAGGCTGGTTCTGTTTTAACCTGGCCAATAATATCCTGCAGGTGTTGAAAGGCTTCTTGGTCTTCGGGTAATGCATTCTGCTCGCTTATTGTGGCGATCAGCTGTTCGGCAATACTACCTTGGTCAAATCCACCGCCAGTAAAAACGATGATCAGGTTCTGCTGCGGCCAGATAATGATATGCTGACCACCGCGACCATTTGCTTCGTATATTCCATCGAGTTTGCCTGAAACCACCCACCAACCATAAGAATAATCGATGTGTATGTCACCAGGAGGTCCAGGGACATCGACCTGGCGCTGTGCAGATTTTGCGACCCAATCCGGATTGAGTATTTGTTTTCCATCCCATGTTCCATTATTGAGGAGTAAGAATCCGATCTTTGCCATATCACGCGGGTGCAATTTCAGATCGCCCCAACCGTGACTATTCCCTTCTGGGTCTTCAGACCAGACAAAATCATTTATGCCGAGCGGTTTAAAAAGGTTTTCCCGCGCAAAATCAACCATTTTCATACCGGTTGCCTGACTCATCATTATAGAAATAAGATGAAAATTACAGGAATTATAACCGAAATATGTTCCCGGTTCATAAACTGCCGGCAAAGTCAGGATATACTCGAGCCAATCATCCTCGGTGAACATACCAAAGAGTGTGGCTTCGGCAAAAGCCGAGCGGGTCGAGTCATTAGTCACAAGTTCTAATCCGGATGTCATTGTCAAAAGGTCGCGGATCATCAGTTGCTCTTTGAATGTATTGCTAAATAGATCATCATACTCAGGAAAGAAATCTTTGACCAGCACGTATTCATCTTTGATCAAACCTTTATTGATCGCTGCACCTACGAGTACGGATGTTACGCTCTTGGTAACTGATGCGATGTCGTGTACGGTGCTGCCGTCGTACGGGTAAAAATAAGCCTCAGTCACCAGATAGCCGTTACGCACGATGTGCATGCTGTGCACAGGTATTGAATTTGTCTGAATATATTCGATCATTTCCGCGATCTTTTCAGAGTCCATGCCCTGGGCTTCAGGCGTCGAGCCCTGCCATCGAGATGTTGGCCAGTACGCAGGTGCTTGGAAAGTGGATTTTGTCTTTGGCGTTTTGCATCCTGATACAAATACCATTATTATGAAAAGCAACAAGATAGATGCTACATATAATTTTTTCATGATACTACATTATAACTTACAAGACCACCGTGTCAAGCAAGGTCAGAACTTAACACAGCGCTAAGAGCAGAGAGCAGGGGGCCAAGGGCGTAGAGTGTATAGGGTAATGAGTAGAGAGTAAGGCGTAAAAATAAAATCTCCTGTTCTCCGTTTCATATCAAGCCATGATTGTCTGTCTTTTAATGACGTATTAACCAATTACTCGATGACTATTTTTTTTGCTTAGTTTTTTTGGTTTGTCTGGTTTCTTTAATTTAATTCATTTTTTCTTTTTACACTCTACTCATTACTGAATACACTTATCTCTGTTTCCCATTGACATCTCTCAATGTGCTATTATAATAGTATCAAGGAGGAAATATGCGACATAAAAATCTTTTTATAATTATGTTATTCTTACCTGTTATGATATTTGCTCAGGTCACTTTTGCACGGCATGTCATTGACAGCACCACTATTAACTGGCCATATGATGTGATGGCTCTTGATCTTGACGAGGATAGTGATATCGATATACTCGCAGCTATTGCCAATGATAATCAGGTTGTCTGGTGGGAGAACGATGGGAGCGAGAACTTCACAAGACACTTGCTCGCCGACAGTATTGATTTTGCCAATTCAATATACTATATCGATATGGAACCAGACGGCGATATTGATGTGGTCAGCACATCCCAATCACATAATGAAGTTTTTTGGTTTGAGAATGACGGCAACGAGAATTTCACGCCACATGTTATTTCAAATACTTTTAATAATGCACAATCTGCTTTTGCTGTTGACCTTGATGAAGACGGTGACGGTGATGTATTGGCTGCGTCATTTGGAGGTGATCTTATTGTTTTGTGGTTAAATGATGGAAATGAGAACTTCACACCGGACACGATTGAATCGAACTATGATGCTGCGTCCTGGGTCATTGCCGATGATCTCGACGAAGATAATGATATCGATGTTATCGGTACTGCTTATCTGGCGAATGATTTATCCTGGTGGGAGAACGATGGCAGTGAAAATTTCACAAGGCACACGTTAGGTACGGTCATTGGTGCACTTTCACCATGCGTTAATGATATGGAACCAGACGGTGATAAGGATATTGTCGTTGCTGCATATCTTAGTAATGAAATCCTTTGGTTTGAGAACGATGGCAGCGAGAACTTCACGCCACATACTATTGATAATTCATTCGGTGGTGTCTGGGGTATTCATGCAGCAGATCTTGATAATGACAATGATGTTGATGTTATCGGTGGGGCTACTGTTGATGATGATCTGTCCTGGTTTGAGAACGACGGCTTCGAGAATTTTACCGAATATGTTCTCGATGCTAATCTTGACGGTGCGATCACTGTTTTCGCCTATGATATTGACCAAGACACGGATCTCGATATCCTGTCTGGTGCGCGTGAAGCAAATGATATATCCTGGTGGGAAAATGACCTGGTCGGCATTGAAGAGCACAGATTTAGACCTTATAACATATCAGACGCAACTATTATTAAGGGTGCTCTGCTCCTACCCAAAGACAAAGTATGCAAAGTCTTCGATATCACCGGCCGGGAGGTCGACGCAAGCCATATCGCTCCAGGGATATACTTCATAGAAGTGGAAGGCAATTTTACCGGAAAAATAGTAAAGATTCGTTGAGCACTTATGTCATTCCCCGACTCGATCGGGGAATCTATCAATCCCGCTCACACCTGGATTATCCGGTCAAGCCGGATAATGACAAAAACTGACATAATCACTGTCCCGCTTCGCGGGATACTCGATCTTCAAACAGCTGTATGTTGAATATGATAGATCGGGATAATATGACATTAATCTGTGTAATCGATGCAGTCGAAGACTGCAGTGAAACCTTTTGTCCCTATCCTACGTATAATAAATATGAATTACAATAATAGAAAAAATACCAATAAAAGCCAAGAAGGAGGCAAAATGTTAAGTTTGATAGGTGCGATTTTAATAGCTGGAAACATTATTATTGCTCAGCCCATGGCTGATTATGGCTCAAAAAATGAAGAAATAGGGAGATTGCCCGAAATAGTCATTACTGCCACAAGGTATGAAGGAGAAGACATGGCTTATAGCGGAATGCTGCCGGAAATAGTAATAACCGCGCCTCGAGGACCTGAAATCGGCATGCTCGATGAAGTCGTCATTACTGAAACGCGCTATGAAGGTGAGGATATAGCTTATAGTGGTATGCTGCCCGAGACCATAGTTACGGCAAAAAGGGATAGAATTGCTCAACCGGTTCTGACCCTCGTACGCCTGGTAAGGCAAGAAATGCACTTACGGATAACCAATTTCATGATCATTTCAAGGTTCGATTTCCGAAATACCGGGTATTTAAACTAGAGTTAGCACCAAAAGCCCCCGCTTTAAGCGGGGGCTTTTTATTTTACAGAAAATACCGCTTGACTATCGAGCAAAAACATGGCATATTGAATAACTATCTATGCTACAATTTCTAAATAAACACAGAGAGTGTACTCTATGAAGCAAAATAGTCTGCTCGAGTCCATTTTTATCGGTCGCAAAAAGGAAATCGCTTTTATTAAGAATAAATTCACTCATGCTCTAGGGAATAGCGGTAATTGTCTCTTTGTCACTGGAGAAACAGGCATTGGAAAATCCCGCCTTGTCGATGAATTCATTTCCAGCAACGCTGGCAATGCTCTGGTCTTCAGGTTGGATGCAAAGGCACATACCTCAAGCGTACGAGATTTCTTTGCCGAGATCATCAGGTTATACCTGCAGAGTATTAGCCATAGTGCGCGGACTATCACAAAGTTCATCGACGATCAAATGTACAATGAGTTCGCCGACACGCTCCCTGAATTGAGTCTATACTATCCGTATGAAGCCAAAACACGAGATAAAGCAGTGACTGGTTCTGAAATGTACGCTTTATTTTATCGTTTCTTATCGAATATAACAGGTATTGCTCCAGTCGTTATGATCATTGATGATTTCCATGAATCAGCCGGTGATGTCCGGGATATGCTCGAGTACTTTCTCCAGCATATAGGAAATGGGCCTACTTTTTTGATCCTTATTGCGCGTGAAAATCCCGCGTTTTTGAAATGGTTTGATACAGTTAAATCACATTCAGTTGAAAGAATGGTTTTGCATCATCTTGATGAGGAAGAGTTAATGGATCTAAATGCCGCTCTGTTCAAGAATGAGATGGATGAAGCTTTTATCAAATGGCTGGGTGTGAAAACCAAGGGCGTACCTCTGTTTTTGAAAGAGTTTTTATATGCGATGTTTGAAAAAGGTGTCATCTATTATGACAGTGAAAATACGCGCTGGAAAGCGATAAGTGCATATTCACGGATCGCCATACCTGATCGGGTGACCGAAATTATCAGGACCCGTTTCCAGAATATTCCCCATGATAACATCACGTTTCTAAAAGTCGCCTCGGTCATGGGAGAGAATTTTGATCCATCACTGCCGATCCTGAATGCTAAGAAGAATGCAATTTCGTCACTCAGACGAATGGGGTTTATCGCGAAAAAACATGATGAATATGCTTTTACACATCCTCTGATCCGGGAGACTCTATACGAGCAAATACCAGTTCAGGAGAGGATAAAGCTCCATAAGAATATCGGAAATTTCTATTTTGAACACGGTTATAAGAGGCAAGCAGCTGAACAATTGCTTTCTGCTCATGAAAAGAGCGAAACATTATTAAAGCTTCTTCTCGTGCTCGGAGAGGATTCCCGCCAGGCTGGTGATTATGCCAGGAGTAATTACTATTTTGAAAATGCGCTGGCCATTGCCCGCCAAAAAAAGAAGATATCACCTAAAAAACTCGTTAACATAATACTCGATTTTTCAAAGAGCTTATTCCTCTATGAAAAGTACGGTCAGGTTTTTGATCTATCCATAACGATCATTTCCTACATAAAAAAGCACCAACTCAGGGTAGATGATAAAAAGTTATTGCATTATTACAATGAGCTTACGCAAACATACATTCATCTGGGGAAATATCAAGAAGCACTTAAAACAGCAAATAAAGGATTGAGGATAATTGAAAATGCAAAACCCGGTAAGTTCATTGGGATAGAACTCGAATTGGTGATGAACCGTGCTTTTCTATTCAAGAACATGGGCAAGGTCGATAAGGCGCTGGAGCAAGTGCTCAAGATAAAAGACCTCTATGCTGAGACTGCTTCTTCTTTTGATCGCTATAATATCTACAGGCTATTAGGTGCGATATATAATGAAAAACATGATTTCAAACAGGCAATAATCTATCGCGAAGCTGCTCTTGTCGCTGCACAAGAAACTCAGGTCGGTCATATTATAGCCGCGGCATTAGGTAATCTTGGCGTTTCATATGCGAATTCCGGTGAACTGAAAAAGGGAATGGGATATCTGCGGCAATATCAGAATTACAATATGCGCACTGGCAGGCTCAGGGCTGAGATCGTATCATATATACACATTGCACAGATATATTTTAATCAGGGTTATCTCACCCAGGCAGACACTGAATTTAACAAGGGTATCAAGCGGTGGGTTCGCTTTGGAAAGCGTTTAAAAGAAGTACAATATGAACTCGAGTACCGGTACGGAACTTTTCTGGTCGTTGTTGAAGAATACGAACAGGCACGTGAACATCTCATGACTGCGCTAAAGCTGGCAGAAGAGTTTGACAATCAAACAGTAAAGATCTATCCGCTTTTAAACCTGGGATGTCTTTATGTCGGTATTAAGGATAAAAAAAGCTTGAATAAAACGCTCAAAACGATTAGTGCTAGTTTCAAAGATAAAGCAAAAGAATTTGCTACTTTCAATATCCTCCAGGGATTTCAGTCACTCTTCAAGAAGAACCGAAAACAGGGTCTCGAGCAAATAGAAAACGGTCTGCAATTACTAAGGTCAATGAAAAACGAAACAGGTTTGTTTAGATTACTCTATTTATGCATTATTTATTTAATAGCAAGCAAAGCAGATGGAAAAATAATCCGGCAATATATGACTGAGGCCCAGGATATCGCCACAAGATTGCATATGACCGGTTGGCTCGAACGATTTGATGTTAAACAGAAAAAGCCCGTTACTGAACCGCTTAAAATAAATTGTTTCGGCTCTTTCCACATTGAACATCCTGTGCGCGGTTTGATCAGTGATGAACAATGGCAGCGTGCAAAACCAAAGCAGCTATTATCAATATTGATCTCAAGTATGCTTACAGGTTCAGGTGTCGATCGGGCTAAGATCGGTTCTATGCTCTGGCCTGAATTATCAACCGAAAAAATGATCAATAATTTCCACGTTTGCCTCCATCAGCTCAAGGCGATAATCGGCAAAGACTACGTAAAATATGCAAAAGGTGCATATAAACTCGACAATGTATGGCTCGATGTCCATGAATTCAAGCAGCTGCTCAATGATGCCGAGAGGTTATTCCAGGAAGGCAAGATCCACCTTGCCGAATTGAAACTTAAGGATGCTATAGAGCTCTATCAGGGTGATTTTCTTGAAGACACATACGACCCCTGGGTCGAAGATGTCAGAAATATGTACGCTGCCTTGTACCGCAACCGTATGTTGATGCTGGGCAGGATATATTTTAAAAAATTGAAATTTGAAAGTGCTATACAACTTGGTAAAACGATCTTAGCGTCTGACCCTTTTAACGAAGAAGGGCACCGCTTTCTAATGCGCGCTCACCTTGGCAGTGGTGAAAAGGCTAAAGCGATAAATCAATATAAAAAATGTGTTGAATTATTCAAAAGAGAACTCAATTGCCTGCCTTCTGAAGAGACCCAGCAGGTATATAAAAAGCTTCTTTAAAACCACCCTTAAAGCCCCCTGAAAGTATTGCCAGTACTTGTTTTTGGTATGTTAAGAGGCCTGTTAAGAGGTACCTATATAATGATCCATGAAAGAAATAATAGCGATATGTTCAAAATGTGGATTTATATCGGCGACAAAAAAGGAGAAATATTGTCCCAATTGCGGTTTGGAGTTGCTTAAAAAATGTCCTCATTGTGAGGAACCTATTGATCATCCTATGGCGCAGTACTGTCCTGTCTGTGGTGTGATGTATTCACAACCAAAAACACTTAGCTGAAATGATTTCAGCTTTTAATTTTTTGCAGAATCAAGAGGAGGAAAAATGAAAGTATTCAAGATATTATGCGTATCATTGTTCGTGTTGTGTGTGCTCTATGCCCAGACAGCACAGGTATCAGTTGATAGAGTGCGTTTAGCACCTAGACTGCTCAATTACCAGGGATATCTCACTGACACGCTCGGCGTGCCGGTCGATGATCCACTCGACATGACATTTAAAATTTTCGATGCCGTATCGAGCGGCAATGAGCTGTGGTCAGAAGCGTGGCATGATGTCCAGGTCGAAGCAGGCGTCTTTAGCGTCGTGTTAGGCGAGCAAGAAAAGATCCCGGATAGCGTGTTTGCTGATTTTACAGATACCTGGCTAGAGCTCATCCTAGAAGGACCACAGACCTTAACGCCCCGCACGCGCATTACGTCAGTTGGCTATGCGTATACTGCAACATATTCAGATACTGCCGAATATTCACGGGTTGGAGCAGCAGATAATGACTGGACGATTACTGGAAATGTGCTTTATCCAAGTGCAAATTATGGGCTTTCCATGCGCAGCGGCAATGTAATGTACGGCACGAATGACAGCACCCATGTTAACTTTGGTGTTGCTTGTACCACTGGTGTGAATGGACAGAATAATGAATTTTGTACAGTGAGTGGTGGCGAGTACAATGCAGCCAGAGGTTCCTATGCAACCGTGGCTGGCGGATATAGCAATACTCTGATTGGTAAATACTCAGTTGTTGGCGGTGGTCAGGACAATATTGTCAATAGCGGTTATGCAACAGTATGTGGTGGATATGAAAACACGGTCAACGGCATCATTGCTACGGTTGGTGGCGGCCGGCTCAACAATGCCAGTGGTTATGGCAGTGTGATAGGGGGCGGCTATGGCAACATTGCCAGCAGCAACTATGCCACAATTAGTGGTGGCGTGCAGAATATTGCCAGCAACTACTACGCCACAGTCTGTGGCGGATATGCCGATACGGTTACAGGTCGTTTTGGTGGGATCCTGTCCGGTTACAGCAATATAGCTGGTTATGCCCTGGACGATACTGCGGCAATAGTGGTTGGTGGCTGGGATAATTCAGTAACAGCCAAATACTCCATTATTGGCGGCGGATACCAGAACCTCGTAGCAGGCAATTATTCTACGATCCTGGGCGG
>JBARXB010000038.1:0-19868 GCA_049647165.1 bacterium
CCGCTCATGCGTACGCTCATAACGCTGCGCCTTCAAATAACCCTGCACCTCAGCCTTCATCGCACCATCAAACAAACGCTTTAACCCTCGGATTACATACTCACTAATCGTTTCTTCAACGTTATCCGTAAAAAGGATATTGACATCGCTGAAGATATCATTAAGCTCTCTCTTAGAGTAATTTAATGGATTCATGGTGTGTCCTCCTTTTGTGATTGTCCAATCCATTACGGAAGGATACACCATGTTTCCTTTCTTTCAAGAGGAATTTCCACACTTTAAAGTATACTACCGATTGACAATTAATGGATTTTCATTATAATTTCCTCAGGTTCTATTGAAAAAAAGGGGGTTGATACAATGAAGTATTATGGACATCTTTTAATTGTGTTACTTTTGGTGGTTTCTTTTATGTCCTGCGGCAAGAAAAGTGAGAGTCAAAAGGCAGGTGACTATACTACTTTGGCTGAACAATTTGTCAAGATACTGGTCAATGAAGAATATGAAAAAGCTGTACAGAGTTTTGATAAAACCATGGAAAGCACTTTACCAGCAGATAAACTTGAAATTGCATGGCAGAATTTGATCACTCAAGTCGGCCATTATAAAAGGCAGCTCGGTGTGCGTCAGACGAAAGAGCAGGGTTATGATATTGTCTTTGTATCCTGCGAGTTTGAAATAAATAATGCAGATATCAAGATAGTATTCAATAATGCTAAAGAAATCGCTGGATTGTGGTTTGTACCGCCGATAGAGTATAAACCATGACAAAATCTGACCCCGGACAGGAGGTCAAATCCCCATTATACACGATAATGAGGGCAGGCTCATACTATGGAGTGCAACGCCTGGCCCCGTCAGTGAATAAACATAAGGGGAGCCCTCTCGTTGCTATATCAAAACCCGCTGTTCAAAGTAGAGATTTGACCCCAACGTAATACTTGACGGCTGGAGAAAAATCAGTATAATTGTTAATGGATAGCATTAAATACAAACAAGGCATTACATTTGATGACATTCTGTTAATCCCCCAATATTCTGAGACTCTGCCCCGTGATTGCGCGGTCGAAACTAAATTCTCAAAGCATATCTCTATGAATATTCCGATCGTCAGCGCGGCGATGGATACCGTAACTGAATCAGCTATGGCGATTGCCGTTGCTCAGCACGGGGGGATCGGAGTCATTCACAAGAATATGTCTGTAAAAAGACAGCAGAATGAAGTCAGGAAAGTAAAACGTGCACGCGGCGGTATGATCGTAGACCCGATAACCGTTTTCGAGGAGTCACCGATACGCGCGGCCAAAGAGATCATGGATAAATATGGTATTTCCGGCGTTGTCGTCCTCGATAATAAAGAGCAGATCGTAGGGATTTTAACGAATCGGGATATTATTTTTGAAAGAAATCTCTCCAGGAAAGTTAAGGATATTATGACACGCGAGAGGTTGATAACAGCGCCTGAAGGAACGAGTTTGGAAAAAGCACAGCGTATCCTTAAAAAACATCGCATCGAAAAATTGCCGATCGTCAGTAAATCCGGCAAATTGAAAGGTTTAATAACTGTCCGCGATATCATAAAAAAAGTGGAGCACCCAGATGCCACGGTCGATAAATTTGGTCGCTTGTGCTGCGCTGCAGCGATAGGTATCGGGCGGGATACAGAAGACCGTGCGAATGCTCTTGTCGATGCAAATGTCGATGCCCTGGTCATCGACACAGCACATGCTCATTCAAAAAGCGTTCTTACCATGACCAAACTCATAAAAAGGCACTTTCCTAAGACCGAACTCATTGTCGGTAATGTGGCAACCGTTGAGGCAATCAGGGCGTTGGTAAGACACAATGTTGATGGTATTAAAGTTGGTATTGGTCCTGGCTCGATATGTACAACCAGAGTTGTCGCCGGTATTGGCGTTCCTCAGGCAACGGCGATAGCAGATTGCGCACGTACAATAAAAGAGAAGCGGATCCCGATCATTGCCGATGGTGGCATAAGGTACTCAGGCGATATTGTAAAAGCCCTTGCTTGCGGTGCGAGCAGCGTTATGGTCGGTAACCTTTTTGCCGGTACTGAGGAGAGTCCGGGTGAAGGAATATTACTTGAAGGTCGGCGTTATAAGGAATATCGCGCGATGGGTTCATTAGGTGCTATGCCCAAAGGTTCCGCTGACCGTTATTTCCAGGAATCAGCAAAGAAATTTGTGCCTGAGGGAGTTGAGGGAAGGGTTCCATACCGAGGCATGGTTAAAGATGTTATTTTCCAGCTCATTGGCGGGCTCAAAGCTGGCTTAGGATATTGTGGTGCAAAGAACATTAAAGCACTGCAGAAAAAGGCAAGGTTTATTCGGATAAGTTCGGCTGGTTTAAGAGAAAGTCATCCACACGATATTACTATTACTAAAGAAGCACCAAACTATGAAATCCGAGGCGTATAAGCCTGCTTTTACGACGATCGCTCCATATTATGATACTTTAATGTCTTTTGTAAATTACCCTGCCTGGGTTACATACATTGAGAATATCCTGGGTCTTCATAATATTCAAGAAAAAAGGATCTTTGACTTAGCATGCGGAACCGGTATTTGCCTTGAATTATGGTCAAAAAGAGGATATGCAGTTTTTGGACTCGATAAATCCATGGAGATGTTATCGGTCTGCAAAGAACGGTTTGTATATCTGCAAGATGGTGCAGTTAACCTGGTAAATGGAGACATGAGGCAATTCGGGTTCTCTTCCAAGCTGCCGATCATTACCTGTCTTTACGACAGTCTCAACCATCTGATCACGGTCGATGACCTGTTCAGCTGTTTACAAAGTGTCTATGATACTCTGGATACAGGAGGTATTTTTATCTTTGATATGAATACAATTCACTGCTTACGTGATGAATGGGGTAATAGTACTTTCTACCGACGAGATGGTAATATAGATTCAATATGGTCAAACACTCTTGACCTGGCTACCTATATATCTACTTTGAAACTCACATTGAAGATCGAAGAAAATGGTGCAACAAAGACCGCAAATGAATTCCACCAGGAACGCGGCTATCGATTATCATTGGTTAAGGATATGCTGGCAAAAGTCGGTTTCAGGGTAAACTTGTACCAGCATTTAACCCTTGAGCCGGCACAGGAGAGTAATCTACGTATCATGGGAGTGGCCGAGAAATGATCGCTGATCTGCACATACATTCGCGGTATTCACGAGCGACATCAAAAGAAATGATGATCCCAAAGATAGCCGAATATGCGAATCTAAAGGGCATCAATCTGGTAGCCACGAGCGATTTCACGCATCCTCAATGGCTAAAAGAACTAAAGGCGAATCTGATAGAGGCGGGTAATGGGATTTATGAATATGGCGGCGTGAAGTTCATATTGAATGTAGAGGTCAATAATATATACACCAAGAAAGGTAAACTACGTCGTTTACATAATTTGATATTTGCGCCTGATTTTGCTACGGTTGAAAAGATCAACAGCTATTTAACCAAATATGGAAAACTCGCTTCTGACGGTAGACCTATTTTATCGCTTGATAGTCTTGAAATGTTCAAATCGCTGCTGGATATTTCCCCGGATATATTCCTCATCCCGGCACATATCTGGACTCCGTGGTTTTCTATGTTCGGGTCCAACTCAGGTTTTGATTCGATCGACGAGTGTTTCGGGGACATGAAAGACAGCATCTTTGCCATGGAGACCGGGCTTTCATCTGATCCGGCCATGAACTGGCGATTATCTGTGCTCGACAATTATACGCTGGTGTCGAATTCTGACGCCCATTCACCTTCGCGTCTGGGTCGCGAGGTCAATGTTTTTAAAGAAGACCTGGATTATTTCCAGCTCCGTGATGTCCTAATGAATAAGGATAAAAACAAGTTTTTATATACGATCGAGTTCTATCCAGAAGAAGGCAAGTATCATTATGATGGACACCGTAAATGCGATGTCAGGTTGTCACCCAAAGAAGCGCGATTTAACAATAATCTCTGTCCAGTCTGCTCAC
This sequence comes from bacterium, assembly GCA_049647165.1. GTDB lineage: Bacteria > Hydrothermota > Tepidihabitantia > SM23-42 > SM23-42 > JAUVZL01. Next base: position 4,015 of record JBARXB010000038.1, read on the forward strand.
GCAGCTTGACGATCGGTGTTCTGCACCGGATTGAATCACTATCTGACCGTGATGAAGGTTTTGTCCCGGAAAATTCAATACCCTACAAAAGAATGGTTCCTTTAGAAGAGATCATTGCTGAAGCAAAAGGGTGCGGACGCGATACGGTCGGGGTGAAGAATGAATACCGCAGACTATGCGGTATTTTTGAAAACGAATTTGAAATATTATTGAATACCTCGATAGATGAATTAAAAAATAATGCTGATGAGCGAATCGCCCTTGCCGTCGACCGCGTACGCCGAGGTGACCTTATAATAAACCCCGGTTATGACGGCGAATTCGGCACAGTGAGGATATTCGAAGAGCAAAAGCCAAAAGAGTCACAACTGGGTCTGTTTTAGACAATTTTAATTTTCCTCAATTGGTTGGATAACCATAGCACCATTATCATCCACGATTGCAAAGGTTGCCGCGCCGATCGGTACACCACCAAAGTAAATTATAAGACCAAAGATTCCGATATCATAATTTGCATAAACATCTTGAGTATAAAAATAATCACCTTGATTCAAGGTAATATTAAAGCCAGTCATTTCAATCTTATTAGTGTCTTCAAATACATAAAGTACATTATGTAAAACAGTTTCTTTCTCAAAATCCTCAATGAAATAAACATCGAAATTTACACCAATTAAATAACCTTGCGGATTCCAGTATGCGGTATCAGCCTTTGCTTGGATAATAGCCGGCGGAGGTGTAAAATCATCACTGCCAGGATCAAACATATTATTTCTTTCGTGGCACGATATAGAAAAAAACAAAAATAATCCTAAAAATTTAATATATGGTTTCATACGATCTCCTCATAATACTTTTTGAATGCACAATACCCATTTTGATGTATCGATATATCTAAAATCGAGCCGGGTCGATGATTTTGGACCATCAGGTTTTTTATTTTTTCTATTCTTCACATGATAATATATCGTTCGAACCGCAAAGAAAACCGCACCAGCCGCGCAGATATTACGCACATTATCATTGAGTTTTGTTTTTTCCCAGTTTTCGACCGCTTCCGCGACGGTTGTGCTGTTTCGATAATCAGTATATGCGTCATTACCTCTTACATGAAAGATACCGGCGGTGATACCGAGCCCGGTACTTAGAAAAGCGTTTACAACTATTTGTTTAGAATGAGTCTTGGGTAATACATGTTGGTCTATTTCCAAGCTGTCGTTACTTAGATTAATAAGACATAGCAAGAGCAAGCACTGTGTCATCAGACCTCCATTCGGTCAAGTATACATTGCAAAGTCGTGAAGTCAAGACCAGGGTAATTTGCATGAATGAGTTGAATTTCAATGCAGGATAGATATAATGACAAATGCTCGGTGTAATCGCAAATACCATTCTTGTTATTGCTGGAACTCTGTTGGGACTTCTTTTAAAAAAAGGTATACCTGAAAAGATAAAAAAGTCTATAATGACCGGACTGGGTTTATTTACGTGTATCCTCGGAATAAAATTCGGCCTTGAAATGAAAAATGGACTTGTCGTTGTATTGAGTATTGTTATTGGTGGTGCACTTGGTCAAATAATAGGTATTGAAGAAGCTATTGAAAGACTTGGTTTGAAACTGAAAAACCTTATAAATACAAAAGATAAAGGTTCTTTTGCTCAAGGATTTGTCTTTGCCAGTTTGCTCTTTTGTATCGGTCCAATGACCGTGCTCGGCTGTGTCCAGGCCGGTCTGGAAAATAACCCTGAACTCTTATTTATTAAATCAATAATGGACGGCGTGTCTGCGATCATCCTGGCATCTTCCTTCGGCATTGGCGTACTTTTTTCAGCCCTCACCGTTCTTTTTTATCAAGGGGGTTTGGTTCTACTGGCTAGTCAGATGGGTTTTTTAACGATGCCTCAATACTTAAATGATTTTACAAGTGTCGGTGGGATAATTATATTCAGCATCGGTATCAAACTATTAGGACTCAAACCGATAAAAAGTGGAAATTTTTTGCCGGCGTTAGTCATTGTGATTTTACTTGGTTTTATTATTAAAAGCATATAAGCAGCCCGCATTGGTATTTCTATTGACATTACTTCAAAAATGGGCATCATTAATAGAGGCTAAAAGTTCATTAAATAGTATCTGACTTGTTTGTTCGGCTAAAATAACATATATAAAAACTCAGGCGTAAAAAGTGATTACTGTGTTTGAGAAATCAATCAATAGAAGAAACGGATGAACAGATAGGAAAAAGAGAAAAGAGAGTTATATAGTTACAGAGAATCGTAATTGTTATCTACCAATGCGTACGCCTCTGCGTTAGGTGCTTGAGATTGATATTTTCTTACCTGTGTTTTCATAAATTAAGGGGACCAATATATTGAAAGCATTAATATTAGCTGCAGGACAGGGGAGAAGACAAAACGAAAAGGGTGATTGCAAACCGTTAATTCATTTGCTGGGATTGAGCTTTATCGAAAGAGTAATTTTAACAGCTAAAAAATCAGGTATTAGAGAATTTCTGATTGTCACAGGCTATAACGCAGGAAAAGTTAGACAACATTTAAGAAACGGAGACAGATTAGGAGTAGAAATTGATTATGTTTATAATGCCGAGTGGAGAAAAGGAAATGGTGTTTCAGTTCTTCAAGCAAAAGACTATATCCAGGAACCCTTCATTCTTTTGATGGCTGACCATATATTTGATGAAAGTATCTTATTTGAACTTCAAAAGCAGGTAATTGAAGATGGTGAATGTATCCTTTGTGTGGATAAAAAACATCACAAATACTTAGATGTGGAGGATGCTACAAAAGTTCTCATAGAAGATGGTCAAATCAAAGATATTGGCAAACAACTTAAAAACCACAATGGAATTGATACCGGTATCTTTTTATGCACACCCGTGATTTTCGATACGCTTGAACAAAGTACTGATGGCGGGAACGAGAGTTTAGCTGCAGGAATAAAGATTCTAGCAAATCGTCATAAAATGAAGGAGTTTGATATTTCCGATAAACACTGGCTAGATATTGACGACAATAGCGCTTTAAGAAATGCCAAATCTTTGTTGATTAAGCAATTAAGAAAAAATACAGACGGTCCTATTTCCAGGATATTGAATAGACCTATTTCAATCAAAATATCGGAATTGTTTTTAAAGACAAAGATGACGCCCAACCAGATTTCATTAATGAGTTTTATTGCCAGTTTTTGCGGCGCGCTATTCTTCTGTATCGGAGAGTATATCTTTGTTATCATCGGTGGGATTTTTGTTCAATTGTCATCCATCCTCGATGGTTGTGATGGTGAAGTCGCACGATTGAAACTCATGCAGACAAAATATGGTGGATGGTTTGATGCAGTTTTAGATAGGTATGCAGATGCGATAATTATTTTCGGGATGATTTATGGTCATTGGATATTACATAATGACATTATTATTTGGACCGTCGGTTTTATGGCTCTAGTGGGTAGCTTTTTGAATAGCTATACGGCTGTTAAATATGATGCAATCTTTAAGAACAAAATAGATAAAATCAATAAATGGAGAATAGGAAGAGATGTCAGGCTATTTATAATTCTCATAGGTGCATTAAGCAATCAGATTCTCATTGCATTGGCGATTTTAGCGATCATTAGTAATTTTGAATCAATTAGAAGACTGGCTATTTTGAGATTCAGAGATGCTTAAAGATATTGAATCAGAAATAGAGATGATTATTTCAAAATCTCAAGTGCCAGAAGACTCAATACATTCAAAGAATACGAAAAAATGGGCTTTAAAATTAGACCCAAAGATAGATATAGCACTTCAAATTGCTTCATTCGGACATGACATAGAAAGAAGTATTGAAGAACGGAAAATCAAACGAGAAAATTTCACAGATTACAATGAATTCAAAAAAGCTCACTCTCAAAATAGTGCAACCATATTACAAGAGATTTTGCTGAAATATAGCATTAGCCGGGGTTTTATTGATAAAGTAGTTAATCTAGTATTGTTGCACGAATTTGGTGGGACACTGGAAGCAAATATACTGAAAAATGCAGATAGCATCTCATTTTTTGATGTCAATTTACCATTCTATTTTCAACGAAATTCAGAAAAAGAAACTGCTTTTAGAATGAAATGGGGATACGAAAAGTTGTCGAAAGTCGCCAAATCGCTAGTGAGAAATTTCAGCTATGATAATGGTGAATTGGAAGCACTTTTTAATAAGATTGTTTTGCAGCATTCAAATGATTTGTAAACAATACTATTTTTTATAATCAGATTTGATATTCAGTACAAGTCTACCAATTGCTGTAGTTTCTATGTTGCACGAATAAGTACAGATAGTATTGATCGAAATTAAATTCTATTGACATTCCGGGTTTCTTAAATAGAATATTTAAGTTGGTGGATTCAAGGGAAGCACCGTGAGAATCGGTCGCGGTCGCCGCCACTGTGATTCTTTGTAATACTCTGATCTTGAAAAGCCACTGGGCCCCACAACTATGAGTAGGTGTGGGGGTGGGAAGGCTGATCAGAGCAGGATAAGCCAGGAGACCTATCCATCAACATCACGAGAAAGTCCTTCGGACGAAAGGAGGTAATAATGATACCTTTGGCTTTTCTTGTAATGCTCATTGCTCAACCGATCTATGAACTGGACGAGATCGTCGTTACTGCTACGCGTTATCCTGCGGCCTTACAGGATATCGCATTAGCAATAATAGTCATTGATCGGGAAGAACTCGATAATTTCAATACCTCGAGTATCGCGGATGTTTTGCAATCATACGCTGGTACTGATACCAAAGATTATGGTATCCCCGGTACAGTATCGAGCATATCTATCCGTGGCATCCCATCGACCGGCACCCTGGTGCTTGTCAATGGCCATCCATTGAATTCAATAACCGTTGGAATGGCAGATCTGAGTGCGCTAAACCTCAATACAGTCGAGCGTATTGAGATCGTTAAAGGACCGGTTTCAAGCTTTTACGGCGCAAATGGTATTGGTGGTGCAGTAAATATCATAACAACTAAGGATTATACAAAGCCCGAATTAAAAATGTCTTTTTACCCATCAACGACTGATATAGATATTCCTTTACAGTCAAGAGAATTCTTTGCCAAACTAGGTTTACCAGCAGGTAGAATGATCTTTGACATAGCGGCAACTTATGGTGCTTCTGATGGTTTTAGAGAAAACAGCAAATATACAGGCTATTATCTGACAGGATCACTCGGCTATAGATTGGATAATGTACAGTTACTTTCAACCTTGGCATATAATAATAAAGAGTATGGCTTGCCCGGACCTATGCTTATAGATTCGACTTCCTCTTCTATGCTCGACCATGAAAAAGACGAAAACCTTTTAGCTGATTTACACATGACCTGGGATATTTCAGAAAGTTTCTCTCTGAACAATACCTTTTTTGCTGACCGTCGTTTTATCAATTTCCACACTGGTTATGTCGATTTAAGTCAAGACACATTAGAAAGTGACTATGATTATTTGACTTATGTTATCGGAATCAATACGATCGCTCATTTTAAGAGCGGCAGTACTGATTTGACGATCGGTATTGATACCCACTATGACACCCTGGAAACGACTGAAACCCATGAGCAGTCGCGTGATACAGTATGGAATGCTTCTTCATATAATATCGGAGCCTGGTTTGAATTCAAATACCGTATAAAACACATTATTCTTGCGCCGAGCCTAAGGTATGACCGGAATTCAAGGTTTGGTAGCTTCCTTTCACCAGGGATAGGTTTTATCAGTCCGCTCATTGATAATCTCTGGATGAAATTATCCGTGGGTAAGGCGTTCAGAGCACCGACATTCAATGATCTTTTCTGGCCTAATGCAGGCAATCCAGATCTTTTGCCAGAACATGGCTGGGCATATGAATTACGCTTTGAGAGTTCTCCTTCACCGACGCTCTTCGCAGCATTATCTTTATTTACGCGTTCTATAAATGACCGGATAGCCTGGCTCCCTGGCGAAGACAATATGTGGCAACCTGAGAATGTTAACCATATTTCAGTCCGCGGTGTGGATATCGAAATGAATAAACAGATCAACGACTTCACAGACATTTATCTTGAAGGTTCTTATTTACAAGCAAGACAAAGAAATAATGAAATTGTCTATGATTTTTATGATTGGGTAGCTGATACAAGCCGTACAATTATTGAAGAAGTAGAAAGAGATGCTGCTTTTACACCAAGATATTCAGCCTCAGCAAGACTCCATTTCAGTTTACCTTATGGATATGATTTTAATATCGAAGGTTTATACGTTGCTGAGCAAGTCAACTATTATGTTAGTTATGACGAGTACCCTGATATAACGATGGATACTAAAACACTCGACTCCTATGTATTGCTCAATACGGGTTTTAGTAAAAAGTTTTTTAATCATCTGAGATTATCAGTCGGTGCGAAAAATCTTCTAGATAAAGCTTATGCTAAGCAGTTTGGTAATAGTATGAGCGACCTGGATTATCCAATGCCCGGACGAATATTTTTTGCCCGGATATCCATGGATTATTGACACAATAAATTTTTTTGATTATACTGATATGTGGGGTGACTGGATAGCCGCTCCATGTGAGAGGAAAGTCCGGGCTTCAAAGGGCAAGATGCTTCCTAACCGGAAGGTTCGCACCTTTCAATTTCTTCCTCTCCCTTGATGGGAGAGGAATGAGGTGAGGGTGTAGGTGCGGGGGGAAAGTGCCACAGAAAATATACCGCCCTTACACTTTTTATAAAAGTGTGGGGGTAAGGGTGAAATGGCGAGGTAAGAGCTCACCGCTTTAGTGGCGACACTAAAGGCAGGGTAAACCCCATCTGAAGCAAAACCAAATAAGCCCCGTATGAAATGGCCCGTTTTTTCTGCATTTTGCAGTAACGGGGTGGGTAGGTTGCACAGAGTATAGTAGTGATACTATACCAAGATAAATGGCTATCCTTGACAGAACCCGGCTTATAGGTCACCCCACTTTTTGTCGGATAGTCTGATGATTAGATAGGAAATTGACAGTGCAATGAGTATTATAGAGTGAAAATAATTGAAAAAAAGTATCGGGGTTCGATCGTATTTCGAATTTTGGGATACCCGATAAGGTATGCGATCGTTAAGATGTTGCTTGAACATGGTCCTTTGGGATTAGATGATATAGTGAAGCACGTAGGCAGGGCAAAAAATACCGTATGCGAACATCTAGGCAAGCTAAAACTGGCGAATATTGTTAGGTATGAAAAAGAACGCGGGAGAACAATATACTTTATAAAATATCCGAAAGAACTAACGATCCTGTTTGATGCCTGCGAGAAACTGGTTAAGAGAACGACGAAAGGTCTGGAAACTGATTATTAATTATCAATCATACTGGTTCGTTCATTCGGTAATTCGGGAATTACCGAATTCTGGAATTATGGAAGAAATATGGAGAGAGATTGACTGAGTGGATCCCCAAGAATAAAGCTATCGAGGCGAGTGATATTGAAATTCGGGATAAAAAAATCCCTAAACTCATCGTTCAAATTCTAAAAGCTCGTGGTTATGATACGCCCGAGAAAATAGAAAGATATTTTGCACCGTCTTTGTCTGAATTGCACGATCCGTTTTTATTGAGCGGTATGGAAAAGGCAGTAGACAGGATCAAAAAAGCAATTGACAATAAAGAGAAAATCTTAGTCCACGGCGATTATGACACTGACGGTATTACCGGTTCTGCACTTATCATAGAGAATTTGAGAAGATTTGGACTCGAAGTTGAATATTATATCCCGCACCGGATTATTGAAGGTTATGGATTATCCTCTGACGGGATAAAGTATGCAATAGAAAAAAAATGTACTTTAGTAATTACCGTTGATTGTGGTATCACAGCAGTTCAAGAGGTCCTCGAGGCAAAAAAGAAGAATATTGATACTGTAATTTGTGACCACCATAAACCCCAGTTAGAAATACCTGATGCGTGTGCCATAATCAATCCAAAATTACCAGGTGATAAATATCCATTTAAAGAATTAGCCGGGATTGGAGTTGCCTTCAAATTGATCCAGGCTTTATTGATGAGCATGAAACAACCGGTTGAGCGAGCATACGATGACCTGGACCTCGTTGCTATGGGCAGTGTTGTCGATGTTGTGCCATTGATCGATGAAAACCGCGTGCTTGTTAAGTACGGGATGAAGAAGATCAGTAAGAGTAAAAAGCTCGGTTTCCAGGTGATGCTAAAAGAGGTCGGTATAAGGGGTGATATAACCGCATATCATCTCGGGTTTATAATCGGCCCCAGGATCAATGCATGCGGTCGGCTGCGTCATGCAAAAGAAGCTCTGGAACTCTTTCTGACCAATGATAAGAAAAGGGCGACGGAGCTCGTCGGGAATCTTACAGCTGATAATCAAGAAAGACGTTTGATCGAGGGGAAAATTTATCGGGAAGCCAAATTAATAATCGAAGAACATATGCGTGCTAAAGATCGCATAATTATTGTGGAAAAAGAAAACTGGCATGAAGGTGTTGTCGGGATCGTAGCCTCGACAATATGCGAGGATTATTACCGACCTTCGATCCTTCTGTCCGCGAAAGATAATGTATTAAAGGGGTCGGCCCGGTCCATCCCGGGTATCGATATTACCGAAGGGCTCAGTACCTGTCAGGAATATCTTAGTAGATACGGCGGTCACAGTCAGGCCGCAGGCTTAGAATTGGAAATCGGTAAACTCACGCAATTGCGCACCTGTATGAATGAATATGCACAGAAATATGATGACTCGATATTTACAAGGAAACGTTCGTACGATATGCAAATATCGCTTGATCAACTTACCAAAGATGTCGTTTATTTTCTGAAATATTTTGAACCGACCGGTTTAGCAAATCCACAACCGATCTTTTTATGCAAAAACCTGGAAGTAGTCGGTGTACCGAGGGTAGTTGGTACTAACCACCTGAAATTCACGGTAAGGGGCAATACCAAAGTTATCGATGCGATCGCTTTTTGCCAGGCTGAAAAGATCCTCGATATCGAAGTGGGGAAAACTAAACTTGATTGTCTTTTTTCAATATCCGAGGATTCATTTGCCGGCAAGAAAAAGACCACGCTAAAAATTAAAGAAATGAAAAAAAACACATAACACGATGAAACGAAGAGGAAAGAAAAGAACGTCGGTAAAAAAATGGGAACTTATTGAGAATGACAAATTCATGTTCTTTCAATTCAAGTCAGGTAAATGGATCATGGGTTATTCAACAATATCCACAGGTGAAGGGTTCCTTGAGTATTTTAAGCCGATCCTTGTCAAGCAGATACATTCAGACATAATTATCGACATAGATCAAACAAAAAACAGGACCGGGGATGGGATGATTACGAGCAAGAAAAATTCAGTCTTAGGGATCAAGATCGCTGATTGCTTGCCGGTTTTTTTATTTAATAAACAAAAATTTTGTATGATTCACTGCGGCTGGCAGGGGATCATTAAAAAGATAATACAAAAAGCTAAGCTTCTCATGGGTGAGTATGAGTATGTTCTCGGCGCTTGTATAGGACCTTGCTGTTATGAAGTCGGTGATGATATTGCAAAGCTTTTTACCGCGCGCCACAAAGATGCAGTGGTCTTTCGGAACAACAAATACTATGTAGATCTAAAAGCCGCAGCCATAGAGGATCTGGGTGAAGATAGGCTTATCGGTAATCTTGACCTTTGCACAAAATGCCATCCTGAATATTTCTATTCATATCGCCGTGGTGATAAAAATAGGAGAAATTATTCTATTGCCATGGTTGCAGAGCGCGAATATTGACTTAACACAAAAACCCGATAAAATTAATTTATGTCGCGGTTCCTTATTTTTCTTATCTTTCCTTTAATACTATATGCACGAGAATGGACTACGCTTGTTTATATGGCGGCCGATAATGACCTTGCCCAGTGGGCTGATTCAGACCTTGTAGAAATGGAAACAGTCGGTTCAGATGATGAATTTTCGATTATCGTTCAGGTCGACAAGCCATATGTCGGCGCAAAACGGCTTCTTGTCGGCAATGGGACCTCATATGAATTACAAAATCTGGGCATAATCGACATGTGTGATTGGGAGACCCTTCTTGATTTTCTTGAGTGGGGGATGAGGAACTACCCGGCTGAAAAATATTTCGTGGTTTTATGGGACCACGGTTCAGGGTGGACATTAATGCCGAAATGCTCGTATGGAAGTGATTGGTCGAGTGGTAATGAATTGGGGATATTCAATGGTGATTTGCAGAATGCATTGAAATCGCTTTACGCTTATACCGGAGAGAAGATCGATCTTTTCGCATTTGACGCGTGTTTAATGCAACAGCTCGAGGTCGCTTTTGAAATAGTGGATTACGCAAAAGTTCTTCTCGCAGCGCAAGCCCTGTGTCCAATTCAGGGTTTTTGTTATGACAAGATATTTGCTTATCTTAATGCTGACCCGAAACAAGATGAAAAGGATATCGCTGAGGCTGCGATCTCCCTGATCATTGAAACTTACAGTAATACACAACCGGTTGCATTTTCTGCGATCAAGCTGACCAAACTCGATGCACTCAAGCATGCTTTTGATGAGTTCGCGAATGCGATGATGACCGGATCACCCACCCCGACATTGGTTAATATACGCGATAATGTTCAAACGATATCAGTAAGAGATCAAGCACCCTCGCCAGATGATGAATTCATTGATCTGGGGGATTTGATACAAGGACTGGACTCGATTTTTAGCAGCGATGAAACACAGGCACTCGTTCTGGCTTATGAACATGCGGTTTTAGAATCTCAATTCTGGGGCGATAATTTCTCGCAGGTTACCGGTTTAACAATATGGTTTCCACGAGAATATCGTTTGTTCAAGCAGCTCGTCGATGAATACAGCGGACTCGATTGGGCATATTCGAAGTGGCGTCAGTTTCTCAACTGGTATTATAACTCAGATGATATCAGACCCACTGTGGTGAGCTGGTTTGTCGCGAGTAATATCGGCAATAACAACGATTTTGAATTATCCTGGGGCGCATCGCATGATCTTGCTCCAGTTACCTATAGTATTTTTGAAATGATCCCGGACAATATGCAGACTATTTTATATGACCCGTGCGAGGATTCAAGCGGGTGGAATTTCCAGGGGTTTACCATCGATTCGAGTAATACATATTCAGGTAGCGCGTGTTTTTTCTCGGGTAATAGCAGTTACTTACAAAATTCTATCGAAATCAACGAATCAATTTTATTGCAGGATATGGGTATTATCGACCTTTATCTGTATTACAATACTGAAGATATGACCGATTCTCTTATTATCGAATTTGCCGGGTTGCGGGATATTCATTATGGCTGGTCAAATGGCTGGCAAAGACGCCGGGTTATCCTGCCTGCAGGCAGCGATAAATTACGTATTTCTTACCGGACAAACGGGTCGATCAATCGGGGTGGATGCTATATCGATGAGATCGAGGTCAAAGAAATAAAAAGCAGCAAGTTCATTCGGGAATATCTGTCAGATACTGCATTGTATATTTTTGGCAAGATCAGAGGTGATTATGGATACGCGGTTTTTGCAGAAGATGATTATGGCAATACCGGTAATCTGAGTGATTTCATTGATGTGTCATTAGATCGCTATGCTGCACCGTATTCAGTTCCAGGTCCCTTTCAAACCAATTGTGATATTGTCCTGGATTTTCCGGATTCTCTTTTGCCGACCGTTAAGATCTTCTCACTATCTGGAAGATTGGTGAGGAGTTTTGACCCGGAACAGATCGATAAAAAACGCATATACTGGGATGGTAAAGACAGAGATGATAAGGATGTTGGTTCCGGGCTTTATTTTGTCCTGGTTAAAGACGAAGGTTTCAAAAAGCTAGGCAAAATAGCGAGGCAGAGATGAGAATGTGCAGACCGGTTATAATCGCCCACGGCGGTGCCGGCGGTATTAACCACCCGCACCGGCGTTTGCAGGGATTGATAAAAGCATGCAGTATCGGGTACGGTATGTTGATGCAAGGCAGTTCAAGCCTTGATACGGTTGAACGCGCGGTCATGGTGCTCGAGGATATATCGATCTTCAATGCTGGAAAAGGGTCCTCGTTCAATCTTGAAGGCATTCCTGAAATGGACGCATCGATAATGACGAGTGAAATGAAATTCGGCGCAGTTGCGGCAATAACTGATGTGCAATATCCGATCCGGATTGCCCGCATGGTCATGGAAAAGACCGATCACCTGATTCTCGGCGGCGAAAACGCGGTGCGCTTCGCGCGTATCATGGGCATACCCGAATATGATTGCAGGACCAAAGAAAAAAAGCGTATCTGGCAGAGAATGCGCAAAAAACCGCGGACAGCATATTTTAAGAAACTCGCAGATCTTGTTGAGTACTACGGTACGGTCGGGGTCGTGGCGATCGATAAAAATGGCTTGATAACTGCCGGTACATCGAGCGGTGGGATCACAATGCGTTTACCCGGACGTATCGGCGACACACCATCACCTGGTGCCGGTACATTTGCAAATAAGAACGGGGGCGTGGGTGCGACTGGACACGGTGAGGAGATCCTGCGGCACCTATTATCATTCCGTGCAGTACAATTCATGGCGCGTTACCCGGCACAAATTGCCGGTAAAAAAATGATCGCCTATGCTTCAACACATAAATGCCGCTGCGGACTCATTGGTATCGATAAAAAAGGTCGCATCATGTGCGTGAACAATACCAAGGCGATGTCCTGGTGTTATATCAAAAATGGACGCATACACATGTTTAAATTCTAGCAACCATTTATTTTTCTGTCATTATCCAGTTCAACTGGATAATCCAGATCTTCTGTCATTCCGGACTTGCCTGTCCCGTAGAGTAAAGTTCGTACGGGGATCCGGAATCTATTTCCATTCGGGCAAATGGGGTCAAACCCTTATAGGGTGACCGAGAATAAGGAGTAGGGTGTTTACGCCCGTAAAAACATGTCGAAATTTTATTACATTTAACGAGCCTAAAGGTTCTACTCCAACAAATTACGGCATTCTCGGTCAGCCTGTTAACACTTGACATTTTTCTCATATCCAAGACTCAAATTCTGGGAGTCAAGCGGGGGCGGGTCATTCTTTAGTAACAGAGCAACAGTGTATTGGAGAAAGGGAGTCCGGGATTGCCAGCTACGGTGTCGATGATTGCCGTGATTGAAAGATTTACCTCATTCGTTCCTATTGATTTGGAGTGCAAACTGGTTATAATCTAATTATGATGCAACTGCCCGATTTCTTGAAGGAGTATTTCTGGGATACTAAATTTGAAGAGCTTGATATTGCAACCCACCAAATATTTATCCTTAAACGTATTATGGAACATGGCAACGATCGAGCAGTAAAGTGGATGCGCAGGCATTTCCAACCCAAAGATCTGATAAAAGCTCTGTGCAATTATCGTGGCTATTCCAAGAGAAGTGCTAATTTCTGGGCAATTATTTTGGATATTCCGAAAGAAGATGTACCATGTTTGAACAAGTCCTCATCAAAGACACCAAAGAACATCTGGCCTTATTGAGTCGCTCGGTCATATTGAAAGATGCTTATCTTGCTGGTGGCACAGCTTGTGCACTTCAATTGGGTCATCGGCTCTCGATCGATTTCGATTTCTTCACAATCAAGGATTTCGAACCCAAGATTGTTGCAGCAGAACTTGCTAACCTAGCCGCCTTTGAGGTTGAAGAAATTATTGAGGGAACGGTCCTGGGTAAATTCCTCGGCACGAAATTCAGTCTATTCAAATACCAGTATCCATTGATCTATCCACCCCTGCAATATCAGTCAATAAGCATCGCTGAGATACGTGATATTGCGGCGATGAAACTCGATGCGATCGCGTCCCGTGGAACAAAAAGGGATTTTATAGATTTATACTTCATCTGCCATTCGAACTATAAACTATCTGAGCTAATGGCAGTATATGATAGGAAATACAAGATGCTTGCATCAAACTTGATGCACATAAAGAAAAGTCTCATTTTTTTTGATGATGCCGAAGCTGATGCAATGCCGGTAATGCTCAAAGATATCAAGTGGCAAGATGTAAAAAAATACTTCGAGAACGAAGTCAGGCACATAGTCGTACAATAAGGCATGGAATCAACCTCTTTTAATAAAGATTTCTATATGGATATTGGAATACTTATAATACTAATTGCGTTGATAAACTTTATCCTGTTCCTTGTACTAAGGGGTAAATTCACAAGGTCTACAGCAACTGCTGTAAAGTAAGCGTGGGCAGCAATGCATCTTGCAATAGGTATTCCATTTTTTCTCATTCGCCTACCCTTATGGATAAACGGTGACGTCAAGGACATCTCACTGCTATTTGTAGCTGTTCCTTATATGATTACTGGTATAATCATGCTTTTTCTAAGTATAAAGGATAGAGATGTATATTTGAACAAACGGAAAAATGACTAACATGCGATTAGATCGGAAAAAAATAATGATTATTGGGTGCGGAGGAGCGGGAAAGACCACCCTAGCATATGAAATCGGTAAGATTCTTGGTATTGATGTCACTCACTTGGATCTTTTATTCTGGAAACCTGGTTGGGAAGAGACTGAGAAATTAAAATGGAAGCAAATAGTAATGGAAATATCTTTACGAAAACAGTGGATTATTGATGGAAACTACGGTAGCACAATTGACATGAGATTATCTACTGCTGATACAATAATTTTTTTGGACATGACACGTTATTCATGCTTGTGGCATGTTTTCAAGCGACGCATCGTTTTTAATGGAAGGACACGACCAGATTTAACTAAAGGGTGTCCTGAACGTCTGAGTTGGAGTTTTATCAAATGGATATGGACCTTTCCGAAACTGAAGCGACCTGGACTTCTTGAGAAACTAGATGCATGCAAGAACCAAAAAAATGTAATTATTCTTCAATCTGGCAAAGAGGTTAAGTCTTTTCTGGAAAATTTAAAACAATGCTTCAAGGACAACTAATATGCTATTAGATGAAAGGAGGATTAAAGTTAAATAATGGCACGAGCACCATTTCAAGTATTGATATTTCCTTACATCAGGAATGAACAAGGGTTGATTGAATATGCGATATTTCGAAGATCTAATGGTAACTATTGGCAGGCGATTGCTGGTGGTGGTGAAGAGGGAGAAACACCTGAAGAAGCAGCAAGAAGAGAAATCCAAGAGGAGACAGGAATCCCAAATAATTGTGAAATTACAGCATTAGATTCAAAGGCTTATATCCCAGTCATTGGTGTGACAGGTGAATATACCTGGGGAGATGAGGTTTTTGTAATACCTGAATATACATTTGGAGTCAGGGTAGCAAACCGACAACTCATATTATCAGAAGAACATGAGAAATATAGATGGGTCGGTTATGAAGACGCAATGACAATGCTCAAATGGGATAGTAATAAGAATGCTCTTTGGGAATTGAATGAAAGATTTACAAGGAGTCACTAATATGCCCTTAGATTGGAAGGGACGATAGTAATGGATAGAATTGACGCTGAACTGCAAAGGATTATAGTTACTGAGAAAAAATGGGGTCAAATCTTCACAATTCACAATTGAGATAATTAGATTCTGAAAAAGAGCTTTTCAGAATGACCCCGACGAGTTGTACGGTTTATGCATAGCATTGACAAGCTTGGTCTGTTAACTATAATAACCCATGGCTAAGATCGATAAGGTACTCTGTCCCTTTTGTATGTTTACCTCAAAATATATAGATCTAACGATAACTGATGAGGGTTTTTATATATGTCCGAGCTGCAATGCAAATTTTTCTTATGAAGAACTCATGCAGCTTT
>JBARXB010000039.1:0-21557 GCA_049647165.1 bacterium
TTCCACCATATTCTGATTCAGTGTATTGGGCTGATGCACGCTATATGCATAAACTAATGGTCGATGCTGGCTTTGTCCATATTGATTCTTTTGCTGAATCCTTTGGTCAAGACACTGTGGATTTACTCAATGCTATTAATGATGGTCGTTCTTATATAATGTACCGCGGTACTGGTGGTAATGGGTGGGGTGGTCCTTTTTTTCTATATAACCCAGCTAACATGAATAATGGTTTTAGACTTCCAATTGTGCTTTCTGCAACTTGTGGAACAATTGAAGGGATTGGTAAATTATGGTTAAGTGCTGGTACTTCTGTAGAACCAAAGGGAGTAGTTGGTTTCTTGGGAACAACAACCGGGCTGTTTGGCGCTGCAGAAATGCGAAGTGCTTTAGCTAAAGGAACACTAGAAAATATATTCACAGACAGCATTAGCACTCTCGGTAAAGCTGCTGAAGCTGGCCGGTTAAAATACTTTGCGTTATTTAACGATTCCCTTGAATATGATAGTTGGAATTGTTTAGGTGATCCAGAAATGATTGTATGGACTACTACACCAAAAGCTATTGATGTTTCACATAACATAGGAGTTCATGCTGGCAGTTGTACTCTATTTGTACATGTTCAATACCGTTCTAATGGATTACCAGCAGAAAGTGCTTTTGTTTGTGCGATGGCTAAAGAAGATACATCAATCTACTATTATGGTCGAACTAATAGTGCTGGAAATATTGAATTTCTCGTGCATACATATATCCCTTGTGATACAATTTTCTTTACAGTAACGGGCAGAAATTTACAGCCTTACTATGGTTTCACACTTGTTCAATTCTTTGGTGGACCTTACGTTTTAATGCATTCTTTTTCAATATCTGATACATCTGGTGGAAATAGTGATTCAATTGCAAACCCAGGTGAAAATATTGAAATTCCTGTATGGGTTAAGAATTGGGGAGATTCGATTGCTTATGATGTATCAGGTATAGTTCAAAAAATTTCTGTGGATTCTTTCTTTACATTCAGCGATACAATAAAATATTTCGGTGATATGCAGCCATTTGATTCTGTTTCTACTACTGATGGTTATAACGTAATTATCACGCCAGATTGCCCTGATACTCACAGGATTGAATTGCAGTTGGTTATAAGAGATATAAATGACTCAACCTGGATTTCGCTCTTTCAATTTACTGTCCACGCGCCAATAATTCTTTTTAAAAGATATTATTTCCCCGGGTTTTTGAAATATACACCAGCTGGGGATACAAATCAACTAATAATAGAACTGACTAATGTTGGTTCATACACAGCAGAAAATGCAACAGCGAAAATCTTTAGTAGCGATTCTTTCTTTGTGCCGATTGATTCAACATCATCCTTTGGGACCATTCTACCAGATAGTATTGTTTCAAATCAATCTAACCCTTTCATCATAACAACTTCACCTCAATCGCCATTAGGCTACCCTTTAGATGTCAAACTTGAGCTTGTTTCAGGTGTTTACGTCGATACATTTGACGTAACAATATATGTCGGTCAAAGAGAGTATCTTATCTGGGATCCTGATCCGAACCACACAAGTGGACCAATCGTAAAAGCTATGCTTGATTCACTGAATTTCAACGGTGTTTACAGTACAAATATGATTCCATATGATGATTATCTCACACTATATAAATCATTGTTTGTATGCGTAGGAATTCTCCCAAATACATACGTGATAAAGGACACAAGCCAAGCTGGTCTGGAAATTGAACGGTATTTAACTGTTTTTAATGGTAAGGTTTATATGGAGGGTGGAAATGTCTGGTATAGTGATCCCCTTGCAAGGCATGGTTATCTATTCCACCCGCTGTTTTGTATCGATCCTATAGCTGATGCCATAGGTCCTTTCCCCCATGTTTCTGGTGAAGCTGGTACTTTTACACAATCGATGTTGTTCAGCTACTCAGGGGAAACCAATTCAATTGATCGTATTCACCCTGATTCTGGCGGCATTCTAATATTCAGAAAAACAACAGATAATGCCTACTGCGGTGTCGCAGCGAACAATAGAACAGTCGGTACATCATTTGAACTTGGCGGGCTCGATGACAGCATAGCGCCTTCAACAAAATTAGTGCTGGTTGATTCAATTATGGAATATTTCGGAATCCCGCCGACCGGGATCTTAGAATCAGGAACGAGTCAATACACGGTGGTGAAATCTATAGGAATATATCCTAATCCTGCAAAGCAAAAAGTGATGATGGAATTTATCGGGTTTTCAACTGAAGGAATTATAGTGAAAATCTATGATGTCAGCGGTCGGCTCGTTAAAGATATTCTCATTACTCTCGACGCCTTATACACTACGCGGATTAGTTGGGATGGTTCAAATAATCATGGCGATAAACTACCTTGTGGAGTGTATTTCCTGAAAATTGATGCTGAGGATTATACAGAGACGAAGAAAGTCATTTTATTAAGGTAAGATAAGCGCAAATTTATAAATGTTGAATGTCGAGTTGGAGATATCGGGTTTATCGAGATGATTTGACCCCAGGGCTTTATATATTTATTTAACGATGATTATCTTTTGGGATTGTGTTGATGTACCGGCTTTCAATTTACAGAAATATAATCCAGAACCCGCGATCCTAGCCTGGTTGTCTTTTCCATCCCAGATAATAGCTTTGTTTCCCGGGGTTTGTTCTTCGCTAACTAAGGTTCTGATTTCCTGGCCAAGAACATTATAGATATTGAGCTCAACATCTGTAGTATATCTCAAGTTATACTCGATCGTGCAAAGAGCATTCGATGGATTTGGGAAAGTACGCAGATAATGGATGGGAAGTTCAGGTTTTATATTTTGATCGCTGATCGTCGTCTGATAATAATGCGTCGATTGATAGGCTAGTAATGCACTGTTTTGTTCTGTTTCTGTTCTGATCTGAAGCCAATAGTAATCATTTGGAGTCGGGATATTTATTTCACCACCAAAAGGTTGCCATGTTTCCCATTCGATGATACCGACCTTATCGAACCATGTATAAGCTTCGCTGCCCGTTTGCGGTGCAGCGCTCTTTAACCAGATATCAAAATATTTGGTATTATTCGCTGGCATGAATTCTTCATAATAAAGAGTCCAGTCAGTCGTGCCATTTACTTTGGTGCTGAGACTGCAGGCACCGAGCAGATATGGATATGTTCGATAACGATAAAATCTTGCGATTAAATCTGCGTTGTTTGCATTTTCGGTCTTAATGAATCCATAGACCGTATAATAGGTAGAATCAGAAAAACATATTATGCGCCCTTCGAAATTCGTGACGATCGACGCACTTCCTGTCTGACGAACCTGGCATAATGCGCGATGCCCTTGAAAAGAGGTCGTATCATAGAATTCTCCGGGTTCATCGAGCAACCAGAGCGTACTTCCTTCATCTTCAAAATTGCCGAACCATATTACTTCTCTGCCCAGTCTATATTGCCAATTACTCGTCGGTGTAATGGAGATTATCGAAGAGATACTTCCTTTATCCTTTATTGATACCGGAGCCGAGATCCATGCAGCATTCTTTTTGTATAATGCAAGTTCTTTACTCGATAGACGCTTCACTTTTACGATTTCAGCACTATCGAGTACGATATCAGCGACAACACTTTCTCGGTTCACGATCATATAAGTACCCAGTTCTTGTGAACGTCTCGATAAATAATCAAGGATATGCAGACCCAATTCGCCTTTTGCTCTTCTCGGTATATAATCATCGATATAAACCGGGGTTATTGAATATTCATAAAAACCTGTTTCACTGATTTTTGCATTGAGGATCGCAGACGGAAATGTTTCTGTATAGGTCTGGTCAAACGCAAAATTACCCAATGAATGAGCTATCAATTTGCCCTCATAAACTTCAAGCCCCTGTAAAACATGCGGGTGATGACAGATCACTAAATCAGCTCCATGGTCTATTGCCTGATGCCTAAGTTCAATTTCCTGCCGGCTGGGCACCCGATAAAAAGGAGAATAAAATTCGTCTTCTGGGGGTTCAGTGAACAACTTATCTGATGGTACTACATCATATTCAATGCCAGCATGCATCTCAAGGACAATGAGGTCAGCTGTATTTTCTACTTCGTTGATTTGACGAGCAAGATCAAATGAAGTCAAATATGCAAAACCCGGTTTATTGAAGCCGGCATTGAGATAAGGCTGGTAGTTATCATACTGACCGGTCCGGTTGCTTGAAGCAAGGAAAGCGATATTGACCCCTGATTTATTATAAAATAATGGTAAATAAGCTTCATATGAATTTGCTCCAGCACCAGAATACAGGATATTATTCGTTTTTAATACCGATTGAGTTTCACGCATGCCCACCAGCCCATAGTCGATTATATGGTTATTGGCGAGTGACACGACATCAATACCGGCATGTACCAGACCTGCGACGTTTTCTGGTGAACCTCTAAATATGATCGGTTTTGTCGGGTGTGGTGTACCGGTCGAGGTCAATGGACATTCAAGATTAACTATCGTGATGTCGGCAGCATTGCCGAGATAAGGTAGGGTAGGATCAAAGATCGCTTCGACACCCAATGTATCGATAATACCGCCAGGTTGTTCATAGCGCCGGGCAAGCATGACATCACCCGTAAAGTTCATGGTAATAGGAAATGTCGTGATTCCTGAGTCGACTGCAACCTCACATATTGCGCGTCCCCACATACCGGTTCGGTCCACCACTTCGAGCATAACGGTATATTCATGGTCGTCATTGATCAAATATGTGTGCAGAGGATTCGGCTGACGGCTCGTTGAGTCGTCGCCAAAATACCAGTAATACAGGTGCTGTTGGCTGTCCGGATCATACACATCGCTGTAGAATTGGACATCGACGCTTCTTTCACCTTTAGAACTTTTTTTGATACTACCGACTGAATAGGTTATTTCAACTTCTGGAGCTATAGGAAGGTCGTTTGTAATATCGATTATTTCGTCAAAATATACGGCACCACGCGGCACTATATCACGATCATTGATAAAAACGATGGACGTAATAGTCGGCAAATAATTAAAACTCGCGAGCCAGTCATCGGCAACAGGAAGTTTATATGTAGTCCAAGTATAAAGTGGAAAAGCTCCTTGATATACCGTGACCCATTCATCGATATCAAGTTGTTCAGTCCCGGCAAATGAATAAAACAACGTATGGGCAGAATCGACCAGACCGAACCCATGGATCTCGGCAAGGTCTTCAACATAGGCAGCTACCTGCCAGATATCGCCAGAATCAATAGTGATTGCAGAGATATTCTCTAATTTCCAGGTATTGCCGAATAATTTAAGTGCATAGGCAGAATTATTGTAAGTAATGATCGAATCCAAAGCCCATGCATCAGGTTCTAAGTCTTGTTCTGGGTAAGATAGCAGTTCAATCGAACCTCCATCGAAATTCTCAATGACTTGTCCTATACTTAGAAAATGCTTTTGTGAATTACCGGGTATTGCATTTCGACCTGAGAAATTAGAAACTAAAATGAGGAGTATTAAACAGTGCACAATATATTATAGGGTGCAGTAAAACAATTGTCAAGCTGCGGGGAGGGCGTCTTTAGATACTTCAGGATTTACAGCAAGACTCTGTGTCATCGGTTAGTCTGTCATTCCCTGGTTTAACCAGGGAATCCAGTAGGACATACAATATGTCAATAGTCAAGCTATAGTCCTGAGGGATCGAAGGGATCTAACCCCAATACATGGTCTGGACACAGAGTCTTGCACCGTCCCCATTCATGATTATAATTTCATACGATGATCCAGGTACAAAAAAAGAATCAAATATTAATAGCTGAATTGAACAGGGGTGTTACTAATGCCATAAACCTTGAGCTTATAAATGAATTGAGTGATATCGTCAAAAAGACAGAACAAGATATTGAAGTACATGGTCTTGTTCTCAGCAGTGCTAATGAAAAATTCTTTTCTATTGGATTTGATATCCCTGAGCTTTTTGAATTAGATAAAAAGGACTTTATGATTTTTTACAGAGCATTCAACCGATTATGTCTTGATCTTTATACATTGCCCAAACCGACAATAGCAGCGATTACAGGACACGCAGTTGCCGGAGGTTGTATTATCGCGCTGTGCTGCGACTATCGGTATATTGCACCAGGTAAGACAAAGATGGGTCTGAATGAGATAAAGCTGGGTGTGCCCATACCCTATCCAGTCGATTGTATGCTCCGTCAAATATTGGGATTTCGCATTGCGCGTGAAATAACTGATGCCGGCGATTTCTACGAAGCAGATGCATTATTGGGTATAGGTATGGTTGATGATATAATACCTATAGAAAAATTGCAGACCGAAGCTGTTGCCAGAGCTGCATTATTAGGGGGTCATCCTCAAAATGCATTCGCAATGATCAAGCGCAGTCGCACAGAAACAACAGAAACTCAAATCCTCTCGAAATTGGAGGAGAAAGAAGAAGCTTTCCTTGAAAGATGGTATGCTGAGGAAACACGCGAGCGGCTCAAGGAAGCTATGAAAAAGTTCTAAATCCTAACAACTATGTTTTGGACGCTCAGTCCTGATGAAGAGTGCGACAATAACAGGATCAAACTGAGTCCCCGCAAAAGAGATCAGTTCTTCCAATGCTCTGATTTTTGTTTTTGGTTTTCGATATGGCCGCCATGATGTCATGGCATCATAGGCATCAGCTACTGCAATTATTCGGCTTATAAGCGGGATCTTATTTCGTGCATAACCCGATGGATAACCAGAACCATCAAACCATTCATGGTGATGTTTGATACCATTTAAAACGTCAACAAATTTAAAAGAGTCCTCAAGCATGCAGCAGCCCAAAACAGGGTGTGTTTGAATCACTTGTTTTTCGGTTGCGGTAAGACCTGTTTGTTTGAGCAAGATACTGTCGTCGAGTATGAGTTTACCCAGGTCGTGGAGCAGCGAAGAGACTTCGAGCCTGACGAGTTCATATTCTTTAAAGCAAAGTGATTCAGCAATCTCTAGGGCGTAATCGGCTACTCTTTTTGCGTGACCGTCACGATATGGGATCGAGCCATCGATTAGTTCTGAAACATCACGCAATTCCTCAAGGGCAAGATTTGTATCTTCATTCAACCCGTTACCAAGATGGTTAAGATAGCACGTAAGCTCAGAAATATTCATCAATTGATAATGATTTTCCTGGATTGTGTTCCAGTGTCATCCTCAAAGAAGACGATGTATACGCCCTTTGCAAGATCTTCGATTCTATAGTCAATATCCACAGTTTCATGCTCTGGTATACCGTAATAGAGTTCATCAATCTTTGCGCCTTTGATATCATATAGTGATATCTTGTTCAATGACTTACGTGGGATCGTACAGCTGATTCTAACTATGCTGCCGTGACGAGCAATGGAAGGGTATACATTGAGTTGGGACTGAACAGCTGTTTTATTGTTTTCGTTGATACCGGGTAGTCCTATTTCAATTGATCCTGGGACGACTATGGTCAACCAACTTTGGAGATTTACCACAACCAAAAAACCATTCTGCTGTCCTCCAGAAGCGAACGAGCATGTTGTTGTATCGATCGGGATGGTTAGAGGAGGATTGACATTGGCGTCCACGGTGAAGAACAATCTCATTGCAGAGTAATAACCGGGTGATAGTGAATCACCAAACCATGCATAAATACCGGTCCCGCCGCAGGTCTGTACATCATCCCATTGATTGTTGTTAACAAAAACACTTGTCCAAGCCCAACTTTCCATAGTCGTTCCAGCCAGACTCACCGAATCGCAGGTTACTGGTGATGTACCGTCACCAAAGGTCATAGGAAAGGTCCATCCCTGATAATACATTGTGGTTTTCATGTAGACTGGAACCTCGACTTGTTGACCTGCACAGGTTGAAACATTTCCTATATATAGAGTATCATTTCTTAATATCCCCTGTCCAAACAACATAGTGCCGCAGAGTAAAAATACTGGTGCGGTCATTGCATGCCTGACAATCATTTTCTTCATAGTTCCCCTCCTTTATTATGCAAGATATCGCTTTGTACATTTTCCTATCAAATTATACAAATAACTGTGTAAGAAGATGATTTGAACCTTCTGTGCATATCCTTTGTAGATAAGGCATTGTGGTGCACTGAATTTTGCCTTGACAAAAAGCATGAAAAGATATAAAATGTTTCCATATAATGGTGAAATGAGAAAGATCAATAAAGACATCCAGATAAAAGCGGTCGAGCGATACCTGAAAGGTCGAACCCTAAAGCAGACCGCAGAGGATTTAAATATCCATCGTAATACGCTCTGGCGTTGGGTAAAGTCCTATAAAAAGGAAGGATTAGAAGGGCTACACAAAACAAAAATCAGTTTAAGACACTGGCGTCGATTACCAAAAACGATCGAAGATTCTGTAGTGGCTTTCAAAGAAGCGAGACCTTCGTTGACTGTGCGCAAAGCACAACAGCTGCTAAAAAAACAAGGGATTAAAATTTCAATAAAGGGTATCTGGCAGATCTGGCGGCGTTTTGGGCTTATCGGTTTTGCCAAAGAACAGCTCTCTGATTCATACGAGGAATATCTCAATACAGTGGTAGCTCAGGATATAATGACGAGAATAAAAGAACTCGTAAGCAAAAAAGAACTAAAGCAAGCTGCTGAGATTATAAATGCTTTACCGGTCTTTCCATTTGATGAAATCATATTGAAAATCCCGGTACGCATGCTCTCTCTGCGAAAGCAGGTAATTCGGTTACGTGCGGAATTCGGCAAAATACCATTGCTGCGTTATATAAAGAAAGCAGCTCGATTGCGCATGACATTAGAGAAGAATAATCTGCTGTATTCATCTCTTTGGATTGGTGTGGCCCAGTGTTATGCTTTGATGTGGTCAGCACGACCACAAGCTGTTTTAAAAGTGGTGTCGGTATTGAAGAAACGTATCGTGGGTATGCAGGACCCGAGACTGCGGTTTTTATTGCTGCTTTTAGAAGGTCAGGCAAAAGCAAGCACCCTGAATATCGAGAAAGCAAAGGCATGTGCTGATGCTTGCAAGACTCTCATAAGACATTCCAGAAATCCCTTCTTTTTTATGGGCGGTCTTGGCGGGATATACTCATTGATGGGGTATTTTCGTGAAGCAATATACTGGACAAAAAAAGCCCTTGAAGGAGCTGCACCGAGCTATCGGGAACAGCTCTATGTCAATCTTGCTGGTTTTCTCACGGTCTCAGGTGATTATCGTAATGCATTGCGCGCCTTGAAAAAAAGTAATCTCGAGGAGTGGGGCTTTCGCTCACGCACGAGCATGATCAAGGCTTTTGCTTTTCTTGACCAGGGCGATTTTCAAAGGGCATCATCCTATGCAATTGACACGTTGATGGAGCTTAAAAAAGAGGGAGTCAAGAGGTTTCTCCATCCAGCGACCATGATTATCGCTTGTTGTCACCAGGCTGCAGGTGAAAATAAGAAAGCAACCTCTATACTTCGGAAATTAAATCCGCTCTTGAAAAAATATGGTCTTATACAGGATTATTTTCAGCGGCGGATGATCCTCGGTGATATACGCGTATCAAAAGCAACATTGGCGGTTCCGAGCCTAAGATTAACATACTTACTGCATAAGGCCAGACAAACTAAGAGTGCGAAGGATTATCGTCGTGCGTTGTTTTATGCAAAAGATAAAAAGATACTTGGTCTATTCATGCGTATTGCACCTTTTTTCCCTGAGCCGATAGTACATCTTCTGAACAAAGGGAAAAATCCGGGGCTGCCCCGGAAATTTCTGGAAATGCCGGTTTTCCACATGGATACACCTGTCTATGAAGTGAGATTCTTGGGCAAGCTTCGTGTATGGAAAAGGGGTATTGCACTGAGTCGTCTTAGACTGACGCATAAAGAAGCCTCGTTTCTGATCCATATGTCGATAAATAAAGAACGCAGGATATTACTCGAGCAATTATACCGTAATTATTGGCCAAAGAGTCGTGAACCATCGAGGAACTTATCACATTTTCTATTGCGCTTGAAGAAAAAACTTAATCTGCCAGCACATCTTATCAGCCTGCGCAAGGACATATTGTATTGGCGAGTATTTTTTACTACGGATTGTGATCTTTTTACAGAAACACTCGCTCAAGCAAAAGTGCTGGAAAGAGCTGGCGAATGGAATTATGCAAAGCGCGAATATTTACGGGCTTTTCGATTATTTCGCAGAGCACCTTTTGCCGGTATGTATGATGACTGGTCTGAGAATATGCGGCGTGTTCTGCTCAACCGAGTTGAATCAGAGATTACACATTTCAAACAAAGTTGTCAAAAGCATAATGACAAGACATCATATCAGCGTATTCGCACCAGACTTTCAAATATAATCCAACTGGATTGAAAGTCTACAGACGGTCTTTACGTTCCTTGACATTGATAGCTCAATACATTATCATGGGTTAGGATATGAAACAAGATTTTCTACAGCTTGCGGATGAATATACCAGAGAAGGCAACCTAAATGCACTTGAGGAATTAACCCATAAAATAAGCGCCACTGATTACCCCGCCGAGCAAAAGTATGTCACTGCATGCCTGGATTTTCTGAAAGGTAAACTCTCAGAAGCACTCGGGCTATGCGAAAAGATTTTACCGATAACCTCAAAAAACAAAGTTCTACTCTGTAAGGTATTGCTATTAAAATCGAGAGTTCTGCAGCGAGAAGGAGAATATGTTGCGTCGAACCGTAACCTTGACCGTTGTTTCACGGTGATGCACAGTAAGGATACAATGCTCGGCGATATCTGGAATGCGAAGGGTGTTAATTACTGGATGCTCGGCAAGCTTGAACGTGCAAAGCGGTGCTATAGAAAAGCAAGTTACTTATCGAAGAAATCGAATAATACAGCACTCTTTCTCAAATCGTCGATCAATCTAGGTATTGTTCCGCTCCGGCAAGGTAATTTCTTTGAGGCGAAAGTATATTTACACAATGCACTAAAGTTATGCGAACACGAACATGCGACGAGGTTACAGATATATGCCATGCTCAATATTGGTGAATTGTGCTGGCAAAATGGTGAGTGGAAAGTTGGTCAGGATATTCTCACAAAGTGCCGTCACTTTGCACAAGAAGCCGGGTTGAACTATGAAGAGGGTGCTGCATACTGGATACACGGTAGCATTCTGCGCGATGAACACGCTTATGATAAAGCAGCTGAATATTACCGCAAATCACTCAATCTCCTTGAGCGGAGTATGTCGTATACTGAGAAAATATATGTCTACCTGAATATGGGGGTAATGGCAAGATTGCAAGGTAATTACAAACTTGCTCTGGAGCAGTTCAACAAAGCACAGACAACAATGAACGAAACCGGCGAGAAACTCGATGAAGGATACCTTCTTATGGAGATGGCATTTTCGTTTTGGCTTCTTGGTGAAAAACAATCAGCACAGACTTATCTTAGAAGGGGTATTGAAAAGACACTCGATAGAAAGTATGAATACACCACCGGCAGGTTCATACAGTATTATATTCAAAAACAAAAGGGTGGTGATTATCTCAAGGGTTTTGATTCGCTGCTAAAAGTATGTTGGAAGCATGGCTATGATACCATTCTCATGCGGGAAAGAGAATTTTTTCTGCCGATAGTCTGTGAATATGCGCTGAAAAGAAAACGTGCTGTTCTGCCGCGTATGTTATTGTTGCGTCTTGTTACAAGTGATGAAGGATTGATCGATTTTCTCATGAAACACAAGTCTCTAAAGTGCCAGGAGATCGGTCTTTCACTCGTTGAAAAATTAGGATTGGAGCATTATAAGAATGATGTGCAAGAGTGCATCTGGCACCTAAAACCGAGCATTGCGAAAAAAGCAGTATCAGTACTTGAATCTCTTGAACATAAAGCTGTACCCTATCTCAAGATCAGGCTTTTCGGTCGGTTTGAGATATTCAGGGATGGCAGCACGCGAGTTCTCATTGCCCGGAAAAAAGCACAGGATCTCTTTAAAATACTATTATTAAATAATCAGCAAAACGTGCTGAGAGACAAACTGATGGAGATGCTGTGGCCTGGTGAACGTCCCGAAAAATCATTCAGCTCTTTGCGGCAGGTGATATTCTTGCTCCGTAAATCATTGCACGAGTATGGTTTTGATGCTGAAAATATGATCCACCGTGAAGTCGGGATCTACGAATTCCGCTATCCCACACAGTGGTTAGATATTGATCTATTCAGGTTCAATGATATCATTGAACAAGGTGATAAACAATGGCGTGACGAAAATACTTTAGGAGCTGTAGAATTATATGAAAAAGCCTTTGACCTGTACCGTGGTCCTCTTCTTGCCGAAAACCTTTATGATGCATGGAACGAGACATACCGACTCGAAGCACGCGACCGATACGCCCGGATCGTAGCCCGGATTATGAATACCCTATTGTTATCGGATAAGGAAAGAGCTGGGGAATTCATACAGACGGCGATAAAAAAAGACCCCGAGATTTCGGTGAGTACTCATAGATAGAGAACTTCCAAGCAAGGTAACCCGATTCTATACACAATAAATAACATATAAATAACATTATCATCATATTATATATTACAATGAAGTGCACCAAATAGCTGTGCTTAACCATGGTGTGCAAAGGGGGTTTTATGCAGCGTATAGAATTTACTAGCAAAAAACAGTGCCCTTATTGCGGTCATTTTAATGTCGAATATATTGATCTATCTGATCTCCTTGGATCAACACATCAGGATATGATTCGAATACATACAAACAAATATGTTTTTAAATGCAATGACTGCAAAGAACTATTTTACTATACCGGTGTTCTGGAAACTACAGAAAAGCATGTGGACAAATAACGTGAGGTTTAAATCCAGCATACCGATATGATACTGGCGGTTTGATTAGAGCAAGGGAGGAGAAATATGATTCTAATAGCATGTAGTATTTTTCTGTGTATAAATTCAGCGATCACTTGGGAAAACACCAATGAGTTACAGAATGCTCTTTATGTCTACGACATCACAGTTGGGCTGAATGGATATATTTATGCAGGGACAAAGATCGATTCTACATCACTCGATTGCGGTAGAGTATTCGTATCTCAGGATATGTGGAATTGGCAGAGGTGTTCAGGAGTCCCCTGGGTTGTGGAAGATACGATAGAAGGGGTCTATGCTTTAATGAATGGTGCAGGCGATACACTTTTCGCAGGAACCGGTGTGTACCACAGTGATGATGTGCCGCGTATTCACAAATCAAGTGATGGTGGTGCAACCTGGAGTTCTTTGAATTCCTATGGGACATATCGAGTTGGTTCACGAGTTTGTGCACTCCTTGAGGATAATCTTGGCACTTTGCACCTAGGAAATAATTACTGGGGTATGAGTGCTGCGTCCCCACGGTATTCCACAGACCGTGGTAATACCTGGGAACTGCCGACCGGTCTCTCGTACAATTCCGGACAATATTATATTTTTCAATCGTCAGACAATACCCTCTACTTTGGCGCCTGGAGTGACTATATCCATCGTTCAACTGACAATGGTGTTACGTGGGCGGCAACGACACCACCGGTGAATATCAGTGATTGCTTTACGCTCATTGAGGCGGGTACGGATACGATTTTTGCTGGTACAGGTGCAGATATCGGCAGGCTATTCATGACTACAGACCAGGGTAATAACTGGGTTGAAAAAGGAGACGGGTATTTCAACTCGACGACTGCGATCAGATCTTTGCTATATGCCTCAGACGGAGCTATATATGCCGGTACTTCACCAAATGCAGAAGTCTTTGTCTCTATAGATAAAGGCGATACCTGGATCAGCACCGGTGTATTGTCCGGGGCTAATACCGTGTACAGATTTATCGAATCGACAAAAACAGGGATTAGACAGGATAGCACTTTTCTCTTTGCAGCGACCGGTCCGAACGGTGATGTGTTCAGAGGATTGCTATTCGTCATCGGTATTTATGAAGAGGAGAATATTATTGATAACAGCATAATCCCCCAGGTATCGTGCAAGACACCAGTGCGGGATGATTTCATGTTGTTGAATATTAGCGTGAATAACCAGCGACCTGCGGAGTTAAACATCCTGAATGCAACCGGTGCGGTCGTCCATAACAGCAATCACAGGTTGAAACAAGGTAATAATTCTTTGAAGATTACGATGAATGGTTTTAGTCAGGGAATATATTTTATTTGCCTGGATATGGGTGAGCAGTATATTATTAGAAAAGTGGTTCACTTAAAATAAAAGTGTCTCTGCGCTTTTAATTTGGGAACACAAGAGGGGGTTTTTATGAAAATTAAATTTACAGGTAGTATTGCATATATTCTTGTGTTGTTTCTGTTCTCATTGTCATATTCTATTGACTGGCAAGCGAAAACAGCAATGCCGACGGCAAGGAGTTTTGGCGGTGCAGCTACGATCGGTGAAAGCCTTTATGTTGTTGGCGGTAGGAACAGCAGCGGTTTATTAGCGACCCTGGACATCTATGATATTATAAGTGATTCATGGTCAGCAGGCAGTTCTTTGCCGGTTCCTATCCGTGAATTTGGTGTGGGTGCGGTGAACGGTAATATCTATGTGATAGGCGGATACGATGGGACTAATGTCCTTGATTCGGTATTCGAGTATGTGCCGACCATTGATACGTGGAGCACAAAGTCATCGATGCCTACACCTCGAGAAGGATTGGCTATTGCGGTTCTAGATGATAAAATCTATGCGATCGGGGGTGATGACGGTATTAATACAATGAATAATGTTGAAGAGTATGATCCAACTAATGATATTTGGACGACAAAGACCGCCATGTCAACATCACGTACAAGTTTGACCGCGCAGAACGTTGGAGATAAGATCTATGCGATTGGTGGTTGTACAAGTGGTGTTACTCCTTGTGGTACGGTTGAGGAATATGATCCATCCGGGGATGATTGGACTGCCAAAACGAGCATGCCAACTGCCCGGTACGGTCTGGCTTCAGGGGTTGTCGAAGGGAAGGTGTATTTGCTTGGTGGTTTTGCACCGGTATCAACGATCTATTCAGTTGTTGAGTACTATGAACCGTCATTAGATACATGGAATAGCGAAACGGCAATGCTGACCGCGCGCTGGGGGCTTGTTGTTGATACTCTTGATGGTAAGCTCTATGCGATCGGGGGTCAGACTCTCTTCCACAGTGGCTATACAGGTGCTAATGAAGAGGGTACAGTACTGGTAGGGATAGTAGAGCAGCACTTATCTGACTCAAAGAACCCTTTGCAGATCCAACCGATGCCATTTAAAGACCGGGTTCATATTTTTCTCAATGATGAAATGAAAAGTACAGAAATAAAGATTTACAATATTGCAGGAAGACTGGTCAGGTCTTTACCCTTTGGTAATGCATCGGTCAATCATATTTCGTGGGACAGAACAGATGAAACTGGAGAACGGCTTCCTTCCGGCGTCTACATTCTTCGCCTTGAGACATTTGAAGAAACCGTGACAAGAAAACTGCTGATTCTACCTTGAAACATATTCTATGATTAGGTGATGATGATGATGGTTGACAGTCAAAATTATGTAGAACCTGATGTTTGTATGTACATTGATGAACAACTGAAGGATCTGACTATCGAGATTGTTTTGCCGGATGTTGAAAAAGAAAATATTAAATTGAAAATAAATGCACATCGTCTAAATGTGCAGGCAACTTCTAATGATAGGATTTATCTTAAGTATACGGCATTCTGTCGACCGGTTATAGCGGAAAAGGCAAAGATGACTTATGACGGTGAGCTTTTACGGATAGTAGTGCCGCTTGTAAGATAACGTTAGTCTTGAGCAAGCGTTTTATAGTAGGAGGATGTGCCGGTTTTTAATATTTCAAGGATGATTCGTTCGGTTGTTGGACCAATACCTTTTAATTTTTTTAGACTATCCGTCATAGCATTCAAAGGTTTTTCTAATTGTGAGATTGAATACGCAGCAAAACCGTACGGTGATGTTTTTCCCTCTGATCTGAGAAAATAGTCTATGTGCTCAAGGATAATAACGACAAGGTCGTTCTCACTCAATAATTCTTGATAAAGAGAAATGGGGATACGTCTCGGTATTTTGTATTTTTTGGCAATGCCATGGAAAGCACGATGCAATGAGCTGTAGTATTCTGTTTTAGCATTTCCCCACCTATCCCAGGTATAAAGGTTTTCATATTCAGGGATCAATCGCGGATAATATTCTTTAAGCACATTTGTGAAATGCGCTTTTTGCTTACCGGATTTCAGTGTCATTCCACCAAAAATAACAAAATCAAGACTCAGCTGGTTTGCTTTTTTAATAGCTTGTTCTATTTTTTCCAGTGTATCTGTAATAAAAGGAATGACTGGAAGGAGAAACATACCGCAGACAATACCATGTTGTTTAAAAAAAGCGAGAGCGTCGAGTCTTGCCGAGGGTGGCGGAACACCAGGTTCAAAGATGGAACTGACTTTATCATCTACTGACGAGAAACTATAACTCACGATTACTTTGCTTTGTTCATTGATCTTTTTTAGGATATCCAGGTCTCTCTTTATAAGATTAGACTTTGTAAGCATATGGACAGGAAACCCATGTTCATAGATTATTCCCAGGGCTTTTCGGGTCAATTCATATTCTTCTTCGATGGGTTGGTAACTGTCGCCGACACCGCCGCCGACCAGGATAAAACCCTGTTTGAGTGGTTTACGCTTTCTTTTCGGGTCTAACTCTCGTTTAAGGATTTCTGGTGCATTAACTTTTACCGTAACTTCATTTCCGAACTCTCCATCAACATAATAACCCTCAGCACGACCATCACAGTACGCGCAGTTGTGTGTGCACCCCCGGTAAAGATTCATGCCATACCGAGAAATAAACCAGGAATCAATTTTTTTGTGTTTTCGCAATATTGATTTTGCTATGTTTTCTCTTATTTTCACTTTGCTTAGGGAATTCTACCTGCGCTTCAAGCAAAGTCAAGCATTGGACGAAGAGAGTAGTGAGTAGTGAGTAGGGAGTAGAGAGTAGGGAGTAGAGAGTAGGGAGTAGAGAGATACTTAAAGTAAGAACTAGGTACGAGGAAACAGGGAGAAAGCAGAAAAAGAATAGTCATTAAGGCATTGAGTAATTAAAAAATCAAATGAACCAGAAATCCGATATTTTTATTTTCTGATATATTTAAAAAAAACGATCAAAACGTTCATAACGCTTTAAACTGTCTTAATGACTTCTCCGGTACGTAGCGAAGTGTTGACTTCTTTGCTATCACTGGTAGAATAGAGACATATGGCACTTGAGAGATTACAAAAAATTATCGCGCGTGTTGGCATTACATCACGCCGAAAAGCTGAACAATTAATACTTGACGGTCGGGTTAAAGTAAATGGTCGAGTGGTTGATAAACTTGGAGCGCGTGCTGATGGGAGTAAAGACCACATAAAAGTCAATGGAAAGCTATTGCATCCAATGGCAGTGCCAAAACACTATTTTCTTGCATTTAAACCAGTTCATGTCATCACTTCACTGACTGATCCTCAGGGTAGGACAGCAGTTAATGATTTACTCCGCGCGAATAAAATACACGGACGCGTGTTCCCGGTCGGTCGACTCGACTGGGATGCCGATGGTTTACTGTTATTAACCAATGATGGCGAGTTAGCTAACCAGGTTATGCATCCGCGTACACACCTCCCTAAAACTTACCGTGTTAAAGTAAAGGGGCATCCCGGTGAAAAAGTCTTGGATCGATTACGTAATGGTATTACCATCGCAGGTGTCAAGACTTTGCCGGCAAAGGTCAGTAGAGAACATGAAACTGAAAGTGGTACAGTCTTAAAAGTTATTATAATTGAAGGCAGGCATCACCAGTTGAAAATTATGTTTGAACGTATCGGTCATCCGGTGCGAGCTATCCGCAGGATCGCCATAGGTCCATTGTCTTTGGGACGTTTACGCAAAGGTCAAATCAGAAGGCTAACAAGCGACGAACTAATACATTTGAGGAAGGAGTTGAAGTCCTATGAAAATTGACGAACTTTTTTCTCGTTACAGGGACATTATACCTGGTTTTCAAGATTTTATGGATCATGTACGTAAACCGCTTTTAAAATCCTTTAGAATAAATACACTGAAAATGAAGCGAGATGATATATTGCAGTTTCTAGAAGATTTAAAAATGAAGCAGTTACCTTTTTATGATGATGGTTATGTTCTTCAAGAAAAATACCCCCTGGGCAATCACATTACCCATGGTCTGGGTTTGATATATGCCCAGGAAATTGCCTCGATGATCCCGGTCATTGTTCTTGATCCCAATCCTGGTGAGGTGGTACTTGACCTCTGTGCTGCACCGGGTTCGAAAACAACCCAGATAGCGCAAGCTATGAATAATAAAGGGTTACTCGTGGTCAATGAGATGAATCGAAAAAGAATGATCGGGCTTATTCATAATATAAAACGGTGTGGTTTATTGAATGAGGCAGTAATAAGTCTGCGTGGACAAAGGATTGATCGAGTCTTGCCAGATTATTTTGACTGCATACTGATAGATGCACCCTGTAGTGCCGAAGGTACGATACGAAAATCCAAGGCAGTTTTATACCATTGGGGGGTGAAGAATATTGAGCGTATGGCGAAAATCCAAAAAGGGTTGATCATATCAGGATTCCGTGCACTGCGTCCCGGCGGCACGATGGTCTATTCCACATGCACTATTGCACCTGAAGAAAATGAGGCAGTCGTTGCCTATCTGCTCCATAAATTTCCCGAGGCAGACCTTATGCCGATATCCATTCCGCATTTCAAGAGCCGTCCCGGTATCACGCGTTGGCAGAATGAAAGCTTTGATAAAAGGTTGATTCACGGTGCGCGGATTTTGCCGCAAGATAATGATACGGCGCCGTTCTTTATAGCCAAGATAACAAAAATGGGTGTATGTCGGCAGCGTGTCGATTATATGGGAAAGATTGAATTCGAGGGTTCAGCGATCGAATTATTTTGCCGGAGATTTGGTGTCGGTACTGAAAGCTTTCAAGGGTTTTCAGTTTTTCAAAAAGACGGTCTAACATACATAGCAACGCCACAGGTCTACTCTTTCTGGGAAATGAAGTCGATCCGGAAAGGACTTGAGATTGGAAAGATATACAACCATGAGATAAAGCCGGACAACGATTTTGTCCAGCTTTTTGGAAAGATCCCGGCAAAGAATTTTTACGAGGTTGAGGAGTACCAGATAAAGAAATTCCTGAGAGGAGAGATCGTCAAGGTAGATTCAAACCGATCACTTGAAAAAGGTTTCATAATACTCTTATACAAAAAATTCCCAATTGCCGCAGGTCGATTCAATGGTAAGGAGATAAAATCCGCGGTAAAAAGGCAAAGAAGAATACCGTCCTAATTGTAGATTTTAAATTTATCAGTGACTTAATGACTTAGTTACTCAATGACTCCATCTTTTCCATGATTGACTAAACCATAAATTTTAATATACTAAACATTATGATTGATTTAAAGAAAATAAGGAATATAGGAATTGCCGCGCATATTGACGCCGGAAAGACGACAACTACGGAAAGGATACTATTCTATTGCGGTAAGATACGGAGAATGGGTGAAGTAGACGAAGGTTCGGCGACAATGGACTGGATGCAGCAGGAGAGAGAACGCGGTATCACGATTACATCGGCGGCAACGACCTCATACTGGAAAAATTACCGCATCAATATCATCGATACGCCTGGTCACGTTGATTTTACGGTTGAGGTCGAACGTTCCTTGAAAGTGCTCGATGGTCTTATCGCTATTTTCTGCGCGGTCGGTGGCGTGCAGCCACAGAGCGAGACGGTCTGGCGTCAGGCAGATCGGTATCATGTACCGCGCATCGCTTTTGTCAATAAAATGGATCGCATCGGTGCTGATTTTGAGCGTGTCCTCAAGCAGATGAAAGACAAATTATCGATGCGACCATTGGTTCTTCAGATCCCCATTACAGGAGACGATATATTCTATGGCATTATTGATATTCTAAGAAACAAGGCCTATTACTGGGAAGAAGAGACACTTGGTGCCAAATATAAAGAGGTTGATGTTCCCGCAGAGTACGAAGAACAGGTTGAATTTTACCGCACCGAAACCTGTGAAGTACTTGCTGAACATGATGAAGAATTTTTTGACAATTATATCGCAAAGAAAGATCTTTCATTCGACAAAGTTAAATCAGTCATTAGAAAAGGTACTATTGATTTGACTTTCTTCCCGGTTCTGTGCGGCAGCGCACTGAAGAACAAAGGTGTACAAAAACTCCTCGATGCTGTACTGGACTATCTTCCATCACCGCTTGATCAGCCACCGGTAAAGGCATTCAATCCAAAAACTTTAAAAGAAGAGATCAGGAAACCATCAGTAGATGAACCCTTTTCGGCATTTCTTTTTAAAGCACAGACTGATCCCCATCTTGGTCTGCTCTATCATGTTAGAGTGTATTCGGGTGAAGTGAAATGCGGTGACAAGGTGCTTGTTTACCCGCCAAAAAGGATCGATAGAATCGGCAGACTGCTCCTTATGCATGCCAATAAAAAAGAGGAAACGCTTTCTCTTTCAGCCGGCGAGATCGGCGCGGTTATCGGAATAAGAGAATGTAAGACCGGTTATACACTTTGCAGTACGAAACATCCGATATCGTTTGAGCCGATGAAATTTCCTGATCCCGTGATATTTGTTTCATTAGAACCGAAGACAAAAATGGATGATTCAAAACTCGATAATACGCTCAGGTATCTGCAGATCGAAGACCCGTCCTTCAAGGTAAGGACTGATGAAGAAACCGGACAGCGTATCATATCGGGGATGGGTGAACTGCATCTGGAGATCATTGTCGAGCGCTTGAGACGGGAATTCAAGGTTGACTGTAATGTTAGCAACCCCCAGGTCTCCTATCGCGAAACATTGACTGAGCCGGTGACTGCCACAGGTCGTTTTATAAAACAAACCGGCGGTAAGGGGCAGTATGGTGTTGTGACATTAAGGATCGCACCTGCAGAACGAGGTAAAGGTATCATCATAAAAAATAAGATCCGCGAGGGTACTATCCCCAGACAGTTCATTCCGCCGATTGAGCAGGGTATCCGTGAGCAAAGCGAGACCGGCGTAAATTGGGGGTATCCGGTGATCGACGTGGAAGTCGAGGTGCTTGATGGTGCCTATCATTCTCAGGATTCCTCGGAGCTTTCATTCAAGATCGCGGCTCAGATGGCCTTTAGGGAGGGTTTTATGCGCGGCAAACCAGTACTCCTCGAGCCAATAATGTCTCTGGAAATAATTGTCCCGGACATCTATGTTGGCGATGTGATAAATGACCTTAGTGCCCGTAAAGGGAAGATACTCAATGTCGAAACAAATAAGAAAGAAAAAATACTTACGGCAAGTTTAGCCTTGGCCAAATCTTTTGGTTATACCACTGATCTTAGGTCAGTGAGCCAGGGGCATGGTATTGCAACGATGCAATTCTCACACTATGAACCCAAGGA
>JBARXB010000040.1:0-46756 GCA_049647165.1 bacterium
AGAAAAAACGCTTGACTTTAGAGCGCAGGAAGTTATATAATATGGGGTATAAAAAAGAAGGGGAGCAACCTTAGGATGTCTCTACTAAAAAATGAGCTTTTTTTACCATTTCGCCTGGAACATAACAACGGAAATCCATCCGGTAGTGGAGCAGGATTACTATTATTATTGGGATTTTAAGAACCGTTTGACCAAGATAAAGAAAACCGGCTCCGGCGGGAATGACAGCCTGAGTTTCAGTTACTGTGGTATGGGCAAAAGGATAAAAAAGATACACTTTGGAAGTGATGATACCACATGTTATGCGTATGATGGCATGTACGCGGTGTGCGAGCTCGGCGGACACCTTGATTTGCAGTATAATTATGTGTATGCTAATGGTATGTTATTGGCGCGGTACGATGCATCGCCTGCAGACAGCCACTACTTTCACCACGACGGCCTGGGGAGCATTATCGGCATGACCAATGAGAGTGGAAATTTTGAGCGGTCTTATTTCTACGACGAATTCGGCAATCTTATGGCTGACTACGGCAGTGTGGGTAACCACTACCTGTACACCGGACAGGAGTATGATGATGAGATCGCTAACCTCTATAACCTCCGTGCGCGGTACTACGCACCGGAGATCGGGCGGTTCATCAGCGAGGATCCGATGTGTCCAGGAATGGCAGAATTTCCATTAGGAATTAATCCTTATATTTACGTGCTAAACAATCCAATGAATGCAATTGACCCTAGCGGACAAATGCCTATATGGAAATGTAAAACGACTATTAGCCCACCAATTTTTGAGAAAGAACCAAGACAATGGTTAACACACCATGGGCAGTGGCGTTTTAGTGAACCTATTGGAATCGTGATTACACCAGCAAACGAATTGCTACCAACTGGTAAGGTAACATGTTATTTTGAAAGAGAAAATATAACTGAAACCAAAGGTCGTGTTTGGAAGATAACTCCATACACGACTGTATGCGTCGATGAGTGTGGTGACTTACCTCCTAAAACAGTGCATGGTGAACAAAAAACATATCTTGGACGTTATACTGATGTAAAAGAATGGACAGGCTCCTGCAATTTTTCAATTCCAGGTGATTACTGGGGAAAATGGGCTCAAAGAATGTGTGAAGACAACTTATGGAAGTGTGAGTGAGGGTAACATGATTGGGAATTTAAAAACACTAGTTCAGAGAATCGCAATTGTTCTAATTTTTTTAATAACTATCGCAATAGTGTACATAATAGTTGGATCTCGTTGTACTAGTCAATCTTATCAATCTGTTTCGTATTACACGAAAAACTACTGTCTGAAATCTATGTTATCTAAAAATTTCGCAAACGACCATGACACTACAGAAATCCTAGAGGTATGGGCAAAAAATAAATATCAATTTGCTGAGAGTTACTATCTTCCAGGAAAATTTCAACGTAAACTCAAAGTGATACGTAATCAGACAGATACCTTGTACATATTTTTTGTTGAGTGCGATACAGTCTACGCTATTCATGATACCACTATCAGCGTAAGCCCAATACCATCTATCCCATACAATATGTCAAGACAGATCCTTGAAGATTCTCTCGTAAAGCTACCGTCTATATTAACAGTTGAAAATATGGAATTGCGTCGTTATAAAGAAGAAAAAGGAAAAACCATCTTGAGTTCAGAGACATTTATATGGATTAATCCAACTGCCCACTTAGCAGCGTATGCGTATATTATCGTGGATAGGGTAAGCAGAAAAGAACTATGGTCATGGCAAGCATGGAATGTTCGTATTCCTGACTCTGTTTTCATCATACCGAGGGGTTTAACAGTAATTAGTAAAAATAAGGCATTTTATGACACTCTTTTTCCTCCAGGTCCTGGTATTATATACAAGAGGTTTGTAATACCTCCGGTAAGTTCATGGTGGTTTTTATTTAAATATCATCTGAAAAGGTTATTTAATTAACTCTCAGGTTGGGTGGGCACCTTGATTTGCAATTTGTTCTGTTTCAGCACATGTGGGATACATTAATTACATTATATTTGTAGTGAAGAACAGGAGCGCTCAATGCTCCCCCTTTTATTTTGTGTGGTATTTGTGCGATCCATTCACCAAAATAGACCGCAATAGGCAGAATTCTACCGCTCTTTCATTGAATTTTGTATATAGAAAAGGAAGCGTGTATCCTCGTCCCGAAACGGGACGGGACCAGCAACAGATAGAATGGTGCAAAAGCTTGTCTGGCTTGCATTTCCTTGATTTGGGTCGTAATTTCGGAAGTTACGGAAAATCATCGGATAGGATTAGGAAACCGCCTCTCTATCCTACTGAGCTACAGGGGTAACATATTTTTCAATGCTTTGTCTAACTTGCTGCCTTCACAGTAAGTTCTTGCGTTAGATTTGTGCTGGTTTGTCGCCTATAACATCCTGGTTGTGTTAAACAACCAAGGGGCTGGCTCTCACCAGCCCCTTATTGTATTTCAGCACACATTTGATGGTGTGTGCCAAATGTGTGCCAAACGCCTTTGGAAAATATGGTAATAGACGGAAAATCCCGTACAGCTAACATGCATTGAAGCGTTTATGTAACAAGGTCTTGGACGATTTTGCTTGTAATTTCGAGAGTTTCAGAAAAAGCTGGAACGGATTTTGAGTCCGCAGCGTTTACGTGGCACAAAATTGACACAAGGATCAGAAGAACTACAGTCATCTTTCGTAATATTGAATGATATTTAATGTAGTCTGTGGACTCCTTGTCCGTTGCTCGTATTAAATGCGGTTAATCTTTGAATTCTGACTCAATAACCTTACCATAATATCCATCAACCTTTTGTATCGGTTGATAATATACGAAATGATGACACCTTCTATTAATTAACTTCGGTGGAACATGATTCCTGCTAAGCCTTACCATGAATTTGTTTTGCAACATATCTGGTAAAGGATTGTCGCGAGTATTGATAAAAAACTGAAGATATATAAAAATCCCGCCATAACCACTGTCCATTTTTATAATATGCGTCCACCAGTTGGGTAGTACTGGTTCAATTGGTTCTTTGCTCTTCTGTTTGACAAAATCTTCAACAACTCCACCATTAATAACAAAATCCCGTATTGGTTTGAAAATATCTTCATCACCACGATAAAAATCGACTACTGCGAGAAGATAATGGAAAGCGATCTTAGCGATTGCTCTGAAATAAAGATCAGTCACACGATATACTGTTTTTGGGGTTTCAACAGTTGTCTCTGGGCTTGGACCTGAAATTGTAAAATTTTTACCTATACCAGAAGTCAATATTTTCATGCGCTGTAAAAATTCATCATCTCCGAAAAATCTGGCATCATAATTGCCCTTAGGGACTTTCTCTTTTATGTATTTGAGAAATTGCTTGTTGTCCTCAATCCAGTC
The DNA here is from genome assembly GCA_049647165.1 of bacterium. Lineage (GTDB taxonomy): Bacteria > Hydrothermota > Tepidihabitantia > SM23-42 > SM23-42 > JAUVZL01. Next base: position 3,408 of record JBARXB010000040.1, read on the forward strand.
AGGCACACGGAGTGGGAAAAATTCACCTATCTTATTAATAAAAACGATTTGTTTATTCACTTCTCTAATTGTTTGTTGACCTGGATTGAATTCAAAAAGTATATTAATCCCTAAATTGGGATCGTATCCAATGAAATCTATCGGTGGTGCTCCTGCACTACCACGCTCAAAAATATTCACCTTTTTATGTTTTTTTCTACCCGTTATCCCCAAGAATTTTTTAATGAATGCTTCTGGACCGCAACGTAGAAATTGTTCTTCTTTTAACTTATTTCTATTGTTACAATCTGCACACACCATGTCGATTAGTTCTGGAAATCCTTTGAATTGTCCAAGACTATAAGGTATGGCATGTTCTTTGGAAAACGGTCCACTTGATCCACAGTAGATACATCTTTTTCTACTGTTCATATCTGTTCTTCAGACTTAGTTATTTCATCACAGTATAGCATAATTCCCAATACGCATCATATTTTTGAAATTCAATCTTTTCCGCTAAACCCTTTAAGTAATCATGTATTTCTTCTATCGCTAGAAAATTCTTTATTACGAGATATGTTTTTCCTCCGCTCAGTATTCTTTGTTCAATTCTATCACCATCTTCGTTCTTAATGACTTTTATTTTATTGTCGAAATAAGTCGGTAAATGGTCAATAAATAGAACTGATGACCCTGTTAAAAGTTTTTTGTGTAAATTGTGCAGAAAATCCCTTATTCTTGATTTTGGAATATGAGACCACCACCAATGAGCAAACGCTGCACTGAAATTTCCAGAAATGTTTTCCAATAAATATGCATCAGATGCCTGGAATGTTACATTCTTTAGAAATTTGTGTTTCTCTTTTGCGATTGAAATCATTCTTTGGCTTACATCAACTGCCAATACGGATGTTGCGGTTTCTGCAATTACCTTTGTCCAGTATCCCGTTCCACATGCGATTTCAAGAACATCTTTGTTCTTTAATATCGTTTGATAGCGTTGTTTCATGGCCCTGCGTGTTTTTTCTGCTTTCTTATCATGATATCCAGCAGTAGAATCATATTCATCAGCTCTATCAGAATAATAGCGAATTGTATCTTCAATTTCTTTCATGTTCTATAAACTATCAGCTAATTTGTTTTTAAATTGTTCCTTAAACCAATCTTCAAGATAGGGCAAATATTTTTTTTGAACTGCGATAGGGAATTTAAAGAAATCAGCATACCATATTTTTCTACAATTCTCGCTTCCGCATTTGCACTCAAAACTCGCATCACCCCAGCCGTTCATTGAGTAATCAGAAACAAGTTCGTCACCCTTTAAAATATCTCTCATAGCATAGACCTTTCTGATACCACCAATTGTTTTAAAATAGACATTCGGATCACAAGAATGGTTAATATATTTTTCAGGAGGTTGCATCCATACTATTTTGCCATTTGCTAAAAAATCAAGGTCAAAGTCATAATTCTTTTTTGTTAGTATTGATGTGTCAGTAACGATGTGTGTATCATCAACGTCCAATATAGATTCGCCTTTCTTGAAACCTTTTACAGCAAATACACCTTCACCCTGTATCTTTGATTCTTCTACAAAAATATCCTTTTTCATATTAATATACTCTTCCAATCTGATCGCATGTTAGTGACTCCTTGTAAGTCTTTCATTCAATTCCCAAAGAGCATTCTTATTACTATCCCATTTGAGCATTGTCATTGCGTCTTCATAACCGACCCATCTATATTCCTGATGTTCTTCTGATAATTTGAGTTGTCGGTTTGCTACCCTAACTCCAAATGTATATTCCGGTATTACAAAGACATCATCTCCCCAGGTATATTCACCTGTCACACCAATAACTGGAATATAAGCCTTAGAATCTAATGCTGTGATTTCACAATTTTTTGGGACTCTTGTCTCCTCTTGGATTTCCCTTCTTGCTGCATCTTCAGGTGTTTCTCCCTCTTCACCACCACCAGCAATCGCCTGCCAATAATCACCACCCGTGCGGCGAAATATCGCATATTCAATCATGCCTTGTTTAATCAGGATATAGGGAAATATCAATACTTGGAAAGGTGCTCGTGCCATTATTTATCCTCACCCTTTATCTCGATCTAAGCGCATGTTAAGATTTTGGTCCAGTAACAGCTATAAGCCCACAACGTTGTCTTGGTCCTACTCCCTCTGGTAGTATTTCTTTGTCAAATCGATCAGCAAGGTCAATGAATTCTTTTAACAGCACTTTGTTTTGAGAGATTTTTTCAATCATCTCTTTTTTAAATGTATTGGAAAGAGAACCAAATGCACCCAGGCGGAGAATATGCATATTGGCTTGTTCAATAATAATCTTGAGTTCTGGTAATGTAAAAGCTTTTATAGTTCCAAGGTAATCTTGTGTAAGCCCTTTTGTGAAGATCTTATTCTCGGGAAACTGATTCTGATGCCAAAGACCAGTGTCCATAAATTCGTAAACAGCTTTTAACAACTTACCGCTGAGTTCTAATGAAGATTCAACACATAATTGAACCATTCGGGCTCTGCTAAGAACCGTCATTATAAGCTTTCTCTTTGTAACTCTACAAGACTCGTGGACTGCTTTCTCAGCTTCGGGACCACAGAAGGATATTGCTCCGTCCATAGCCAATACTAAATCAAACGATTTTTCAGCAAATTGAGACAAATCTATTACATTTCCTTCAATGAACGTGATATTTTTTAAACCTTTTGCCTTATTGCGGGCAATATCAAGTATGACTGGAGAAATATCAATACAGGTAACAGCAAACCCACGTTTCGCAAGAGGAATAGCAAATCTACCTTGTCCACATCCCACATCAAGAATTGTTTTTATCCCATCTAGGTGTTGTTCAATTTCACGCCATCGGAGAGCTCTGTTTACAAGTTCATCACCAAGATCTTCTTCTTCTTTTGGTGCTTTTGCATCCCACCATGATTTTTCACGTTCCCAATCTACCTTCATAATTCCTCCTGCCATTTGTATTATAATATGTTATGGGAAAATATCAAGGCACAAGGGGGAGTGACAGCTTGAATCACTCCCCTCTTTTATTTGTGCCAAAACTGTGCCAAAACATATGGTATAATCCAGAAAATCCCTTAAAGATAAGAGTGGTGCAGAGGCATGTATATCTTGCATTAGAGCAATCTCTACTGTTATTTCGGAAGTTATGAAAAACAATGAAATCGCATCCGTAGTCCGTCGTTCTATTTCTTCTTCAAAAACTGCTCAATTCTTTTCAAATATCTCTTACTTGGTTCTTTCCTCCCCTTCTCCCATAAAGTCACAGTATCAGTCACAACACCAACAAATTTGGCAACATCTTTCTGAAACAAACCTAAATCCATCCTTTTCTTTCGTATCTTTTCACCAAGAGTTTTAGGTCCTACTGGATAGCCTTTTGGTTGCTTTTTTGAGCGTATTATGGTTAATTTAAGTTTTGGTCTTGTAAAGAATTTGCAACGAACGGACATGGGTTCATTGCCGCGGCGAGCATGAAACGTGCCGGATAAGTCAACGTAACCTTTGCCCGACCGATCGTCACAGAACCGTCTTCTAAAGGCTGGCGCAGAACCTCGAGGACATTCTTGTGAAACTCAGGCAGCTCATCGAGGAATAAAACTCCATTATGCGCTAATGAAACCTCACCGGGTTTTGGGACATGACCGCCGCCAATTATCCCGGCATCAGAGATCGTATGGTGCGGCGAACGGAAAGGCCGGGTACCGAGCAGGGGATCGCCATTGGTAAGGATACCGGCAACCGAGTGTATCTTGGTTGTTTCCAAAGCTTCTTCAAGAGTCATCCTGGGCAGGACAGTCACCAGCCTTCGAGCCAGCATAGTCTTGCCTGTACCCGGTGGACCGATCATTAGAACATTATGACCGCCAGCTGCAGCTATTTCCAGAGCACGCTTGGCATGGTGTTGACCTTTAACCTCGGAAAAATCTACAGTATACTGTGAAGCAGCATCAAAGATCTTTGTACGGTCGATTATCGTCGGCTGGATATTTGCTTCGCCATTTAAAAACGCAACGACTTCAATCAAATTATCAAAGCCGTAAACATCGATACCGTTCACGATCGCTGCTTCCTTGGCATTTGATCTCGGTACGATCACACCATCGAGTTTATTTTCTTTTGCGGCCAGAGAAACTGAAATCGCGCCTTTTACTGATCGCAAGGAACCGTCAAGTGATAATTCTCCCAAAATTGCATAGCGGGTCAAATGAGCACCGCGTACAGTTTGTGATGCAGATAAAATACCGACCGCTATCGGCAGGTCAAAACTCGAACCTTCTTTTTTTATATCAGCCGGTGCAAGGTTGACCGTTATCTTGCGTGCAGGAAAGCGAAACCCCGCGTTCTTGATCGCAGCAAATACGCGGTCCTTGGATTCTTTAACTGCATTATCAGGCAGACCGACCGTGGTAAAACCGGGAAGCCCGGTTGAAAGATCGACTTCTACATCTACGACATAACCCTCGATACCGTATGTTGCACATGATATAACTTTTGATAACACTCATGCAGTATAAGGGTTGAATAGTTGAAGTCAAGAAAAATCTGCTGCGAAGTTGTGACATTTTTGTCACAGAATAAATGTAATTTCACCCTCACCCTTTTCCTCTCCCTTTAAGGGAGAGGAAAAACAAATATCATCGCAACGAAAGAACTCCCCGTATAACGGGGCAGGCGTTGCACTCCAGAAATCAACCCTCTCCCTTTAAGGGAGAGGGAAGAAAATAGAATACCGCATAGTACTTACCAGTGACTTAATAATTTAATGGTCCAATTACTTAATGACTTACTCTGTTACTCCTTGACGTATTTCGTTTTACGGATATAATAAATTATGTAGGTTAAAAGAGGAGGAGATCATGAAAAAGTTTCTTGGCTTATTTCCAATAATTATTCTTATGCTCAGTTGCGGTGAAAGTCCTATTGTTGGCCAATGGGAAAGATTTGGCGACGAGGCTGAAGGTGCGATCGTTCAAGTCGAGAGAGTCGGTAATATGTATCATGGCAAGCTGATAAAATCAGCCGGAATCCTTGACCTACTCGGATTTGCTGAAAAAGATATAAAGTGGCGCGATATCGAACCAGTTGCGCCTAATAAATGGAAGGGCAAGGATCTTATTAAAATGGTCGATCACGAAGGCAATGTTGCATCGATCGATTATAAAGATGTTTATTTCACACTTCTGGGTGAGGGTGTTTTAGAAGTAAGAAAGTTTGCCAAAGAAGCAGAGATAGTCGGTACAGTCCAGAAGTGGCGTCGCGTATATTAATTGCACAGCATTATTAGCTGCGAATTACTGACCAACAGTTAATCTACTCTTTTTATTTGCCTTTTATCAATGAAAGTGCCTCAGCGCGGGTTGCTGCCCGGCGCATTGCGCCGCGAATCGCCGAAGTCACAGTTAAGGTACCCGGTTTTTTAACGCCGATCATAGAGAGACAGAGATGCTCTGCTTCAATAACGATCAATGCCCCCATTGGTTTGAGATTCTCCATTAAAAAATCAGCGATCTCATGGGTTAACCGCTCCTGGACGATCGGTCTCTTGGCCATGACATCGATAACTCGCACCAAACTGGCAAAACCAGTTATGCAATTCTTCTTCGGGATATAAACAACATGTGCCTTACCAAAGAACGGCAATAAATGATGCTCACAAATTGAATAAAAAGGAATGTCTTTGATGATGATCATTTCATCTTCATTCTTTGCTTTATATGTTTTTAGTTCTTTTTTGGGGTCTTGCTTTACGCCGACGAAAATTTCATCGTACATATCAGCAATACGACGTGGGGTATCTTTAAGCCCCGGTCTTTTTGGATCTTCACCGATCGCCTTGAGTATTGTTTTTACGGCTTTTTCTATCGCTTCTCTATTTTCCTTTTTCATTTTTTTCTTTGCTCGTTATTATTGTTTTCTTGCTGGTAGGCATATCGAGTATCTTGTCGACCTCATCGCCGCTCAAAATTTCTTTTTCTAAAAGTACCTTAGCTAATACTTTAAGTTTCTTAAGATTCTTTTTAACAATGGTTTCTGCTCTATGCTCTGCAGTCACGACGATCTTTTTGACCTCCTCATCTATTTCACGGGCAGTATCTTCTGAGTAATCCCGGTGCATACCGATCTCACGACCCAAAAATATTTCCTCTTGCTTTTCGCCATAAGTAAGGGGTCCCAATTTTTCACTCATGCCCCATTCGCATACCATCTTGCGTGCAAGTTTTGTCGCCTTTTCAATGTCATTGCCGGCACCGGTCGATAAATCACCGAGTACTATTTTTTCCGCGGCTCTACCACCAAGCATAAAAGCGAGTTGATTCTGGCAATATGTCTTGGAATATGTCCGTCGCTCATCAATCGGTAACGCCTGGGTCAAACCTAATGCCATACCTCTCGGGATTATCGTAACCTTGTGTATCGGATCCATACCCGGTAAAGATTTGGTAACGAGCACGTGACCACATTCATGATAAGCGGTAAGTCTTTTCTCATCTTCAGAAATAAGTAGACTCTTTCTTTCCACGCCCATCAGGAGCTTATCTTTTGCGTCTTCAAATTCCTGCATCATTATTACTTTCTTATCACGGCGTGCGGCAAGTAACGCGGCCTCATTGACCATATTCGCAAGGTCAGCACCGGAAAATCCTGGTGTTCCACGCGCTAGTACATCGTGGTCAACATCTTGAGCCAGAGGTTTTTTCCTCGTGTGCACTTTAAGAATACCCAACCTGCCTCTTACATCAGGACGGTCGAGTACGACGACCCGGTCAAACCTGCCCGGTCTCAAAAGCGCCGGGTCGAGGATGTCAGGACGATTGGTCGCGGCCATGAGGATAACACCTTCGTTCACTTCGAACCCGTCCATTTCAACGAGTAACTGATTCAATGTCTGTTCGCGCTCATCATGTCCCCCACCCAGACCAGCACCGCGTAATCGACCGACGGCATCGATCTCATCGACAAAAATAATGCATGGAGAATTTCGTTTAGCTTGGTCAAATAGATCTCTGACCCGCGAAGCACCAACACCGACGAACATCTCGACGAAATTTGAACCGCTGATCGAGATAAAGGGCACACGTGCTTCTCCGGCGACTGCTCTTGCCATTAGGGTCTTTCCCGTGCCGGGAGGTCCGAGCAATAAAACACCCTTGGGGATCCTGCCGCCCAGGCGCGTGAACTTTCTTGGTTCTTTTAAGAATTCAATGACTTCGGTTAATTCTTGCTTTGCTTCCTCAACCCCGGCAACATCGTCAAAGGTGACTGATGGTTTATTTTCAAGGATGACTTTGGCGCGGCTTCGTCCAAAACCAAGCGCCCGGTTCTGACCGGACTGCATCTGCCTTATGAAGAAGATCCAGACGCCGATCAAAAGTAACCATGGAACGATGCCTATCAGGATATTGCCCCAGCCCGATTTTTGTTTAGCAACAACTCTGACATTATACTGCACCAGTTCTTCAGCAAGTTTCGGGTCATCAAACGGAATCAGAGTCGAAAAGTCGGAAAAATTCTCTTTGCCTTCAAGCGAGATCGATGACCGGAATTTCCCTTTAATAGACCGTTCCGTCATTGTAACCTCATAAATATTATTACCGCGTAATTCATGTAGGAATATTGAATATGGAATATCTACTGCTTTAGTGCTGCGACTGATGACCTGCCAGATTATAATATATACAGCGATAATTATAAGTGACCAGATTATCAGTGTTTGTAAAGCCCGTTTTTTAGGTGGTTGTTTACTTACCATCGACAACTCCAATATAATTTAAATTACGATAATTATTTGACTTATCGAGTCCATAACCAACGACAAAAACACTTGGGACATTAAAACCAAGATATGTGATATGGATGTCGACCTTGCGGTCATCATGCTTGCTCAATAATGAACACACTGCTATACTGCGCGGATTACGTTCATTAAAGTGATCGATCAGGAACTTTATAGTCTGCCCGGTATCTATGATATCTTCCACAATTATTATTTCTCGGTCTTCGATATCGGATTTTATATCTCCAAGTAACTTAATTTCACCGCTTGATGCTTCTCCATCATAACTTGAGACCGATACGAAATCAACTTCGACCGGGATATCTACTTCCTTTAATAGATCAGACAAGAACATGAATGAACCACTAAGTACACCAATGACTACTGGATTCAAGTTTTTGTAGTCATTATTTATCTTCTGACCGATTTCCCTTACTCTATTCATTATCATTTCTTCTTTAATTAGAACGTGCAAAATCCACCACCATTATTCTCTGGGTGTCTTTTTTGATAAGCGCCCGGGAAGAACGCACGATGCCGATTACCCAGAGGATGCCTTTTTGATCACATAATATCATTGTTTCTTTTCGACCATGCATTGGTAATTTACGTTCCTGAAATATTTTTCTAACTTTTTTCCTACCAATCTTTGTTTCAATAAAATCTCCATCCTTTTTGCTTCTTATCAACAACGGCATTTCAATATCAGCCAAATCAAAAACTTCACAATTTTGCTTTCTCGCCTTCAAATCAAATTTTGTCACGGTCTTTAACTTAATCACGTAATCGCCTATGACAAGGAAATCATTATCTGTATTGACCGTAATATCTAATCGTCTTGGCGACTTAAAAATTCCAACAATTACTTTGTTATACTCTTTTTGTGCATACAACTTCTTTGGTAAAGATATCTTTTTACCGGTTTCCTTGTCTTTTAGACCAAGTATTTGCGCAATATGTTTACTTTCAATACCATCAAGCACACCACGCAGGACTCTTATCGCTTTCATTGCTATCCTGTTCTGGACAGCTGGATTATACTTCAATAACTTCTTTATGTCAAGCGAAACCTGGTTGGATTTACGCTCGGCGACTCGCTGATAAGCCGTGTCAGCCTGTTCTTCGAGAAAATCATCGTCTTGTTTCAGTATTGTGATCGCGCGTCGCAGTGCGTGGTGTAGATCTGGATTGATTTCGAGTATTTGTGGAATGATTTTATGCCGTAACAGGTTACGACGATAATCCAAGAGTTCATTTGTCTCATCCTTAGAACAGAACAATTTTTCATTTTTAAGGTACTCGATGATCTCATTCTTTTTCAAAGCTATTAACGGTCTGACATAGGGTAACCGTTTTGCCGGGATAGAGCGCAGGCCCCGCGCGCCACTTCCTCTGATCAGGTTCATGAAAAATGTTTCGACGACATCGTCCAGGTTATGTCCAAGTACGATTGCCTGTGCATGAACCCTTCTCATGTAATTAAACAATACTCGATAACGTAATTTACGCGCGGTTCCCTCGATGCCGAGTTTTGTCTTTGGTATCTTTAGATTAATGATCCGATATCTGACCCCATATGTGATAGCGTATTTTTTTGTCAGTTCTTCTTCTTTTTTTAAGGTTTCACTCGGACGTATGCCGTGGTTCACATAAACAATGGTAAAATCTATGTTGTCTTTATACAATTTAGTGAGGGTATCGAGAAGGCACACCGAATCCGGACCTGAGGAAAATGCAATGACTATTTTTTTGAGGTTCTTGAACATCTCATGTTCTTGAATAGTCGTCTGGACCGTATCCAGTATCTTCTTCCTGATATCACTGCTCATAACTCAATTATACTCAGAATTTCGAGAAATACAATGACAATACGGGTGACGTTAGTTTACCCTCACCCTTTCCCTCTCCCTTGAAGGGAGAGGGAAAGGGTGATTCTACTGGAGTTTTATCACTTTTTTGGTAATCATGTTTTGATCACTTTCCAGACGCACAAAATAAACACCAGCCGGAACAGATTGACCATTAATATCTGTTCCATCCCAGATAATACTACTATTAGGCTGAATAGACAAGTTGTCAAATTGCCGAATTAATCTACCAGTTATATCGTAGACTTTAAGATCTTTAGTCTGGCCTTGCTGATTTATACTCAAATTAATATTCAATTGTCGTGAAAAAGGATTCGGATAGATTTGCAGTTTAGTAGGCGTTACCAAAGATAATTGTTCTTCATGTACACCCCATAACGAGAAATAGCATCGCACAGGATTCTCAGTCAGTGAACCTTCAGAGTGTATGTATGCACCAGCATCTTTATCCTCTATATAGGTAAATGCAAAATCATGCCACACGAAGCCGATACTGCCATTGGGATAAAGGGTCATATAATCCTCATCCATACATGCACCTGGAGCCGCACCTGGCGAACGGGTATTTGTAAAATTAAAATAGTCAAACCATGTAATACCATAATCAGTCGAAACTGATACAAAGAACTCGCCATTAATAAAACCACCAGCCGAATAATCATTATAATCATCATTACCATGCCAGAAACAATATATATAGTTATTGTATTGTCTATCTAACATGAGCTGGGGTTGATCCGCAGGCATACGCCAGGCACCGAAATCACCGGCACCGGTCACTGTAATCCACCAGCCTCCAGGTTCATTATAGAAATAACTCGGACTACTTATAACCGTGATAGTATTATTAGTCTCATACCAGTGGAAGATCTTTGAAGCTTGATAGTAGTTATCAGTAACCTTTCTTCCTGCCCAGGCAATATGCAGGTTATCACCCCGGTCAAAAACTGCATTGACATTACAGTATGCCCTAACTGAATCACTGGGCTGATAATTGGTAATATTCACCGGTGCATCCCATGTAACACCACCATCATTCGAAAGCATATAATAGACATCATTATCCAATTGCCCAGCAGACACAGTGTCGGTGATAGATTGAGTCCATACAAAGACGACCTTATTAGAACCTGGATTGAGCGAAGAGCGCAGAAACTGAGACAATGTTGCGCATGAGTCTATATCAGTTATAAAAGTCCATGTGCTGCCCTGATCAGCGGTCACATAAAGATGCAGCATATTTTCATTGTAGTCACCAGTCGCCATGATGATATTATTATTATTCGCTACTGCGATATAAGGCCAGATATGCTCTGCAACCTCAGGGCTTTGCGGATCATTTGGCCATGTTCCCCAGATTTGACCCCCGTCTATATCTATCCAGGAATATCGTTCTGGACCAGGATTGTAATTATAGGCAATAACTGTCCGTTGGTCATCTGGATCTATATCCTTGGTTATATCAAGCTGTACATAACCGCTCCATGATGGTGATGCCTGGGTCTCACCATAATAATTACTGTCAACATAGCGTGCGTTCCAGGCACAATAGCGATTGACCTGCCCGCCATCCATTTTCATCCAGTTAATATGAGCCTGATCATTCTTATCGACCATTATACGTTGTCCAAAACTACCATTTGCCTGATAATCACAATATGTTGTGCCGATGATGTCGCCAGGACCTGGTTGATCATCAAGATAGGGGATAATATTATTTGTTCTTGAGACCTCATCGCCCGCTTTTTTTGGTAATGCTTCAAGATTCGCTTTTGCGGGTTCAAGTGCAAAAATAGCTGTGAAAGAAAATAATATACAGTAAAATACTATTATATATTTCATATTCCAGCCTCCTAATTAATTATAAGAGATGGAAGAGCTATGTCAAGGGATATACTCCAGCGGTACTGTTTTCGACATTAAAAGGCAGAGTTTGACACACGAAATACCACAACGAGAGGACTCGTTGCACTCCAAATATCATACGCTCCTCGCTATAACTTCCCGCGCAGCGGGATCCTCGATTTATCCCGCTTCGTATTATAATACTATAAATAGAATTGCGGGATTTACCGATATTATTATTATATATGAAAAATCGGGATGATGATCATTCTTCTATAGTGCTTAGTGCCTAGTTCTTACTTCTTAGTGTAATACGCAGGGTTACTCGGTTACTTTTTGTCTAATGTCGGTCTTGATGATATCTTCGAGCTTTTTAAGTAATGCCATGAGATCGGCGATGCGCGGCAGATGATCAGGCAATTCATTGAGCATGCTCTGAAGGGCTTTTTTAGAAAGGTCAATGCCTTTATTGATCACCTGAAGTGTCCCTTTTTCCTCTATATCCTGGATTTCATCTTCCAAAAAGTCGTCGATAAAACCCGAAACCAACCGTCCTGATTTGGCCGCAATGAGCGTGTGGTACCAGATAAGGTTTGAAAAATCCTCTTTTAAAGAAACAGGTATACCGGATTTTTCCAATTCTTTTATAAAACCGCTTGCCTCTTTAAAATACTCATGGGCAATACAATAAATAGTATATTCTCCTGGATCAATTTGGTCCACCTCTTCTTGAGAGGTTTTATTTATCTCTATGCCTTGCTTATTTGCCATATCCATAACCATATCTTTTGTTTTCGCAAAGATATCATGCAGATCACTGAGGAAAACATCCGGGTCATACGGATCCTCACCTTTTAAATAGTGTTGCAGGACACGCTCTGAATTATCTTTGTATACACGGCAGTTCTCTTTCTCATCGCAGCGCTCGCAGCGGTAATCGCAATAATTATACGGTGAAGGTTTATATTTCTTGTCCGGCATAGTTAAATATATGTATCCTCATCAACGAGTCAATACTTTGGGATATTCCTTATTCAGCTGCGGGAAAATCCGGGTATTGTTCTTTTAAGAAAGTAAGGGTCTGCTGTGCCATTAATGGGCTATTCAACTTATTTTTAAAAAGCTGATATATCCGGGATAACGCTTTTGCCCTTACTTTGCCTTTGGGAAAGATCTTTACATAAATACCGAATACTTCGGTCGCATCCTTGCACTTTTCAAAACTCTCCAGGGTAACCGCAAGATTGTAGATGTTTCTTTCATTAATTTTCTCAAGAACACCTTTTTCCCTCAGCTCTTCATATACAGAAAACACCGCATTTGCCTGGCGCGACCTTATCGCGATATCGATCGCTTTATTATACATGATAATCGAATCATCATGATGTCCTTTCTCATAATAGATACGGGCGAGGATCAAGGGGGCATCAAAATTTGTTGGTTCTTCATCCAAAACAACCAAGAGCAAAGGCAGCGCGCCGGCTGTATCATTAACATCCATCTTCCTGTACACTTCTTTCATTTGAGAGGACATCTTAAGCTTCTCAAAGCTATCTTCAACCATCGGCGCGACATATCTCTTTTCGATGCCAAGAAATTTCATACCCATACCAACGATCGCGCCAAAAATAAACCCACCGACATGAGCATAATATGCCGTACCCGCCTCAACGCTCCAGCGGGCGCTCACGATCTGCATAACGAACCATATCGGCAGCGCAATACCAGCATAAATTGCGAAAGAACCAAAGATCGGCGGCACGAAAATCAACCAGAAGAAATACGCGAACCTGATCTTGGTTTTATAGTGACGTATCATAAATGCGCCCATTATCCCGGCGATCGCACCGGATGCACCGACCAGCGGTGTATGACTTGCCGGGTAGACAGCAGCATGCAAGAGGCATGCAAGTGCACCAGAGACCAGATAGAGGCCGAGAAAGATTTTCCAGGACCATGTGTCTTCTATATTGCAGCCCACCAACCACAGAAAAAGCATATTGAAAATGAGGTGGAATATATTCGCATGGATGAACATATGCGTGAAGAGCTTGAAAAAGTCAAAACGTTTGGGTGTGAACCCTAATTGATTGAATATAACATTATTGAATTTTATTTTATATTCATTATACAGTTTATGCCATACATCATAATCATCTTCTTGCCAGCGGATATTTTCATTTTCAAAGAATAACTCATGTTGTTCATCGAACGTAATATTTTGCATCGCATTCGGGTTCTGTTCCAGGATATCAAAATAGTATTTGTACTCGATCTCCTGTAATTCCCGGTGGATTTTATGGAGTTCCTGTTCCTGACCGCGCAGCACACTGCTCGTGATCATGAAAATAATGACATTGAGGGCGATCAATCCGATGGTCAAGTAAGGTAAGCGCCTCACACCCTCATCACTACCGATAGGAAGCAGAAAAAACATTGGCTATAGTATAGTATGAAACACCATCAAGTCAACTGAGATATTGACTTTTTTTGAAATACCCATATACTATCACTCGGGGGTTGTAGTTTCCCGCTACGCGGGATTTTCGATAACCTCGTTTGATGGATTTTTTGGGGTCGTAGTTCAGCTTGGTTAGAACGCCTGCCTGTCACGCAGGAGGTCGCGAGTTCAACTCTCGTCGGCCCCGTTTTTTCAAAGATGCCATATTGCGTGTATATTCTTAAAAGCGAACAAAACGGGCGGTATTACGTTGGCCAAACGGCTGATCTCGCAACCAGAATCAAAATGCATAATCGTGGCAGAATCAAATCAACCAAAGGATACTGCCCATGGACATTAGTCCATTATGAATCCTTCGCATCTCGAAAAAAAGCCGTCAAACGAGAACGTGAAATAAAATCCTATAAAAACCGAGTATATATAGAATCACTGCTACGCTGATGTTGGTCGCGAGTTTCCCGTTTCCATCATTAGAAAAAACCTCCTATGGAAACGGGATCCCGATTCCTTTTTGCAAAAGGATTAATGAAGAATCGGGACAACTCTCGTCGGCCCCGTTTTTTCAAAGATGCCATATTGTGTATATATTAGCCCTGTTTTTTTGAGTACAACAATCTAAGTCAGTCTATTTTGAACATTCTATTCATCACCATTTCCGCTTACATATCTATACTCTATCTTCTTTTATCGCTATCTCTCCAATACATCATTTTATCATTTTGTCAATTGACAAAATGATAAAAATGAATTTCTGGAGTGGATTTAACAAATTAATCAATCGGATTCAAACAAATGTATTAAATCAGATAGTGTTTGTTACTTGTCGAGCAGATTTATGATCCCCTGGACAATGAGGCTTGAGTTCTTTGCCGCATATTGAACAAAGGCCTCGAAATCGATATCCGCCTTTTCATTGGCCAGATCACTCAAACACCTGATAATAACAAATGGTATAGCATTGATCGCACACACTTGGGCAACAGCTGCGCCTTCCATTTCAACACAATCGGCATTGAATGTCCGTTCGAGCCACTGACGCTTTTCTTCGCTGGCAATGAACTGATCACCGGTTATTATCTTACCGAGCACGACACGAGGGAAATGACCGGTCTCTTTGCATATTTTCATTGGTATCTCATCGAACCGTGCATCTTTCGCTGCCTTCATCGCAATTGACATTAGCATGCTGTCCGCTTTATAGCCTGCAGTATCATAGGGCGTTAGTTTTTCCGGTCCAAGATGGGCGTAATCATGATGCACTACACTCTGTGAAATAACGATATCACCAATCCCCAATTCCGGGTTGATACCACCGGCAACACCGGTAAAAATAATTGCATCGATATCATACTTCATTATGAGAATCTCGGCAGTAAGTGCGGCATTAACCTTGCCGATACCAGCCATAACACAAACACAGGGTATTTTTTTGAAACTACCTTTATAAAAAATGCGTTGAGCAATAGTATCTATTTGCTCAACAATCATATTATCTTTTATCATTTCCAGTTCAATATCCATAGCACTCATAATCCCCAGTGTCTGCTGACTATTTACTGACAGAATTATCAAAAAGAGGACAGCTATCATTATTACCTCCTGTTTTTTATTTTAACCAATGGCACCAGTATCACGCTATTGTAAGATGATACATTTATGATATATATTCTGATGATCGATCGATGTTCTTAAAATGTAAACACCTGATGGTAAATCGCTAACATCGATCAAGACTTCCCCGGTATAACTTGGAGAGATATCTTTTTCATCATATACACAACGACCGGTTATATCGAATAGAGTGATATCAATCCTCGATTCCCTGGCGCTTGTGGTATTGAGTGTGATAAATCTTTTTACTGGATTGCTTTTAAGGCTAACCAGAGTCGGCGGCGTCGATGCTCCGAATTCATCGATACCAGGTCCTAAATATTCCCAATTCATCGCATCAAAAGCGATGCGCTGACCTTGAGTCCCGGTCGCATCACCAAGACGCACATATGCGCTACCTTGAATGAATCCAAACATACCGAGTGGTACCCATTCATCCGAGTAACCAGACTGATCGATCGTGACCATGGTACTCCCAGCCACAGCATTGATATGGTATCGCGCCGCGGTTGCATCGGCATGGCTTTCTGGAATATATGCATACAAATTATAATCACCGAGCGTAGTGAGAACCGGGGTCCAAACTGCATAGCAAGTATCCTGATAAGTTGCTGCAGTCGTATAAGTCCACCAGGCATGTCCATTATAGCCGGTCAGGACATCGTGCCAGTATACCATGGACGACGGCGCTTCAGTATGTAGATAAAAACCACCGGCGAATTGTAGATCATCGACGATCGTATCGGTCGCGGGTTCCCAATCACCTTGTGCGCCCACACACCAGTAAACATAATCGAGATTCTCGCAACCATTATTATAGCCAGGCCAGTCATAGCGCACATATTTGCCGTCATAACTGGGATAACCTGGAGTATTCTTATTCCCGTAGGGATCATTAAAAATAAGCGTATGCCAATCCCAGACCTGACCAACCGCAAGGACCAAATGCCCGGATGCAGTCAAACCCACGCACATACCATATGGATAACCAGCATTAACCTCGGCGATCGTTTCTGCAAAAGTCGGTGAAACATCACGCCATGATACGATGTCGTGATTACTCAAGAACGGTGCCATATGAGTATAGGGACGATTAGACCCTGCCCACATATAACCATAGCCACCGCTTGCCCAGTTGCCGCTTGGATCCTGGGCTTGCAAGTTATAGTCGATCTCTCGGTAGTGATAAAGTTCGCATAAATATCGACCAAAACTGCTGTTGTGACCATATGGATTGGAGCACCAACAATTCCACTCGGGAAGTTTATTATAATACGCGATCGCCATGATCGCGGTCGTTGGTGCACATGCCCAGTGTCCATTGAACCAGTCCGGCACATCATAGACCTGATGATAATACGGAACATCAATTGAATCACGCGCGCCATTTATTGTTTTAAATTTATGTTTTATAAAAGGAACCGGTCCGCTGCTGGCAAAGACCGTCTTTTCATGAATCAGTGTGCGATTTTCTATTTTACCAAGGCAGATCTCTCGGCGATCATAAATATGATAACACACTGTGTTCTGATTATCGCAAAAAGCCGGATCCATTTCATGTATATCCGGGGTTGCGGTCAGAATAAACTGCTCACTCCCGTCATATTTTGAAAGATAAAGGTCACTGCCGGTCATAACCATACCGTCTATAGCAACCCGGTGATAGATAAGATATTGATTATCCGGCGACCAGTCAGGATTCATACCCTCACCAATATAATATACCTGTTCATAAGACAGATCATAGACATAGATATGGCCTTGCAGATTCGAGAAAACAAAATACCTGCTGTCTGACGACCATTTTGGATAGCAAAAACCTCCATCAAGATCCACGGTAATGCATTTTCTGATACGTTCTTTTAATGCCATTATCCATAAATCATCCTGTTCATCATTATAAACGACATATTGACCATCTGGTGATATCGGAGCAAGATTTGCATAGGTTCCAAGGTCAAAGTGACGTTCACCTGAATTATCCATAACGATCAATTCTGAACCGACAGTAAAGGCGATCTTGCCGGTATTTGAAAAACTGACCTGACCGGCTTGAGAACAAAAACCGCGCAGTTCTCTGATGCTGCCGGTTACCAGATCATAAAGAGCTGGGCTTTGTAATCCTCGTGCATTAATAAGCTTGAATCCAATATTCCGTTGGTCCGGTGATATCGAATAATAACGACCACAGCCCGGAGATGAAACGAGTATTTCTATTTGCCCATTTTCAATAGCATAGATCGCAGAACAATGATTATCGGTCGTAATGATATGGTCATGCAGAAAAATTGGGTCATAAAAATAACCATCTACAAAATACGCATTGAATATAACAAGAATAAAAACACTAATCATAATATCCTCTCCAACCTAATTTATTATAAATCAGGCACCTGGTCGTGTCAAGTGACAAGTGTTTTGTTTAGAAGAAAATAACCGAGACCAGCAGAGTTACTATAAAAATAACCAAAGTCGGTATTATAAGAAGTGCAAAAAACTTTCTTAAAGGAACGTTAAAATACTCAAGCGACACGGCAACACACGGGTGAACCGGTGATATCACATAGCCAAAAAATATACTTGTGTATATCAATGCAAAAATAGAGGGCGTGATAGCCGCGCTCGTGAGGTAGACAGGTAGAATGATAGATGCTGGTAATAAAACACGCCCGGTTGCAATACCAAGGATAAAGCCAGCAACCACGCAAAGTGTTACAACAGGTAGCGGTATACGGGCGATCAAATCAGCGATATTCGATGATTGAAAAATATGAAGAAATACAAACATGCCTAAGATTATTAGCGTGAAATTCCAGGCTTTCATTTTCTTGGCGATATCCCAGAGATTGAGTTTGACTTTGCTTATCAAACAGGCAAGCACGAAGGCCGTAATGACACCAATGAGCGTTGCGATTTCTTCCACCGGCAAAAGCAATATTCTTTTAAGTAGAAAATCAAGGACTGGCGCAACAAGAATGATAGCCAGAGGTATGACCAATTTTTTCAATGAAAAGGGACTTGTATAATCTATACTCCCCTTGACCCGGCGTATATAAAACATATATCCAAGAATAAGCGCAAAGAAAAAAGTCGGCATTAAATACAGCATCGCAGTGTAGACACTGAGGTCAGATATCTTGGCCGAAGCGATGAGCGCCGAGCTCAATGGATAGATCATGACAAAGAGGTGTCGAAACCAGTCATTAATAGCAACTTTCAAATCGTTCGGTACGCCCTCACCGCCCTTTTCTAAGATCGGTGCCGAAAGCAGGGCACCGCCAGGCATTGGTAAAAGACCCATTATTGCTGGTGATAAAGCCATGAGGCCTTTCCTACCGATGCGCAAATTATTCACCAGGTCATCCATCTGTCCGCTCTGTTTCATGGCACCTCCGATCATCGGGATAACACCCATGGCCAAAGCCAAAAAAATGATGGAAAGATCAGTCAGCGTGAATAATATTTTTGCAAAGATGGTAATAACAGGCAGGGTGAATAATCCCAGGACAATTGCACCGCAAAAAAGAGCCAGGGGAAGACTCTTACGCGCAACGGCGAGAATTATAATGAGTGAGACTATAAAGCCGATCCAGGAAATCAAAGAACCCTCAATTCATATATGAAGTTTTTTTGATGTTTATAACAATAACTCGGCGATCTGCACGGCGTTGAGCGCGGCACCTTTGCGCACATTATCAGCAACGATCCATAAGGCTAATCCATTTTCAAAGACAAGGTCTTTTCTGATCCGACCGACGAATACCGCATCTGTCCCGGCGACTTTGACCGGCATCGGGTAAAGATCATCCTTATCAAAAACCTTGACGCCGGGTGCGCTTTTAAGTATCTCAATCGCTTCAGCTGGCGAAATATAATTTTCAAACTCAACTGATAGCGCCTCACTATGTCCGATAAAAACAGGTATCCTCACGCATGTGGATGTGACTTGTATCGAATCATCATTAAAGATCTTCCTCGTTTCATTGACCATCTTCATTTCCTCTGAAGTATAACCATGATCATCAAAACTGCCGATCTGGGGGATGATATTATTACCGATGGGGTGGGTGAAAATAGCATCATCGGCTTTTTCAATAGCTTGCTCCATGGACAGCTGTTCAAATTCATATCTCAATTCATCGATCGCTTCTTTACCGGCACCACTGACCGATTGATAGGTTGCGACAAATATCCTCTTGACCCTGGCTTTTTTATGAAGCGGGAATAGAGGAACGAGCATCTGGATCGTTGAACAGTTTGGATTAGCGATAATACCCTTGTGTTCACGGATTTTTTCCGGATTTATCTCGGGTATGATCAGCGGCACCTCAGGATCCATGCGAAAGGCATTCGAGTTATCGATAACGATCGATCGCTCAGACAAGGTAGGTATGATCTCTCTGGCCAAAGGTGCATCGAGACATCCAAAAATGATATCCGCATTACTGATCAGGTCCTTATGATCAGTCAGTATTTCAACTTCACGGTCTTTGAAAGATATTGTCTGACCTTCACTGCGTTCTGATGCAAAAAGTAAAAGCTCCCGGACCGGATAGTTCCTCGTTTCCAAAATCTTGATGACCTCTTCACCGACCAGTCCAGTCGCACCAAGCACTGCAATATTTTTCATGTGTGTATTATATCACAAATACCGTTAAAGTCAATGTTTCCAGCATTCCATGCTATTTTTCAGATAGAGAATCTTGCCCAAGTACTTCAGCAGTATCAGCACCGAGACAGTACATAAAACCATCGTGCGAACCGCAATAGATCCTGCCATCAAGTACTGCAGGCGTGGCGTTGATAAGCGCACCAGTAGGAAAAGACCATACTAATTCTGCCTCGGTTGTGATACCATATATTTTACCGCTTCTTGAGCCAATGACAATCATTGAATCAGTTACACACGGTGAGCTCCAGATGCCACCATCAGTGCGAAATTTCCAGATCACTTTACCTGAATCAGCACTAAGGCAGTGAATGCGTCCATCCCCCGAGCCAAAATATATTCGCCCGTCAACCACGGCTGGGGTTGAAATCACGCGACCTATTGTCTTGTACTGCCAGATCACCTTACCCTTGTGCCGGTCCATGCAGAACAGTATGCCGGCTTCACAACCTGTGTATACCGTATCGCCAATAATGACCGGAGATACATCCGTGTCTGAACCGGTGCGAAATTTCCATACGATAGCACCGTCGCGTTTTGACAGACAATAAAAATACCCGCGTGATGACCCGGCATACAGCAAAGTATCAGCGACCGCCACTGAGGATTCAACAGAACCGGCAACCTTTGTTTTCCAGATCAACTTGCCGCTATCTGCATCAAAGCAGTAGATATAGTGGTCTTCGCCACCCACATAGATAGTATCATTGACAATACACGGTGACGAGTCCATGTCATTGCCGATCTTTGTTTTCCATATCAACTTGCCATCGTGCAGGGAAACACAATGGAGAAAATTGTCACGTGCGCCAAAATACACACGTCTTTTATACAAGGTCGGTGAGCACTTTATCGAATGACCGCATTTGTATTTCCATAGTAACTTGCCGTTACGTTTATCAAGGCAATACAGATAACTGTCACATGAGCCAATAACCATAACATTACCCCAGAAAGCAGGTTGACCACTCCATGCGATACCGCGCCAGATCGTTTTGGGATCAACACCTCTTTTTTCTTTTTCACCTTCAAGGGTAAAACCGGTTTCAAACTTCCAGATGAGCTTAACTGAACGGGGAACTTTTCCAGAACCGTAAAATGTGTGGTGCTGATTCCCCCGAAACATCACCAGGGATCCCTCCGGTGGCGTCAGGGTATCGGGTTCGTAAACATGAATTTCAGCTTTTTGTGTACGACCGCAGATCGTTGCAATCAAGAGCATTAACGCTAAGGCAATTAATGCTTTTCCCAGTAATTTCCTCATGAGCAGAGGTTAGCAGACTTCAGTAACTAATATTGGATCGTTGTCTTTGGGAAGATAATACCTTGATCAGAGATCAAAGGAGCTGATTCAGGAAAATCCTCGATCGAAAGTTTCTTGATCAATTTTGCCGCCCGGTGCAGGGTATCAAGGGTTAGGTTTTTATAGGTTCTTTGAAGAGCAGATATGATCTCGCCATGTTGGAAAACACCGTTCGAATCAAGCACGACTTTTAGAATCGGCGCGAAGCCCCGCTCGTCGCCAAGATTGAAACCCCAGGTACAGAAATTACCAAGGCTGTAAGCGATCAATCGATCATTGTATATTTCCATCGCGCGCGGCACATGTGGTCCGTGCCCCCAGACAAAATCAGCACCGCTGTCTACTACTGCCCTGGAAAATTTAACGACATTACCTCTTGGCCATCCCATAAAATATTCGAACGTATCCCGGGTATGGAGAAATTTTATCCCTTCTCCCCCGGCATGGAAAGAAACAATGACTATATCATTGATTTTTGACTGCTCAGCAACTATCCGCTGGGCATTTGGTATCTCAAAAACCGAATTCGTATTAGGTGATGTTGAGAATGAAATAACGGCAATTTTATTGCCATTGATTTCAAACTGTCCCACTTTTCTGTAAGCTCCTCCATAAACCAACCCAGCATCACTCAAGGCATTCTGAGTCGCCTTTATTCCGCCTGAACCAAAATCATTCATATGGTTATTGGCAAGGTTCATATAGTCAAAACCAGCATCCAGCAAATTCATCGCCCACCCAGGTGGTGTACGGAAAGCGTAACAACGTCCCTTCTCAATTTTTTTTGTACATACCCCACCAGTCAACAACGTACCTTCCAGATTACCCAGGGTCAAATCCGCATTCTTGAGCGCCGAACCGACAGCTTTGAATAGGTTTTTACCATCATTAGGAGGCAAGTTATTGGAAGGGTAATCAGAACCCATCATAATATCGCCGACCGTTATGACCGATAAAGAACCAGCAAATATAAGGCTGGCGCCGAATATTAATATTGTTAGGATTTTAATTCTTGAGGTTTTAGTCAACAACCACGCGGGTTACGTCAATATAAGATTTGGGATCAACTTTCACGCCGGATACGTGGACTTCATAATGTAAATGTGAACAGGTCACTCTCCCGGTTGCCCCGACTTCAGCAATGACATCCCCTCGTTTTACCAGGTCACCTACTTTGACGAGTATGCAATTGCAGTGAGCATAACGTGTTTTAAAACCAAACCCATGATCAACATCAACACATAACCCATAACCGCGATTCCACCCCGTATACGCTACGACACCATCGGCTGCAACGTGAATACCGGCACCGATAGGTGCGCCAATATCTACACCCCAGTGCATCTTTATACTTCTCTTGTCGATTGGATCAACTCGATAGCCAAAACCTGAACCAAGATGATGACCAGGAAGCGGGTTGATTGATGGGATATGCGACCAGAGATATAACTTTTTTTCAACATTATGCTCGATATCACCAAGACTTGTTTTCCTTAATTCACATTTTCCTTTCAGAACATCGATTGATTCATATACTTGATTCAAAATTCCATTAGCACGATCAGAAAGCGCTTCTTCTGGTAGTCGAACATCAACACCTCCAATACCCATTGACCAGATATCAGGATGTACATAAGCCATCTGCCAATATGTCCTCTGCCGGTTATCCCGAGCAATCTGTTCGTTGAAATTCTGGTGTGTTACAGTGATCACATTATTGAGCGAATCCAGTTTGTTGAATAGTAGCTCGTTCTCCTGTTCACTCTTGCGTGTACTGAACTCGGCGAATATTTCTCGGGCATTGTAGGAAGATAGAATGATGGTTGATACAATAATTACGAAAATAACTGCAAAACTTACCCTGAGTGAATATCTCGGTAGCCTAAAACTACGTGAAAAGTTATGTTTTTTCGAGACAATTATAATATTACTGAAATCCATCATATCATTATATGTAAATAGATAGGTCTTGTCAAGGGGTTTGTGAAAGGTCTCTTACCGGGCTTTGTGGATTGTTGACTAAGACACCTTTTGAGATATAATATCATTATGCCGGACATCAAACATGTTGCGATTATCATGGATGGAAATGGTCGCTGGGCAAAAAAACGCGGTTTGCCTCGTGTCATCGGTCACCGCCAGGGTGTCGAATCGGTACGCACCGCGGTAAATACTGCGAGGAGTCTTGACATCAAATTTCTGACCCTCTATACATTCTCAACCGAAAACTGGCAAAGATCAGAAAGCGAAGTTAATACCCTGATGGAAATGCTCGAAGAAATGATAATAAAAGAAACTGCTGAGCTCCATAAAAATGATGTAAGGATCAATGCGATCGGCAGACTCGATAAACTATATGCTAAGCCCCGAGAAGCGATGGAAAAAGCAATAGAAAAAACAAAGAACAATAAGAACCTGGTTCTCACTCTCTGTTTGAGCTACAGCGGTCGCAGTGAGATCGTCGACGCCGCCAAGAAGATAGTCAAACAGGACCGTGAAAACAAGATCGAGCTCGACGATTTTGAGGAAAAGGATTTTTACGCTTTTCTTTATGACCCCGGATTGCCTGATCCAGAACTTCTGATAAGGACCGGTGCGGAGCATAGAGAAAGGATTTCAAATTTTTTGTTGTGGCAGATTGCCTATAGCGAAGTCTACTTCACAAAAACTCTATGGCCTGATTTTGGAAAAAACGAGTTTATTAAAGCAGTGCAGGATTTTAAAAAAAGGGAGCGACTTTTTGGCCGTGTCAAATGATCTAAGAAAACGCACGATAACCGCATTTTGTCTGATCCTGGTGACTTTATTCTTCATCTGGATCGACCGTGTATTTCTTCCTATTTTGTTATTGGTGTTCATCACCTTTGCCAATAATGAATATCTGCGATTCTGGCACCGAAAGGACATTTATCCTCATACCCTTGCCGTACTCTTACCCGCTTATACAATCCCTTTGCTTGTCTACTATGAAGTACCTTTACTCCTACCTTTTTCAATATTTTTCTTTTTTGTATGCTTGCTCTCGATAATGCGTTATCCAGGAGCGCGCTATAAGCCGAATTTTTTAGCCGAAAGCGCCGCCGCAATATTCGGCATCATATATCTGTCGCTTTTACCTTCGAGTCTAATCCCGCTCCGAAAGATGGGCTTCACGCTTGCGCTGATGCCCCTTATCTTAACCTGGCTCTATGACACTTTTGCCTATCTGGTTGGTTCAACGATAGGTAAATATCCCTTGGCTAAAAAAGTGAGCCCCAAAAAAACCTGGGCAGGCACCTTGATCGCCTTCCCGTTATTATTACCGTGCACTTTTCTTTCAAGTAAATTATGGGTCCCTTCATTCAACTTTACAGATACGGTCCTGGTAACATTGGGTATCGGAGCGATGGGAACGATCGGCGATCTCTTTGAATCAGGGATGAAGCGGGAAGTCAACCTTAAAGATGCATCTAAGGTTTTCCCCGGGCACGGTGGATTTCTTGACCGTATGGATTCTTTAATATTCACTATCCCCTTTTTCTATCTTTACCTGATCCTTCAGCAGTAAATCCTGGCCATGGAAAAAGCACCGCTTGCTGACCGAATAAGGCCGTCATGCTTTGAGGAAGTTCTCGGCCAGGAGCACTTATTAGGACCGGGTTGTCCGATAAGGAAGCAGATTGAAAAAAACCGACTTTTTTCAATGATCTTTTTCGGTCCGCCAGGCAGTGGTAAAACGACGATCGCCCGGCTTTTTGCAAAACAATTCGCGGCTCACTTTGTATCGTTCTCTGCAGCTATGAGTAGTATCACTGAAATCAAAAAATTTATGCAAAAGGCAGAAGAGCAGAAACAGCTGTACGGACATGAGACGATTGTTTTTATCGATGAAATCCATCGTTTTAATAAAGCCCAGCAAGATGCTTTTCTACCCTACGTGGAAAAAGGTTCAATTATCCTCATCGGAGCAACGACGGAAAACCCATCATTTGAGTTGAACTCAAGTCTCCTATCCCGGGTTAAAGTCTACATGGTCAATACTCTGAGTTTTGAGGACGTAAAGAAGATCGTAGAGCGAGCTTTAGGATCAAACAAGGGACTCGATAATAAGTATACATTGACCTCTGAAGGGCTGGATTTTATCGCAAATATCTCAGACGGTGATGCCCGGGTAGCACTCAATGCTTTGGAATTGTCTGCCCTTGCTGCTAAGGACTGCAATATCGACCTGAAAACAGTAGAAGATATCGTACAGAAAAAAGCATTGAAGTACGACAAACAGGGTGAGGAACACTACAACATCATTTCAGCATTACACAAGTCACTCAGAGGTTCAGATGCAGACGCCGGGTTGTACTGGTTGGCACGTATGCTTGAAGCTGGTGAGGACCCGTTATATATTGCACGTCGACTCGTCCGCTTTGCAGTTGAAGATGTCGGCTCGGCAGATCCCCAAGCCCTGGTCATTGCGGTCGCGGCTAAGGATGCGGTGCATTTTATTGGCCGACCAGAAGGCGATCTGGCATTAGCCGAATGCGTTGTTTATCTTGCCCGGGCAAAAAAGAGCAATGATATCTATATGGCCTACGAAGCAGCCAAAGAAGATGCACTAGAAACCCGGGCCGAACCCGTACCCATGCATATTCGAAATGCCCCGACTCGTTTAATGAAAAAACTCGGTTATGGCAAAGATTATAAATACCCGCATGACTATCCTGATGCCGATGTAGAACAACAATATATGCCTGATAATCTGAAAAATAAAAAATACCTGAAAGAATAAGGCATGGGAGAGAGTATAAAATCCTTTGATCTTATAATAGTCGGTGCCGGACCAGCTGGCTGCGCAGCAGCCTACACCGCAGCGAGTGAAGGCATCTCCGTGCTCTTGCTTGAAGAACATCCACAGATCGGTATCCCCGTAATATGTGCTGAGGGTATATCACGATCGACAATAAAACCTTATCTTGACATCAAGCGTGAATGGATATCCCAGGATCTTGACGGTGCGATAATCCGCGGTCCTTTTGGAGACGAATTCCAAATTGAATATCCAAAATGCGGCTGGGTTCTCGACCGCAGGAAATTCGATGCCGCACTCGCTAATATGGCAAGAAAACGAGGTGCTCTGGTAAAAACATCAGCCAAAGCGGTCAGCATAAATGGCAACGAAGTGACCGTCGAACAATCAGGCAGTAAAATTAGTTATCGTTTCAAATTCGTGATCGGCGCTGACGGCATAGGATCCCGTGTCGGGTCTTGGTTCGGGGTCGATACAAGACTCGGTCTAAACGACATCGCCGTATGCGCTGAATATCTCATCGATAATATTTCCATTGACGAAAGGTATGCGAGTTTGATATTCGGGCATAAGTATGCACCGGGCGGTTATGCCTGGATATTCCCGAAATCAAAAACCTCGGCAAATATCGGTCTCGGTCTATCACCCATTAAAACCAAGAAAAAAGCAAAAGCTATTCTCGATGACTGGATCAAAAAAGAATTTTCCGATGGCGTGATAAAACGCCGGGCCTTCGGCGGTGTGCCTTCGACAATATTCAAAGATATCTCGGGCAAAAACTTTTTCCTGGTCGGCGATGCGGCCCGCTTATCAGATCCTCTAAGCGGTGCCGGCATAACAAATGGAATTAAATCCGGGGTCATTGCCGGTCGCAATGTAGTCCGCAGAATAAGGGGGCAGAAAGATACATACTATGCCGAGATCAAGAAAAATATCTTGAATGAGATTAAATTCCACCTTAAAGTACGCAATGTCTACTGGCGTTTAAATGATGATGAATATAATAGAATATTTCAGATCGGAAAAAAGGTTTTTGATGGAAAAAAAGTCGATGATATAAATATCCGTCAGCTGGTAAAAGAAATACTCATGCTTTCACCCAAAATCATGTTGAAGTGGTTTGGATTGGTTTTCTGATCTCAACAGTGGGGATTTCGTATCCGCTTGGTTTATTATACCGAGCAACGGATTTCTAATTTTAGCAAAAGAAAACTCCAATCATTCGAAATCACAGTCAGTTAATGTTTTGCGGTGTTTTTTGTTGGTCAAAGATCATTCTGTGAATTCTTTCACGTAGAAGGAATTCTTCGAAATACCGTGCGTTCCAAAGCACAAAAAATGTGCGATTGGCACAAAATGGCACAAGCAGGATAACTCATGTAATTTCGATTGGAGCAACGGAGCGGTAATCCGTTGCTCCACCTGCTTTTATATTTCCTCATTGCCATAAATAAAAGACGCCCGATTTACAACTAAAACTCATTGCTTATACTTCATGTACCAGATATAAGATGGATTTTCCATCTATACATTTCGGTAATCAGTAGATTCCCCATGTTTTATCTTCATGCTTTGGCTTAACACTAATCCTTTCTAATGTTCGTTTACCTGGATTAATTTTCTTCTTTCACATAACCAGTTTCAAGAATCTTGTGCAAAGCTGGAACGTAATTCCTATTAGCAATATCTAACTCACGACTTGATACTAGTAAAAAATGGTTTCTTATTATTATGAGACGATTGAGATATGGCATAATGCGATTGTCTACCTGAGCGACAAATCTAATTAAATCACTCACATCAACTGCTATTTTTATACCTTTCGCGCTACTTACAATGAAAACGCTTCTATCTCTAAGTTTGCCTATGACTTTTGCTCGCAGTACACGTTCTGACATTACATAACCAAGTTCTTTTAAATGATGATGCAAAGCTGTTGTAGGGATATATTCTCTGGGATCTATTGAACGGAAATGGAAAAGCAGATACCTGACTGCAGCAATCTGAGCTTTTTCATAATAATCTTCACTGTTAGTAAATTTATCGATAAATAGTTTAGCTTGATTAACAGCTTGATTGCGGACTATCTTGTCATATTTAATTGCTAACTCATCATTACTTTCTGATTCAACCGTAGGGGATTTTGGTGGCCACTCATCAATCATCACAGTATTTTTAAGAATAGGTGATAGTATACTTATAGGATCTTTTCTTGAATATACACGACCCAGTGTACCAGAAATCATATCGCCGATTTGTATAAAGGGATAATCTTTGCTATTGCCGTAATTAAAAGAAGAGTTTCTAAAAAGATCTCGTGGTAAACGTTTTTCAAGATATTTACCAAATTCTTTCATAAATTCTGAAGTTCCGTACTCATCTGCAATTACAGTTAATTTCGAAAATGTACGACATAATTGTTGGTAGATAGACCTATGCACAAACTTCACAAATGATCTACTAAATGACAATCCTTTATCAGTTAATATTTCAGCTTTATCTATGACTTGTGAATAATGTTTGAAAGGGATTCTGGCAATTGCCTTGATAATCTTCATTCGCCGAGATGCCTTGTTGCCTACACGAGAAGACTTCATCTCAGCTGTGCCGAAATGTTCTCTAATTATTGAAGCAGCTAAACTATTATATTCTTTGTATTTATCCGAGGGTACAATTATAGCTGTCATGACATAGTAATCCGATACTCCTTTCTTATGTACATCAATTTGTGGATCTCCGGATTCATCAATAAAAATATGTCTTGGATAATCCGAGTCTGTGAACTTCGCGGACTTCATTCTAGCCTCCTTTTCTACATTCTTAAACAATAAAGGTACGCCTAACCAATACAACAAACATAGCTAAACATACGTTCTCGTTTCGAACCCTTGTAACTATAACAGAAGTTAGCGTGTTGTCAAAACAGCAGAACTTGATGCCAGAGAATTGATACTATTTTTCATTCTTTTTAATCGTCTCGATGAATCGTTTTATAAAATCCCTCATTGAATCAACATCCGTACCCAAGGGAAGTTGACAATAGCATTTTACCCAAAGTGGTTTAGCTTCCTCTTCTTTGCCTAAATTTTCCAGTGTCCAAGCTAACAATCCTTTGGCTACACCTGAACGTTCAAGGCCACTAATCTCCTGTTTTAATTGTTTTTCTGCTTCATAATAATTACCAGTATCCAATGCACATATGGCATTGTACATACTCTGGACAAAACCCGTTGTATCCGTAGTACATGCTTGTTCTATATCATCAAATCCTTCTTGTCTTCCAGCTGCAATCCTGAATACGCCCTGGTTATATAAGGCTATACCAGATTTGTTGCTATCCAAGATTGACGAGTTTAGCTCAATTGCTTTATCAAAATTGGTTAGGTAGAAAAGATATATTGATTTACTCCAGTTAAGCCGTTCAGAGGACGCATAATCCTCTAATGATTTATCGAACCATTTATATGCTTCTAAAGTATCACCCGATTTCATATATACCATGGCTAATTCTATTTTCAATGTCGGAGCTCGTCGATATAGTTTCATTGATTCCTGATAATTAGTGATAGCGCTATCGATATGCCCTTGCAATGCGTAAATTCTACCACACATTCTGTAAATAGTCCTAAGCCATTCATTGACAGCATTAATATCCTTTGAGATTTTTCTGAGTTCTTTGAATCTAGATTTAGCAGTCTCTAGGCTGTCCATTGCGTAGTAAACCACTGCGATTTTGTATTTGGTAAGGTAATAATCCTTGTTTAGTTTCAGTGCTTTGTTAAATGCCTCCTGGGCTTTACCGTATTCATCTATGGCCGTATAACAAATCCCTAAATCGAAATACAGTTTGAAACTATCAGGATTCTCTTCTATCTCAAGTTTTATAGAATCTGCAGCTGAACGCAGATCCGCATGGGTAAAATTTATAAAGGTGAATACCAATATCCCAACCAAAAAAAATCTCTTAAACATATTTCCCTCTTCCATGGATTATATCACTTCGCACCAATACTGTCAAGGTATAGTCAACGGAGGGTAAGTCCGTAGCTCTAGAGCAACGGAGTTTATACCGTTGTGTTGCCCTGTGTCTTGTTTTTTCAAGCTTACTCAATATTGACTTCCATTCTTTTAAAAGATATGATAGTTCTAATAAAGGAGGAGTGATGAAAAACTGCAACTTATATATTTACATATCATCAATCTGCCCTTGGACACATCTTCATTTACCTAACCGTACATATTGTTTAATGCCAATAAAAAGCTTCACACATAAAAATATGAGGATTCAATCATTTGAGCATTTCTCAAATGACCCCAGAGCAAAAGGAATTTTTGTCTGTACAATGAAAGGAGTTGCGGAAGATGAAAGACAATTCTTTTACGATTCGTTTTCCTATTTAAAAAGATTTTTAAATTACTTGACACTCTATTGTAGACATGGCTTAAAAGATATGGACAATTATTACTATCACGATCGAGAAATTGATAATGATCTTATTTTTGACAAAAGAAAATTTCCACCTATTACAGATGTAGCAATTGCCCACATATATAAAAGACACAATATATCGGATTTTATAAAACGTTCTTTGGAAAAAGCCGATGATAATCGACCAGTTAATCCATTGAATCGTAGAATTGAAACTAGCATGTTTCTCTATCGAGACTCTTTTTTTCAAGAAAGTGAAGGCATGCGACATGTTCTCCGATTTACTGCACTGGAAAGTTTAACTGCAAATTATGATTCGAAGTTTGGTGATAAATTGATAAGAGAAATAATTGAGGCAGCTTGTCAAGTATGTAGTCGAGCGAAACTTTTAAATAAAGATATCAACAAAATAAGCAGCTATCTAGGACAGCTAAAAGTTGAGAGTATTAAGGAAAGTATAATAAAGACCTTAAATGAATATAGTATTACCCATCATGGTAAAAATATCGATGTCGATAGGTTATATGAAGCAAGGAATAAATTTGTGCACGATGGGATTGAGATAGAGAATATTCACAGGCTTTCCATCGTCACAGAAAATATTATACCTGCTTTGATTGAGAAATTGATGAAATGATAATAGAAAAAGTAGTTAGTATAAAATAGAATCAGAAAGGGGGATGAGATGAATGATAATGTCGCAGCACAATTGGAAGAGTATCGGTAATTATGTGCTGAAGTCAGACACTATTTTGAAAGGCGTCGTCACATTATACATTTTGCCATATTTATCACAATAGGTGTTGTTGCAGTTGGAATTAAGTCGACAACGTGGGGGCTTTTTCTAATAACAACTCCATTAATAGGATTCTTATGGCTTGATGAAATTATGAGAGTTAAGGCTGTTAATAGAGTATCAGTCTATATTCAAATTTTCTTCGAAAAACAATTTAAGTGTAAATGGACTACATTTGGGGCAGAGCACCCAGAGAGATACAATATTTTCAGATTACTATCAAATGCGACGCTGCCCGTTTTGTTTGTGTTAAATTTTGTCTTAGCATGGCTAAATAGAGAAAAAATACTTTTGTTTCCTACATTGCTTGTTGATATTATCATCATATTCTACGTCGCATTTTTCTTGGTACTGTCAATAAAAAGTGTCTATGAGTTTTGGTGTGGAAGAAAAACCGAGGTTCGACTTTTACGGGAGCTAGAAAAACAGAAAAAGAAGAATTAAAATAGAGAATAGAAGCATTAGAGAGGCAATAAATTAACTGCCCTATGGACTACTAGTCCGTAGTCTTAGCAATGAAATGGATTCAACAACCACCGAGTAGATTCAGGCGTTTATCTATTATTTACCACTCGATTTTTTTGTTGTTTTCTTTTTGGTTGGCGGTGTTACTTCCTTACTTTTTTTGTTGTTGTTCTCTTTGAGAAGATCTTTATGCTTTGAATTCAACTGCTTGATCTTCTGCAGATCTTCTTCGCGCTGGTCATTAACACCATTAGCATTATTATCAATGAACTTGTCTTTATCTTTTTGTTTGGTGTCTTTTTTCTCTGTTTTATTAGTGGTCTTTATAACCTTTTCTGTTTTCTTCTCTTCATCCTTATCGCCGTTATTGCGCGGTACTGGTTGAACACCGAAGAGCAAGCTGGCAAAAATTATAAGAACAAGAAAATACTTCATTTTTGTCTCCTTAATATTATAAACATATCGCCGATCATGTCAAGATTATCTCAATTTAACAAAAACCCTTCTGCGGTCACCTGATTCGAGCCAGATTCTTCTTTCCAGGGTTTTAAAACCGAATTTTCTAATCTCGATGAGATACTCGCCGGGTTTCAAGGCAATTGTACGCGGCGTCTCACCGATGCTCACTTCATCACCAGATGATATTTCGGTAATATAAATTCGACAGGACTTTGGCGTCGAGATGATCCTGAGCAAAGCTGGTTCAGGTTCCTCAATGTATATTTCAATACTTTTACGGATCACACCCGTGCGCTCATCTTCCAGGTCAGACAGACAGTCGATCGATCCAACGGCAACGATCGTCTCTATACCCTTAGATCCGCCAACGATATAATCATAATCAGCGTCCTCTGAGGGTAGTTGGTATGTTCGACCGGCTTCGACCCATCCGTCATGCCCTTCCGGGGGGAAGAGCATACTTGCTCCTCCCCCTGTCTCGATGTCATAAACAGCGAGATAACAGTCGCGGTCAACCTGGAAAAAGACAGTGAGCTTCTCATTAGGGTAGTAAATGCCGTCTCCTTTGTCAACCCAGATGTCGATATCGAACGCATTGCCTATGGTGAATAGTGATAAGAGTATCGCAAGCAACATGTTTACCTCTTCTTCCTAACATCACCTGACTTGTAATTATCTGGACTCTTTTTTTCATTCGAAGAACTGCTCTTCTGTACAGGTGAAGTCTGTTTATAATTACTTTTTTGTGGACTCGGTTCTCTTTTCTCATTGTTAACTGGACTTTGTCGTTCGGTATTACTGGTCTGTTTCTTGGTTGTCTTCTTTTCTTCGTTATTATCGTATTGCTGTGGAGTTTTTTTGCTGGATTTTACTTCGCTCTTTTCTCTCTTTATGATCTTCGGCTCTGATTTCTGATCATTGTAATATTTATCATCCGTATTTTTTGTATTCGATTTTTTTACCGGAGTTTGCTCAATACGTTTATTAGTAGGGTTAGAATTGTTTTGCTTGTTTGCATCGGATTTTACTTGGGTATTCTTTTGTTGATCAGAGTTCTTGTATTCTTGATTCTTGAGCGCGATCTTTTTCTCGGTTTGGACAACATATTCTTTCCTCATCTTCTCAAGATTTCCACTCTGGTGCTCTTTCTCGATGCGCTTGAAACCCTCTGGATCATTTTGTTTTATGAGTTCACGCACTGTACTTTCTTTGTACGGTATATTGAGCTCACGCGGCGGCTTTGGAGGTAGATTGATACCGTGCTGCCCTGCCCGGTAGCGCAATTCATAGTATGAATAAGGTACCTTGTAACGCACCCAGTGGCCATAACGCGGTCTGAACCACCAACAACCACTATCATACCATACAACATAGAAACCGCTGTAGAAAAAATCCCAATGGAAATGATGGTGCCAGTGACATCGATACCAATACCAATCCCACCACCATGGATACCACCATACATAATGCACGCAATAGTATCCATGTGGATAATAAACCCAATAGCCGTCATAGGAGTAATTATCTTCCCAGTATTCGTCGTACCAATAATCGTTCTCGTAATAATCATAATCATTGTAAACAAAAGTCACACTGGTCGCAAATAGTGGCACGGCGGCTAAAGCCAATAATAATAGGCGTTTCATTTTTTCCTCCTTGTTATGGGCCTATAACCAATTCCGGATTACCCGGGTCGGTTTGATACGCCCAGTCAAAAACAACATAATTTGAACCGATCTCAACGAGCCGAACCTTAGCAAAATGATTATCCCAAGTGGTCCAGAGAATATAGGTATGGCCAAGTATCGCTTCAACGATCCCGGTCGTTGACCAACCATACTCGGGTGCATACGTTATCTCATCGAGCGATTCTGTATAGCCAAAATCCTGAATCCAGGTATCCATCCTGCCCGTGTACAGATAACTCGCATTACCGACACGGCTGAAATAGAAATCACAATAAGGATAATCATATGGAACAATTGAATAGATACTAAAATCCCAACCAGCATAATCAGGGTACTGGTGATAATCAAATATCTGCTCATTATATCCTTCTGGTCGCGGCGTATCGTAAACGATCTCATAGGAAAGATCGCTTTCATTGTCATCATAATCAAAAGCAGTGATCGCATAAAAATAAGTCTGTCCGTTAATCAAACCAAAATCCAGGAAATAATCGAGATTTGTCTCACCGATCGCATAGTAATAACCACTCGGTGCTGAACTGCGATAAATACGGTACCCGGCAAGATCAGGTTCTGTATTTTCATACCAGATCAACATGACTTCTTGGTCACCAGTAATTGAATGTACACCTCTCGGTACTGAAGGTGGTTCATTATCACACCCTTCATAGCAGCAACTCATCAGAACCAAAATTGCTGCGGTAATTAGAAAATAAAATAGACTTTTGAATTTTTTCATCATGCACCTCTATATTGTATTTATGCAAGACCCATGCCAGGAAAAAACCATGAAATTACGTGCATAAAAACAATAATCAGGCACATATTCAGTGCCCGCTGCACAATTTTTGTGCACTCCCGCACCTTATTCAGCAAATGTTTATGGATTAAAGGATACACTTTTCTAAGGTTTTAGAAAGACAGAAAATGTATTAGTTAAATCTAAATCAAAAATAAGGTGTGGGGGTGTATTACTTATTCAATGTTATCTCTACAGGAAAACTTATTTCACCGATCAAGGTTTGAATATAAGCGGTTGCCTTAACTTTGTATTCTGCCTTACCGAGTTTGATCGTCGACGTTAAGATTTCACCGAGTTTACTGTATTCAAGGGTTATCGTGGTAATGAAATTGTTGGATTTATTAGCTGGAATCTTCAATCCCTTACCAGTCGTCCCGCTGATCAAGGCGCTTTCATCAGCATATAAAGTATATTTTAATTTGTCGAGTACCGCGTCGACCTTGTTTGGATTATCAACTTTGATGTCGAAATCAAGCTTGAAATTATTAAACGTGAACTCATAGGGTTTGACAGAAGTAAGTGCGAATTTACACTCTTTTACAGCCAGACGTTCCTGAACCGCGCTGCATGAAAGTAACAATATTATAATAAGTAGATGTATCTTTCTCATGTAAAAATGATAGTCATATAGCAGTGGAAGTCAAGCTATGCTTACGAATATTTTCAATTATCTTGACTTCCCTATTTTGCTAGATATAATAGAGCCGAAGGAGGCTCAATGAGAACGTTTAAAACTGAGAAATACAATGATTTTACAAAACCTGTCATTCGGAAAAAGATGGAAAAAGCTCTTGCTATGGTTGAATCGCAATTTGGCCGAGAATACAGCATAATTATCGGCGGTCAAAGAGTTAAATTAGATAAAAAATTCCATTCATATAACCCTTCAAAAAAGGGTGAAATTGTCGGAACTTTCCAAAAAGCTGATGAAGCAACCGCAGAAAAGGCTATGCAAGTCGCGCTTGAGACATTTAAATCATGGCGCTACACACCAACTAAACTACGGGCGAATTATTTGTTCAAAATGGCCAATATCATGCGTCGTCGTCGTTTTGAACTGAACGCCTGGATGGTCTATGAAGAAGGTAAAAATTGGTATGAGGCGGATGCTGATGTCGCCGAAGCGATCGATTTTTGTGACTACTATGGACACGAAGCATTGCGGTATGATAGAGGACCAAAATTATATAAATATCCGGGTGAAATCAATAAACAGGTTTACATTCCTCTTGGTGTTGGTGTGGTCATCCCACCCTGGAATTTTCCGCTTGCGATACTTTGCGGAATGACAACCGCTGCATTCGTAAGTGGTAATACCGTGATCCTCAAACCATCGAGCGATTCGCCCGGTATCGGGGCTAAGTTCATGGAGATCGTTGAAGAAGCGAAAGTCCCGGTTGGGGTTGTGAATTTTATGACCGGACCGGGCAGGATCGGAGGTGATTACCTGGTGCGCCACCCGAAAACACGCTTCATCGCCTTCACCGGTTCAAAAGCAGTCGGTTTGCGCATTGTCGAGCAAGCCGGTATAACTCAACCCGGCCAGATCTGGATAAAACGCGTCGTTGCTGAGATGGGCGGTAAAGATCTGATAATCGTCGATTCTGAGGCTGATATCGATGCCGCGGTCAATGGTGTCCGAATGAGTGCCTTCGGGTTCCAAGGACAGAAATGTTCAGCCTGTTCAAGACTGATCCTCGATGATAAGATCTACGAGGAGTTCATGAAGAAATTCATCCCGACAGTCGAAGCGATCAAAGTAGGTCCAGTAAAACATTCAGAAAATTATATGGGTCCCGTGATAAACGAGGCGGCTTATAATTCCATACTCGAGTATATTAAGATCGGCAAATCGGAAGGAAATATTGTTTGTGGCGGCGAACCTGCACCTGGCGATGGATGGTTTATCAAACCAACTGTCATCGCTGACATTGAACACGACCACCGGATATTCCAAGAAGAGATCTTTGGACCGGTTCTCGCAGTTACCCGAGCAAGGAATTTTGAGCATGCCGTGGAATTAGCTAATGACTCTGAATATGGGCTGACCGGTGCCGTCTATTCTAGAAACCGAAAAAAACTTGAGAAGGCAAGACGTGAAGTCTTTGTCGGCAATCTCTATCTCAATCGGAAATGTACTGGAGCACTCGTTGGCATTCAACCTTTTGGCGGGTTTAATATGTCGGGTACTGATTCAAAAGCGGGTGGACCAGACTATTTACTGCTATTCACTCAAGCAAAATCGATCTGCGAACGGTTAACCACAAAAAAAGTGGTGCGTAAGATAAAAAAAGTAACCATAAAACCAAAAAAAAAGATTTAAGCTGAACGAAGAAAGAGGAAATAAGATATGACCATCGATCAAATTTTCCGAACTATAAGTAAGCATAAGATAAAATTCATTGACCTCTGGTTTTCAGATATCCTGGGGTCCGTGAAAAATGTTACCATTCCGGTTCGGGAAGTACGCAAAGCATTAAAAGATGGCATTTGGTTTGACGGTTCATCAGTCGAAGGATTCGGCAGGATTTTTGAAAGCGACATGTACCTAAAACCAGACCCAACGACCTTTGCGGTTATTCCATGGAGCGAAGAACATACGGCGCGGTTCATCTGCGATGTTTATGCACCAGACCACCAACCTGCCCCAGTCGACCCCCGCGGCATTCTAAAACAAAACCTTAAGCTGCTCAAGAAAAAAGGTATGGATTACTATATCGGAGCAGAACTCGAATTTTACCTTTTCCGTCGTGACAACGATACCGTAATTCCTTTACCTCATGATCGGGTGGGTTATTTTGACCTCGGCGGTGACCTTGCTCTGCGCATCAGAAAAAAAATGTGCGAACGACTCGAGGAATTCGGCATCGCTTTTGAAGCTGGGCATCATGAAGTCGGTTGCGGTCAACACGAGATCGACCTCCTTTACACGGATGCGTTGAAACTTGCAGATAATATCCTGACTGCACGTATGATCATCAAGAAAGTCGCGGAGGAATACTATCTTCACGCGACCTTCATGCCAAAACCAATATTCGGCGCAGCAGGAAACGGCATGCATATACACCAGAGTATTTTCAGAGGCAAGAAAAACCAATTCAGCGATCCAAAAGATAGTTATGGTTTGAGTAAGCTTGCCTACAATTATCTTGCCGGTGTATTAAAACACATCAAAGAAATATGCGCGGTGACATCACCGCTCGTGAATTCGTATAAAAGACTGGTTTCCGGGTTTGAGGCACCGGTGTATATTTGCTGGGGTAGAATGAATCGTTCAGCATTGATCCGGGTGCCGCGCTTCAGCAAGAAAAAGTATACCAGCACACGCGTCGAACTTCGCTCCTGTGACCCTTCGGCAAATCCTTATTTACTCTTAGCCGCGGTACTCAGAGCTGGAATAGAAGGTATTCAGCACAACTTTGAACCACCGAAACCGGTCGAGGAAAATGTCTATAAAATAAAATCTGATGTCCTTAAAACCAAAGGGATCGATGTCTTGCCGCGCTCCTTATGGGAGGCACTCGTGTATTTTCAACGTAGCAAAATGGCAAAAAGTGCCTTCGGGGATATTTTATTCCAGCGTTATTATGATGTTAAGATGAAAGAGTGGGACGAGTATTCGATCCAGGTCTCAACGTGGGAGCACGATAAGTATCTCGAACTTTATTAAGTTCGGTTGATCACGGTGATAAACAGATAGATTATCCCGATTCTACATTTGCTGTTCGCATTAAGGAATCGGGATTCTCGCTTCGCGGAACACAGATAGAAAATGTAGTCGTCCGATTTATCGGACATTTCATAAGTAATTATTGCTGTAAGCACACTCTTTTACAAAAAGAGCGGGCTTCTTCAGAAATTCTCACCATATTTGTTGTATGAAACGATATCCTCTAAAGACTTACGCGGCCTGGCTTCAATATTGCCGATCGCCTGCTTGGTCGAATTTTCTGCTGGATAACCGAGCGCCATGAGCACCGCAATATTATAATGGGTGGGGATATTCAGTAACTTCTTCAACTTCTTATGATTGAACCAGCCGACAAAACAAGTACCGATCCCTAATGCAGTCGCCGCTAAAGCGATATGGGTCATGGCGATAGAAACGTCGACAAGATGATTTTCATGATCAAATAGCTTTGCAATGTAGTGAGTAAATGCTTTGGTATAGCATCCGGCAATGACCAGGGGTGCATCCTTGAGCCATTTAATCACCATCTTCTCACCCATTACGACCTGTTTTGGTATCAGTTCGATGATCGACTTGTCATCAATAACGACAAAATGCCAGGCCTGACGATTACTTGAGGATGGTGCGATACGTGCAGCCTCTAAGATCTGAAGTATTTTTTCGTGCTCGATTCTTTTAGGCGCAAACCTACGCACACTTCGGCGCCATTTCATCACCTCAAACACATCACTCATACGCCTCAACTCCTCAATCCGTCATTCCGGTAATTATCGGAGTGTCGGACTACCATTTTTCTACCCTCATTTTTTCAACATATTTCTCGATATTCATCAGTACTTGCACTAATGATTCATTTTTAAGAAAATATAACTTATTTTTATTTCTTGTTTCGTATCTAACTATATTAACCTGTCTCAGATTTCGTAGCGTGTCAGAAATAGTCTTCAGGCTTAAACCGATTTTCTTAGCTAGGTTAGTCGGTGTCCATTTCCTTTTTGCAAGTAATTTGAGAATCTGATATGCTGTTGGATTACCGATCACACGGCAGAAACGCGATGCCCGGTAATGGGTCTCTAACATCTTTCTTCTTTCCATGACGCATTATAACTGAATCATCTATGTTGTCAATCTGTCATTCCGGTAATTACCGGAATGACAGATTGTGTGGATGTTTGAATCAAAAGATATACGTTGCCGGCATATGATGAATCAGTATTCTGGTGCCGTTTTAAATGGTTCGTGCCTTGTTTTTTTCTAACATTGAAAAACTGTAGTGGCAGACCCCCTCGGCCTGAGCTCGGTACGAAGGCTTCGTCTTTATTTATTAGTCAAGTAGATTCGACCAGTACAGAGTTGTCAAATCGAATATTTTCAATTTGAAACGATACTAGTTGTGGCTTTTAATAATTTCGTAACAACTAATGCAAAACGATGATTTTTTGCTCCTTTACCAAATTGTCGTTACAGCCAGTAAATTCCATCCTTAAAAAGTAAACGCCACCTGGAAGATCCTTAGCAGTGAAACTTACACTGTGGTAACCGGCTTTGGTGTTCCCTTTGTACACCGTGCTGATTCTTTGACCAACGATGTTATACAGGGATATCGATACGTCACCATTAAACGGTAAGATAAAAGCAATATAGCCTTGTGATCTCACCGGATTCGGGTAAAAATACACAACCGGCGCTACCGTGCTGTGAACCACCTCTTCTTCAATCCCTACGCCTTCCCGCACCAATGATGGATCACCAAAAAGATTATAGTCGAGCATATTCTGCTGCGGCGTCCACTCTGGATCACCTGCCCAGGGGTCAGGATAGTAGAGATAGTTGAAATAGTACATCTTCGCATCAAAAAGCGCATCACCGACTTTCTTACCATCAGCGATAAGATAGTGGTAGAAATAATAATCAAGAGACATGATATTACCGGTTGAAGGATCTTCCCAACCTGGTGTATACCAGCCGTACGTTGTCGCGGCAACGATCCCGGATGCGCCGTTGGCAATAAGCTCACGTGCAAGATTATCATCGCCTCCTGCATTGCTGCATGAGGCAGCAAAGACAATTGACGGATGATCATCATCGAGCGACGGTGGATCATACATATCGATGAAAGTCTCCCAGGCCATCTCAAAATCTTCAGGGATAGAATCTCCGTCGTCATATGCCCAATATTTCCGATAGGCACCGCTCGGATTACCGTGTCCTGACCAGTTGGTGACTGCATAGTTCCCACTCGACCATTCGGCTACCACATTACCCTGAGTAAGCGGCTGTTCGTGAGGATAACTCGAGGGACATAAACCTGCTTCCTCATACATACGAGTATATGACCAACCGCTGAGCAGACTGTCTTTCATATATTCCATCAATGCTGCACCATCACATGCAGGCCAGCCCGTATTATCTTCATTCTCAAAATTATTGAACGCGGCGAGGAGCAAAGCGCGATTTTTCCAGGAACCAGTATCCATTTCAAAATCCAATGTTTTCCGAACAATGGAGTTCAATGTTGCAGCATCATTGTAAGGAAATCTACCGACCGTTATCTCGGGCACGAAACCGATGCTATCCTCTTCATATTCACCATAATAACCATCATTATCGCTATCCCAATCATCGGTAAGCTCGGCATAGTAATAATCTGTAGGCGTATCATAATTGTGCCCGGGATCAGGAAAACATATCTTCATCGGTATCACATCAACATTACCGGCGAGTAAAAGATAATGGATGCCCCAGGTGTCGTATTTATCGATGAGAAAATTTCGTATCTTGTCAGGAGCCTGTGTACCTGGATACTGGGCAAGGATCGAATCATAATCCACTAATTTTACCGTGTAACCGAGACCATTTTTCCAGTCGACCAGACTGTCAAATGCACTGAAAAGATAATTTCGGGTGATAATGACATAGTCAAAAGAATCCTGTCGTGTGTCGATTTTATAATACTCCCTGATCTCACCCCAGTTGGCAAACATAGCAGCATTCTTATCGACCCACTCGGCGATGCTATTATTCGCTGGCTCGACAACATAGTGGATAAGAATGTCTGCTCCTGAGTAGTAATTCAATATACCCTGTTGATAGGCAAGGGGGAAAAAAGTTATTCTAATAAACGGGATATTTCGAAAATAGCTGAGCTTTGAATAGTATACCGGGCGTGATGGGAATGAACCATCCTGCATTGTCAGACGATCGATATTCTGTTGATACCTCGCCAAAGCTTCCTGCACAATACTTTTCTCCATACAAAGCGGCAGGGATGGCGGTGCAATATCTATAGCAGTTCTTTCGAGTTCACGAGGTGCAGTATAATCAATATCAATTGACAACACCCTTGCTCCTGGAGGTAATGCCAGCAGGACACTTTTTGCTGGAAGTACTGGTGTACCAGGGATCTGTAATTTATTAAATCCCTCGATCACCGGTGTATCGCCGTTAAATATTACAGGACTCGCAGTGATCCTCGTCTGAATGACGTCACCAGTTAAAAAAACCGTGAAAAGTAAAATAACTACCAATATCTTTTTTGTTAACATAAAACCTCCTTTAATATATGCTAAACTACACTTAATTGTAGCATATTACCTGTCCAATGTCAATGACTGCTAATCCTGTAGTATCCCGATTTATCGAACTTGCTATGTCCCTACCTGATAAATCCCGCAATTCCATTTTATAGAATTAAAATACGAAGCGGGATAAATCACCTGTCTGTCTCAGGCTGAGGGGACTATATGTAGTGGTTTGATTCACCCCCGCCCATCGCAGATGAGCGGGGTTCATCAGACAAATCCGTAATCGTCGAGCCTGTATTTTTTTAACAGGCTCAGAATTACACCTTGACTTTTATGCAGCACTAAATAAACTCTATCAAGGGAGAAAATGAAGTTAAGTAAGGAAAAAGCACGCGAAAATCTATCAAATTTAATAAGTAAATTCGAAAAAGAAACCAATGCCGGACGAATCAATGATTATAACGAAGAAGCGACCAAAACCGGTTTTATACAACCTTTTTTAAGAAACGTTCTTGGCTGGGACGTCTCAAACCGGGATGAGGTCAGTCCCGAGGAAAAAATTTCCAGAGGCAGAGTCGATTACGGGCTTAAAGCCGAGGGGCAAACTAAATTATTCATTGAGGTCAAACCACCCAAAGCTGACCTTGACAAACATATTAAACAGGCAGTCGGCTATGGCTACAATAGAAAAAGCGTTCCGTTTGTACTATTGACCGACTTTGAAGGATTGAAACTATTTGATGTCACGATCAAACCCGATGCGAGAAATCTGAAAAAAGGATTAAAGCTTGATTTAGAATGGCAGGAGTATCTTGATAAATTCGATAAAATATGGTTATTATCAAAAGAGTCGGTTATTAACGGCGAATTGGAAAAACTGCTGCTCATCAAACCTAAAGAAAGATTACCGGTCGATAAAGCGATTCTCGATGACCTGAAAAAATGGCGCGAGAAATTAGCCAAAGATATTTTTAAAAACAATACCCAACACTTTCATTCAGAGGACGGAATAAAGGATGCCGAGTATCTCAAAGAAATAACGCAAAGAATATTAGATCGTATAATGTTCATGCGATCGTGTGAAGACCGCAATCTGATCCACCGGCGATCATTAAAAGAGTTGTTTGAAGAAAGAGCCGATACCGTTGGCATGAATAC
>JBARXB010000041.1:0-2767 GCA_049647165.1 bacterium
GCACTATCCCGATGAAGACGATGTTGAGCGCAAT
The DNA here is from genome assembly GCA_049647165.1 of bacterium. Taxonomy (GTDB): domain Bacteria; phylum Hydrothermota; class Tepidihabitantia; order SM23-42; family SM23-42; genus JAUVZL01. The sequence continues at coordinate 35 of JBARXB010000041.1, forward strand.
GTATCCTAATCCATTCAAACAGATGACGGTTTTCAGATATCAGATATCAGAGAAGAATAAGAATCAGGATATTTCATTAAGGATTTATGATGCAACGGGTCGTTTAGTGCGTACTATGGCCAGTGGCAAGTGTGAGCCGGGTTATTATACCCGGGTCTGGGATGTGCGTGATGACCTTGGTCGCCGGGTACCTGCCGGCGTGTATTTTGTCCGTTTTGAAGCGGATGATTATCAGAGAACAGAAAAGGCTGTTCTTTTAAAATAATGGAAAACAGGTTAGGGTCAGGAACCTGGAATAAAAAATAATATCCAGCTTCCTGCCCCTAACCCAATAACCATATTTATGGAGATAAAAAAACGAAGGTTAGTTTTTGTTTGCTGTAATTAAATATTAAAATCAAACAATCTAACTAGAGACTGATTATTATATAATAAAAAATGAAAGGAGTAGTATATGCGTAAAGTAGTATGTTCCCTATTATTGCTTCTCGTGCTTGGTTTTACAGCAGAGGTAGTGACCTTTGATGATAACTGGGCGCCAAATCCACTATTCAATGTGGTATCACAAGGAATAAATGGTGTTGAGGTTATCTTTAGTACGCATGAGCTCGTTATTGAGGAAATGGAGATCGATGGTATAATGATGAAGCATTATGGTATACCTGGTATCTTCTTGCCGAATGACGAAGGCGCGCCGAATTTAGCCGGTACAGGTCGTTATATTGCAGTACCACAGGGCGCACGTGCTCAGGTAACGGTTTTAGATGTCCGTACTGAAGTCTACCATGGTGTTGAAGTAGCGCCAGCATTTAATATTCCGCGTGACGATGACGATTCACCTTTGCGCTATGAACGAGACATAACGATATACGGTCGTAATGCCTATTATCCAGATGTCCCGGTTCAGATATCAGAACCGATGCAGATACGTGGTGTTGACGTGGTAATATTAGGTGTAACACCTTTCCAGTATAATCCGGCGACCAAGGAATTGATCGTATACAAGGACATCCGTTGTCGGGTTGATTTCATTGGTGGTAATGGTCATTTTGGTGAAGACCGTCTGCGCAGTCGTTTTTGGGAACCGATATTACAGGGTCATTTATTGAATTACACATCTTTACCAGAGATCGATTTTTATGCCCCAGAGCGTATCAGCGAGCAGAGTGGTTTTGAATATATCATCATTGTTCCGGACGATGCATTATTTGAGGCATGGGGTGATACGATCAAGACATGGCGCAAATTACAGGGTATTAGTTGCGATGTTTTTACCTTAACTGAAGTTGGCGGTTCAACTTCTGGAGCGATCGAAGGTTTCTTGAATAATGCATACAATACCTGGAACCCTGCTCCAGCAGGTTTTTTGATCTTATCTGACTACCCATCAACCGGCGATGCCTATGGTATTACATCGCCAATGTGGAATGGTTACTGTGTCTCGGATAATATCTATGCTGATGTCAATGGTGACAACCTGCCTGATATGCATCATGCACGTATCTGTGCTCAAACTGAGACAAACCTGAATAGAATGATCAATAAATTCCTGAGTTATGAACGGAGTCCTTATACGGCGTCGAATTTCTATGACGGACCATTAGTAGCTTGCGGCTGGCAAACAGAACGTTGGTTCCAGTTATGTACAGAAACCATTCGAGGTTTCTGGATCAATGATCTCGGCAAAAATCCAGCTCGACAGTATAATGTTTATTCAGGCAGCCCATATGCTGGCTGTGCCTGGTCGACAAATGCCAACACAGCGACCGTGGTAACCTATTTTTCTAATCTCGGTTATATACCGACAACCAATCCTTATGATTATTCCTGGTGGAACAGTGGTTCAGCGACCGGCATAACCAATGCCATTAATTCCGGTGCTTTCATTGTCCAGCATCGTGATCATGGTATGGAAACCGGTTGGGGTGAACCGTATTATACTACCACACATCTTAACTCGTTAACGAATACGATGTTCACATTTGTCTTCTCACTCAATTGTTTGACCGGCAAATATAATTGGTATGCTGAAACGTTCGCGGAAAAGTTTCACCGTATACAATACGGTGCGATGGGTTTGAACGCTGCATCTGAAGTTTCCTACTCCTTCGTCAATGATACTTATATCTGGGGTGTTTACGATTGTATGTGGCCGCAATTCATGCCGGATTATCCCTTAGCTGACATGCCCGGTCACAGTGTGCTCAATCCATGTATAGCTATGAGCTCTGGTAAGATATTCTTACAGGGTTCAAGCTGGCCATATAATCCACAACATAAAGTATATACACACCATCTATTTCATCACCATGGCGATGTCTTTAATACCCTCTTTTCAGAAATACCGCAGAATCTAACAGTCAGCCACGCATCGACCCTGCCCGGCGGACAGGTCTTTTTCACGGTCACAGCAAACGATAGTTCGATCATAGCATTGACTGTAGATGGCGAGATTATCGGTGTTGATGAAGGAACCGGAAGTCCAGTCAATATAGCGATCGTCCCACAGAGCCAGGGTGATACTGTTCTGGTAACAATAACCAAGGCTAACTACTACCGCTATACTGCGCTCGTACCGGTAACTGGTGGTGGTGCTACTATGCCCAATGTTGTGCTGGTCGGTTATGAGGTAGTGGGTGGTAATGGTAATGGTATGTTAGATCCGGGTGAAGATGCCGGTATTGTCTGCACGATTGCCAATGTCGGATCTGATATCGCGACCAATACCAATGG
>JBARXB010000042.1:0-83378 GCA_049647165.1 bacterium
CCAAAATCCTCAGAAAAAAATGGCCCAAAAGTGGACCAAATTGAGGATGAAAATTAGCAAAGCTATATACGCCTGTAGCTCAGTCGGATAGAGCAACGGATTTCTAATCCGTAGGTCGTGGGTTCGAGTCCCTCCAGGCGTGTCACAATTGTGCTTGCATTTGTCTTTTAATGCAATTGTAGAATTGATGACCCTGAGTTTATCGAAGGGTGCTATGATTAGAATATATACCCCTCACCCTTACCCTCTCCCCAAAGGGGCGAGGGAACGGTAGAGAAATCTCGCCGAGTGCGAGACGGCTAATAGCTTATGGCTAATGGCAAAGTTGCTATAGAAATAGTACAATATGTCATTAGCCAAGAAGAACAAAGCTCTTCTTTGAGGTATCCCCCTTTATGGGCAAAGCCCAAAGAAGACGCCAGTTAAGGAATGTAATAAAAACAGAACCGTGTCAACACGGGAACAACCTCTATGTTCAATGACTTCGGTCTATGGGCACGGGGGATTAAAGGCATCCGAAAAAGTTTTGATGCCGTTTCAAAAGTTTTTTGGATACAAGGGGGTGTCCCCCTTGTTAAGCCCCGCTAGCTCAACCCGGCAGAGCAGCTGATTCTTAATCAGCGGGTTACAGGTTCAAATCCTGTGCGGGGTATTCGACCGCAAAGCGGTTGGAAAAGATCGTAATGCGCACTGCGTATTGCGTTCTGAGGATTATTTGTTATAATTAGTAAATAGTGCCTAGTGTTTAGTTCCTAGTGCCTACTTATTTTTAACAAGGGTGTCGCCCTGAGCAAAGTACCGTATGCTCTAGGATTGATTAATAGAAATACGGACGTAACTTCGTTTGAGATCGTAACGCGTAAAGTTAGTGAGTGTAAGACGGGGGATTTAAGGCATCCGAAAAAGTTTTGATGCCTTTACAAAAGTTTTTTGGATACAAGGGGGTGTCCCCCTTGTGACGGTGGGTGTAGCTCAATTGGCAGAGCATTGGACTGTGGTTCCAATGGTTGGGGGTTCAAGTCCCCTCACTCACCCTTTTTTTGTTTTTTAAAAAAATCAAGATTTCCCTGGATTCCCCGGTCAAGCCGGGGAATGACAGAGAGGAAGCCGGGGAATGACAGAGAGGAAGCCGGGGAATGACAAGGGAGTAAATATACAAAAAAGAGAGTCATTCAGTAATTTTGTAAATATGTAATTAAGAACGTTTAAGGCGTTTTGAACGTTAATATCGTTTCTTTGCTCTATGTCGTCCGTTTTTTTTGAGGTCATACTACCTGATAAATCAGGTGACTACATTTCTTGACCTACGCTTTTCCCGTTACTCCGATACTATCTTATTTATTGTGCGCAAAGTACTCACGCACCAGATTTTTAACAAATTTCTCGCGCTTGAAATACAATTTTTTTAAAGCTCTTTTTTTGTGCTTTGCCAGGGCATAATGCGCGATTATGGGAAATGCGATCGTCGTATCCATATAGCATACGACTGTATCAGGCAGCCGGCTCGGATCGACCTTTCCCCAGGATACCGCTTCATGCGGGGTTGCACCGGATAGCCCGCCAGTATCGGGTCGGGCATCAGTTATCTGGAAAAAATAATCATGTCCCACTTCTTTAATTCGGAGCACCTCCTGGATCTGAGGTTCGGTCTGCAGGATAAAATTCTTGGGACTGCCGCCGCCCAGTAAAAGAACGGCAGATTTACCTCCCGACCGTTTCACGGCAAGAACATAAGCGGTCGTTTCATTGACATCGATCGACGGATTGATGCGAATCTTATTACCCCGTATTTCCGCTTCGGCGATATTCATACCGAGCGTCGAATCACCGGGCGAACTGGTATAGACGGGTACGCCCAAGCGGTAGGCTGCTGCCAGAACAGAACTGTCCTTGTTACCGGTCTTTGCTTCCCATTCTGCTGCATATTTGCCGAGCAGGTAGTGAAATTCCGCAGTACCCATTTCCTTCTGGAATTCAGGTTGCTTGACAATACCCCTGAAGATCTCATCCGTTGCCATAAGACAATCGCTGTACCCTAAGAGGATATCGTAGATACGCACGATGTCGTTCTTTCTCAAATCAGCGTCATCAATGAGATGCGTGCCGACATAAAGCGGCAGATTGAAGGCAAAATGTAGATCATGATACAGGTTCGCACCGGTCGACACTATCCAATCAATAAATCCCGCTTTCATCAGAGGGATCACGGCCGATTTGCCCAAACCAGCGGGCGTCAATGCGCCGGCAAGGCTCATGCCGACGGTCACATTTTTGCCGAGCATTTTTTCAACGAAAAGACGACAACCCTCGCGCAGGCGGGCCGCATTATACGCCAGGAAATTATCCTCGATGAGGTCGGTGAGCTTTTCTTTACCGGTAATGCCGGGTGGGAAAATTTTCGCTCCGGATAAATATTTCGTTTTATTCGGGTACTTCTTTTTTTTCAGCCAATCAGGTACTTCATCCACCTTTTTTTTAATTCTATGAATCCTTTTCATTACACCTCCTTGTTCCTAAGCGATTGCCAACACTTTCGCTGGAGGAATCCCATTGAAATTCGTTGCCGTTACCCATGAATATGCACCGATATTTTCAACGTATATAATGTCGCCTATTTCCAGCTCGGGCAGATCTTCGCTTACTGAAATAATATCGAGTGAATCACATGATGGCCCGGCAAGCGTGGTGATCTGCTTTATTCCTTTTCTCATTACCTTATAATGGTATTTGCCGTGATCAAAAATAATGCCGGACAACGAACCATAGACTCCGTCGTCAAGATAATACCAGTGCTTGTTCGCGCGAATCGATTTGCCAACGACGGTCATGACCAGGACACACGACGGTCCTGCCAGACACCGACCTGGTTCAGCTATAACCTTGACATCCGGATCAAACAGACGGTTCAGTTCTTTCTTGATATGAGAAACCATTGGCAAAAAAGGGTCTTTTTCATGGTCAAAATATTTGATCGGAAAACCGCCTCCGATATCGAGGATTTCAAGGGGTAACTGCTTCAACTTCGCATCACTGAATATGATCGATGTCATCTCCAGAGAGGCCAGATAGTTTTCAACACTTGTCGACTGTGAGCCAACATGGAAACTCACACCTGCCGGCTTCAGGCCGAGCTGATGAGCTTTGATGAGCAAAGGCATCGCATCAACCGGCTCAGCACCGAACTTCAACGACAATTCGATGACCGAACCGACGTTGGGAACTTTTATGCGTATCAGAACCATGGATCCGGGTGCATGCTTGGCGATTTTATAAAGTTCGTACTCGGAATCAAAGGTCATGAGTTTGACTTTACGGACGGCAGCGAATTTCAGGGCATCAGGATGCTTTATCGTATTTGCAAAAATCACATTATCCGGGCGTGCTCCGAGTTTTAAAACAGTGTCCATCTCGTGGATCGAGGCAACATCAAAACCACAACCCACTTCATTGAGCGTCTTTAAAATGAAGGGGTGCGAATTCGCTTTCATCGCATAGTAAGGTTTAACGCGTGGCAATAATGTCTTGAATTTCTCGATCTGCTCAAGGAGACGGCTTTTACTTATCAGAAATAACGGCGTACCTTTCTTTCTTGCTAACTCAGTCACGGTTTTTTTAATATTGACCTTTGACCTTTTTTTCATCTCCACTCCATGACAATCTATTTCATAACAAACAACATCAGACCACAGCTAATAGGCAATCAAATCCTCATCAAATGATATAAGATCACCTTCGATATTCCAAATACGTAATATCATGTCCTCAAGTTGACCCAGAAGTTCAAACATGTCCTCGTTAAGATCCTTCAGCTCATCATTGAAAATCGTGATCGGATCATGTGCCAGCGATATTTTCTCTATCGGTAAACCAGGAAAATTCCTTAACAACCGCGGTGTCAGAATCAATAATTCAATAGAGGTATGGCCTTCACCGGTCTTGGTAATTTTCAGAGGATAGTAAAGCTTGTTCGTTTCAAAAGTATATTGAATCGGCTCATTGGTCACAGTCTCTGTGCCCAGGGTAACAACATCAAAAACAAACCAGGTAAAATCATCTTCGACATATTCTTCGATAAGCGCCCTCATCGCGTCTGAAATTACATCACCTTCAATTTCAAGTGATTTCAGATAATTTGAAACCCAGTCAACGAATCCGTCTGCGTCTAAAAGATGAGTAACGAAAATATCATGTGCACCGATCTTTTCATGAAAAGTAACCTCACCGCCTGGTACCTTTACAGCTTTCTCTTCATCACCGTTTCGCTTTCCAGCCATAGCCATTGCGTGCAGTTTAGCATTTATTAGGTCAGTAGCCCGGCGGAAAGTTTCCAGATCGCCCTTTTTCACCTCGGGCTCTGTGGGGAGGGGTAATACCTCGAGTAATATCGTTGAATCTGAGGCGCTCAAATCTGTACTCAATAAGAGGATCTCCTTGCTGCCATTCCATGCTATCATAGCACGTTGCATCGGCTCGAATATCTTGATATTTGGATTAACCGGTATCATACCACGGTTACCAAAGCACATTGGTGTAAAAAAGAGAGTAAAAAGAATGGATATAACAAAAATATTTTTCTTCATATTGAATTATAGCAATGTATATTAGAAAGTCAATCTTTTGGAAAAATATCCGAAAATGAAGTAGGGCTGGCTTATGCCAGCCCTGTCTCGAGGGAGATGAGACTTATTTTACTTCAACATCAATCTGTTTGGGTTTCATCGATTCCGGCTTCGGTAAAACAATGTTGAGGACACCGTCTTTATACTGCGCTTTTATTTTATCTGCATCGATATCTACAGGCAGCTCGATCGTCCGACAGAATTTACCATAGTAACGCTCAACTCGGTGGAATGTCTTGTCTTTGGTCTCTTCTTCATGTTTGCGTTCACCAGACAGCTGTAGCATATTATTACGGACTGTGACTTTGATGTCTTCCTTTTTCATACCGGGTAATTCTGCTTTCACTTCGATATTGCCGTTATTCTCTACGATATCGACTGTCGGCGCCCAGAGATCCTGTCTTTCGACAGGCAATCTGCCAAAAAAATCCTCAAACAGACGATCAAAATTGCCTCTTAAACTCAAAAAATCCTTAAAAGGTTCTAATCTGGCTAATTGTTTTTCGTTCATTTGCTACCTCCTTATTCTACGGTTTAGACAGAAATGTTGAATATTGGTTTATTGTCTAACCAGCGAGATTTAAGTCTTGACCGCACGCGCTAATTGAGTATAGTAAGATATGATGAGATCTGTCATGATGCTTCTAATCGGCTGTGTGCTAGCCATTGGCCAGGAAATAGGGGCACGCTATTTAATAGTAACCCATGATAACTTCTATAATGCGGTTCAACCACTTGCCCAGTGGAAGCATAAAAAAGGTCTACGCACAAAGGTCGTTAAATTGTCAGAAATAGGTTCGAGCAGTTATCAAATAAGGAACTATGTCGTCAATGCATATAATAGCTGGCAAATACCGCCTGATTTTTTGCTGCTTGTAGGCGCACCTAATTATCTACCGTTTACACAAATAGGCTATACATATACGGATAATTATTATACTAATGTGACCGGTGATATATACAATGAAATATTATCGGGTCGACTGACCGTACACAATACTACTGAAGCCCAGACCGTTGTTAATAAGATCCTTGCTTATGAGCGAACACCGAACATAACTGACTCATTGTGGTTTACGAGTGCATGTCTGATCGCCCGATTGGACTGGGATAGTGATGATTCGATATACTGGTCAGATACTTATCACGCGGCTGGCTTAATGGTTAATAATGGCTATACGACTATCGATACACTTTCTAATTATTATGGTCATAATACTAACCATGTACTGTCTGCGATAAATAATGGACGTTCGATCCTCATGTACCGCGGTCGCGGTGTAAACACCTGGTACAGCCCATTCGACGTAAACGCGGACCTTTCACAGAACGGAACCAAGCTACCGATCGTTCTATCCTTGACCTGTCGAACAATCGGGATCGGCGCAACGCCAGCGACTGCAGAAAAATGGCTGCTCACTGGAAGTCCAACATTGCCGCGCGGCGGCGCCGGTTATTTCGCGACAACGACGACTGTTGTCGGTCAGGCATATCTGCGTAGTGCAGTAGCAACCGGGTTCTTCGATGCAGTATTCGTCGATCATAAAAAAACATTTGGTGAAGCATGTGAGGCGGGTAGAGTACGAGTTTACCAGATGTATCTTTATCAGGGCGGCGGTGATGAATACTATGGTTTTACGACGCTCGGTGACCCATCGATGAATCTCTGGACCACATGTCCTAAGTCGATCGATGTCACTCACGATACATCACTTTTTGTCGGCGATGATACGCTGAATGTGCATGTCGAACACGCTGAAATGCCGGTCGAGTCGGCATTTGTCTGCATAGTGTTGGATTCAACTATTTATGAAACTGGTTATACTGATAATAGTGGCGGCATCAACTTCGCCATCACGCTGCCCCACCAGGGCGATATGGATGTGACTGTTACCGGCACAAATCTCTATCCCTACGAAGGCACAGTCACTGTTATCACAGGCATAGAAGAGAATCAGCAACAATTGTCACCATACAGTTCGATGCCATTGCTTCAGGTAATGCCAAATCCATTTTTTGGAAAAACTATGATCTCCTGTGTCATGGACAATCCGGGTTCATATTATAACTACGCTGAACTACACATATGTGATGTAACAGGTGCGCGAATAAAGACCTATAATATAACAGAATCGGTGAATGAACATTCAGAAAATATTTATTGGTCTGGATTGGATGAACACGATTACCAAGTACCACCCGGTGTATATTTCGTACAGCTTAGTCTAAAAATGACCGCTGAGTCTAAAAAGCAAACAGTAACGAAGAAGATAATCAAACTAAATTAGAATACATTATTTTAATAAAATCTCCGTCTCAATATTGTTTTCGAGATTTAAGTATTGACATTTATAAAAATTCCAATAATATTGCCACATACCGTAACTAATATTCTCTAATAACTAAATTTAGTTAATCCCGATTACTTTGTTGTAGCAGACGTACATCAATCTCTAGTCCTAAGAGACTTAAGGCTTGACATATAGAACATTTTTTGTATAGTAAATAGAAGCAAGTCGCATTTCTGTTCTATATTTTTCATTAATTTCTTTTCGGGGAGTTTAGTGTAGCTGTCATAATAATGATGTAATAGTATTAAAATAATATTAACAAGGAAGTCCCGTTTCTCCTATAGGAGAAACGTGGACACTGAATTTTGCAGCCACATCACAGATGTGGGCAAAATTCGTGGAGGTAAAAATGAAAAAAATCTTCAAGGTGTGTTTGCTGGTAGCGATAATGTTGCTAACCGTACGGGCAACATGCGGCACAAAAAAGATATTCGACAAACCAGTGCAGTCAATGAAAATAAAGGATAATGTCTTCTACCACAATGTTGGGGTAACCTATGATGGTCGTCACTTTTATACGATCAATGGCGGGAATGATGAATACTGCGTACTCAACGAGTACGATAAAAAGGGAGAATTCATTGAATACTATGATGTTGGAGTCGATGGTCGCGCTATTTTCCATCATCCAAGGGACGGTAACCTGTACATAAAAAACTACGGTACAGACCTTTATGTTGTTGATCTCTGGGACGAAGTAGCTGATATCGAATTAGCGGGTGTATTCAACGAAGAGAATAGCTCACCAGCCATGTCACCGGACGGCAAATATCTGTATGAATATTCTGAAGGTAAAGTAAGGGTTTTGGATTTCGAAACTGGCGATGAGGTGGATCAATTCAAACTGTCAAAATGGTATGATGAACATGGATATAAGTACGCTATTGCGGCATCGAGAGAACATCTTTTTGTCTGGAGTGACGAATTCGAAATCGCAGTTTACGATCTTGATGGTAAATATGTGACGGAAATAGAGTTGCCGCGCACCGGCTTTGGGTTTTCTTTATCATGGTGCAAGGATATGCTCTGGATAGCACGTGATGCTGACGCCTCAAGCGATGGTGGTGACGGCTACTGGTACGGATATAAATTATAAAGACCATCAAAAGATAACAACTCGGCGATTTCAGTAATCTGAAAACATTTTAGGGGGTGTCTTTTCAGTCCCCCTAATATGGGTCTTGACTTTTGATGAATTACAGTATAATTATATAGAGATTTAGTAGTAATTTGTACAGATTAGTTCTAAAGAACGAAGGGGAATATGAAGGAGGAACTATGCACAAATACCTCATTCTTTTTGTACTGGCGGGAATATGTAGCTGTTGAGGATTGCGACAGGTGGGGGGTTATGTCAGTGTCATTTGGTCTAAAGGGGACTACTTTGGGACTAAAATGTCACCGGATTGAGGGGGTAGCGTTAAGTGGTTTAAAGACTTAACGATTTAAGATAAAATTCGCCGCCGTTAAGTTTATAAATTTACTTAACGCTCGGTCTTGACTTCTTTGAAATCGCAGTTATAATCCGAGATGAAAAATTTTTATCAAGCTGAAGAGATATTTAAAGATTTGTCAGATAATCTAAAAACGAAAATTTTTGATATAGCTGCGGGTAAGTTGGTGTACTTCCCGAAGAATCATAACAAAAAACGTATTATCAACCCAGATGAAGTACTTATTCAATATGCTCAAAGTAAAAAATCATATAGGCAAATTGGTGACGATTTGGGTGTAAGTAAGGTGAGGATTTTTCAAATAGTTAAACAAGAGAGGACAAATTTATCTAAAGGAAGGGTTAAATACTGGGAAGAACAAGGGTTGTCATTAAGGGAGATTGCGAGATTATATAAGAAATCGCATGAGGCGGTGAGGCGGAAATGAAAAAAAAGTCGAGATGGCAATTACCTGAAGTATTAAGAATGTGGACGGAACAACCTACAGTAATAAGACGGTATTTCGATGATGAATTAAAATATACACAGCTATGCGAAGAGGTAGTTTATATTCTACAAAGAAATCTTAAAGAGGCAAACATTGAATACTCGTCAATTATTTGTAGAATTAAACCATTAGAAAGTTTTCTTAAAAAAAGCGCTAAAAAAAATTGCAAAACCCCCTTTTCCGAGATAACGGACATAGCAGGAGTAAGATTGGTATATCTCTATCAAAACGATCTATCGAAAATAGAGAAGATTATCAATGAAAGGTTTCAAGTACAAGAGAAAGAAGAAAAAGGAACAGATGAATTTGGATACAGAGGTATTCACTTTCTCGTTTATCTCAAAAGGGAATGCGGGATTCGATACGATGATCTCAAAGACTATATCTGTGAAATTCAAGTTAGAACGGTCATTGAAGATGCTTGGGCGATATTCGACCATCATTTAGAATACAAGCAAGAAATAGATATACCCGAAAAATTGAAGGGAACAATCAAAAAGCTGTCGGTCATTTTGCGAAATGCAGATGGTCAATTTGACAAGATTCGTGACGAAGCCAATAAATACAGAAAAGAAATCGCACAATATGCTAAAGAGATAATGGAGTTGTTCAAACAACCTGTTAATTTAGATACACTTAAATTGTTTTTGGAAAAAATGTTTCCAGAGAAGAGAGTCGATGCTTCTAATTATGAACTATCTCCGTTGGTTGGCAGTTTGTATGCTCATAATATTAAAAAAGTTTGGGATATTCGCAAACTTCTTTTAAGAACTGAGGAAGCCAGGAAAAAATTCAACGAAGAAATTGGTGGAGCTGCGCTTTCGTTTTTTGAAATCCAACGAGCTCTGGCTTTTGAAAATCAAAAATATCGTAATGCAACATATGGGCGTTATCCACAAGATATGGAGTTATTTAAAAAACATGAACATTTACTTAAAAGCGATGAGGATACTAATATATAGACTGTAAGCCGGGGAATACTACTCTTGAAATTCTTCAATAGTAAAATTTGGGCCAAGATTTTTTTTCACCCATTCATTAGCCTTGGTGATCGTCTCTTCTTCTGTGTTGGCAAGGAAATGTTCTCCTTTTATATGAAGAGTAATTTCATTCGATTTTGTCCAATATCCCTCACGATCGAAATAAATCAATGTTAATATATGCATATTATTATGAGGGCTTAAAAGATATAAATATGTGGCATCCCGATCTTTATGCAATATTGTATATTTTTTCACCACTGTTGAGGAGTGAGACAGGAAGAATATTCTGATGGTGTCATTTGTGTTTGTTGAGGAGTGAGAGAGCGATAATATCCTGGTGGTGTCATTTGCGTTTTTCTGGAGTAAGGGAATTTGCGGTTAGGTTGGATCATCTTCGTTCTCGGGTTTATCAAACACATCCGGCTGTTTAACCCAACCACCCTTGTGTTTCTTCGGTTTCTTGAAAGTCACATCGTAGGAGTGAATTCTCTCGCGAGGCCTTTCTATCTGTTTACCCTCAAATAACTCTTTAATCGTAAGAATCTGAATCTTATCGTATTTCTTACCAAATGGTGATGTGTATTTCCCCGCATCAAGTGCTTCCTTGTTCATACCGCGTGTTGGTTCGTTTAATGTTATTAAAATACCTATCGCTGCTTTCTCTCTTTCTACAGTACCCTTGAGATCGCGAAGAACGCCAGGATTGATTGTACCACTTTTTACAGAGACAACAATCTGCGCAGGCGGTCCACCTTTAGGATCATCCTGGAAGTAAATATTACCGTCGATACCACGGTCAGCTGTTTTTTGTGTTGGCTTCGCCTTTACTAATCCAAGAGCCCAGCTTTCGAATTGAAAAGGATCCTGTTTGGCCAAGAATTGTGCTCCAGCAACGTCCTTAGGTTCACCATGTACCTCGTATTCTACTGTATATTCAAATGTATCTGCCAGTCGATATTTTATAAGTGAAATAGCTAAATGAGTTACGTCAATGCCTATCCATTGCCGTTTCAATTTTTCTGCCACAGTGATTGTAGTACCACAACCACAAAAGGGGTCCATAATAATACCATCGCTGTTAGAACTTGCTTTGATTATTCGCTCGAGTAAAGTCTCAGGTTTCTGTGTTGGATAGCCGAGACGTTCCCTTGAAGTTCTTCCCACCATATCAATATTCCAGACATCTTTCATGTTGACAAGCGTATACCAGCCAACATCATCTTTATATTCTTTAACCCCTTTGAATCGATAGGGTTTTAGATCTCTGTTATAGGATTTTTCAGTCTGGGGATTAAAAATATATTTATTAGTCTTGGAATAATAAAATATTGTATCATGCTTTCGGCTCCACCTTTTTTTAGTCGCGCCCCCGCTTTTGTAAAACCAAATCACTTCATTGTTGAAATTCTTATATCCAAAAACGGCATCCAATATTAGTTTGAGATAATGACTTGCCGTGGGATCACAATGTAGATATAGTGAACCTGTTGGTTTCAATGCTCGTCGTAGTTCTAAAATACGTATAGCCATCATAACCAAATAGGCAAACATATCGTTATGACCAAGAGCTTTTTCAAATGCAATGATCAAATTACATGTTTTCCCAGGAGCAGTTTCTAATATCTCTTGATATGTTTCAGCTGCTTTTCTATCCCATTGCCAGGTATCTTCAAATGCTTGAATTTGAGCAACCGATTTGCTTCCATTTTTTTCTTCGAAAAGGACATTATAATTTTGCCCTGACTTGAATGGTGGATCTAAATAAATCAGGTCAACAGATTCGTCCTTAATATGTTCTCGAAGAATATCAAGATTATCGCCGTAATACAGTTTGTTCATAATGCCCCCTGTTGAGGAGTGAGAGAAGGAGAATGCTCTGGTGATATCATTCTACTAAGGCGCCACCTAAAAAACTAATTAAAATACTTATTAAAAAGAAAGCAAAGTATTTTTTGCGCGCAGGCGTGAGGAATTTATAAAGTGTTGAACCGATGATTTTCTCATGCGCGGTGAAAAACAGATCAATAATAAGCCACACACCTGACCACAAAAATCCGATAATACCGATAAGACATAATATCGCACCAGCAGTTTTTTTGGATTCCGGGTTGGACATCAATGCGATTATAACAAGAGCGAGAATTATCCCGATCGTGATTTTTGTCCAGAGGGGGAAAAGCGGTTTTTTTATAGGCTGTTGGTCCATAGAACCCTCCCTTAATCCGTTGCTAACGACACCTGTTTGCAGTCAAAACAAAAGCAGGATAAAATACGTGATATGGTTTGCTCAGCATATTTCCCGTTTTCTCTATCCTCTTTTTGATCTCCACGAAGATAAACTGGTAGATATTTATCTTTAGACTCATCGTACGCCATCAGTCGTCCCACGATGATATTCTTACAACCGCATTTTGGGCATTCGTGAATCCAGCCTCCCATAAAAACCTCCTTTTAACATTTTACGATTTTGTAGATTACTTTGCCGATGAGGGTGCATTCGGTTTCGCCGGTGACCAGGATAGGTTCATAATCCGGGTTTGCCGGTT
Organism: bacterium; assembly: GCA_049647165.1. Classification (GTDB taxonomy): domain Bacteria; phylum Hydrothermota; class Tepidihabitantia; order SM23-42; family SM23-42; genus JAUVZL01. The sequence continues at coordinate 12,441 of JBARXB010000042.1, forward strand.
GAAGAATAAAGCCATCCTGGATCGGTAAGCAACGCTTGATTGTCGTATCTTCATTTACGCGGAATACACCCAACTCCCCTTTTTTAACTTCTTCATATCCGGGATCGATAATCACGATGTCGCCATCACTGATCTCGGGTTCCATACTTTTGCCAGATACATATAAACCGAATGCCCGTTTTGGGACCTTGGGTAGGTAAACGTGCGCGCGGACGTGATCTTCAATGTCCGGGTACGTTGGATATCCAGCTGGGACCTCATTGATTACCGGCACAGCTGTATATTTTTTCTCCCCATATCCTTCACGAGGTTCGGCTACAATCGAAGGTATATCGCTTCGTTTTTTTTCTCCGAAAAGCAACCAATTAGGATCGATTTTGAATGTTTTGCAAATCTTCATGATTAAATCTACACCTATACCTTTTTTGCGACCCCGGAGTTCTTTTTCAATACCACATATAGTGCCCGATGAAACGCCTACTCGATCTCCAAATTCATCTTGAGTTAAATTTAATGACTGTCGTAATTCCTTTATTCTAACACCCAAACCCTTCATTTTTCAGATGTTTTGCTTTATACTGCAAATATGTAAAATTACCCCTTGACAAACTTCATATTTGCAGTATAATCTTATATAATGGTTCATAACCTACATACAGAAGCGCTGATTCCCACTGGCCCGAGGCAACGAAGGGATAGGCGCTTCTCTAATTTTGTTATAAGAAAAGGAGGTTGAAATGGCGATAAAGAAATCCATGCTATCACCCGCGATTACCAGTCAAGCAAAAAGGCTTAACGCGCAGATATTGAAAATGAATGAGCAGTCTTCTGATCTCATAAGAACATGTCTCAACGAAAGAGAAATGCCTAAACGTGTTGTATCTCTTATTGACCAGGTATGTGGGCTGAATAGCGAGCATGTTCATGTTCTTAAAGAACTATCCTGTTTGTGATTTACGTTTGCCCTTGGATTTTTGCTTGGAAATGATCGTATTGATCTTTGTAAGATTACGTTTTATCTGGTTAATCGTCTTCTCCAACGACTTGATCTTTTTCTCAGCGTTTGCCAATCGCTCATTTTTCATATCACCTCCACTATTACAGTATAACATTATATTATTCGCTGTCAATGGTGAATTTTAATGAGCGGTAGAGTAAAAAATCCAGATCGCGTGCGGTGGCCCCTGAAGATTGCGATCCTTACGAAATACGGTACGGAAACGGAATTTGCCAGGGTACTCGGCATATCAAGACAGCAGCTTACCCACATTATTGTCGGTAGAAACCCGGGTTGGCACATAAGAAAAAAGGCCTCGGAGTTATTGGGATTCTCTGAGGCCTATTTGTTTGGGAGTGATAGTGGCAAGGATAATTAATTTTCCGAGGACCAAAGAGGATCTCAGGAAGATCGCGGATAGATATTGGCTGCGAACGGACAAGGGTGTCCATCTTGTGGCATTTTATCCTTTTCGGGATTATTACGGTGGTTATCTGGTCTATGAAATTTCTCTGCTTGGGAAGATTAGACGATTCAAGCAGTGGATCGGTAATTCAATGGCGAGGAAGTTAGGAGTAAAGGAGGTTTTCGTTTATGGTAAAAGATCAACCTGAATTTTGCAGTTATAAAGAATTGCTGGAGAAGTACAAGCAACAGCATCGTATAAAAATCGGAGATGACGTCTTGATTCCTGCTGTTGGCGGCAGGAAACAGAAGAAGAAAGCTGACTACGGTCAGATGATCGACGTGGTAGTGAAGCAGTCAGGCGAGCACGTTTTATTATTCAGGCAGAACAACAAGAAGCTTCTATTCACGATTTATGAGCTGGAGAAATGCTGGCGACGATATTCAGGTGAAATTGCAATGATCAGAAAAATATAAAAAGGAGATCATGTGGCAGCAGAAGAAATGAGAATATCGGATGAGCTGAGAGAAGAATTAAAACAAATTATTAGGAAGTTCGTAATGTCTTCTCCGACAATCAAAAGGCTAATAGGACACCCTGGCGAAATCATAAGCATACATGAAGAAGCTAACGACCCGAAGAAAAGATTAGCATGGCTCAATTAACCTTCCTTATATTTCTCGAAGAAAGAGAAAAAGAGAGCCTCGTGATTCTTCACAAACTGGCCGAGTATAGAAACTATGAAAATTAGATTCTGTATGGCAGGAGAAGCAGCGATGAGTTTGTCTTTATCTATAAATTCGTCTAAGAGCTCAAATTTTTCATCAAGTATTTGCAATCGTTCAGCTTTCTCGGCAGGATTAAGGTCTCTATCTGGGATCATTTTTGACTCACCTCCTTTCAGAAATCAAAAACAACCGCGTAAGGCATTAGTATATTCTGATAAGGAGGTGGGTCAATGATCTTCGGCAAAATAAAACGATGGTGGCGAAGGTGGCGTGCCGGACTGTTTTTGAAACGATTGCGTAAAATGTTGTTACGACTGAACGATAAATTGAAAAACGCTGGTTTTACCCGACACGAAAGACGCAGAATTTCTCGCGAGATCCTCAAAAATATTGAAAGCGCAGTAAGCACTTTTTTGAAGGAGTAATCATGGTGATCGTAATTTTGTGTATAACCCTCTGGATATCAGTATTAATAAATTGGGCGCTGCTTTCCTTGGTGAAAAGATTACGACGAGGCATGGACAGAATGTATGAGGTGTACCGGGGGGGTGATGCAGACCTGGGAAATCCTCCTACCGGTGGTTCTGGTATTCCTTCTAAATGAAGGAGTAGAATCAATGAAAGTAACGATGAGTCTGGTGAAAAGATCAACGACGCGAAGCGTCTATTTAAAAGAAGTAGAGCATAAAAACATTGCTTTTGTTGAATACCACAGCGATTGGATCGTATTGGTACCATTGGACGGCAATCTGAACCGGATTTCATACAGGAAGGATTTAGTATTTTCTGTGGTCGAGGAAAAGGAGGAATGTGATGAGGACTAAAGAAATCAGGCTGCAGGGCAAAAAATATCGACTTACCCTGGAAGAGATTCATAGAATAAATCTAATCAGAAGGGCGCTGCAGCTGCAGGATAAAATCCAGCCGCTGCAAGATGAGCTAAAGAAGGCAAAAGATGAACTGGCTGCAATTGGGATCGAGCGGAGAGGCGAGGGCAGAATGGTTCGCCTGGATGGGATTATTGCCGAGGCGGTTGTGTCATGGAAGAGGAAGATAACGGTTGATCCCGAGAGAGCGCAGCAGTTGAAAAAGACGCTGGGCAAAAAGGATTTCGATCTATTTTTTGAAGAGCGAAGCGAATACCGGCCAACGAAGAACCTCAATATTTTGATCAAGGCACGTGACAAGGGTGCCAATGTAAAGAAGGCACAGGTATTGAGCGCATTAAACATCAAAGAGAATGGTCCGTATGTGGAAATCAAATTGAGAAAAGAAAAGCCAAAGGCAGAACGGAGGAAGCGTGGCAAAACAATTAGCTAAAAGCGAGATTACGCAACGCGTCGCCGAGAATGAAGCATTAATTGCCCTGGGTGCTAAACAGAACTTCGAATCGATACTGAATATTAGCATGGGATTAAAAGGGATGAAGGATCTGGGTCAAAAAGTGGGTTGGAGAACCCTGAGTTATAAGAATTTTGAGGATTATACGGTTGCACGGTGGAATCTGGCGCATTCGCAGGCTTCCAAATATATTAGGGTTGCCGAAAAGCTGCCAAAAACCTTCTTCCACTCAGTGGAAGCGTCGAGCAAAGCCAGTCTGGGGCGGCTTTTGCAGTTACTACCAAATGACCAAAGTGAGCTTCAGCTGACGACCGAAGAGGTGGAACAGCTCATGCTTCTCCCCCCGGATGAGTTTAAGGATGAGGTAGCAAAAATATCGGGCTACGATCGTAAAATTCACGGTGGGCGTGGGCCAAGTGATATCGAGCGCCCCAGGATCTCGCGTGACCGGTATCGTGACCAGCAGAAAAAAGTCAACCGCCTCGAGGAAAAACTCAGTACTGCCCAGGACGAGAAGGATGAACTCGTCGACGAGCTTGAAAAAGCGGAAAAGCTGATCGAGGATCTCAAGAAGGCAGCATCTCCGGACAAAGAGAAGAACGAATTGATCCAGGAAAACAAGGCACTGTTACTCAGATTAGCCGAGGCAGAGAAATTGGTTATGGCCGACAAAACTCTTTCTTTACAGGGTGAGCTCGGTATACAGCGCGTGGTGATCGCGGTAAGTGAATGTTCGGCGATTTTTAATAAGCTCGGTAAAGTCGAGTTGACTTCGCACGAACAGTGGGTTGAGTTCCGCGCTTACACGGACACGATTCGCCATCTCCTGGATCTGTGCGAGGAACGTATTGGTGTTACCATGGCCGAGAAAGGATTGCATCCGAAGGAATATGAAGAGTGGCATGACGGATCATTCAAATACCACCTGGATAAAACCACCGAAACGATGAGACGCGAGTATGCGGAGAAAACAGAAAAAGAGAGCGCCGAGATGATCAAAAAAGCCAAGGAAGAACGCCAGCAGCACAAGAAGACCAAAAAGAAGAAAGCAAAATAGTCCATGAAAATCCCGCAAGAGATCCTTCGAGGTATTTCAGAACGTCCGAGTGGCGAGCGGAGAAGTGAAGTTAAGAAGACGGCGCTTCTTTATAATGTAGATATTTCGACCGTATATCGTGCACTCCAGAAATACGAAAACAGGATCAAAGAACTCAGGTTAGCCAAAGACGAAGAAAAAATCGTCCTGGCGATCATGGGTCTTAAGGTAAAGAGCCGCGGCAAGAAACACCAACGGATATCCACGCAGATGGCGATTAAGGAAGCGGTCAGAAGAAAACTGATCCCCGATAATAAATATAGCCGTGCACGGATCGATGAAGTCGCCCGGATTCTTGGCTTGGATGAACGACACATGAGAATGCCGAAACCGTGCGTGCGTTTAACGACACCCGGTCCGAACACCTGGGCGCAGACCGATTTCTCGGTGGCGCAGTGTTTTTATCTGAAAAACATGCGCGTACATTTCCGTAACATCTATTCAAAAAAGGAGCCAAAGAGAAAAGTTATCCTGGGTAGTTATGTCGAGATGTATTCCGGGTGTAAATTCTGGTATGCCTACGAAGCACTCGGCGAGAACACCAGGGACGCGACGGATTTTTTATACAGGGCATTTATAAAAAAGAACGCTACGTTTCCGCTGCACGGTTTGCCCTGGAATATTTATTGTGATCAGGGTAGTCCTTTTAAATCCGGGTATTTCAAAAACTTGCTCAAACGATTGGGCATCGATTTGCATCTACATTTACCGGGGAATGCGCGGGCAACCGGTATGGTAGAAAAAAGCTTCCAGCAGGTTCAGAGGTTTGAAGCGATGTTGAAAATAAGAATGCATCCGCGTGACTGGCCGAGCATCGAGGATTTCAACCGGTGGCTTTTCGAATTTGCAGTGGATGAAAATAATAAAAAAATAGGTCGCAGTGCAAAAGGGATCGAAAATAAAACGAGATTTGCGAAGTGGTGTGAGATCCACCCGGATGATCTGAGGCAATGCCCGCCGAAAGAGATCTTCATGAACCTGACCGCAGTTGGAGAGAAACGGCGATTGGTTCACCCTGAGGGATGTATTTATTATGGAGGCAAAGCCTACCGGGTAAACATCCCGGATCTCTGCAATGAAAAGGTGGTTGTATTTATTAATGTTGACGGTAAGGTGTGGATACAACATCCGTTTGTAGGATATCACGGGCCGCTTGAAGAAGGCGTTAAGGCAAACGTTATGGGTGTGGATTTTGATCGGCCTGAATTGACGTTCTGGGAGAAAAATAAAAGGGAAGCCGAGGAGATTATTGAACAGAAGAATATCGTCAGTCCCGGACAATACTACAGCCGCGAAAAAGAATATGTTTACAAAACGCCGGAGGTGAGAAGAAAGGAAGATACTATCCAGGATTCATTCAATCTCCTCGATGCAAAAATAAAGATAAGCGAAAATATCGGAGTACCCCTGGGGAGAATGCCGGAATCGACCAGAAAGATTATTGATGAGATTCTGGATTCCCATGCAGAAGATGGGATGGTTACGAATGAGATCATAAAGGAAATTTGTGAGAGGATCAAGGAGGTTATGTGTTTAGAGTAAATTATCCTCAGAAGATATTCGAATCAAAAGCCCTGAAGCAAATCGATCGTGCTTGTGCACGTGCGGTTAGTCACCAGGGATCGATAACTGCGATCATCGGTGAAGTTGGAATCGGTAAAACCGTGGCCGCCTACGATGCCCTGGGCAGATTGGAATCAAGAGGCGTGCAGGTGGTCTGGGCAAAACAGCCGGAAAAGGAAATGCTGCGGATAGGTGGCATTATGGCGGCCATGATCAGAGTCTTTGGCGAAGCTCCACGCCGTGACATGGAGGCGAGGACAGAACAGCTACGAAGACTCCTGGGTGTTAAGAGCAAAGATCACCGAATCATCCTTGTAATAGACGAAGCGCACGGCTTGCACCGAAATACGCTGCGTGCCCTGAAAAGATTATTGGAACTTGGCTTTGGCAGAAGGATGGGATTATTTTCCATCGTGATGCTCTGTCAGCCGGAGATCTATGGTAAATTGCGTACCGTGCCCGAGATAGCATTACGGACCAGAAAAGTCGAGATGATGAGATTGACTGATGCGGAAGCAAAAAATTTCGTAGATTGGGTGGCAGGGTGGGAAGGCGTAAAGACAGACGTTGCAGCAAGAGACATCATCGGCGAAAGATTGCATAATCCGCTGCGGATTGCATCGCTTATAACAATGATGGCCGAATGGTGTGAGAATCTTGGCGAGACAAAAATTACCAAAGCGATGTGCCATAAAATATGGACCAAGGACCTGCAATCTCAGATGGAAAGACACGGGATAACGCAGCAGGAAATAGCAAACAGATTAAAGATGTCCAAGACGGCAGTGAGCCTGGCAATGAGAGGTAATTACAACGGCAAACTTGATGAATCAAAATTAAACGAAGCACTGTATGGGCTGATCGCGGAGAGAGTAAAATGAGAATATTTTTCTGGACCAGGAATGAACATGTTTGTCCGCAGTGGACACGAGATAACGCTAATAAACTTTGGCATGGTATTGGTTCGGCGTTGTTGTGTGTCGTGTTTGCATACTATGGCATATTATGGTGGGTTGCAGGTGCGATAACTTTTGGGATGGGGATTGCATGGGAAGTTGTGGTCGATTGCTGGATATTGGGTAAAACAGAAAAACTTTATAGTGCAACCAGATGTACAGGAATACGACAACATGGTGGTGCAAGCAAGCTCGACCTACTTGCTGATCTGATCGGCACACTCGGCGGACTATTAATAATATTCGTAAAGCAACCCATTATAACATTAATAAAACTTTTGGCAGGAGGATAAGATGAAGGAGAATAAACCGAAAATTATCTGTATTTGTGGTTCAACCCGTTTTGCGGATTTACATGCAACGACGAAATGGGAGCTTGAAAAGGACGGCAAAGCAATCTGTTTAATGATTAACTATTTGCCTTTATGGTATTCAATACTGCAAGGATGGCTGGGATGTGATCACTTTGCGGAACAGTCAGGGAGAAAAAAGATCCTCGATGAATTACATTTAAGGAAAATAGATCTTGCGGATGAAATTTTCGTTATCAATAAGAATGGTTATATCGGTAAATCGACTCATGAAGAAATAGAATATGCGCAGCAACATGGGAAAGCAATCTCATACTTAGAACCAATCAAGGAGCCATGATGAAAAAATTAACCTGGGAGAAAGCTGATTGGTATATCGGTCAGACGCTCAAAGAAGAATCCCTCTGTCGTATTGTACCATTATTTCTGGTCACTGAAGCATGGGCGGCTCTATTCCATGTGACTCCGCCATATACGATTCTCTTGGTATTAAGCTCACTGATTTATGGATTGGCTCATTTAAAATTATTCCGATGGCCAATGGCTGTCGCGTGCATTTTGTTTGGGTTTCTACTCGGTTGGCTTTTTCTCACATTGCCATCATACTATGGTTTTATAACAGTAATTGTGATCCATTTCTTTGTTGGGTTTTTGGCTTACTGGACTGGGCTGACCGACCTTTTAGAAAAAGAAGCAGATAATGATTGAAGAGATCACGGATCAGTATTGTAAGAAATGTGGCAATGAGCTCGAGTGGCATGATTGTGACTATTGTGGTGGATCCGGATTCAGTCATCATGACTGCGGAGAAGATTCGTGCTGTTGTTTATATCCTGAAGATAATGTTGTTTGTGATATTTGCCAGGGCGAAGGTGGTTGGCTGCAATGCCCAATCTGTGTGTCCGCAGAGGGAGAATAATAATGAATAATGAAGTCAAAGAAGGATTAAAAAAATTATATGAAGAGTGGAGTACTCTGACTACGGGTCATGTGAGACCGACAAAACGATTACAGATTATCACAATCGAATTGATAAATCGCATACCTGCTCTCATTGGCGAAATAGAATTGCTGGAAAAACGAGATGCTGTTGAGATATCATCCCGACAGATTGGCAAAATACGAAAAACGATACAAGAGTTTTGTAAATCCCTGAAGATTAATGAACCAACGATAATGGTTGCTGATAAATATGTAATAATGGACAGGCAATCATATAGTGGAAAAGTATATCCACAGATCCAAATCTTTCAGCATACAATCGAAGAAATCCGTGAATGTATTAGGGGATATCAACACAGTTTCTCTGGCCATAGCGATTGCGCCCATCACATTAAAACAATATTAGAAAACCATGACAGGCAGATAAAGGAGGGACATTGAAAGAAAGGTATACAAAGATAAAAACTGTCATACAGATTCTTTTCTTTCTTTTTGCCATCGGTTATTTCGCACTGCGCATTAGCGCCATAGATAAAAATTTCCAGGACAAAATGCATGAATACGGTTTGATCGTATCGAGATATGAAGCGAAGGCTCAATTCATCAATCTGTATCTGCCGCAGATATCCGAACGTACGGGCTCTGACATAACGGCGAAAAGGATCCTCGCGGCCGTATATGAAAACAGCATAGATCACCAGCTGGGAACTGATCGCGTTCTGGCAATAATCGATGTTGAATCCGATTTTAATCCAAAAGCAAAAAGCGATGCCGGTGCGATTGGTTTAATGCAGGTTATGCCCGTGACCGGGATCTATGTAGGCAGCCGGTTAGGTATATGGATTGGTGGCGATGAAGATCTTTACGAGATTGAAACGAACATCCAGATCGGTTGCGTTTTTCTTAAAGACTGCATTGATCGATTAGGCGAATATAACGGCCAGGGTTTTTACTATGCCGGTAGGCACAAAAAACATTATAGGGAATATAACGATAAGATTGCTGCTGCGCGAAAAGCATGGAGGGATCATGGCGCGCCATAAGGCCAGGACGCAGGAGATGGAACAGATGCTCTGGGAATTTCTTAAGGGCAGCTCCCAACCGATTAAAACAAAAGTTCTGGCCGCGCGTTTAAATACCAACGAGCGTATGATACGAAGATTAATACGGGATCTCATTGCCCAGGGTTTTCTGATTGCCTCGAGCATGGAGCCACCATACGGATATTTTGTTCCGAAGTCCAATAAAGAAAGAGAACGTTATTCACGACAGCTGAAATCGAGGATTAGAGAAATAGCAAAACGGCTTGAAGATTTCGATCGGATCACGGCGCGCAAAATCCAGCAACTTCTTTTGATCGAAGAATAAAATGCCGATGATCAGTAAACCTCAGATGAGAAAAATTTATGCGATGTCGAGACAGATGAAATGGTCGAATGACATGCTGCATTCTTTTCTTGTGTGCCGAATCGGTAAAGAGCACATATCCGATCTCTCGAGATCCGAAGCCAGAAAATTCATCGATGATCTCGTTGAGATAATAGGCGAAGAAAATAAAGGCTACCGTTCAAATAAAAAAGTCAATGACATGTTGCGTGCCGAAGGCTTGATCGTGGGTTGTTCACCGGCGCAGTGTGATAAGATTCGTTACCTGATGGATGATGCCGGTTGGACTGAAGGAAGGCTCCAGGGATATCTGGAGCAGTATGGTGCAGAGAGACTGGAAGATTTAACCAAGACACTCGCGAGTAATTTAATGGAATATTTAAAATCGGAGATACGGAGGAATGCGATGTCTCCGGCAAATACGGGAACATAAGGAGGATCCATGGACAGAAAAGATAATGCGCACAAACTTATAGAGAAGACAGTAATAACAATTAGAAAAAGAGAAGATATAGATAAAGTAACTATCCATGCATTGCTCAGATCGTATATGTATGAAGACGACTTGATCGAAGCGATTCTATTCCTAATTAAAAATGAATATTGATTTCGCAAGTAAAGAGAGCTTTAAAAAAATTCAGCAAGTGTTGGGTGGGGCGAAAGCAAAGTTGTTGCAGAAGCTCAGCGAGATGCCGGAGTCAGAAGTTTACCGGTTAAAATGGATGCGCGGAATGACAAAAGAAATCGATGCGCTGATCGACGGCGAAAAAACACGGCTGCCAGATGGTTCGATTCAGGTAAAACTGCGTCCTTTGACCGAAAGGTTAGCCGATAAAATTCCGCTGGTGCAGGTCTTTAAATCGGGTGTAAAGGAAGGCTACGAACAGGTTGGGGTATACCGCCAGTTTCCTTTGCTCGATAAAAAAGCGATCGCTTTTCTGGAGGACTACAGTTTTGATCTGATCACCGATGTAACTGAGGGGATGCGTAACAAAATAAAATCCCAGATCAGACTCGGGATTATTAACGGCGAAGGTACGCCGAAGATAGTAAAGAGACTTGTCGGCGAAGGACTGCCGAAAGGATCCATGGTTAACGCAAGCCAGCGGGCAAAAGTTATTGTCCGCACCGAACTTGCCAGGGCGCATGTCCAGGGAAGGATGTATTATTATCGCGGTGTGGGCGTTAAACAGGTGCAGGTTATCGGTAAAGGTGTCAGCTGTCCGATTTGTGGAGAGCATATCGGCCAGGTTTATGACATCGATACGGCGCCGCGTATACCGTTCCATCCGAATTGCACGTGCGATATCGTTGCGGTGATCGTAACCGGTAAGGAGATGATAATTATCGGCAGCGAGACCTGGAAAAAATATTGGGCACCGAAGGTTTTCGCATGAATAAAAAAAAATCAGGGCTTGACAATTTGAAAACTGTTATTATAATCATACAGGATGTCAAACAAGAATACAAAATGGAACTGCCAAAAGAATACTCAGGCAAGATTATTTTCAGTTTTCAAAAAGGAATTTTTCAGGGCGGGAAGCGCGAACATCGTTTCGTCGCCCGCGAGATAGATCGATCTTTGAAATAATTTAGATTTCCCCTCCCTACTCCCTCCTTTATGGAGGGGGTACGGTGGAAACAAAAGGGGCGCCGGTAAACGTGAGCCCCTGTGGGATCCAAGATGATTCCACAGGGGCTTTTTTTATTGATAACAAAGGAGGTTACATGAACAAGCTTGATTATGCCCAGGTTGAAGAACTCGTTGAACACACTGATTTGCTTTTGGATAATGCAAAAGCAAATCTTGAGGATATCAAAAGGGCGATAAAAGATCCATCGTTTCTTAAATCAGCCATGAAGCAGAGAGAAATGATATTAAGAAGGAAAATGAGCGAGATTCTACAAGGGCAGGCAGAATTAAGAGAAGTCATGTCCCATAAGTAAATAGAACTGTAATACAAAAAGAGGTGGGTCATGGTGGAAATTTTAGAACTAATAAAAGTCGTTGGTGCTCCGGTTGCGATTCTAAGCTGGCTGGTCTGGAAACTGTGGGTCAAGAACGAGAAGAAATCCCAAAAAATATATGGTATGTATGAACGACTGATTGACGAACAAAAACGCGATGCGTTAATGAATATGAGGATGATGCAGGCACACCTGAGTGGGAAAGGAGATTCGATTGCCAAGGCATATATTGAATTCCTGACCAAAGAAGCCGACGAGCTAAAAAAAGAAATCGACGAGGCGAAGAAATAATTTGGGATATTAGGAGGTATTGTATGAAATTAATAACCAAAGTCGCAGCCAATATAGGACATTCGCATACCCGCTACGGAGCGGAAGACGGCATCGACCCCGGGCAAAAGGATTTTCGCTGGACCCGGGAAGCAAATGATAATGCATTGCTGGCCGGAGTGTTGATCAGAGAACTGCATGGGCGTAGTCCCATAGTAACCCATGTATTTCAGCAGCAGGGTAAAGAAACTTTATCTTCTCTCGTTCATCGCATCGATGCATTCTACCCGACCGTACTGATATCCTTACACCGCAATTCGGTCACGAGTCCGAAGCCGAGTGGTTGGAGTGTCTGGTATCATGGGAATAATTTGAAAGGGAAAAAACTGGCCGAAATCGCCGCCCAGGAGTTATCCAAGATTGCCGCGATCAATGTGGATCGTTCCGGCGGCGTACGCAGTGATTTTGAAAATTATCCGCCCGATGCGAAGAAGGAAAAGAAAGGCGGATTTCGCGTACTCCAGGATTTTGCCGATCGTGGTATTCTGTTTGAAGGCGGGTTCATTTCCAATCCGATAGATGAAATCTGGTATGACGATCCAAACATTCTGGTTTCAATTGCTCAGGCATTAAGAATAGGCATCGAAAATTTTTGCGGGCTATAAATGGGTTATTCGATCGACGTAAAAGAAAAAGCATTTCAGTTATACGTACACGGGGCGAGCTTCGATGAGATCTCCGAAGAAACCGGCGTCAATAAAAAAACACTCCTACGCTGGAAAAAGAATGAAGGCTGGTCAGTGCGGCGCGGAAAGATTCTCGAGGAGACGCAGAAGAAAAACGATGCCGAGCAGGTTGAGCTGATGGCCGACCTGTGTTCAAAGACAAAGGAACTGCTGCTTCAAACTTATGACGAGCTTAAGGAAGCGGTTAAGTACCGTACCGCAGAGGGAGCCGTCGCCGCATATATCCAGTTGACCAACATGATTCTGAGATTGCAGCCACCGGACAAAGAATTAAAAATCGATGACGTACTGCAAAAGGTGCTGAAAGTATTGTTCGACCACCCAAAAATCGGTTTGGTGATGGATAAATATAAAGAGGATATCATCGATAAGATCAATAAGGAAATAGGCAGTGAGAACTAAAAAGAGACTGACACGTAAGGCACTCGAACAATTAAGAACGGAACTCCAGAAACGTGACCAGATCATTAATCAATACAAAAATAAGCCCCAGGAATTTTTAAGCAGATATGGGTACTCTTTTCCGCCCAAGGTCGATAAATTTTTCAAAGACATTTATTCCGGGAAGGTGCAGTTTGCCGTAGTGAAATCATGCCGCGCCGGCGGCAAGACGATGATCGCGGCCGGGCTAGGTTTTGCATTTTTCTTTTTCAAAAAGTGGAATGTCGGGATCGTTGCCGGCAGCAAAGAACAGGGATTGCGCAGCATTGAATATGTCCAGGATATTACCGGCGAACCCGAGATAGTGGATTACATCCCGGACGAAACAAAACTCGTGGTCAGGGGGAAGTGGGGGAACTGGATCAAGGCTTCACCGGCATCGACAAAAGCTGTAAGAGGATTGCATGCCAGGGGCAGGGGCATGCTTTTGATCATGGATGAAGAGGCCGAGATGGAGGAGGCGATCGTCCGTTCCGCACTAAAAATTGTCAAGGACGCCAAGCCCTGTGTGATTTTAAGGCTCTCGACCGCCCATAAAGTAACCGGGACCTTCATCGACCTGGTCGACAATCATAAAAAATATGGATACGAACTATACGAATGGGATTCATTTGACGTCGCAGAAAAATGCCAGGATAAATGTGATGAATGCCTAAAGAAATATTACGGCAGCCGGGGTGACATCAAAAAGATGGAAGAAGATTTTGTGAACGTGTACTGCCAGAAAAAAGCCAAGCGCGGTTGTGGGTGGTTGACGATCAGCGGGATCAGGCAGGCATTCATCGAATCACCAAAGGAATGGTTTGAGGTCGAGGACATGGGTTTGAAACCTTCGGGTGCCGGGATGGTGCTGCCACCAGAAAAAGTCAAGAAAGCATTCGACAATGAATTCATCGAGCTCGTGCCATCGGCTGAACACTGGTTGTGTATCGACTGGGGATACAAAGGTATGACCGCGGTTGAGAGTCTACAGCGCCTGGGTGAAGAAGTACAACTGCTTTATTCGAAGGAATTTGTGGAAATCACCCTGCCTTTAATCGTCGAATATCTCAAAGACCAGAGCGACGAATTACAGACCAAGGAAATTTATGCGGACTCGTCTCACCCCTTCGAAAACAACCAGCTGAAGAACGAAGGGTTTGAGGTTACCGAAGTAGCGTTTGGTTCTTATAAGGAAACCGGTGCCGGTTGGCTGCGCTATCTGATGGAAAGAGAATTGTTCAAGGCGCCTGGATATTATACCAAGGTCAAAGATCAGCTGCTAAACTGGCGGCGTAACGAAGCCGGTAAGATCATCAAGAAAAACGATCATCATCCCGATTCTCTTTTGGCCGGAACCAAGAAACTTGATGAAGCCCAGGGCGGCACTTTACGGGTCGGTCCGAATCCCCTGTCGAGAGCCGGCAGTGGATTCATGGAATTCATCAATAAATTAGCCAGGAGGGCTTGATTATGCCTAAATGGTGTAAACATACTAACAAACAAGAGTTAAACGAATTTAAACCGCTTCTGTGGGCAAACAGAGGGGATACAGGGAATATTTTTAATGGAAATGTGAGGTGGCGATGAGATTTTTACCAAGATTGAGATTGTTTGGCGAATCGCTGAGAAAGGTAACCGAGTTCTTTGACTTCTGGCGATTCTTCGGCGGTAAGTCAAAGACCCTAAAGCGATACGACTATGATGTATTGCAGTCGGCTTTCCGTGAGAAGAAAAAAATACGTACGATCATTAATGTCTCGGCATCATTTCTTTTCGCCAACTGGTTTGAAATTTTATGCGATGACGAGGACGCACAGGAATTCTTAAACGAATTCTGGAATCGGCATCGGCAGGAGCTTTCACAATCCGGTGTCGAAGGCGGCTTGTTTGGGAATACTTATCTTGGGTTTGAACATAATGCCGATGAAGAAAGTACCAAAGTCAAGATACTCCATCCGGGATCAGTCAAACCTATTTTCGACAAGGAACGACCCTGGATAATTCACGGTTGGCTGATCAAGACGAAAATCGAAAATGTGACTATCGAGGAAACGATAACCGAAAAGGAATGGAATATCCTGGTGAACGGAAAAGAGCAGGGCAATTTAAAAGGCCAAAATCCTTATGGTATTTTGCCGATCGTACACGTTGCCGAGGTCTCCTTCTCCAATGAATTTTACGGTACCGGCGAGATCGATGAAGCGCTCTATGACCTCATTGAAAAATACGAACGTGTGCTCGAAAAAGGTGTGACTGCCGAAGAGTATCATGGATCGCCGTTCCCGATTTTCACGGGTATCAGGGATTTCGACGAACTGAAAAAGAAGATGGAGACAACGGGAACATGGAAACCCGGCATGGGTTTGTTTATGCCCAAGGATGCCACGGCATCTTTTCTGGAATCAAAACGGACCAACAGCAACATGGTCGAATTGCTTAAGATCATTTACTACAACGAGATCATCCAATCAGAGACACCGGAATACTTGCTCGGCGTCCATATCCCGGCGGCTCACGCATCGACCAAAGAACAACGGGCACCGGTTGAGCGTAAAGCCCAAAGACGCCGGCTCGTCTGGACAAAGGCATTGCAGCAGGCGAATAAAATACTTTTGCAGATGGAAGAATATCACGGCAATAAATCCTTTAAAACTTATGCCACGGATATTGAGTGGGGTCCGATTTTCGAGTCCGACAAGGCAGAGGATGCCGACGTGCTCGATAAAAAATCAAAAGCCGTTTCGACTTTAAGAGAATTAGAAATAATTAGTGATGAAACTGCGCGCAACGCGCTGCCGGAAATTATCGATGATCCGGATAAAGAAAAACAAAGAATTGAAGAACAGAAGAAGGCGTCAGAGCAATACAAGGCGCCCGAGGAAAAGGAGGTATAGATGTCATTAGCATTTAAAGAAGCAAAGTTGGGTTTGGCTGATACCGGTGTCGAGGCTGATGCACTGACGATAACCGATATATCGAAACCCGGTAGTCCGCAGATCACCGAGAACCAGTCGATCCCTTACGAAATAAAAACTTCGATCTGTAACGAATGTAAGGTTAAGCGAGTCGCCGGACAGGTAGATTTGAATTTTACTAATCTCGATGGTGTTGATCCTCATACGATTTACTATCAGATATATGCCGACGGTGAACTGATCGTTGATCGCTCAACCGGTTTTTCGATCGGCGCCGGCAGCACTCTCGCCAAGACCGAATTGATATATCAAGTAGATCCGGCCGACGAGGATGTAACCACGCAGATTTATCTGTGGGCCGACGAAGCGAGCCAGATCCGGCTTGATGATCACCGCGTTCGCTGCGGGATCGGTGTCGAGCAGGAAACCAAAGCAGTCGAGATAGAAAAGGATTATCAGCAGGCGGTCTACGCTGAGTTTGCCACAACCGGCGCGAGCTATGATTACAAACTCAAAGCGAAATATTCCGGCGTGGTGATAAAAGAAGGTACTGACACGGCTCTTTCGATTTGCACCATGTTTCCTTATACCGAATTACATCTCGTGCCTCAGGCTGATAAGTTCGTGTACATCACCGGTATTTCTCTGGTGTGAGGTGTCTTATGAAAAATAAAAACAATTTAATTTTCGGTTTTGAGATTGCCGAGCTGTGCAGCGAGGAAGTTAAGATAATGTCGCTTGTCGATATCGATAAACTTACCGAGGGTGATGAAGATCCTTTCTTTGTTACGGTAAAAGCGCTGCGGGTTGGAGTGTCGAAGAATAAAAAAAGATACGCGCTGGAGAATCTCCAGCAGGTAAAATCGCAGCTGCCGCTGTACGGTTTTCTCGGCCATCTCAAAAAAGAAGATGTCGGGTACCGGTACCGCGAACCGATCACAATCTGGATTGGCGGCGAGATTATCGGTGAATGGTTGTATGTCAAAGGATACATCCCTCCGCAATACGAATCCCATCGTAAGGACGTGGCATTGAGCCTCAAAGCTAAGAAGCCAATGCCGGTGAGCGTGCTTGGTTGGTATCGTGTAAAGCCGCAGGGGGAATATTTGGATGTTGAAGATATCCAGGCGATTTCGATTGACTGGGCTAATGATCGGATGGAAGGGATCAAAGGTGCCCAGGTAGTCGGTATTGCCAAAGAACAAATCGAGACAGAAGAAAAGGAGGAAGTTATGCCTACAAAAGAAGAGATTCTGGCTGCGCTGACTATGGACGAGGTCAAGAAAACGCGACCCGATCTGGTTCAGTCCATACAGTCGGAAATGAAGGAGTCAGAAGAAGACAAAAAAGAGCGCGAGGACGCTAAGAAGAAAATGGACACTCTGGAATCGGAGAACAAAAAACTGCAGAAGCAGATCATCGATGCACACCGCGAAAAATTACTTGGTGAAATCAAAGACGAAAAACTTCGGACAATCGCCGGCGATTTATTGCAGGGTGAAACGACCGAAGAACTTGATAAGAACTGGAAGCTCGCCAAGGAAAAACTCAGTGCGATAGAGAAACCCGGAATGCCGATAATCAGCGGCGCAGAGGAAAAGAAGAAAGACGGTTCGGATTTCCTTCAGGAAAGATTGTTAAGCGAAAGCAAGGAGGCGTAAAGTGTCACAGAATCAGAAACTCTGGGGATTAGTCGAAACAGTTTTGATCACCGCGTCAGCTGACCGGGCGGCCGGTGATCTGGTCCATGAGGGTAACCGGTACGGCGTATGCGTGGATACAATCGCCAATAGCGAGGACGGGATGATCAACCACCGCGGCGTATTCCAGTTGACCAAGAATAGTGCAGATCAGGTAATCGCAAGCGGCGATTTCATAGAGTTCGTCGATACGAACAAGGTCCAGAAACATGATCAGGGCGTGAAAATCGGCAAGGCATACGAAGCAAGCGGCGCCGGTGTTGCTACGGTAAATGTGGAACTCATGCCGGAACTGTACTAACAAGGAGGCTACAGTGAAAAAACTATTTGCACTTTCAATAATCCTGTTGTTCATCGGCGGAGTTTTCCTGCTCGATGCGACAGCAGTGACACCATTCAAAACAAGCACGGTTCCTGCAACCACGGTTTACTGGGGTAAGGGAACGTTCCACGATACTCACTACAATGATACACTTCTTTTTTCGAGCGACCGGGATTTTTCAGCGAGCGGCGAGAGTACTGCGGTTTTCGTCAGCTCGGTTGACTGTACCGGGAAACTGAACGCAATTGTTCTCGATGACTCGAGCGTGATAATTAAAAGCGATACGGATACGGATTCAACCAAATCGTTCTGGTACCTGATCTATAATAAAGCCCAATGATTCTGCAGATGGGTTCACGTACCAGATATGAATGAAATCTAACAGGAGGTTTCGATGTTAATATTCAAGAAAGGGGTCAACCTTAAAGAGGTTTTTGCCGACCCTAAGAAAAGAGCAGTCTTTGGCGAGGCGATCGTCAATTATCTGCGCGAAGGTTTTTACGATTCAGAAGGAAATCCAATCAACCCGGTGAGACGGAAACTGACTGCGGAGCTGATCAAGACACTGCCAATAGAGATGATCCTGAGCGGCGAGTATATCTCGGCTGGTGACATCCCAATAGGTGTAGGTGCAGGTTATGGTGCTGCGGTCGGTATCAAACGTAAGGAGATATTTATCCCCGAAGTTCCCGCCGATACCCAGTACCTTGAAATATTCCGGATCGTGCAATCGGATAAAGCCGGTGAAACGTACGAAGACGCTGATGCGGGTATTACCTTCTCTCGGCTGAAACTTGGCCAGCCGCCAAAGCTCGGTACCGTCACCCATGCGACGAACTACGTCCCGAATCTAAAATGGGGCGCCGCGTTCGGTATGCACCGGGAATGGATCGATGATAACGAAGTCTGGAAAATGGAAGACGTATTCAAAAAGGCAAAAGAAAACGCTTACGATGCCAAAGCTACTTTCATGTATGGTTTGATCACAGCGTGTGCCTGGACCAATATCGCTTATGCAACGAGCTGGATCAACAGTCTGAACCTGGCCTTTGCCGCGTTGAAAAAGGCAAAGAAACTGATGCCGAACCAGCGACCGGTTATTGTCTGCCCGGTTGAGAAACTGGCGGTCATTGTTCAGGCGATCAAGGACTCGCTCGTTGCCGGGGAAAGAGGCGAGCGTCTGACCATTATCCCGGACATCATTGATACGGCTTACATCAATGACTCAGATAAGGAAATATACGTACTCGTACCAAAGCAGCGGTTTGTACTTCAGGAGCGCGAGGCACTGAGAACCGAGTCGACAAAAGACATCATGCTCGATGCCGAAGCATACGCATGGTATTACAGAATGAACGGTGTTATTCTCGATAAGGCTTACGGCAGAAAGATCACCTACAGCTAATATGATAATCGCTAATCTGAAAAGGAGACTGGGCAGTCAGGTCGGCGCGTTCGACGATGTCGATCTGACCGAATTCATCGAGACGGTGAAAAGCGAATACAGTTTAACAGAGGGCAAGTACGCAGGACTAATTGTGGAGCTTGCCCTCTGCACCTGCTATTTGCGATTGGCCACGGATACAGCAACCTATTTCAAATATGAGCAGGCGACCGAATCGGTGGACAAGACCCTGACTCCGAAAATGTTCATGAAGATGTACGAGTTTCTCTGGGCCAGCGTGAAAGAGCGACTACCGAGCAAAGCCGATACGTTCCAGCTGCAACAAGAGGATTCTGACGAATGAGGCGAAACACGGCACACGAGGGGCTTTGTCGCGCTATCCGTGAAAACATACGATGATCAGAGAGTTAAACGAATTTAAACCGCTTTTGTGCGTGAACAGGGGTATATTATGAAGCTAATCAGTAAAATTTTCTGGGTCGCCGGGGTGATCGTGATAATTCTGCTTGCCTGGTATATGCTCGGAGCAATCCGGGGCTGTCAGGATAAGGTCAGCGAAATCATTTCTCCGGGTAGGCGTGCATCGGTTGGCCGGGAGGATCCTCTGTGGGGTAAACCGCGGGAGATGGAAATCAAACAACCTCTCGTTGGTACCGAAGAAAAACCAACAATAGAAATTGTCATACCACCAAGCGACGATACGACACGACTGCGAATCCCGGGCGGCGAAACGGTCTATGGTCTTCCGGCAGACGCCAATATCCAGATAACCAAGTACCAGCCGCCGGTCATCAGGTTAAGACCTACTTTTCATATTACCGGGCTGACTGATTTTTCTCAAATTTACTTCGGCTTAAAGATCCGTGTTGTGGAAGTCTGGCGATTCGGTTTATGCGGTTACATCGCGATATGCGGGCCCGGGGTCGGTTGTGATTTTCGGGTGATATCCAATGTTTCAATCGGTGGCGTCAGGACTCTGAATAAATGGTTTGTGGAAGTGAGCGTTAAATTGTGATCACAGATAAAGATAAAGAGTGGATCAAGGATAATTCAAAAGAGATCATTGAGGGAAGCGGTGAGTTGATCACCAGGAAAAGATTAAAGACTGTGCTGCCGCCGGATTCATACGATTCGGATTTTGGCGAGGTGGTTAAAGAATCAGAAGAATTATATGACACTATTGAATTCAGAGGTAAGGTTTTCTGGGACGTGACCGAGCAACTGCTCCAGGAAACATTCGGCGCAGATAAAAATGCCGAAGCAATAGTGCATATCCCCGATGCAATGGATGTCAAAGCAGAAGACATTTTAGTAATCAGAGGTCTTGAGTATGAACTCAAAGAGCTGAAGGAAGCCCCGCTGCGCGGTATGAAAATCGCGGGAATTATAATAAAGAGCGCACAATGAAAACCGTTTTCGGATTTAGGGAAACGCAACGATATTTAAAAATGATGCAATCGAAAGTAGAGCAGAGAACAAACCGCGCACTGCAGGATGCTGCGTTGGTGGTCGAGCGTGCGGCAAAGGAAAACATCGTGCACGGCAGGTCTGACTGGCCGGCATTAAAACCATCGACACTGGCAAGACGCAAAGACAACAAACCACTCTACGATACCGGTGACCTGATGCGGAGCATACACAGTGATGCCGGTGAAATGCGGGCAGTAGTAGGCAGTGGACGGAGAGATGCTCCTGTGCATGAACTCGGGACGAAAACTGCCGGGCGCAAAAAAAATGTCAATATCCCGGCGCGGCCATATCTCGAACCGGCATGCCGGGAGAATATGAACAAAGTGAAGGAAGTTTTTGTGCAAAGGTTGCGAGGTCACTGATGGCTAAAGATATTCTTGGCGAAGTCGCCGATGAAGTTTTTGAAAATGTCGAGCGTCAATTAAAAAGAACCATCGAGAGCATTTTAGACATACCGGTTTCTATCGGTATTCCCGATGCCAAATGGGTGAAACAATATGGTTACCCGATGGGTGCGGTTATGATCGGGTCCGGGGATATTATTGACTGGATAGAAGATGGTAATCCCGAAACCGAAACGACTGATGGCGATAAAATAATCCAGGAGTTCGCCATTGCCGAAGCTGAATTGGTGTTGTCTTTTCACCTAGCTGCAACAAAGAGAGTTATAATAAACCGGTTAGCCTTCAAAT
Organism: bacterium; assembly: GCA_049647165.1. Classification (GTDB taxonomy): domain Bacteria; phylum Hydrothermota; class Tepidihabitantia; order SM23-42; family SM23-42; genus JAUVZL01. The sequence goes on from JBARXB010000042.1 coordinate 34,078, forward strand.
TTTTAAAGGCAATGCGTGATACGTCGCATATCGGAGAAAAAGAACAATATCAACTCGGTAAGATATCATTCAGGGATGTCCTGCCTGATCCCGAAGGCGAACGGGTTTTTGAAAGAATTTTTTCGATACCTTTATCCGGGACGCTGACCGAAAAAGTGGTTACGGGAAAAGGTGAAGTTGAATATATCGGGAACGTAAGTGCTTCGCCCGATGTTCTGGACCAAGGCACATAGCAATGGAGGTAATTATGAGCAATAAAATTAAAGTCAAGGTGAATTTGTTTGAGTTCACCTACAAAGATAAGAAGGGTTATCATACTGTCGTCGGTTGTGGCGAAGTGCCGCCTGATAACCAGGAAATAAAGACAGCATTGGAAAAGGGATATCTAACTGAAATAGATAAAGAGCCGGTGAAGAGTTTTCGGCCGACACAACCCAAAAATACAGCCCGTGATTCTTCGCCAAAAAAATAAGGAGGAATAATGCCAACCATAAATTTACCAGATGTGTACACGGACGAGATAACGCCATCAGGCGCACCCGTTAAGGGAGTGGGGACCGGAGTCGCATCATTGGTAGGAAAGTTCAAACAGGGTGACGTGAATGTGAATATGCTCTGCGGTAACTGGGAACAGTTTGTCGAGAAGTGCGGCGGTCTGGCAATCGGTAGCGCAGCATACGATGCTTACTGGTTTTTCAAGAACAAAGGTTCGGCGCTGCAGGTAGTTAGGGTCCAGGGTACGGCGGCAAACTTTACTATCCAGGATCGCCAGGGCACGCCAGCCGATAAACTGAAAGTAATTGCACTCGTTGACGGCGTCTTTGCCAATTACGTGGCGTCACCGAAGACCGGTGTCCAGATAATTATCGCAGACGGAACAATCACCAACACGTTCAAAATGACGATCAATTATTACTATCAGGAAAAGGGTGCTGATGCAGCGTACACCGAGACGTTTGATAATCTCTCGATCGTTTCAACCGCGGCGCGTTACTTCCCGACTATTGTCAACGATGAAGCAAACGGCAGCAAAGTGATCAAAGTCGAAGATCTTGCGCCAAGTAACGAAACGCCGCCAGGACACCTGCCTGCGATCGGTACGTATGACCTCGCGAGCGGTGTTGAGCCCGACTATGTCGGGAGCGGAACTCCGGAGGGCATCGACCTTCTGGAAAACGTGGATGAGATCAACATCCTCATTACGGATAAGGATGATTCTTCAACGAGGACTTTGCAGATAACTCACTGCCAGACTCTGCTTGATCGGCAGACCGTTCTGAACCCGCCGATATACCAGACCGTGACTGAGGCAAAAGCCATCGGCGATGCTTACGATGAAGACCGTGCAGTACTGCCATACCCATGGGTCGTGGCGTACGATCCGATCATGAAAGTCCAGAGATCTTTCAGACCGGCAGGATTCAGGGCAGGAGTCATGTCACGCATTGATGCGTACTTGTCGCCATGCAATCACGCCGTGTATGGTGCGATCGATCTGGAGCGACAGCTTTCGCGTGCTGATCTCGTTTCTCTCCAGGAATCCAAAATCTCGCCGACATACTGGTGGGGTACGCGCGGCATCAGAATACGCAATGGGCTTAACTGTTCCTCGAATGAAAATCTGAGCCAGGTATACCGCCGTCGTATGGCCGATTACGTAATGGAATCGATAGAGGATTCATTCGGCTGGGCAGTGGCATTGCCGATAAATGAAAAGAACCGGAATGCGCTTAGGAGCGGCATTACTAACTGGTTCAGGAACTTACAGCTCGCCGGTTGGATCGAGGGTTTCTTTGTCAAATGTGACAAGGAAAACAATCCTGAGGAAGTCGAGGCAGCGCGCACGTGTGAGGTCCGTTATGGCGTGAAACTCTTCAACATCATGGATTTCATCAAATTCAAGGCGGAAGTTGGACCCAATGTTATTGTGACAACTGAAGGAGGTGCATAATGCCAAAGCGAGCTATTGTAACACGACAGGTCACCGCACAAGTTGTCGGTCCCAATGGCCCGGTCGATGTCGGCAAATGGAGCGAGGTTACGACCAGCGATGAGATCGAGACACTGGAACACAAACCGCTTGACGGTTCGACCGAACATCTTGTCGAAGGATATAAATATTCCGGCACATTGAAACGCGGTGTTTATGATCCTTCGATGGCGCATATTCTCTGGGATCTCGCTCATCCGGGCAGCAATGATCCGCCAAGACACTTACTGTTACTTAACGAGAAATACAACGACGGTTCAGTCGAGCAAAGGTTGTACAAGGAAGTTCTTTTCACAAAACGTGGTGAGAGTATCGCACGCGGTGCACCGGTAACTGAAGATATCGATTGGGTGGCTGAAGATATGGAGAGTCTGACATAACTTTGACCAGGGTAAGCAGCAGGGAGCAGGATTTCTTGTGCCACCAGAGAGTCCTGCTCCTGGTCAAGTAAGGAGGATTTATGCCGAAAGAAATTGAATTTACATTGCCGAGCGGCAAAAAAATCAGGATGCGGGAATCGACCGGGTTGGATCAACTCGCAGCAAAGAGAAGATTCATCGGAAAAGGTGATGATGAAAAAGCAAATACACCCTGGGAAGAGATTGCCAACTGCATAATCGAAATCGAAGGGATGAAATCAGTAAAAGGATATGAGCAGCTACTGCAGCTCACAAATAAGGATCTGGTCGCTTTGCTTTTTGCATACAACCAATTCAACACGCCGACCGAAGAAGAAATGAAGGACCTGAAAAGTTTTTTCGTTCCAGGGAAGACTTCAGAACCATCGCCCGGGCAGCCGGTTTCAGCTTAGATGAAATCCTGAAAATGTCGCTCAATGAGATTGATGCGCTGCTTGAAGTTTTGAAGGAAAGGATGAAGGAGAAATAACGATGGCGATGAGTGAAGCCTTCACAGTTGGGATCGTTCTTAGTGCCAAGGATATGTATTCGTCTGCTATGAAAAAGGCAGAGCGGAATCTTGGCATTCTTCGTAAAACATCAACGAACGCCGCGGATGCTTTTGAAAAATCTATGAAGCGGTTCCAGGGTATTGCTGTTGCAGGCGCTACTGTATCCGTTGTGTCATCCCAGGTTTCAAAGAAGATTGAAGAAATCAACAGAGACGCGATAGAATTCAGCGATGCGATGGGTAAAATAGGAACGGTAATAGATATCACCGGTACTAAATTTGGATCAAACGCAGCGGCGATGGAAGCCTGGCGATCAAAAGGTCTTGATGTTTCGACGAGATCGATCTACAGCGCGACTGAATTATTGAATGATGTGGCATACGATTTGATGTCAGCCGGTTTGACTGCCGATGTATCAATGGATCTTCTGGAATCTGTTGCCGGGACCGCGATGGCAACGATCGGCGATCTCAATATAACATCGAAGTTATACGGCAGGATCATGAATACCTTTGGCAAAGGCTGGGATATGAGTGCACTCGAAAAAGGCGATCGGATCATGAATGCTCTTTCCGGCGCCGTGAAAAAATTCCAGTGGACCGGCGATATCCTGGCAGAAAGTTTAGGCTGGGCAACCGCAGCTGCGAAGGGTGCCAACGTAAGTTTCGAAGAAACCCTGGCAGCTCTGGGTATGCTCAATACGAGAGGCTGGGAAGCGAGTAAAGCCGGCATGGCGATTCAGACCTTCATTCGAGAAGTAAGCAAAGGTTCAAAAAAACTGGGGATCACCGTTGCCGATGCGAGCGGTCAGATGTTGCCGCTTGCAGATATATTAGAAAAGATACACGGCAAATTCGGAGATCTGAATCTGGCAAAGCAGGACAAGTTAGTCGCGGCATTTGGTGCACGTGGCGCGAGGTTGGTGCAGATACTTTACAATGAACATGATGCGCTGCGCGAAAACACCGCAGCATTAAAAGATGCCGGGGTTGCAAATCAGATGGTTGAATCCAGGATGAACAATTTTGCGGCTCAGGTTAAAATTATCGAGAACCGATGGCAGAATTTACGTATTGAACTCGGTGATAGAGCCGTACCGGTAATGATGATTGCGAAAAAAGGTGTGATAGATCTCATTGATGTCCTGGGTGAAATACCCGGTGCCGAGGCTGTTGCTGGAACGACGCTGGGAATCGTTGGTTTGATCGCAGAAGTCGGTAAAGCAGTGGGTCCTGCGTTAACGATGGTTGGGGTTCTGGGAATGTGGAGAACCCAAGCCGCGCTTGCTGCGACGGCACAGGCAGCGCTTAATAAGGAAATGATTGCGGGCGGTGCAGCGGCAAGTTCGCAGACAATGAAGATGGGGATGTTAGGATCCAAAGGTACGGCGTTGGTTGGTGTCCTGGGTAAAGTCGCTGCAGTAGGTACTGCGGCGTTTGTTGGATGGGAAATCGGCACGCTGCTGCGTCAGATCCCGGGGCTGGATGAAGCTGTGCAGAATCTGTTCGCCACACTTACCGGTGCGGATATAGGTAAGAATATGGAAGGGGAATTTGACAAAGCGAACGATGTAATAGATAAGCTCCGCAATAATCTTGAAGTGACAAAAGAAGAGTTGATGTGGTTCATTAATTTCGAAATGGCAGCGAGACAAAAAGGCGGGTATACATACGAGCAAGCCAAAGCAGGATTAATGGCACGCGGAATATCAGAAGAGATGATTGAAGAGGTAACCGCAACAAGAAGCAAGGATATTAAAAAATCCAAAAGTGCTTTTTACGCAACGCCTATAGGTCGTTTAATGAAACCCGAAGTCGGAGCGGTCTATAAAACAGAGGAGAAAAAAACATCTGGGGCGGTTGAATCAGCAACCGATGAAGTCAAGAAAGCGAGTCTGCCAAAAATCAAACCATATCAGATCGGGATTAAACGTGTAGATAAAACTGGGTTAGCCCTTATACATGAAGGAGAAGAAATAAGACCAAAATCCATGGCTCACGGTGGGACTTCGACAACTGTCCACATGGGTGGCGTTACGATCAATTTGAAATCAGCTGGTTCAGCTCCATTGGATGCGCACAAAATAAAAAGGGAACTGGAAAAAATATATAATATGGAGGCACGCAGATCACCATGAATATAAAAGTTGGCAACACCAATTTGAAACCCTTACCCGACAGCCTGTCGATACAGTCGCCAGAGAAGATTGCGCAGATCGAGTTGCCTGATACCCAGGACGTTTTCCAGGACTTTGGTCCAGGCCCGAAGCGGTTTTATCTGACCGGGATTTTCAAAAATAAGAATGGCGGACTTACTCAGGCACTTAACTTGGATGCCGTAAAGAACCAGGGCGAGGAGATCATTTTTTCGATCGACAATACTGCTTCATGGAAGGTCAGAATTCAGAGTTTCAATTTTGATTTGCTGCGCCGTGGGAATGTACGGTATGCTTTGGATATGGTTGAAGTATCCGAACCTGAACCGTTTGTGTTTATGCCGCAGCCTGAGTTGTATGGACCGGATCGCATGGATGTGATCATCGCTTCGCTGAAGCTGAAGGCAAAGGGATTTACATTGACGAATGCTCTGGCAAATGTACACAACGCAATCTGGAAGATCGAGGAAGCTTTATCCGATATCAAAAATATCATCAAAGGAATCAGGCGTCTGACTGAATTACCATACAGCCAGTTGAACCTGCTGAAGTTTGAACTGGGTCTGATCGAACTCCAGTGCGAAATCATCATGGCCGAAGCAAAAAAAATCATCGATGCGCCGCAGCGAAATTATTCGGCAGTAGAAGAAATGCTCAAGTACGTTTATCAATATGCCCAGCTGACAAAAAATGAATCCGGGTTCATGTATGCCGCAGCAAATGCCGTGCCCAAAAAAGAACAGGTGCATATCGTGACCGGCAATGATACACTCATGAGTATATCGTTGAATTATTACGGTAGCTATGTCCGCTGGTCCGACATTGCCGGCGCAAACGACATCATGGATCCGACTACAATCGAAGTCGGTCAGGAGCTGATGATTCCGGAGTGATTATGGGAAAAGAAGTAAACATCATCCTTGACGACAAAGAGATCACGAAAGTCAGAAGACTGCGTGTCGAAAAAAACACATCAACGGAAGCGGATATGTTCGAGTTCGATATCGATAATTCTAAAGACCGGTACACGTCGATTTTCTATGAGACGTCCGGTGAGCTGATTGAAATAAAAATTGACGGTGAAGTATGCTTCCGCGGGTTCGTCGATACTGCGGGATTCTCTTACGTGCCGGAACAGGTTATCAATGTCGCAGGCAGGGATTATACCGGGTTATTGATTGATGAGATCGTGAGCAAGCTCCTGGTGAGAAAATTCTCTGGCAAGACTGCATCACAGATCGTCGAACAGATAGCAAAGTATTATGGCTTTACCAGTGAGGTTGATGCAACGCGTAATGTCTATTATGAAGAAAAACTGTATGCCGAAGGTACATCGATATGGGAAGTGGTAAGAACGCTCACTGAGAAAGAAGGCTTCGATGCATACGTTACCCCGGACAAAAAAATAATTTTCAAGAAACGGGAGATCTCCTCTCAGGCGAAACGTGTATTTGCCCTGGATAAGAATGAGGGAATCGTACCGGCTGAGTTAAAATTTGATCAGGATAAAACCTTATCCCTGGCGCTGAAGGTGAAGGTGATCGGCTACAGCCCGGGAGCAAAGAAGAGAATCAGCTATATTGCAGAGTCCCCGAAGCGATCAAGATCAAGCTATAAACTTGTAACGATACGGGATCTCACCCTGAAAAACAAAGCCGAGGTCAAAGCGCGTGCCGAAGCGTTGCTGCGGGATTATTCAAAGAATCTGACGACCGGTTCTCTATTATACCCGGTCGATCCGAAGATGGAGCCAGGCGATGCGATCGAAATTAAGGGAATCGAACTTGCCGATATCTTCTACGTAACCGGCGTCATTCACAACGAAGAATTATCGGGGTTCACCACGGGATTGGAATTCGCGAGCAAGATCCTTACCGAAGCGAAGACTGTGGAGGCAGAATGATCAGTGCGGTCCAGAAGGAGATTAAAAAAGCCCTGTCAAAATTGCAGTACTTTGCAATCGGCAAGATCAAAGAGATCGATCTTGCTAATTACATGATTAAGGCAGAAGTTCTGACAACCGGGATGATCACCAACTGGCTGCGTATTGGAGAAGACTATGTCGGTAATAATTTTGGCCATGTAAAATCACCGAATATCGATGACGAGATTCTTATTGTTTTCCCGGATGGCGATCCGAGCGGTCAGGGCATCGTGGTGTGCAGATTATACGGTAAGGATGTGCCGCCGGGAATAACCGAGGATGAAGAAATCTATCATCATAAGAGCGGGACTAAAACCATTGTGCGCAAGAATGGCAGTATTGAAACAACCACAAAGAACGGGATGCAGGCAATTATGGATGATGAAGCCGGAGAGATTGCGTTAAACCAGGGCTCTCATGAAATGATAATGACCGGCGATGGTGTTTTTATCGGCAAGCGTGATGCCAGTCAACCTCTGGCGTTGGGTTATAAGTTACTGAGCTATCTTTCAAAACTAAAAGTTATCTGCACTTCACCCGGTCAGTTATCATCGACGCCCCAACCGCCGCCAACTAAGGATATATTAAGTGATCATTATTTTACGAAGAAATAAAATGTTACTGTACAAGGAGGTGAATTATGCCTGGGATAGGGCGACAAAGCCCGATAGAAACAGACGAGAGAAATTGTACTTTGAAAGGAGGATATAATGCCGGCACATCCATCAAGAGGACAACCTGTTTTTGAAGCAATGAAACAGGCGATTGCTGCACAGCTCGGCATGATTTACATGGGACCTTCTTCGATCAAAACGCCACCATACCCTGCGATAGAATACGACGATGATGGTAACGAAACGTTTAACGGGGAACGCCAGGAAGAAGTTGTGGAAGGTATCGAAGCGATCGCCGGTGGCAGTGATGCGATGATGAAGAACGTAAAGTTCAATGCAGTCCCCGGCAGGCTCAGTACGCCAACCGGCGGACCGGTAAGCGGCAGTATGCCTGGTGGATCAGGATGGATTGAATGATGAAGCTAAAGTATTTAGGAACTGATCTGGCAATTAACGATGACGGTGATATGATGGTGAAAGACGGCGACATCGATATCGTTGAAGGGATAGATTGCTTGGCCGCGAATCTCCTGGACAGAATGTTAAGCAGTAAAGGTGAATTACTATTGCACAGCGAGTTTGGAGCCGGGCTACCGGATAAGATAAGTTTACCGATTAGCCAGGAGGGAAAAGATTCCCTGGCCGTAGAAGTGAAACATGAGATACTCAAGGATCCCCGGGTTGAACAGGTAACGAGTATCGAAGTCATCGATGAAGGAAGAATTATCTATATACGGGTAAACCTCACAACCACAGCCGGCCAGGTGGTTGGGAATTTGGTTTTCCCCTTTGAAATGGAGACCGCAGCATGAAGTATGCATCTGATATTTGCCAGGTAATGATAAATAAATTTTTGCAGCTGAACCAGACTATAACTAATTTCAATATCGGTTCCAGGATCAGAAGTCTTTTCGAGAGTGCGGCTCTGGGCATCGAGGAGGTTTGGTTCAGAATCGACACAATGTTTCAGGGGCTATTTGCTGCGACTGCTCATAATTCTGACCTTGATCTGCGTGCTCTGGAGCTTGGTGTTTCACGAAAGGCTGCAAAGAAGGCAACCGGTTATGTAAGATTCACCGGTGCGCAGAGTACTGAAGTTCCGGAAGGCACGGTATGTTCTACTGACCCGGATATTGATCCGATTGTTGAGTGTTTGACCACAGCGCAGAAGACGATCCCCGCAGCAGGTTATATCGACGTTCCGGTCGAGGCAAAGGTGGCCGGCGAGGAAGGCAATATCGAGGCCGGGAAAATCATCTATCTCCCGCAATCAATCGCCGGTGTAACTGCTATCAATAATCTTTATGCGATCACCGGTGGCGCTGATCAGGAGGAGGATGAGTCTCTGCGAAAAAGAATCGTGCTGCGCTGGTACGCATTGAGTTATGGAGGGTGCGAGGAATCATTTAGATCCTGGGCGCTCGAGGTCGAAGGAGTGGCTGAAGCACATGCGGTTGCTTGCCCTCTGGGTCCGGGAACCGTAAAACTTTTTATCTGGAGCAAAAATGAAGTCGGTAACCTGATACCGGGATCGAGCGAACTCATCGATGACGTGCAGAATTTCATCGATGAGCGGAAACCAATTTGCACGTCGGTTATTATCGCTCAGCCCACAGGTATCTTGGTTGATGTATTTGTCACGCTTGAAGTATTATCCGGATATGTTTTTTCCACGGTGAATGAAAATGTCCGCAGTGCGATCATTATTTTCTGTAATACTCTCGGTGTCGGCGACGATTTGATTGTCGCACAATTGCTTGCTGCCATAATGGCAGTCGAAGGTGTTAAGGATACGAAGATCGGTACGCCAAAAGATAATATTACTTGTGCACCAACCGACACGATTATGCTCGGCAGATGCGGTGTTGTTGACAAAACATGGGAGCGGCAATATGTTGTGTGGTGATCGCATCTGGAAATTCCTGGCTGGTTTTCTGAAACGTAAAGATGATGGGATCATAAAGGATATCTGCGAATCGAAGGGCGCGGCGCTTGATGAAACTATCACGGCAGCAGATAAGCTGAAACCGCAGAGTTTGGCGAATCGCCTTGTGGGCTACCCCGAATATTATAACTCGGAAGACCGCAAAAGAGACCTGTCGTTGATAGGATCCTCGAGATTTGTTTTCAAGCGTGACAGCGAGTCATGGGATGATTTTGAAACCAGGCTGCAGCAGTTCCCGAATGACATACCATGGTTCGGGACCAAGAAGGGGATCATCACAGAGATCGAACGCACCGGGTTAGTCGTGGATTCGATTGAGGAAATGCGAGACGACCCAATGCGTTTTATTATTTTGAGTTTTGCCGATCAATGTGCAGTCCCTGAGGATCAGATCTCGCATGTCTTTGCTCTAGGTGAAGAAGAAGAGACTGTGCGTGGCACAAGAACTTACGGGAGAACCGAATGTGAGGATTTTATATTCCTGGTGTATCTATCAGGCGAGACCGATTATTCAAAAGCGGAAGTTAAAACCATTATAAAATTGAGCAAGCCTCCGTACACAAAGGCATACGTCTTTTTTCCGGGGGAATCCGTGGCTGAGGAGGTTGTATGAAACGCTGGCATTTATTTAGTTGGGTAAAACCGGCAGTTGAAGATTTCCATTATGAGAGGGATGCAAAAGAACTGCACATCAAAAAAAGAATTATCGACCTGACCGGCGGCGGCACAGGTATACTCAAAGGAGTCGATGATGAGATCGAAGTGTACGTAGATAACCCTGCGCAGTTTTTAGTGGTCAAAGTTAAAACCGGCGAAGCATATATCCAAGGCGAGAAAATAGAAATTACCAACGTGCAAACGGTAACGCTTGATGACGTCGAAACTGAGGCGAATATCGTTTACCTTAAATACAAACTGATTGATTCGGGTGAGTCTAGTGCAACCAGGCAGCATCCAATCAGCGGCGAGCCGCATATTGTATGGAAAGACGATTCATTTGAACTTATCGCCGTAAAAGAAAGCCAGTATATCCAGACCGATGACAAACTTAAACTCGTACGTGTCGCTAAAGTCGGCAGCGATTTGACCATTACTCATGATTACCGAACGTATTTAAAAATCGATAGTGATCGCTGGCCTAATTACGTAAATGAATCTGAATTTTATGTAGGTGGTCCTGAAGGCACCGGCACAAAAGTACTAAAACAGCAAGCAGCACCGCCGGTACCGAATTACCTTGATCTGAGCACAGGCTGGGATGATGCTTACAGAAAGACCGGCGAATCCGCGGGGTTAGTCAGTCACCGTCCTGCTTATATAAAAGCGGAGTTCGGCGACAAGGGTCAGGGCACGGCATCAGGGATTACCTTTACAAAAACCACTAACCGCGTCGGGGCATGGACCGTTGATGAATGGATCGGTTATTATCTCACCTGTGCAGATGGTAACTCGTGGAAGGTCGTATCGAATACTTCAGATACTTTGACACTGGAAGCTACTGCCGTACCAATAACCGGGAATTTTTGGCTGGGCCCGAATGCGGCAGGATATAAATTAATTATCGAGACGCTCGATCCATCGACAGAAGAGATCGTGGCCACGGCCGAGGCTGAAGCACAGGCGATGGAGTCGCCGGTTAAAATGGAATTCATCTGGCCTGGTTTGACAGCCGATGTTAAATACCAGGTGAAAGTTGCGTCCAAAGGCGGATGGTTTCAGGAAGAATGGTCAGGATTCTGCACACCGAAAAGCATTATCGCCGGCGGTCCCAAAGAGATCCCTGATTTATGTGCAGATGTTATCGACGGGGATGTTACCATTACGGCTGACGATGATGGTGTACGAATTAACTGGGCGGTGAAATCAGAATATGCAGCTAAGGTTTCCGGGTTCGAATTATGTTGGACCGACGATGGGTCTTCGGATCCTGATTTCAATAATAAAAATCACCGTAAGATCTTCACCGATCGCAATCATGCCGTTTTACCAGCGAGGATGTCAAGTGAAACGACCACAGTTAAGGTCAAGGCGAAAATGCGGGCGGTTGATAAAGCAGGTCGGCACTGTGTTACACCGAAGACCTTGACTGATACCGATACAAAAAAATATCCTGGTGATTTAAGCTCGTTGGTAACCGATATCAAAAGCATCATCACCCCAGGTGACTTTCCGACTTTGAAATCATTTTTCGAAAGATCAATCAACTTAGAGGATGGTCGCGGCAGAATGGTAACCGAATTCGAATCCCAAATGGATGATTTACGCAGTAATTACAAGAGCCCCGGTGAGCATCTGAGAGCGGTTCTCCGAGCCGGTGTTGATTGGCATTATGTGCGTATCGTTGCCAAAGATGAAAGCGGTCACTATAGTTCTTGGCAGGCAGCTATCGACAGCATACCAACCAATGCCACAGAATCCTGGTGGACGATACTCATAATGCCCGGTGAATACAATGAGGCTATCGAAATACCGGCTGGAGTGGAGTATTCCCTTTCATTTATCGGTGTTGGTAAAGTGATTTTAAATGGGTCTGTTCGCAGTTTGGATACCGACAATGCAGTGCGCATTAGCAAAATCGAGGATATACGATTTCTCCAGGAAGCCGCACCAACTGGCGCCTATCCGTGCATCACCGTTAAGAGCAATCCAGTGCTTTCGACTATTCGTAATTGTGATTTCTTGTCGAATGCATCCAATAGTGCCGTATATCCACTTCGCATTTTGGGTGTAGATGGATTGGTTATCAATAACGTAGTTATGCGCAGTCGTCATGAATGTATTAAACTGGCCGGCAACAGCGAAAAATATGTTAAACTCCAGAATTGTCATCTCTATTCATGGGACAATAGTAAAAATGCAATTTATCTTGATAATCCGGGCATAGATTATGGTCTTTATGTACGCGACTCCGATCTGCGAACCGATACTGGTGTTGAATGTATTAATGCTGCTCCGGGATATCAGGCAAACAATATCGTGAAAATGCGTCACTGCGGCTACGTTGTTGCACCCAATGGATCAAACCTTACCGTTGATTATGGTACAGCGGATAATCAGACAAATGTGATTTTCGATCCGGGTGATTTCTTTGTGCAATACGAGGAGGCATAGTGGGGAATCCACGTAGTTCAAGCCGGCCAGTTCGTGGAATTGATGATATCGCACCGCAGACGATCGATCGATATCACCTTATCGATGATTCATTTCCCGGACTCGACGAGAATGGAAAACTTATTTTTGATCAGAATAACGGTACACAGGTCCCGCTTGGCCAGGTTCCAGATATCCTTACCGGCAAAGATGCCGATACGACTGATGGGTTTCATCTTCCTAATACTATCGGCAATTTACTCACCGATCATAATAAATCAAATCATGATAGTTTGAATATCAATGCAGATACAGTTGACGGCTATCATGCTGCAGATTTAATCCGCCCTGTGAATATCACATTTCTCGCCGACGGTTCAGCAGTACCCTGGACCATACCCAATACAACTACCGAATTGCTGGGCGTTACACGATACCGATCGAAAAGCGATTGTTCCCTGTTCTCCCAGGCGCGGCTACTCGTCAATTTCGTTTCTGGAATTGCTGGTAGCAAACTTCGCGCACAATATTCACTCGACCAGATGCTTTGGGAATACCTCGATGGTCTCGCCGGTCCCGAAGCAGCTTATGCCCCTGGGCTCGTCGTATCTAATTGGGTGAATCTTGCACCCGCGGCACATGCCGATATATTTTTGCGTATCGTTGCCTTAGATGGTCAATTGCGTAATCACTCTTTTGGTTTGATCATGCTGCAATTTAAATAGGAGGTTTAATATGAAGAAATTAATATTCATGGTGATATTATTGGTCACCGCATTATGTTTCGGACAGGAGGTTTTTGATAGCCCGGGACCACATTGGTTGTGGGAAGATGAACTCCTTGAAGCCGGCGTTACAAAAGTCAGTACACCATTATATACTGGTCATTGGCCGTATGCTGGGTTGTGGATTAAAACAACCAACCCGGCGGACTCGACTAAGTATCGTGTTTCTTTCAAAGGTGCGTATGAATTGACCGATACTTTTGCGATTGCATCAGATAGTTCTGGAAATGACGTAGGGACTATTATAAGAATATCAGATACATTATGGCATTACTGCTCAATTAAATCTGCCTTAGCGCCTTACACAAAAATATATATCGAGGCTGATGCATTAGAGCATGGTAACAGAGCCAATATTTCGATCAAAGCTTTTTTATGGCGAAATAATTATTGGCAAGAATAACTGAGGAGGTAAATCATGAAGAGAATCGTATTTATTTTTACCCTGTTAGTTATTGTTCTATGGTTTGTTGGAGCTGACATCAAAGATATTTTGGCTCCATTTGATTACGGTAAAGTAACGAATGGTCAAAGTGGTTCTTCTATGTCTGGGATTGGTTGTAACGTAATTGTAATGGGTATCGCAGTTGACACATCCGATTGTGCTGTGGGTACGACAAGAGGTTTCTACTACGATTATTATAAAACAATTGGTCAAACCAACTTTGCTCGGTATAGGATTTATGCTGATGCTGACACATATATAATGTCAGTTGTCGGGAAAAAGGGTGTGGGTTTAGGAAAAATGAAAGTGGTAGTTGATGGCGATAGCATCGCAACGATAGATCAGGATGACATATTTGCAGTGAACAATATTACATGGAACGTAAATGTTACTTTTACGTCGTCTGGCGAACATACCATTGACTTTGTTGAGTTGAATATAGCGAATTGCTATATCGGTATGTTTTGGTTGAGGAGAGGGATTTATCCTTAAGAGCTGCTAATGTATAGAATAGAGGATATAACCAATAAAATTATTTGCGGTAACGTTTTAACTGAGTTAAAGAAATTCCCAGATGAATGTATCGATACAATTATCACCTCACCGCCCTATTGGGGTCTCAGAAATTATGGAGAGTCTACCAAAACGATTTGGGGTGGTAACCCGAATTGCAAACATGAATGGGTTGATCGCAAAGTATCTTTATTGCATGAAAATCGGCAGGGGTTAGGACGTGCTGGCAGATTAAGTGCAGCTGCATCCGGTAAACATACGGACTTGCATGGTTTCCATACGAGTTTCACCGGCTTCTGCATAAAGTGTGGCGCATGGTGCGGCCAGCTGGGATTAGAACCAACTTTGGAGATGTTTATCAATCATCTTCTTTTAATTACCGCAGAATTGAAACGCATACTAAAACCGACTGGCGTGATATTTTGGAACCATGGCGATGCTTATGCCTCTACTGGTACGCGCCGATTTGACATTGATAAGTACGGAGGAAAATCAAGGATCCATTGCGGAAGAGCGAGGACAGAAGACTATGCTGCGCAGTGTATGTTACTTCAAAATCACAGACTCATAACTCGCATGATAGATGAACAAGGATGGGTTCTTCGTAATACTATTATCTGGTATAAGCCGAATCACATGCCATCGAGTGTCACGAATCGTTTTGCCAACGCTTATGATTCAATTTTTATGTTGGTTAAGAATACAAAACCTTCCTATTATTATAATGAGAAAACGCTGCTAATGGCTGATCAAAAACCGACAAAACTAATAAGGGGGTTTGATTGGGAATCCCGCACATGCCCCAGATGTGAAGGAAAGGGCAAAATCAGAGAGAAAGGAAGATCTAAGACGTGCAAGAGGTGCAAGGCGACTGGTAAAGTCAAACATTCATTCTGGCATAACTTAAGCTATTGGTTTGATCTCGGTGCAGTCAGGGTGCCACACAGTATGTCGACATTGAAAAGGATTGAATATCCAATGACACCGTATGGCGATGGAGGTCAGGGTATCGGATGTAAGATGACAGGAGCCAAGAAAGGGAAAGTCGGCCATATAATGTTAGATATCGATCCGGCTGGGAAAAATCCAGGCGACGTATGGACTATCCCCACACATGCATTCCCAGGAGCACATTTTGCGACATATCCTGAAAAACTCGTTGAACCAATGATCAAATTTTCTTGTCCTGAATGGATATGTAAAAAATGTGGCAAAGCACGGGTGAGAATAAAAAAGACCAAGTACATCATTGCTGGCGGGAGATCTAAAACAAGCAAGAATTTCACTGAAGAAGCTAAACTCAGTATGAGATTTTTAGGACCATCGTCAATGAAGCATGGACGAGCATTTGCCCAACATTATACAATTGGTTGGACTGATTGTGGATGTAATGCCGGGTGGCGTCCTGGTATTGCTTTGGATCCCTTCATCGGCAGTGGAACAACGGGCGTTAAGGCTAAACAGTTAGGTAGAATCTATTGTGGAATAGATTTGAATCCGGCTTATGTAAGAATGTCCGAGGATAGGATTATGGTCGCTTTAGAAGCTGTATCAAAGAAGAAAAAGTGAGTAATTAGACTGTCAATTTTTAAGCCGAAATAGAGCAAAAACTTGACAGCTGGTGTGATTCGGACCAAATGACACATAGTTTACATAACTAACCAAATGACACGATCACAGAATTTTTTTGTCGCAATCCGCAACATGTAGCGCCAGTGTACTGTTGACTAACGGTGACTTTGAACAACCGCTAACGACCGGGTGGCAACAAGTGGAAGGTAGCTCATATTCTGTGATCAACCGAGCAACAACATACGACCCGGATCCGGATTATGAAGCATATGTGAAAGATCAATACGGCAGTTATGCAAAACTATGGCAAACCGTGGATATCCCGACGACTGACCTTGAATTTACCGTCAATGCAAAGCTCTATGCCTATGATAATAATGCCGATACATTATGCTGGGCAGGAGCGGCAATCGTTATTTCATATTTGGACAGCTACGGGCAATTATTAGGTGAAACAAGAATATGCCGATTCACCACACCATGTCCATGGAGCAATTCTTCAACCTGCCATTTGATAATAGCACCGAATACAGACTGGAACCCCTATTCATTCAATATCAATTCAGAATTGGCTAATCTACCCGGGGTAAATGGTGCAGATATTTCAGCGATCGAGGTGGCACTTTATGCCAAAACCGAACACACGTGCTGAGGTGCAGTCGAAACGGCGGAGGTCTTCGCCGATGACTTTATACTAAATTATAACGGTTCAAATAACTATCTGGCATTATTAGAAGCAATAGTCGATGATGTCGCTGGTAATGGCAACGGGCATCTTGATCCGGGTGAAACGGTCGATCTGACTGCTTCATTAAAAAATATCGGCGGCGCAGATTTCATAACTTTGACAACGACCATAGAATCCTCAGATCCTTATGTTACGATCACTGATGCTTCCGGCTATTTCGGTTCACTCCCGGTCGATAGTACAAAAGAAAATAACGGTGATCCATATACGGTTTATGCGAGTCCTACATCCCCAGATGGTCATCCTGCATTATTCCGGCTCATTGCGGTTGATGGTTGGTGGTCTGATACGCTTGAGTTTACTATAATCATTGGTCGAATCCACTATTATATATGGAACCCTGACCCAACACCAGCGCCTGGCGAGTTTATGCACACTACCCTGGCGAGTATTGGATACTCAGGTAACTATGGTTTGAATCTACCTATATCTGACCTTGATGTCTACTCTGCAGTATTCGTTTGTGCAGGCATCTATTCGAATAATTATATACTTGGCGCAACCGATCCTGAAGTGACTGCGTTAGTTGACTATGTGAACAACGGCGGCAGGATGTATCTTGAAGGTGGAGATACCTGGTATTATGATCCCCTGTACGGCGGCTACGATTTTGGACCCCTCTTTGGTATTAATGCGACCTCAGATGGTTCGAGTGATTGCGGTCCAGTAGCTGGTCAGAACAGCACGTTCACCACCGGTATGAACTTCAATTATAGCGGTGAAAATGCATGGATCGATCATATCTCGCCGACAACCACGGGCTTTTTAATATTCTACGATACGGATAATGCCTACGATTGCGGGGTTGCTAATGATGCCGGAACATATCGCACTGTGGGCAGTTCATTTGAGCTCGGTGGTCTGGTCGATGGCAGCGGTGTTTCTACAAGAGCCGCGCTACTCGACTCGATCATGAATTTCTTCGGAATTCCACTCGTTGGTGTCGAGGAAAATACCCAATCCTACATTGGCGTGATATCTTTACAACCATATCCCAATCCTTTCCACGATCGAGTGGAGATTCAATACACCATGCCGTCAAATACAACGCAAGTTCAGTTAAAGATCTTTGATGCCGCGGGCAGACTGGTGAAGAATTTGGAACTGCTTAGTGCTCACTCCGCGGTGCCTGCTAAGATTTCCTGGGATGGTCGGGATATCAATGGCAACAGAGCAGCAAGTGGTATCTACTTCATACACATGGAAACAGACACCCAGCGTGTAGTCGAGAAAATAATCCTCATTGAATAAACAATACTGTTTTTAATATGAAAGAGGGTGGTTTTACCACCCTCTTTTTTTTAACTAATAATTATTTTTGTCTTACTGCATCAATTATCAATACTGATATCGACTGAATAATAATTCTATCGGAATATCTGCATACGCAACTTGACAAGAGAACTACAGCGTATATACTCAAACCTGACGCAAGTTTTATGCAAATAATATTTATCCTCGTATTATTATTGAATAACTACAGTTCGATCAGCGGGTTTGTTATCGATGCAGAGAACGGCGAACAACTTGCCTATGCTAATGTTTATCTCGAGAATACCCCTCTTGGCAGCGCGACGAATGAAAAGGGTTATTATATCATTCATAATGTCCCTGAAGGTACTTATCAGATCGTTTTCTCATATATAAGCTATGAAACAGTGATACGTGATATTGAGATCAAGCTTGATCACAATCTTACATTAAACATTGAATTGAAACCTTCGACCATTGAGCTCGAAAAGATCGTCGTTTCTGCAGAAAGAACGAGATTTGAACAAGAGGTTGAAATAAGCCGGGTTAATTTTACTAGACAAGAGATAAAGTCGATCCCGAGTTTACTGGAAAGAGATCTGATAAAAACCCTTCAGCTCATGCCCGGTGTTATTTCAATGCATGACCTTTCAAATAAATTATATATCAGGGGCGGTAGCCCGGATGAAAACCTTGCTCTTCTCGACGGTATTACCGTCTATAACCCATCATCACATTTATTTGGATTATTTTCAACGTTCGATCCTGATGTCGTCAATAATGCCGAGCTTTTTGCCGGAGGTTTTCCAGCAAGTTATGGTGACCGGTTATCGTCGGTCCTTTCGATCACGACAAAAGAAGGTAATTCAAAGAAGTTCGCTGGTGAAGCATCCCTCGGTCTGGTCACGTCTAAACTGCTCATAGAAGGACCCCTGCCTAAAGGTTCCTTTCTTATCAGCGGACGCCGTACCTATTTTGATGCTCTTGTCTGGGCTTATTCCAAGATTGCAGGCGACACATTATCTCTGCCTTATTATTTTTATGACGGTATCGCCAAGATAAATTTCAATCCATCACCTGAGAACCGATTCACCCTGGCGGCACTCGGCGGCTCGGATGTCCTGCAGTTCGAGGAAAATTTTCAGGGTGGCATAGCTGACGAAAAGATCGGCCTTGACTGGGGCAATCGCGGGATATCCTTGCGCTGGCGCAGGGTATTTAGTCCAAAATTATACGGTGAGGTGGTCGGTGCCTGGAGTAATTTCCTGACGAATTTCAGTTACGAAGATCATGAAGATTCCACGAATAATTTTGCGATCCATGAAGAGATAATCGATTATACGGTAAAAGTTGACTTTGATTACTTTCTCAATGATCACCATACATTTGACATCGGCATCGATGCCAAACAGTTGAAGATCATGTATAATTTCGACCTTACTAACCTCGAATTTGCCGAGCACTCTTATAAACCTAAAATACTGACTGCTTATTTCCAGGATAAATGGTCTCTGCAACCTGATATCCTCTCGGTCCAGGCGGGTTTGCGTTCTACCTATTATAGTATCAATGATCGTTTTTGCTTTGACCCCAGGCTCGGCCTTAAATACCATATTGGACCAAACACTGCTTTTAACCTTGCCTGGGGTAAGTACAGTCAATTTCTCGTCACGATCAATAGTCAGGAATCGTATTTTTCGATCTTTGATTTTTGGCGACCGGTCGATTCCATGCATACGATCCCCACCGCTTACCATATTATCGCCGGTATTGAAAAATGGTTTGACGATGACACAAAACTCACGATCGAACCGTATTATAAGAAATACTTCAACCTTTTGATACCACGTGAATATGAAATGTATTTTAGTCAGCCCTCTGAGAGTCTAAAGGCCAGTTCAGGGTACGCCTTTGGAATTGACTTTTTTGTCAAAAAGAAATATCGAAATATCTTCGGCTGGATAAGTTATTCGCTCGGCTATACCCGACGTAAGCAGTTTGACCGATACTATGCCCCGCGTTATGATCGTCGTCATAATCTCAATATCGTACTCGGTTATAAAATACCGCAAAGTGTTCCGGTATTGAATGACGGAACATTCAACATACGCTGGTATCTTGCATCAGGTCTGCCTTATGCTGAAGATCTGGCACGCTACCGCGTATACTCATACGACCCCATTGAGGCTTCATATGACTGGGAATGGTACACTGTAAAAGGCCCACGCGATGCTCACCGCTTACCGATAACACACCGTCTCGATGCTCATCTGGAAAAAGACTTTAAACTATTGGGTATCAGCGGTTCATGGTATATCGACGTCATGAATGTTTATGACCGGGAAAATGTCGTTTTTTACAGTTATGATTTTGACCACGATCCCCCGGAAAAGAAAAGTTACACTCTTTTACCTATTCCAGTACCGAGTTTCGGTATTAATTTCAGGTTCTAAAATGGAATTTGAAAACAATAAAAGATTCACTAAATTCAGGGGCGCAATTTACCTGGCAGTATTAATATTCATTGCATGCGATTCAGTCACGGTGAGTGAATATGAAACTCAGCTCAATGTCTATTTGTTATTGAATAATTATATAGGCTATACAGAAGCTTTCATTGACCGCGCTTATGAGATCGATGAACCTTCTGAGCCATATCTCGCCGATGCACTCGTCACAATCTCAACTGGCAATAGAATTGACACGCTGATTTTCGATGAGCTGCAAGGGAAGTATATTAGTTGGTATATAAATATCCTGCCTGGATCTACGTATTGCCTCACCGTGAGCAAACAAGATTTTGATACCCTTTATGGTGAGACGACAGTCCCCGGCTATTTTCATTTTCTTAATCAACCCGGGGATACTATTACCCTCGAGGATACGATTATTTTCCACCGGAGTAAGGGTGCTATTTTATATAATTGTGCATTTGAACGATCTCACCACACCAGCTCGTTCTGGCTCAAGCCCGATACCCTTGATAGGTTCATAAAAATCCGGGTCGGTGATCATATCGGTAGCCCACCTGAGGGTTCTTGTGAAATAAGGGTTACCGCTTATGACCGGAATTATTATGAATATCATTTTGAGCCGGTTGACAGCTTAATGCAGGCAGGGGTATATCAAGGTCTTGGCCTTTGCGGTTCTGCCTGGCAAGAATGGATCACACTTTATCTTGACCTACCTGAGGAAGAAAGCTAAACACCGAATTCAATTATCGATAAGGCACGGCGTAACTTGTTTTAGAACCTCTCCCTTTATACCAATAGTAACACCTGAAAACGGTACTTTACTGCCTGTTTGCTCGATAGCTTGCTGAACAATATTAACCAGACCAGAACAACAGGGAACCTCCATACGAACAACTGTGATGCTTTTTGGACTAGCAGTTTTGATTATCTGCGATATCTTTTCAGTATAAGCATCAGCATCGTCGAATTTCGGACACCCGACAAGCACCACCTTATCCTTAATAAAATCCTCGTGCAGATTAGCATAGGTAAAAGGCACGCAATCGGCAATGATCGCGAGATCTGCATTCTTGAGAAACGGTGCGATCGGCGGCACCAAATGGATCTGGACTGGCCATTGACGCAGCTGGGATTTTGATCTCGTTGTCTGTGTTTTGGACTCGTTCTCTTCTTCCCACTGCATCACTTTTGCCGAAGGACAAGCGCACTGTCCTTTTGCTGCATGATGTTCATGGTGTTTGATCAATTCGGCACCATGTTCTTTCATGTGTTTTAAATGCATTTCCAGCATCCCGGGAGCTTTTTCTTTGATGCGCGATATCGTTGCTTCCTCGTCATATGCTTCGACCTCTTCTTCGGTCACGGTCAAAGCACCGGTTGGACAGACGCCCAGACATGCACCAAGCCCATCACAAAAGAATTCCTTAACTAATCGCGCCTTCGGACCATCTGGGGTTTCTGCAATTTGCAATGCTTGCTCTGGGCAAGACGGTACACAATCGCCACAGCCCGTACATAATTCCTCATCGATGTTGATTATTTTTCTATTAACTTTTTTTATATTAGATGCCCAATTTTTTTCGTTTACTTTCAATATGCGCAAGTATTCCAGCTACTGCTTTAACAGCATCGGTCTCAACATTGAGTAAACCACCCGTGATATCCTTACAATCTTCTAATAGGAGCTTGAGAAGATTGGGCGCACCAGTGATCGGCGGTACTGGATTGACATAAGTATAAAGACCCAGAGCCAAAGCAAAAATCGCATCGATCGTTGCCTTTTGTTCCATATATTCAGGTGCTGCAGCGGCAACTGGAAGGTCGGCAATAGGTACATCACCCAGAGCATGGGAAATCGCAGCAAGAAGGTCGGCGAGTCGACCAGTGTCAGTACATGTACCAAAACTAAGCACCGGTGGGATATTCAGCTTTTCACACAATCCCTTTAAACCGGGACCGGCAAATTCTTTAGCCTCAGGACTGCACAGACCGGCAACCTGCATGGCAGCATTACCGCAGCCCAGAGATAAAACAAGGATATCTTTTTTGATAAGTTCCTTTGCCACCCGGACACTGTGAACATCTTGCCCCGAATCTCTCAGGGACGAGCATGAAACCAATCCAACTACACCACGGATGATACCTGCCTGAATCGTACCAAGCAAAGGGTCAAGACTGCCGCCCAGTACATCGAGGATACTCTCGGTCGAGAAACCAACTGTCGCTTCTGTAACAGGAAGCTGGGTTACAGGTTCAACAGTCTGACGTCTTTCTTTATAATTATCAATAGCCATTTGTAAAAGCTGAGCTGCTTGCTGTCTTGCCTTCCTTGGTTCATAATTGACTCGTTCAGTGATGCCTTCAAAGGCAACGAGATCACTCACCGGGATGAGCTTAAACTTGTATTTTTGAGCATATAATGGATCGACCGGCATCGAGCAATTCATATCAGCGGCAAATAGATCAACACAACCGCTTGCCAAAACTGCATCCTGCATGATCCAATTACCAGTATAACCATAAAAAACATCGTCCATATCCCAGCGCTGGATCATCTCCTGACCGGTTTCAATATTGGCGATAATCCGTAGACCCTTAGCGCCAACCGCCTTAGCTTTTTCCTGCCACTCACGTTTGCGTGCCAGGGAAACCATGGCAAATCCAAGAAATGGTTCATGACCGTTGGGCAACACGTTGACATAGTCAGGTTCAAGAACACCAAGATCAACACGCATCCTATGAGGTCGCGGGATCCCATAAAGAATGTCCTGACAGTATTCATTTACGATCTGGCTTTGATAAGCCATGGCGATACCAAGACGCATCGCCTTCAAAGCCAGGCTCACATAATAACCATCAACATTAGTCAGGCATGAGCTCGTTGAAAACAAGATCTCACCGTGTATGCCGCCAGGATAAATACCGAGTTTTTTCCAAACTTCCTTGCGTTCAGCAGGGGCTAATGCATCGACAATAACACTCGGTTCATCATGTTTTCTATTGAAATCAAGGTCAACAAAATCACATAGCTTCTCGACAATATCACGTTGCCCGCCTGAAGTATCGATACCTAAACGCCCGGCAAATAACTTGAGTTTACCGGGTTCCTGAATTTCAAACGGCGTCTGTTTTTTAGCTGTAGCACGCAGTGTCTTCATTGTCTGCTCGGTGTGATAATGGTAGGTTGATGCACCCATGACATTCCTGAGCAGCATCATGCGCATCGCCATACCATCACCAGTGATACCACATACACCCCTTTTGTCCTTTGCCACATCAGCCCGGCACGGACCATTTGAGCATAGATCACAGCGCACACCGCCCATACAGAATGGACAGCGCTGATCAGGCTTACCACCTAATCCTTGAGCTTCATATCGATCCCATATGTTACTCATCTTATCTTTTTTTATTTTTCCATACACCTTACGCACTGATTCATGGTGCGATATTCTATTATCTTCCACAATACCTCCTCAATGTACCAAAAACATTAATAATGAAAATACTAAAAATCTTCACTTACAACATCCCTTTAATGCCGCTATGTTTACCCTTCATAATATCGCTGATCGTTAAAGTATCGACAAAATTGTCGATTAACTTCTTGAACTCGATCCAACAGGGCTGCATGGGGCAGCCAGTCAACCCTGAGCAGTATTTATCAGCGTTGTCTTCAGCACACATTACCGGAGCAGTCGTTTCGCCAACCGCTCTCATAATCTCACCAAGGGTTATTTTTCCAGCATTTCGTCCCAAACTATAACCGCCGCCTGGACCTTTTTTACTCTCGATGAGTTCTGCATGGTGTAATCTTATGAATATCTGTTCAAGATACTTCGGCTTGACCCGCTGTCGCTGTGCGATCATATCGAGTGTGAGAGCTGTGTTTTTTGGTTGCTTTGCGAGCTCAACGATTGCACGCAGGGCATATCGAGTCCTTGTCGTGAGCTTCATACAATATCATACTAAAAGAGTAGGGTATTGTCAAGAGGTAATTTAATCACGAGTCATTTTAGTAAGTCGTTCTCGTTTATCCCTTTGGGTTATTCAATACCGTCATAATCCGGCAATATTTACCGTGCTTTGACCAATTTCTTCGTGATTTGATCATTGAGCGCGATAAAATACACACCGGGTCGTAAAGGCGAAGCATCCCACTGCACTGAGTAAGTACCGGTTGTTTTTTCCTCATCGACCAGGGTCTTTATGAGTCGACCAGAAATATCGTATACTTTTAATGATACATCGACATTATTTACGAGACTATATTTTAGCGAAACTCGTTTATGAAATGGACTGGGCAAGATTGAAAAATTGCCTATACCTGTATTATACCTACACGCATTCGCTTCGGATACGGCATTGCCTGTCGGGTCGCGCTTATAGTAAATCTCATAGTTTCCATCCCGTTCATCAGACCATATAGTGTGCACATTACTTCCGCTGACCCCGATAGCCGGATGCATCGAGCAATCCGGATAATCTGATAATCTTGTATCAAGTTCCCAGGTCAACCCCGCGTTCAAAGAGCGTATATAATAAACCTCCCAATGGCCGTCCCGGGTATCATCCCATACAATGTGAACAGTATCGCCAGCTGCTCCAATACACCAAGCGTAATTTAAAAAAGTAGAGGATATCGAATCATTGAAGGTTAAACGGTCATCAGGTTCCCACTGTGCGAATAGGCAGGATGTCGATAAGAATATGATTGTCCATGAAATAAACCTGCAATAATGCTTATTCACCTTATACCTTAAATTTAATATAGCCCCTGCAATAAGCATTGTCAATGATGTACTATACGAATACAAATTCATTCAGTCCACATGAGAACCAGGTGAAAAAAATGGGGAGTGAAATATCACTCCCCATTTTCGGTCATGCATTACTTATGCATGTTCGATATTTGTGGCTTTTTCCCCTTTAGGGGATTGAGTAATCTCGAACTTAACCCGGTCACCTTCATTTAGACTACGGTAACCTTCACCGGCAATATCCTGGAAGTGGGCAAATACATCACCACTACCATCTTCTTTTTCGATGAAACCAAATCCTTTTCTACTGTCAAACCACTTTACTGTTCCGAATGGCATGTTTCTCCTTTCAAGCTGCTATCTGTTTCATGGATTGAGAATATGAGTATCCTGCAGTCCTTCAACAAATAATCTTGCTTATTCGCAGAAATTATATCCATATAGTCAACCTTGTCAAGACTTAATTCTTGGATCTCAACCAACTCTCGCCAATCCCGTGAGCTAGTATGGTACGGGGATATCGTTTAATTGCCTTGACATTAGACATTTGTTAATTATCATATCGAAACGCGGATTATGAAGAGACGTAAACAGGAAAATATCAATAGTTTTGATTTTAAACCGGGGAAAATACTCTCCGGTAAATACGAAATTATATCATTACTCGGCAGTGGTTGGGAAGGAGAAGTCTACCGCGTTTGTGAACAAAATACAGGTATAGTCCGGGCTGCAAAATTCTTCTTTCCTCAGAGAAACCATCTCAATCAAGCAGTTAAATTTTATGCCAAAAAGCTCCATAAATTGCGTCATTGCTCGATCTTGATACAATACCATACACAAGAACGCATTATTCACAAACGTATACCGATCACGTTCTTTGTTTCAGAATATGTCGAAGGTAAGTTGCTCAGCAAATTGCTGAACCAGCAACCAGGAAAGCGTTTTTCCCTGTATGAAGGTCTGCATCTCCTACACGCCCTTGCCGCCGGTGTTGAAGAGATACACAAAGCACGTGAATATCATGGTGATCTCCATGATGATAATATCATAGTACAACGGAAAGGACTTGGTTTTATCGTCAAACTCGTCGATCTGTATAACTGGGGCTCTTCTGATGCGCAAAATACTCGTGATGATGTATATGACCTTGTGCGGATATTCTACGACTCAATCGGTGGAGCTCGCTTTTATTCAAAATATCCACAGCAGGTAAAAAAAATCTGCTGTGGTTTGAGAAAAAAAATCATCAGTAAGAAATTTCGAACCGCTGGTCATTTAAGACAGTATTTAGAAGATATGTCCTGGTATGATAGATGAAAACAAATGCGTAATAGATTTCAAACCGCACACATTGTATTGAATCTTCTAGGTTCCATACTAATTCTTCTGGGCTTTTTCTTGCTGCTGCCATTGCTCATATTGTTTATATATAAAGAATTGCAACAGGGTTGGAGAACGCTATTTGCTTTTTTATTACCGAGCACAATCTCTTTTTTGCTGGGGTTCTTCCTAAAGATACTTTTTAAATCAGGAAATCCTACAAAATTACAGGCCATGCTCGTCTGCAGTCTGGGCTGGATCGTATTCTCAGCTGTCGGTGCTTTACCCTTTGTGATCGGTTTGCAGAGCAGCTATATAAATGGTGTTTTTGAGGCGATGAGTGGATTCACAACGACCGGCATCACGATGTTCACAGGTCTTGACCAAATGCCAAAAAGCATTCTATTCTGGCGTAGTCTAACTCAATGGATCGGCGGTCTGGGTATTTTAACATTTTTCTTAGCAGTAACCTATCGGGGTGGAAAAGCACACAGTCTCTTTGGTGCAGAGAGCCACAAGATCGGTATGGACCGGCCTGTTCCCGGTTTGGCAAATACACTCAAGATATTGTGGGGTATATATGCCATTTTCACAGCAGTAATTATCATAAGTTTATCATTTGCCGGTATGTCGTTTTTTGACAGTGTATGCCACAGTTTCACGGCGCTTTCAACCGGCGGCTTTTCACCGCATGATGCAAGCATTGAATACTATCGTCTCATAGAACATCCTCATTTTATGTGGTTTGAATATATCCTCATCATCGGTATGTTAATGGGCGGGACGAATTTTCTAATCCATTACCGGATTCTACGGCGAGATGTGAAAGCACTATTCGATAATACAGAGATGAGGTTCTGGTGGTCATTTATCGCAGTCTTCGTGCTAATAATTCTTATAGAAAGATTGGCAAATTCCGAACTACCAACCATGCTCTCCATGCCCTATTTCCCCTGGCGCAACATTGAGGAATACTTTCGAATTATACTTTTTCAAGTTGTATCGATAATAACGACGACTGGTTTTGCCACACGCGATATTGGCAGTCCTTTTTTCGGTCACGTGGCAAAGCAGCTGTTCCTTGTTATGATGGTCATTGGTGGATGTGTCGGTTCTACTGGCGGAGGGATCAAGGTTATGCGGATAAGCATATTGGTGCAATTGATACGCCGGGAGATTTTTCGTTTGCGGACGCCATCGCATGCGACTTCATCGATAATGATCGACGGAAA
The DNA here is from genome assembly GCA_049647165.1 of bacterium. GTDB lineage: Bacteria > Hydrothermota > Tepidihabitantia > SM23-42 > SM23-42 > JAUVZL01. The sequence continues at coordinate 61,806 of JBARXB010000042.1, forward strand.
AGTAATCGATACTGATGAGATATATCGTGTAAGCGGTTTGTTCTTCATGTGGATCGTTTTACTTGTTCTAGGCGGCATTATAACCGCGTTTTTTTCTCAAATCGGTGCATTTGAATCTTTTAGCGGGATGTTCAGTGCACTTGGTAATATCGGACCATGCTATATCCCGGTAAAGGTTATGGGTCAGCTTAATCCCGTGATCAAAACAGTTTATGTTCTTGGCATGCTCGCGGGTCGTCTGGAGATCCTGCCGGTACTACTTATTTTCAGCAGTAAAGCATGGCGTTCATAATTAACACAAGGAGGTATTAGAATGTATGTGATTGTTGCAGGAGCAGGTACTATCGGACAGCAGTTAACTAGAGTATTGGTCGATAACAAACATGATGTCGTCGTCATCGATAAAGATCCCGATGTTTGCGAAACGCTATATGCAGAAACAGGTGCGCTAACGATCAATGGCAGTGCGACTGATATACATGTTCTGGAAAAAAGTGGGGCAATAAAGGCTGACGTGATTCTATGTTTAATGCACAACGCGGCAGATAATATCGCTTGTGCCCTTTTGGCGCGTAGTCTTGGGATCCCGCGTATAATCTCACGTTTGAGAACTCCCCGCTACGAAGAAGCTTATACGTTAGCTGGCGTTACGACTATTGTGAGAATGGCTGACCTGCTTGTAAATCAGATCATAATGGAGATAGAACAGCCTAAAGTAAAAAAGGTTATGACGCTTCGCGGTGGTGAAGCAAATGTCTATGCAATAAAGATACCGTCTGAAGCTAAGAGCGTTGGCATGACGATAAAAGAAATTACGGAGAGCCGAAAATTTCCAGAAGAATTTGTTTTTATGGGTATTTTTAATGAGGAAGATGGTAGTTTCCAAATACCGCGCGGCAGTCATGCGTTAAAAGCAGGAAATACCGTCTTCCTGGTATCCAAAAGTCAATATATAAAACAGGCAACGGATTTTCTAACCAAAAAGCATTGACCAGCTACGCGGTGCCATTACAGCACCATGAAGCTTGACTTGTTTTTCCACACCATTATAATTATTTCATAAAATAATATGGATAATTCTCTTGCTTCAACCTCAGAAAATGGGGAGAAATCCCTATCAATAACCAAGGGCATGGCTATGCTCTATTATTGTTTTGATGTCGGTTATGAAATCCATATCTCCCATCTGGAAAAAATCCGGGGTAAAACTGCACGCCAGTCTCTCTTATCATACTCACGTTTAACACCACCATATATACAGTATAAAGTACCGCCTCTTTTGATCCGCATCGGCAAACGCCGGATAAACATAGATAACAAGGAAACGATCGTACTGGTCGACGCTAAGGTATATGACTTCGGGGTCATCACCATTCGTTTTACCCTGTCTATTACCGGAGACCTTGAACAACTTCATGAACGCAGTATTCATTTGACCGAAAGTAAAGCATTGCGAAAAAAAGCAATAGCCGAATTTTTAAAAATAAAATCGGATATTTTACAGTCGATCTCTAATCCAAGAGATAACCCTGAACAAGACCTTGAGGATTATGCGATCTTCATGGTCCAGGAGTTTGAACGACCGATCAGCATCTCGGAATTATTGAATGATTACGGTTCTGCTTTGGCCAGGGTACTGAGGGGAGAAAAAAATTTGAGCACGGCACGGATCAACGACGCTCTGAAAAACCCTCTCTCATATTATGAAAACGACCTGACGCTCATCGACTGGAATGCGGCTCTTATTTTTGATCCTGACGTCAGCTATGATATAGCTGACGTCACTGAATTCGCTCTTATCCAGCTTTTGGAGCTGCGTCTCTATGACCAGATGCTCGATACGATAATCGACAATGCTTACGATGCTCTTATTCCTGTCCGTTACCGGGTATTCCCCTTTTCGAGAACTTTGCAGAATCTTTCCCGAATAAAATTGGATATCTCCGAAATAATCGATCATCTTATGTACCATCTAAAACTAATAGGGGATCTTTACCTGGCAAAAGTATATGAAACTGCTTCGAAACGGTTTTACCTAGAACAATGGAAATCCGCAGTGAGAGGAAAACTTTCAACGATCGCTTCAATATACAACGAATCCTGGGCGAGGATACAAACCAATCGCATGATCGTACTGGAAATAGCTATCGTTGTATTTTTCTTTATTGATATCATATTCATCCTCATAGAACTTTTCAAATAACCGAGAAAATCGTGTGGATTGATAAGCAACCAAAATCATTGATCACAATATGGGCATTATTCATCATCGCATGTATCGGGCTTATTGATTATCTAACAGGTTATGGATGGGGTCTTTCCATATTCTATCTGTTTCCAATATTAATCGCTTCGTGGTCTGTTGGTAAAGGAACAGGTATTATGCTTTCATTCATTGCTGCGGTTGTATGGCTGATTGCCGATATGCAAATCCTAGCACCTCATTCTCATTTTCTCATACCGTATTGGAATGCTTTTGTCAGACTCAGCTTTTTCGTGGTTTGTTCATTTACGCTGTCGACATTACGAGCCACACTTGATAATGAAAAGAAATTGGCCAAGATAGACTATCTTACAGACATTCCAAACAGCAGGTCATTTCACCAGGCAGCAGAATATGAGATAAACAGGCAACGCAGATATCAACATCCATTTACCGTGGTGTATTTTGATATTGATGATTTCAAGAGAATCAATGATCAGTTTGGACACAGTACAGGTGATATTCTATTGCGCATTGTGGCCACCGTGATCAAAAACAATATCAGAGCAGTTGATATCGCCGCTCGAATCGCGGGGGATGAATTTATCATTCTACTTCCCGAAACCACCAGTGAATCAGCACACTCGGTTATTGAAAAGATCCGTAAAAATCTGCTGGCTGCTATGCAGAAAAACAAGTGGCCGGTAACATTCAGCTTTGGCGCTGTGACGTTTACCGATATACCTTTTTCAGTGGATAAAATGATTCAGAAGGCAGATGAATTGATGTATGCTGCCAAACGTGCCGGGAAAAATAATATAAAATACGCGTAATAAGGTTCATCCTTCAAAGCGCCAGTTATTCCCTATCACGTTTACGATCTAAAATGCTTCTCCGATAGCAAAATGTAATGCTCCAGGTGATTCGTCTGTTTGCCGATCAAGCTTAAACCCGTAATCAAGACGAACACTGCCCAGCGGTGTTTTCAAACGTAATCCAGTACCAACCCCCCATTTCAGTGCACCATTGACATCACCATATTCTTGCCATACATTACCGCCGTCTATGAAAACAACACCACCGAGTATTTTATACAAAGGAAATCTCATTTCGCCGGATATTTCCGCAAGGATCCTTCCTCCTGCTGGATTATCATTATCATCGACTGGACCTATTGACCATTCTGAATATCCGCGCACTGATGATGTGCCGCCGCAGTAAAATCTCTTATATACAGGTACTTCAGTAGTCGGTGAGATTTCCTGCACGACCCCTGTTTTAAACGCCACCGCTCCAACGAATATCATAACCGGCTTGAACAAACGGCAGTCAACGGTGGTCTTGAAATAATCGACATCTGAAGGAAATATGATGCCGCTCGTCTCAAGAATCATATTAGTATAATTACCGCTTGTAGTGTATAAAGGATCGTTCCTCTGGTCCTTGAGCCAGTTAAATGTCAGTCCCTGCAGCAAATCATTCTGTGTACTGTCATTATCAGAAAAGTAAGTACGGATACCTGCAATTTCGTATTTTGTCGAAAATACACCCCCAAACATATCAAGATGGCTTGCTACATACCCGCCAACACGTCTCGTCGCAAAACCTATCTCTTTTTTATACTGGTAAAAAGCTCCGATGCTGTATTTAAGCGGAAATAGAATAAATCTCGGAAGCGCTAATTGTGAATTGATGTTATATTCGGCAAAACTCCACTTCCCCTCTATATTCCCCTGCCAGGCTCGTCCGAAAAGGTTAATGTGTTTTATCCCCGCACCAAGCCGCAGATAATCTCGTGTTCCATAACCAATTCGGAAGGATAAATTTATTGCGTCCCTTTCGCTGAAATTGAACTGCACGATCTTCTTATTAGCTGTAGGTGAGCTCTTGATCTCAGTTCTTAGCGACTTAAAGATACCTAAATTATATAAATTCCGCTGGCTTTTTAAGACAAGGGCATAACGGAATACTTCATCGTTTTTCAGAAGCATCTCTCGATACAGAATATCTTCACGGGTGCGCTGCAGCCCATGGAATTCAACACTGTCAACATACTGCCGTTCGTTTTCCACGATCAGATAATCAATACTCGCTTTGTTGTCGATAATACTATAATCTACCCGCACCTGCACATCTGCATAGCCTGAATCATCGTAAGCAGTGGTGACCAGATAGGCATCCAAATCAAGTTTTCGTCTGTCAAACGGCTCCTGTAAAGACGCAGTAATTCTTTCTTTTAAATAATCATCCTCAAATAGTATATTCCCGCTGAAGGAAATATGCTGAACAAAGGTTTGCTGTCCCTCTTCAATGGCTATTTTAATTTCCACTTTGCTGGAAGTACTGTCATATATTAGCTGATGGTCTACTATGACCTCAATAAAACCGCTGTACTCATATAAATTATTTATCGCAGTTATGTCTCCTTTAAAAATTTCATGATTAAAAGCGCCTTTTCGGAAAAGGCCAGGAGTCTTTGTCAGCATAATGCTTTTTATGCTCTTTCCCGTGAAATATTGATTGCCGTCAATCGTTACCTGCGCCACCTTGAATTCAGACGTCGCGATTAGGAAAAGGAATAATGCAATCACTTGAGTTTAAAATGAAAATCTAGATCAACACTTGAATTCATATTTTCCTGGTCGTGCAGTGTGAATATAGACAAATTGTCAGTTAAATCGTAGTTCATACCGATCCTGCGCAATTCCCATGATTCAAGCCCGGTGCCATAAATGAGTGTGAATTTTTTAGCGAACGATTTTTCAATACCGATATCCAATCCCCTTGGATTAAGAAGATCGCCGGTAATAGTGAATTTTTCAATACCGAGTTTCTGTTCGGCTGTTTTCTCAATAGTCGTGCGTGCAACACCAACCGCATAGTCTTTAGCCGCTCCCTTAAGATCGATCCCTTTACCGCCTTTTGTTACCTGCATACCGGGTCTTCTTCTTCCGATAACGAGCAGACTGATTATGTCCTGTTCTGGTAAAGATGGTGATGACGTTAATTCAAGACGCCATTCCTTGACCGTACCGCTGACATGAAGAGATATTTCATATTCGCCGTCAATCGACGAGACATAATTGACCGCGTTGAGGTCGATTACCGGATTTACCTCATAGGGGTTATCGAACTGCATTTTAGCATCTGTTATGTCGAATTTTCTCCCGAGATATTTAACTTTACCCTTCCTGGAGGTGGCAATTGTACCGTAGACGTTTACTTTTGAGAGATAACCTTTGATCTGAAGATCTAAATCAGCGGCAATATCAGCGACATTATTCATTATAAAAATTCCTTTCGGAGCTGATACCCCAACGTCGCAATATGCTTTTTTTAAGAAATCCGCCTGTTCGGGAGGAGGTTGATTAACCTGAGTTAGCATTTTAATGATCATTTGATGGTTGAACGGTACCTCGTATACAGCTCTATCAAGGATAATCTCACCAGTAATTTTAACCGAATCTTTTTTTGCTGATATACGTAGTATGCTGCTGATAATCGCCGAGCCAAAATCCTTATTACTTACATCGACTTTTTCAGCAGTAAGCACAATAGCCGCATCATCAATACCTTGTTTCGAGATCTCGGCATAACCGTCGATATTAAAAAATCCTCTGTTTATTTCACCTCTTATTTGTTTAATATCGATATGATTATTGTTAAATGAAAAATTACCGTAAACTGAATCAACGGCAATATTCGGTGCTGAATAGGATATATTTTCAAGAACCAGCTGACCATTGATCTGCGGTGCCCTGAACGAGCCTTTAATACCGACATCAGCCGCAAGCAGACCGTTAATACCAGGCGCACCCGGTATGATCGCAGCAAGATCAGCTATTTCAATTTTAGATGTTACGAAGTTAATATCTATATAACCGTTTTCAATATCTACAGGTATTTGACCGCTGATAGCGATATCCTGGTCGTGTATATCAAAAACGCATGTCTTTATATCGATTATCCCTTTTTCAAGGGCGATATTTACATCACCCACGTTATGCATGACAGTCTGCGGCAAAGCAGCAAAAATAGTATCTATCCGTACCGAGGCATTTACGTCTGCCAGCGTAGCAGCTTTACCCTGAACAGTAATCCCGGCTGTTATGTATGCCTCACTTGCCTTTGTATATTCTCTAAGGTCGAAGTGTTTCAGATTCAATTGACCATAGAACGAGAAAGGTTCATGTATTTTTACCTCTGCAGCAACTTCCAAAGTCCTATTGCTGTCCTTTAGATAAATATTGATCGTACTGTCTTTGATCGCAGCTTCCAGGTCATAATCACCGAATTCCAGTGTATCAAAAACGATATTCCTTAAAAGCAACGTGCCATTCCCAGAAGGGTTTAACGCATTTCCCTGAAGATTTATATCAAAACCAATATCTCCACTAAGCGGGATTGTCTCCCGGTCAAAAATTTCGGGTGATCTGAGCGTAATCTCATCGCTTTTAGCATGTAATTTAAAGGTATTATCAGACAACTTAAACATCCCCTCGAGCTCAACCGCACCGCGCTTGCTTCTAACTACACCGGAATCAAGGTATATTGCGGAATTTTTATAGGCAACTTTAAAGAACCCATCGCTTATTTTTTCCGTAAAAACATCTACTCCCTCCAATTTTAATATGCCGGTGACGAGAGGTTCTTGCAGCGTACCCTTTGCTTGTGCTGCAATATTGAGTCTTCCACTCACCGGTAGAGCTGATGCAAGGAATGTATTTACCAAGCCTATATCATTACATGTAACAGAAATATCTGCCTTGATTTTTTGCGGCTTATCGGTCATGATTACCGCATTGAGAGCAGCGTATAATTCCTGGCTCGTGACCTGGCATTTTCTTAAGAAAAGTGTATCGTTTCGATACGTGATCTTTCCTTTTATCGAGGGTGTAAAATGCATGAACTGGAACTTGCCATTAATATCCGCATCGAATTCCGGGTTCCCCATAGCTCCGGCAAGACTACCATTGAACTTTAACCCGCCGTAGATCGAAGATATTTCACCATACAGTTCACGACCCTGTGCATCAAGTATCAAGTGCCATTCATCATGCTCTTTCTTGTCTTTCTGAAGAGGTGGTGTCATGATATCTAACCTGGCGTTGATCACGAGGTCATTCAAATCCGGTGTCTGCCACTCCATAACGAGTTTGCCGCGCATGTTATTGTCATTATAAATGACATCCAGCTCGGTCTCGCTAAAAATTCGCGGGGCCGCTAATTGCCCGGTCACTTTGCCAGCGCCTGTAACCATACCCCGAATGCCGTCAAAATCGAATTCATCGAGCAAAATGTTTAAGTGATATGTAATATCTAATATTTCATCATCATTTAAAGGCACCCGTCCCCTGCACGATACAACAGAATTGTCTTTTGTCATCGTCAATGTATCGACGATCAATATTTCAGATTGCATCATGCCTTGCATCTTGAGAAAAACGTCTATCTCCTGATCGCCCACATGACCAAATATCTTACTGTTTACCAGGGAAAGATCTTTGATAAGCACTTTGAATCCCTGTGCCTTTTGTTTTTTCTCGCCGTCAGCAGGGACGGCGATCTTCTGTATTAACGATTCTGCCTGGTTTACGTCGACATCTAATCCATCGATATCGAGATGGTTAACGGCTACTTCCTTTGACAGAATTCTCAATAAGTTGTATGAAGCACGCAGACTGTTCAGCTCTACAGCTTTACCTATCTTGACGTCTGTCACTTCTATCGAATAGAGCAAATTACCTTTAATTGAACCGATATTAACGGGAACGTTGAGCTGTGCTTGAACTGAAGATTCGATTTTTTGTTTTATGAAGTTTAATACGAGTCGTGTTCCGGCAAGAAACAACACTACAAAAAGTATTGTGACAGCTAAAACCGAGAAAATGACCATTTTCCTCACAGATTAGTATAGTGCAGATTACAATCTTGTCAATCTTGACAACGATTTCCAGACAGTTATATTTATAAATGACGATGTCTCATAACTTTGATATAATTATGCATAGAATTAAAGGGGCAAAATACATCTGCCGCTCAATACCAATGGCTCTGTAAAATGAACATCATAGATAAAAATGTTAAGAAGAACTTAGTCCGGTACGTATTCCAGTGCGGTATCGCAACTGCGGCGATTTTGCTGATACTTATTTTCCTTAATGTGCTGACCCACACGGCAATAATTGCTTCCTTGGGGGCGACTGCATTCATTGTCTTTACCATGCCCAGAGCTTACTCATCTGGTCCAAAACCTTTGATAGGCGGTTATCTCATTGGCATAATCGTCGGCTGTGGTTGCAGTTTATTATCGACCTTACGATTCACGCTGCCTTTTTTTATCACACTGATAACATCGTACACTATTTTTGGAGCATTAGCAGTAGGTATCGCCATCTTTTTAATGGCGGTGACGAATACTGAACATGCTCCGGCAGCAGGCATATCCTTGGGATTAGTGCTCAATGATTGGAACTATTCTACTCTTCTTTTTGTTTTTACCGCGGTTTTATTCATGGCCGGATTGAAAGAACTGCTTAGGCCTATTCTCATAGATCTGAGGGATGTATGAGAATAGAATCGCCGGAGCAACATGTTTTATGTGCGCGATAGTTATTAAGGAGAACATATATTACTTTGATTTTCCTCCCCCTTTGACGGGGGAGGATTAAGGTGGGGGTGATTTTGGTGATTAATCTATTATATATTCTTCTTAGTAAAAGGAGGTTAAGGACATGCGCGGTTTTATAAAGAAAAGATCAAAGAAGAGAGGGCTCGCACCAGGGACCCTTGTTTATGTCGGTGAGCAAAAGACCGACCAAGTACGGATCACACTCATCGATTACAATGAAAGGGAATTTCAGGAAAAAGAAATTAAAAAAATAGAAGAGTGTTTTCCCTTTAAGGATAAGCCGTCCGTAACCTGGATAAACATTGATGGTTTACACGACATTGATCTAATGGAAAAAATTGGAAAGCACTTTGATTTGCACCCCTTGATTTTGGAGGATATTCTTAATACCGGTCAGCGACCAAAAATGGAGGATTTCGAAAAATACATATTTATAGTGTTGAAAATGATCTATTATAATGAAAAAGAGAACGAAATAAAAGCAGAACAGGTGAGTCTTATTCTGGGTACGAATTTTGTTATTTCTTTTCAAGAAAAACCGGGCGACGTTTTTGACCCGCTACGCGAAAGAATAAAAAAGGCTAAAGGCCGCATTCGAAAAGCTGAAGCTGATTATCTGTTATATTCCTTGCTCGATGCGGTTATTGACAGCTATTTTTCTATTCTTGAAAAATTCGGCGATAGAATTGAAAATTTAGAAGAAATAGTTGTGACCGAACCAAAACCAGGATCTCTTAAGGCAATTCATGAGTTAAAAAGAGAAATGATCTATTTGCGCAAATCAGTTTGGCCTTTACGAGAAGTAATAAATAATTTCGGAAAGGCTGAATCACCACTTGTGCATGAATCCACGAACATCTATCTAAGGGATATATATGACCATACGATACAGGTCATCGATACGATCGAAACATTTCGTGATATGCTTTCCGGTCTGCACGATACGTATCTTTCAAGCATAAGCAATAAGATGAATGAAATTATGAAGGTCTTGACTATCTTTGCTGCGCTTTTTATCCCTTTAACATTTATTGCCGGTGTCTATGGAATGAATTTTCAGTTTATGCCGGAACTTGGCTGGCATTGGGGATATTTTAGTGTCTGGGGAGTTATAATTGCCGTTGGACTGTCAATGCTGTTCTATTTTAAGCGTAAGAAATGGTTGTAAAAAACAGCGGCGATATGTTGACAGCTTTAATTTTAAGATCATAATGGAAATAGAACCGCCCAAAGCAAAGAGATAATGACGCGGCGTGGTGGTGAGGCAGATATCCATGCAATAAAGCAATGATATCGATGACACGTAATTTCATCGAATATTGAGTATTGGTCATCAAAAGGTGTTACTTTTCCTCGTTTAGCTACGTATTACTTAGTATATAAGGAGGTATCTATGAAAAGCATGAATTTTGCAGCAATTTTTATTCTTCTTTTCTCACTGGGGCTAATAATTCCTTGCCACAGTGATACGCAAAATGAACCTCAGCTAATACCGCGAGAAATTCTTTTTGGCAATCCGGTTAAATCATATGTTCGTTTATCACCGGACGGTAAACTCCTGGCTTACCTTGCACCTCTCGAAGACGTAATGAATCTCTGGATAAAAACCGTCGGTAAAGACGACGATCGACCCGTAACGCACGATAAAAATCAAGGTATCAGATATTATGTTTGGGCTGAGGACAACAAACATCTCTTGTATGCACAGGACATTGCCGGAAACGAAAACTGGCGTTTGTATGCGGTAGATCTGAAAACGCATGAAATAAGAGATATGACTCCATTTGAGAACACACAAGTGCAGATGCTTGAAACGAACAAAGATTTCCCGAATGAACTCGTACTTTCAATGAACAAAGATGATCCCAAATCTCATGATGTCTATCATCTCGATTTGAGATCTGGTGAATTGACCATGATCGCTAAGAATGCCGGCAATGTCATCGATTGGATCATTGACACCCAGTTTAAAGTACGCGGTGCCATAATCGCCAGATCAGACGGCGGACATGGACTCTTCGTACGTAATAGCGAGTCTGAAAAATGGCAAAGAATCGCTCAATGGGATTCAGAAAATAGCATGAACAGTGCGCCCAGTTACCGGGGTCCGGCAACGATGTTCTCTAAAGACGGGAAATATCTCTCTTTTATGGATTCACGGGATTTCAATGCCGGTCGCATGGTAACGATAGAGTTGGCGACCGGAGATATGATCGTACTAGCTGAAGACAAACAATATGATGTCGATGATATATTGATCCATCCTGACACCTATGAAATTCAGGCTGTGAGTTTTGAAAAATCCCGTCGTGAATGGGTGGTGCTCGACGAATCTATAAAAAGCGATTTCGAAACTATCAAAAAAATTGAGTGTGGTGATTTTTCAATATTGAGTCGCGATAACGCTGATAATATCTGGCTCATTGCTTTTGGTAAGGATAATGGACCGACAACGTATTATATATATGATCGGAAAACAAAACAAGGGAATTTTCTTTTCAACCAAAGACCGGAACTCGACAAATATACGCTTGCTCCGATGGAACCGGTATCATTTATGTCCCGGGACGGCCTGACGATCCATGGATACATCACCTACCCGGTTAATAAAGAAAAAAAGAATCTGCCCCTGGTTTTGGATGTCCATGGCGGACCCTGGGCGCGCAATAGATGGAAATTCGATCCCAGGATACAATGGCTGGCAAACCGTGGTTACATATGCCTGCAAGTCAATTTTCGTGGTTCAGCTGGTTATGGCAAGGACTTTCTTAATGCAGGTGATAAGGAATGGGGCGGGAATTGCCAGAATGATCTTATCGACGCAGTCAACTGGGCTATTGAGAACGGCATCGCTGATCCAGAGAGAATCGCGATATACGGTGAATCCTATGGTGGTTATACCGCGCTCGTAGGCGCAACATTCACGCCCGATCTTTTTTGCTGTGCGGTCGATGCCTTCGGTCCCAGTGACCTTATTTCATTCATTAAAGCCCTGCCTTCATGGTATACCACGCTCCTGGCGACTATTCATAAAAGAGTGGGTAATCCTGATACTGAAGAGGATTTCTTGAAATCCCGGTCACCTCTGTTCAAGATACATGAAATAAAGAATCCCATTTTAATAGCGCAGGGCGCGAATGATCCTCGGGTAAAACAAGAGGAGTCAGAACAGATCGTTGCCGCATTGGAAAAAGCGGGCATTGAACATGAATACATCATTTTCCCAGATGAAGGTCATGGCTTCAGAAAACCAAAGAACCGCCTGAAATTCTATGCCGCGGTGGAAGAATTCCTGGCAAAACATCTGGGCGGAAGGTGCGAGGAAAATAACTAAAGAATTGACCTTCAGATAAAACGTATACGACAATTTTATCAATATATTCAGTGTCCTTGACGTAGTAAGTATCCTAATTATAATTCATCATAACAAGCTATGAAGAATTGCTGTCTTGAATTTGTAATTTATGGTTACGTTGAAGGAAAGGAAAACCTATGAAGACAAAATCTATTACTGCAATATTTTTATTATTATTCATCTGCAAATGTACAATGCCATCTGTTGGGCATTACGTAAAACAGGATAAAACAGAACAATTCCATAACGTTATTGTGCTCATCCCTGATGGCTGCGGAATAGCGCACATGACTATTGCACGCTGGTTTAAAGGTGCGCCGCTTGTTCAGGATTCAATGAGGGTAAGTTTAGTACATACCTTTTGTGCTAATTCAATGATCACCGGCTCGGCCGCAGCAGCTACAGCATTTGTCACAGGTTTTAAAACCTGGGAAGGAGATGAAAAAGCACGCTGCCTGTCCATGCTCCCTGATTCCCTGCTCATCCCAAAACCCCAGGAGCTCCCCACGTCACAACAGTGGCGCCCGATCGCTACGGTACTGGAAGGTGCGCATCTTCAAGGAAAAGCAGTGGGTCTTGTCGCGACCTGTCGTGTGAGCCACGCCACACCGGCTGCCTATGCAAGTCATTGGCATGCCCGTACTGATGAGAATATCATTATGGAACAGCTGGTCTATCAAAACCTTGATGTGGTTTTTGGTGGCGGATCTCGTTACTTAGTTGCTGATGACAACGAGATACCGGGCAGTTCATCAAAAGGCAGGCGCCAGGATGGCGAGAATCTCTATGAAGCATTGGCTTCTAACGGGTATAAAATCATTACCACAAAAGAAGAGCTCAACGCACTTTCAAAAAATACACAAAAGGTCTGGGGTATGTTTGCTGAAAGTCATATGCTCCACGACATCGACCGACACAGATTCGCACCGGATGAACCGTCAATCGCAGAGATGACCGAAAAAGCCATTGAGATACTTGGCAAAAATCCCAATGGTTTTTTTCTCATGGTCGAGGGAAGTCAGGTTGACTGGTCATCCCATGGTAATGATCCGGTAGGTACGATAACCGAGTATATTGCATTTGATCAAGCGGTCAGGATCGCACTAGATTTTGCCAGGTCAAACCCTGACCAACCAACCCTGATATTGATATTCCCGGACCACGATAATGGAGGTATGTCACTTGGGCACTACGGCGGCGGATACAGTGCATTCAAGCCATGCGATATGGTAGACATCATAAAAAATGCATCGCTCACAGCTGACGCTGTTGCCTACCTTATTTACACTAACCTGGAAGATTCAGAACCAGATTCTGCAACAATTCACAACATCATAGCAGAAAACTACGGAATCGATGATATAACTGCCCATGAAATAGACACGATCATCACCGACCTAAGAGACACGCTCAATTATAATTTAACAAGGATTATCGGTCATATATTGAGCGACCGAGCTGGTATCGGCTGGACAACCTTTGAACATACTGGCCACGACGTGCCGATGTTCAGTTTTGGTCTTGACCATCCCCCTCAGACGATCGATAATACTGATATCGCGCGATTATGTGCGCGCGCATTGGGTTTTGATCTTACCGTACTCAATGAACGACTGATTGTTGATGCGAGTACACTTTTTAAAAATGCAAAAATCACCATTGATGCAAGCGGTGTAGAAACCAGTAAAGGTATGCTTCTTGTGGATAATGGTAAAACACAAGCGATATTCCCGTTCTTCAAGAATATGATTATCATTGAACAGGATACGTTGATACTCGAAGGGCTCACCCTTTATTCACAGAAAGCGAATAAAGTTTTTCTGCCCAGGCAGGCGAAGAAGCTATTCGACAAGCATTAATATTCTACTGGAGTCCAAATCCAAGGCTCGCACATAACCTATTGACAAAACATCCTCCCGCTATAGAATCAATCGTTTAACAAGGAGGCATATAATGGGCAAGCTGGATCTATGGATATGCACTGTTTGTGAGTATATGTATGATCCGCACAAAGGCGACCCGGATAATGATGTCGATCCGGGAACTCCGTTTTTGAGTTTGCCGGATGATTGGGTATGCCCTATTTGCGGCATTGAAAAAGAGCGGTTCATACCGTACTTTGAACATGCTGAGTATGGTGTAGGTGAAGAAATAGAAGCATAGCTTTGGCACTGCATAGGGATCAGCCCCGAATTCCACTTCGCATTTTTTCCTCTATTGACCTTTTCATTATGTGGGCTATATTTAAATCCGTTGTTTAACTTATCAAAGAACGTATGAATAAGTCGAGCATATGGACTAATATATCGATTAATAAAATCTAAATGAAAGAAGAATTAAAAAAGGATCTTGGTTTCTTAGGGATTTTCTGTGTTGCTACAGGCGCCATGATCAGTTCAGGATTATTTATTCTACCTGGATTAGCTTTTGAAAAGGCAGGACCTGCTGTTGTTGTGTCTTACCTGATAGCCGGTTTCTTTTGTATACCTACGCTTATGAGTATGGCGGAGCTAACAACGGCGATGCCCAAAGCGGGCGGAGATTACTTCTATATTATGCGCGGTTTCGGTCCTCTCTTAGGAACAATCGCAGGTTTTAGCACCTGGTTTTCTTTGAGCCTGAAAGGAGCATTTGCATTAATCGGTATGGGAACATATTTAAGCGTAATCACCAATATGCCGCTTCAGTTGATCGCTCTTCTCTGTTGTGTGTTTTTCATTGTTCTAAATCTATTGGGTGTTAAAGAAGCAGGTGGGTTCCAGGTATTATTGGTTTTAGGGCTTCTTGGGATTCTTCTTGTTTATATTGTTTGGGGTCTACAAACATTTGACTCTACGAACTTCACACCTTTTTTTAGAAAAGGACTAAATCCGGTGTTTGCAACAGCAAGTTTTGTATTTATCTCATACGGTGGTTTAACAAAAGTAGCAGCTCTGGCAGAAGAAACGAAAAATCCTGGTAGGAATCTACCTTTAGGTATGATTCTATCATTAGGGGTGACCGCTGTTCTGTATGCGGCGGTGATATCTACTACAATTGGTGTTCTAGATCCAGCAAGCCTGGCACAAACTCTTATTCCTATCTCTGACGGTGCAGGAGCATTTGGCGGTAACATATTTAGAATAATAATAAGCGTAGCAGCTTTCTTGGCCTTTATTTCCACTGCCAATGCAGGAATTATGACTGCCTCACGATACCCATTAGGGATGAGTAGAGATAAACTCTTACCTCCAATATTTCAGAACATAAGTTCGAAATTTACGACTCCTTATATTTCAATCATTTTTACCGGGTCTTTTATGATTATAGCAATTTTGCTCTTAAGGCTAGAATTACTTGTTAAAGTCGCCTCCAGTGTACTCATTTTGTTGTACATTTTTGCCAATCTGACACTGATCTTGTTTAGGGAGAGCAAAATCCTTAGTTACAAACCAAAGTTTCGCTCTCCACTCTACCCTTATCTGCAGATTTTAGGTATTCTCGGCGGTTTCTTCCTTTTAATTGAGATGGGAACGCCAATTATCTTTATGACCATGGTCTTTCTCTTATTAGGGTTTATCTGGTATAGAATTTATGCTCAGAAGAAAACATCCCGGGATTCAGCTTTGATATATGCTTTGGAAAATTTGGTTGCCCGTGACAGAGAATTGACATCAGAAAGTCTCTTAACAGAATTGAAAAATATTGTTATCCACAGAGATAAAATCGCAGTTGATAGATTTCACAAGCTCATCGAAGAATGCGAAATATTAGATGTAGATGAACCTCTCAAGATGGAGAATTTGTTCGAGAAAGTCTCGGATATCTTGAGTAGCGAACTCAATATCACATCAAGAGAACTACTAGGGAAATTCATTGAAAGAGAAAAACTTACAAGTACAGTGGTAAGGGATGGATTGGCTATTCCTCATATTGTTGTTTCAAGGGCGAATTACTTCAAGATTATACTTGTAAGAGCAAGGACCGGTATCATCTTTCCTGATGATAAATTAATTCATATTGTATTTGTGCTGATAGGTTCTGCTGGGGAACGGAGTTTGCATTTGAAAGATTTAGCAGCTATCGCCCAAATTACGCAAAATCCTGATTTTGATAAAAAATGGCTTGAAGCAAGAAACAAAGAGGAATTAAAAAACATTGTCCTTTTAGCAGAAAGAACCCGTAGCTAGAAAATAACATTGGAGACAACACGGGAACGTATACGGGATCAGCGAATACTGATCCCTCCTTTATCATTTCTTATCTTACCTTAACCACCTTCCTTATTAATTATCCATCAATTTCAATGAGATAGATACATGATTTCATTTTGTTGGGTAATACAACCAATCGCATCATGTCAAATGCCTTCTGCGACACCGTTAAAATCATGTGGGTTTGCAGGGTTCTACGACGGATTTATTTTGTTTGAATATATTCTACCAGGAGCGACGTCTACCACCGCCTCCTCGTTCGCCTCCTCGTTTTCCGCCGCCCCGATGATCAGGGCGAGGACGTGCTTCATTAACATTGAGTGGTCGTCCCATGAACTCCTTACCATTCAAACCGTCGATCGCAGCCTGGGCTTCTTTATTGTTCGACATACCGACGAATCCAAATCCTCTTGATTGACCACTGAACTTATCTTTGACAATGGTTACAGATAGAACCCGTCCAAAGGTTTCAAAAGTCTTCTGTAAATCACTGTCAGTAGTATCATGCGACAAATTGCCTACGTATATATTCACAAAACCTCCTTGATCATGTATCTAAGTGACACTTGAAATGTAGCACAAAAAAGGAGAGTGGCCCCGCACTTTCCTGAAAGTGCGGGGTTTCCCCGTGTACTACGAGACGTGTCTAAAACAAAATGAAAAAGACAAGATATCCAAGACATCATTATTCGATAATTTCTAATACCGTACGTTTTCCCAACTTCATTGCTGCAGCAGTAATGATTGTTCTGATAGCCTTTGCTGTTCTACCTTCTTTGCCAATTACTTTACCCAAATCACCTTCACCGACTTTAAGCTCATATATAATGCTCTTTTCTCCAGCGATTTCTTTTACCTCAACTTTTTCCGGATTATCTACTAATGCTTTTACAATGTATTCGATAAGCTCTTTAAGCTTCTCCATGATTTGCCTCCTTCTCTTCCAATCGGTTAAGTCACAGTATTGGTAGGTTAAGTTCCTTGTGAAAGCCAATACTCGATGAGATCCCGATTTAATGCGAATTTTTACTTACAGGACTTTAATTACCCACTTTCGCCACCTAATCACTGCCCTTGTCTTTTTCAATTATTATTATACATATATTAAGATGCGAGTCAATGAAAGGATTTAACAGAAGAAAATCGGGGTCAAATCCATTCATCAAAGACGCGGTATGTACGCAGAACCTTTCTAGGTCGGCTACGGATGATAACGGCAGGCATTTTCGCCCGCAACATATCCTGTTGAGAATGCCGCCTGGAGATTATAACCACCGGTATCGCCGTCGACATCAATAACCTCACCACAAAAAAACAATCCCTTTCGTAATAATGACTCCATGGTTTTTGGATTTATTTCGTCTAATGCAACCCCACCACACGTCACTATCGCCTCCTCAATTGGTCTTGGGCCTTTGACAGTCATTTTGAAATCGGAAAGCAATTTGATAAGCCTGCGCCTTTCTTCTCGATTCATTTCACAGCCACGTTTATCCGCAGAAATTTTCGAAAGCTTCATAAATACGTTAATCGCCTTATTGGGAATTAGATGTTTCAATATATTCCTATATTTCATTTGGCCATATTCGTTAAATTCTCGCAGGATTCTCTTATCAAGTGAGTCTTGGGACAATGCCGGTTTGAAATTTACTGATAAGCTGATCGTCCCCTGTTTTAATTTTGAAATCACCTCTTTGCTTATCGTGAGAATTATCGGACCAGAAACACCGTAGTGTGTGAATAACATCTCGCCGAATATCCGATCAAATTTTTTTTCATTTACAAAAACGGTCAATTCAATATTTTTCAAACTCAAACCCTGCATTTCCATTATGTATTCTTCTTCTATTTCCAGGGGGACCAAACCAGGCTCAGGTTTGATGATCTCGTGGCCCAGCATCTTGGCCAGCATATAGCCGTCACCGGTTGAACCAGTGAGCGGATATGACTTTCCGCCAGCTGCAATTATTACTGCATTACCATCGATTCTTTCATTGTTATTGCCCTTCACTCCGACAACTCTTCGTCCATCAGTGATTATTTTACTGACTCTAAAATCGGTTTTTATTGTTACTTTGTTCTTTTTTATGTAACCGACAAGACAATTAACTATATCGTCGGCATCGCCCGTCTTTGGGAATACCCTCTTTCCTCTTTCTATTACTGTGTCCACCCCTCTTTTTTCGAAAAATTCCATTAAATCCGTATTGAAGAACTTTGCCAGACAATTATAAAGGAACTTGCCTTTTATACCATAGTTTTTGATGAATTCGTCTAACTCTTCCATATTCGTCAAATTACATCTACCCTTACCAGTTATTCGAAGTTTCATGCCAAGTCTGTGCATCTTTTCAAGTAAGATCACGTCACAGCCGAGGTCTCCTGCTCTTCCTGCGGCCATCAAACCAGATGCACCACCGCCAATTACTATTACCTTTTTTTTATCCATTATGATATTCCGAGTAAAACTGCTCTCAGTTCATCGACCGGAAGACCAATAATATTCGTATAACTACCTTCAAATCGCTTGATAAGAATCTTCCCCATGCCTTGAATTGCGTAGGCACCAGCCTTATCCATTGGTTCGCCTGATGCCACGTACTTTTCAATTATTTCATCACTCAATTTGTGCATCCACACGGTACTTTTTACTGTAAAAGTAATGAATTTATTTTTTTTAACCACAAAAATCGCCACGCCAGTAATGACTTCATGACATCGCCCGCTTAATTTCCGTAATATGCTTACTGCATGATCTCTACAGATGGGTTGACCAATGATTTTGTTATCAAATACTGCTATGGTGTCAGCGCCGATTACAACAGATACATTTTGCATTGTAACAGCCCGTTTTTTGATAACATCCCTTGCTTTTTCTTTAGCTATTCTCAAGCTGAATGAAACCGCATCTTCACCTTGCTTAACTTTCTCTTTTATATTACTGCCGATAACAATGATTTTTTTTCGAGGCACAATTTCGGCGAGGAGTTCTTTCCTTCGGGGTGAATTTGATGCCAAGATGACCCTGCAGTTACTCATCATTTTACCTCTGTCATATTTTCTAATATATTCATTGTATTAATCCATGTAACGAAGTCAATCCCAGGCTTTACTCATATCACTTAAGAATTAAACATGCACACCCAAAATAGCCATAATCTGAGCTTAAAGAAAGGAGTTTAGATTATGGCTCAGCAGGTGCATAAAAGATTCAGCGATGTTCAGATGAAAGAGCTTATTGAGCGTTACCTGGGCAAGAATTGAGAATTGGGGTCAAATCCCTTCGACTTCGCTCCCTTCGGCGGAGTTTATACTGAACAAAGTGAATGTGCTCAGGATCTACGGCAGGACAGGCCTTTCGATTCCTCCCCTCAGTACTTTCGGGATCTACGACAGGACTCTTGCTAAACACTTGACAATTATCGTCATTGGGGGAACTGTGGTTTCAGATGTCAATTTATTACTTGACTTCAATTCTGTTTAATGTATACTACTTAAATTAAACAGAAATTATTGTAATGGACGTTTTGTATACGGTGAGAGGGACGCAAAATGAAAAAACTATGGGTAAAAGGAAGTAGTGCATATTATCATTCAGAAGATACAATAAGAAATTTCGCATATAATGAGGTTGGTAATTTTGCTGTCTACACTAAAAAGTATATCAGATGAAGGATGAAGAAAAGACAAAAGATCAACTTATAAATGAATTAGCGAAGCTCCGCCAACGAATTGCTGAATTAGAAACAACTAAAACAGCCAGCAGGAAGCAGGTGGAGGAAGCACTGTTAGAGTCAGAGGAAACGTATAAGACATTGGTAAAAACCTCTCCAGATGCAGTTACCTTAACTGACCTGGAAGGCAAAATCACAGAACTATCCCAGCGAACACTTGAGCTGCACGGTTTTAACAATGCAGAGGAGTTGATCGGTAGAAACGCTCTTGAAATCATCGCTCCGGAGGATCGTGAAAGGGCGATTAGAAACCTTCAGAAAACCCTGACGGAAGATTTTATAAGAAATATAGAATATACCTTATTGAGAAAAGACGGTTCTCGTTTTATCGGAGAATTATCGGCCTCCTTGATTAAGAATGCTTACGGAAAGCCCAAAGCCTTTATTGCGACAACAAGGGACATCACCGAACGTAAACAGGCAGAGAAGGCGCTTAAGGAAAGCGAGGAAAAATACCGAACTTTAACTGAAAATATCAATGTTGGGGCATACAGAAATACTGTAGGACCTAAAGGCAAGTTCATCGAGGCAAATCCAGCTGTTGTTAAAATGTTTGGTTATAAAAACAAAGAAGAATTTTTTGCAGTAAGTGTGGCAGATTTATATCTGAATCCAGAAGACAGGAGACAATTCAATGAAAAAATGCTGAAAGATGGCTTTGTAAGGAATGAGGAATTGCTATTGAAGACAAAAAATGGTGCGTCTTTCATCGGGTCGGTATCTGCGGTAGCAGTAAAAGACAGACAAGGAAAAGTACAATATTATGATGGTATTATTGAAGATATCACTGAACGTAAGCGGGCAGAAGAAGAGTTGAAAAGACTCGCTACAATAGATACACTTACGGAAGTTTTGAACAGAGGATCCGGACTCCTCTTTTTTAATAAACAGCTCAAGTTATCCAAAAGGAATAATTGGAAATTGAGTATCTGTTATCTTGATGTGAATGGTCTTAAAACAATCAATGACACATATGGACATCAAGAAGGCGATGAAGCTTTAAAGCTTGTTAGCGGGTTTTTAAAAGAAACGATAAGGGAGGGTGATATTGCCTGCAGGCTGGGCGGTGATGAATTCTTACTGGTCCTTCCTCAATGTCCAATTGATCAAGCTCGCGTTGTTTGGAAGCGGATGGCTGGCAAAGTTGTTGATTTCAACACTGGTAAGAAAAAACCCTATATCATCAGCTTAAGTCATGGGATCGCGGAATGTGACCCAAGTGAAGAGAAATCTGTTGATCAGCTTTTAGCTATTGCTGATCGAGAAATGTATAAAACTAAGCACTCAAAATCTACAATCTAACAAGCTGGTTTATTCTGTTGATTAACGAAAATGGGGTCACCTATGAAAAAATTGTCTCTGGTTGACTATATTCAGTAATCAGTTATTTGTCAATATTGACCTCCTGGTAAAAACCTATATAATTTCTTAGAACCATGAGTCAGTCACCTATTCGT
>JBARXB010000043.1:0-3978 GCA_049647165.1 bacterium
AACGGAAATTCACCGCTGATCAGAAGATCAAGATCGTCTTAGAAGGGTTTCGTAAGGAGATTCCGGTTGCCGAGTTATGTCGGCGCGAGAAAGTCAGTGCGGCGATATACTACAAGTGGTTAAAGGAATTCATGGAAGGTGGCAAGGATCGTCTTCGGGGCAACACGTTGCGCAGTGCGACCAGTGATGAAGTATCCACGTTCAAGCAGCGGAACAAAGACTTAAAGGAGCTCGTTGGTGAGCAGGCCTTGGAATTATCTTTGCTCAAAAAAAGGCTGCTCTGGTGAGGCCGGGATGGCATCGGGCGCTCGATTTACGCGGCAAGATCACCTTACTCAGAGAGCTGGGTGCGGTTCAGGGCAGTCGCTGCCGGAAGCTTGCCGAGTTAGGTATTCCTCAGTCGACCTATTACCGGTGGCAGGGACGGTATCGGACCCAGGGCGGTGATGGTTTGACCGGTAAGCGGCGTGCGCCCAAGCGGATCTGGAATCGGCTTAGCGAGTATGAGCGCAGTCGTGTGCTGGAGGTAGCGAAGCATCATCCAGAATTGAGCTGTCGGCTGTTGGCAGTAAAGATCATTGATGAGGAGCCGTTCAGCGTGTCTCCGACAACCGTTTACCGATTGTTGAAGGAAGCGGGGTTAGTTGAGCCCAGGCTGATCACGGAGATGCCCGCGGCCAAATCCTGGCGTCATAAGACCAAGCGTCCGGATGAGATCTGGCAGTGCGATGCGACGCACTACTTTGTCGTAGGCTGGGGGTTTTATAAACAGATTGCGGTGCAGGATGATTACTCGCGTAATCCCTTAGCCTGGGACCTGAAGCCGGACGAGACCGCGTTCAGCATCAGTGATGTAGTTGAACAAGCGATCGAGAATGCCAGAGAATTAGGCCACCTCCAAGATGGGCTGATGCCGAAGTTTTTGTCTGACAATGGACCTGGGTTTACCTCAAAAGTACTGGCTGAGTACTTATATGCGCACGGGATCAAGCATATCTTTGGCAAACCGTACCATCCTCAGACCCAGGGGAAGATCGAACGGTTTCATCGGAGTATTAAGGAAAAGGTGTGTTTGTTGGTCTACTGTTCACCCGAGGAACTGAAACAGGGCATCGATGAAGCGATCATGCGTTATGCACAAACCCCGCATACCGCACTCAAGAATGTGAGTCCGTTGGATGTCTATATGGGCCGACGGGAAAAGATCCTGCAGCGCCGGGCTGAGAAAAAACGCTTGACTTTAGAGCGCAGAAAGTTATATAATATGGGGTATAAAAAAGAAGGGAAGCAACCTTAGGATGTCTCTACTAAAAAATGAGCCTTTTTTACCATTTCGCCTGGAACATAACACTCCTTATTTTACTTTAACTACTTTTTTAATGAATGTTTTTTCTTTACTCTTTACTTTGATAAAATAAATACCACCAGGTAAATCTTGGACATCAAGTTTGACCGCCGCTCCATTGTTAATTTCTTTACTTTTTATCTGCCTTCCCGAAACATCAAAAAGTGCTATTTGGGTAATATCGGCCTGTAAGGATTTGACGGTTAAATACCTCTGAAATGGATTGGGGAGAACTTCTACAAAATCCTTAACCACATCCGATTTGACATACTCCTGAATACCAACATAGGAGCCTGAAGCGAAATAAATGTCAAACGCGTTCGTGTGGTTCAATCTATCATCCTGCCAGGCGATAAAAACCTTTTTGTCTTCATTTATTGCTAAAGTCGGACTCCAGAGCCAGTACTCGTCGCCCGGTGGTAAATCATCCACCCGCACATTGGGTAGGAATGAATCGCCCGCACTGGGACTGAAGGCAAAATAGATTCGTTCGCCACCGTTCATAAGCCGAATATCGTCTCCCCATGCAACATACACCCCATCTGAATCGTCCACTGCAATACTCGGGCGGTCAATGGCAAGATCACCACCATCACTTACCTTGATATCATTACTAAAATTAAGACCGCCGTCATCACTCAGGGCAAAGAAACAACCCATATCGCCTTGACGCATATCCCGCCAAACAATGAAAATGCGACCCAGAGTATCAACCGCAATTGACGGATACCGTTGATTTGTCGACTCAGTTGTTGCCGTGTCATTAACCAAAACATTGGGCAAAAACGAAAGACCGCCATCAGTGCTCCTTGAAAAGTAAATATCAGACCCCTTGCTCCAATTACGCTCATCATACCAAGCGACATAGACATTGTTACCACCCCTGTCCACTGCAATGCCTGGACCCCTTTGCCACGATGAATCATTACCCGTATCGTCCACCCGAATATTGGGTAAGAAAGATGCACCACCATCAGTGCTCCGAGTGAGATAAATATCTATTCCACTCACAGAAAAGTTTCGATAATCATTCCACGCCACAAATATCTTCTGTCCACTCGTATCCACGGCGATACTCGGACCATTTTGATTCGGTAAGGTATCGTCTTCTAACCGGATAGGATACGTAAACGTTAACCCACCATCGGTTGACTTGGTAAAGTGAATATCCCGATAATTAGGGTCCCGGATATGCGTATAGGCAATAAAAATATCACCCTTGGCATCAACTGCCAGAGATTGTATTATCCCGTGGTTTGGATAATTAACACGCAAACCGGGTGTCCAGGTCTGTCCACAATCTATGCTTTTGGAAAAATATACGCTGGATAGACCTGTCTGGTCACCACGGTAGGCAATATATACAGTGTCGCCTCTGGCGGCAATCGTGTGTGCACCATACGAATAGACCGTATGAAACGCCTGACCCCCAGGGTCATCATTCACCTTTACATTCGGACCAAAGACAAAGTTATTCTGGGCAAGGAGAACGTAGGGGTAAACTGTCAAAAGAAGTATTATTGTAAATATACATTGGTGCCTTATTGAATTCGTGGCACTTTTAAATTTAACATTTATCGACAATAACTTCATTAATTCTTCCAATCATATATTAATTAAAAAAAAATACCTGTCAATAGTATGC
The DNA here is from genome assembly GCA_049647165.1 of bacterium. Lineage (GTDB taxonomy): Bacteria > Hydrothermota > Tepidihabitantia > SM23-42 > SM23-42 > JAUVZL01. The sequence goes on from JBARXB010000043.1 coordinate 2,991, forward strand.
TGTGAGCAAAAGCAACAAGGTCGGTTTTCACCGACCCTCTACCTTGTGCCAATTTGCGCCGTATCTCAGCTATGTTTAAAAACCCTATAGCAGTCTTCAACACAATGCGGACATTTGCTGTCGCAGGGACGCTACAACTGTCTCTTGTTGACCATCTAATATATTATTGCTGAAACAGTGAATTTAGCGTAGAAAGCGGCTCTTTACGGATTATTTTATGGTTATAGCATAGTTCACACACTGGGTGCTTAAGATATAGCAGGTATTCTTCAAATAGGGATCAATATTTTCCAGGAAAACTATAATATGTAACAATCAAGCTTATCGTTCCAGCAAGGACTGTTTTATATTATTTTGTCACTTATATCTGTTTCATATCGCTTTTCTGGCAATTGCCTCCCTCAAGTATTTAACCTCGGCTCTAAGTTTCTTCAAAGAACAGATAATCTTCACCTTTGTTATAGAATGTTATTGATCCATAGCTTGTTGACTTATTGTAAAGATTCACAACTTTAATGACGTACCTGCCAGGTGGATGTATTAAATCCATGTCAAGTCTAAATATAGGCAAAGGCGGATCCCATACATTGTTGTGAGTATCTCCATTTTCGTCGAAGTATGTGTGGGGCACTTTTTTGTAACGACGGTTGCCAGTAATGGGGTCTCTTACTTCTTTTAAGATATACCAACCAGGTCGAGTGTATTCACCTCGATGATCTTATTTCCAAACACGTCACCCAGTGTTTCTTGGGTGAGTCTATATTTTTTATTCATGATATAGCCTCCTCTATTCACTTAAGGTCGGCAGAATACACTGCCGACCTTAAGTGTGCTTTTTTTGTGCTCTTACTAAACCTAAAGATATGGTATGATTCGGAAAATCCCCTAAAGGTCAGAATGGTGCGGAGCTTTGTGTTTATTGACTGTCTGTTATTTCTGATGGAATTGCAGAAGTTCTCAAAAATGACTGAATCGGATCCGTAGTCCG
>JBARXB010000044.1:0-60435 GCA_049647165.1 bacterium
CGGGTATGGGTTGCCCGACCAATGCGGTTCCAATTGAAATAATAACCGTATAAAGAAAAAACCCCGCTTTTAGCGGGGTTTTTTCCTACAAATCGCGCGTATATGATTATTTCACAAGGATCATCTTGTGGGTATCGACTTTACCATCAGCTTCGAGACGGACAAAGTAAACACCATTAGCAACTGTACGTGAACCATCATCTTTGGCATTCCAGTAAACAGTTTTGGTCCCAACTGGCTCATGTGCACGATTGACCAATGTCTTGACCAACCGACCAGTGCCATCATAGACCTTAACCATTACTTTGCCAGGCTTGGTTGTCGTATAGGTGATCGCTGAATAACCGTCAGTCGGGTTTTTCATGTTCGCGGCAAACCCGAAGACAGATGACGGATCCTGCTGACCAGGCATTTCCTCTACTGTGACTTTGCCAGTATGGAAAACTTCATGATCAGTTACATAAGAGCCCGTATATCCACCGACTACATAGACACCAATGTCACCAAGTGCAGTCGTGGTAATAGCCAATGAATTGACATTACCGACTGCAAGGTTCTTGGGTAGGTAATAGTTAGTCCAGACATCACTGATCGGTTCATATGACCAGATATCTGAACACTGCGGATTTGTCACACCCTGTCCGCACGTCACCCAGAGTTCCTGAGCTTGAGTTGCTGGAGCATCCACACCACTGAGAACACGATATCTGCCTTCAAAACCACCAGGGATCGTTGTTGGTGAACCCCAGGTGATATTTGCCGGATTAGCTGGATCAATGTTACCGACGATATAGTCATTGCGGTAAGTTGAACCATCATAACCAGCCGCGACTATCGCATAATCACCAATTACACCGCCAGCAAGACAACCACGACCTACACCAGTAAAGTTGGTCGCCGTAGTCCAGGCATCAGCATAGATATCATAGAAGTGAACATTGGTATGAGGTGCGACACTACCACCCCAGTTACCACCGCCAAGCATGAAGATCAATGAGTCATTATACACACCACCGATCTGATCCATGTTCGCCATCGGCGCCGTAGCACCGGCAGACCAGACATCAGCGACTGGGTCATAAATATCGACCCTGGTTAGACCTGTTGGCCAGGCGTCGGTTCCGCAAATACGATAGTGTTTGCCAAGGGCGCCATAGGCCATACCATAAGTACCGCAGCCAAATGCATTGGGCGTACCAGTAGCCCATGTGTCATTGGCAATGTCATACTCGTACACGGTTGGCGGATATGTAGTCGATGTGTGAAAACCGGTGACCAGATAGACACCATCGTGTACCGTAGATTCTGAGTGTCCGGATGATCCGACTGGGATATCGGCTAGGATTTCCCAGAAGGACGCATTGACCGTGGTCGTCTGTGACAATGTATCGTTTGAAGGATCGATATCAGCGCCAAAAACTGTATAAGCTTTGACATCATAAACAATACCATCTGTCCCGCAGCAGGTCCATGAAGCGAATGAGATAGTCGTATCACTACCCGAGTCCAGAGTAATATTAGCGGTTTGGTTATAGATGTTTTGACCTAAAGAGTCGATGACAAAATAGACATCAAAGGTTTCTGTATCGGTTCCGAAGTTCTCGTAAGTTGCGGTCGGGTCAAGTGTAGTATTTGGCATGATCAATGTTCCCGGAGCGACGATATCCGTGGTACCGACATCATCTGACGGCACGTAGACGGTCGCAGCAATTGTGACATTATCAAATGCGCAATACCAAGCCCAGATACCGACATCGTCATAGAAGAAATAGACCTGGATTCTCTGTGCACCAGCATAAGCCGATACATCGACTGAATCCCACATTGGACCTGTATCAGTAGTATAGGTTCTCAACGGTACTACAGTCCAGGATGAACCGTCAAAGGTTTTAATACCGACTTCAAGCCACTCACCTGCTGATATCCAGTTATAACCAACACCATACCAGAGCCAATCCATTGATGCAAGCGGAGTACAAACTGGAGACAATGCAGTATCAGCATATCCACCACCATTAGCATCTGAATCCATCCAATAGGTTGAGTCATCGGCACTTGGTGGTGTCCATGCTCCATGAGTACCAGATGGTTGAACATCCCAACCTGCTGGGTAGGGCTGTCCATTTGTGTGCGTCCAACCCTGATGACCAGTTTCAAAGTCCCAGGTTACTTGGGAGACTGTTGGATTGCCATAGAGTTCAATGCCACCCTCACAGCCTGTCCAACCACCAGCTGACGCAGGTACAAATACGGGTACGCCAAGGATGGGGAAACGATAGAAAAATTCCAGACCATTGCCAATACCAGGCTCAGCCATTGTTCCACTCTGACCATTGGCTGCGAATGAGAAACACGGCTGAACTTCTAGCCAGTATGTAACGCCATTGGAAAGATTGACAGAAGATGATAACGGCAAGCCAACAAGCCAGCCAGATCCATAGACCGCTGTCTCATAGGTTCCCTGATTGACGACGATGTCGACAAAAGGGGAATCCACGGGATGACTTCCAATTGAACTATCTGCATACACTAGAAAACGGACATTAGGCACTAAAGCCCAACTTGACCAGGCGCCCCAAGGGCGAACATAGCTAACGATCGAGTCAAGTGTCCAATCTGCCGTTGGTGTAACATCTTCAACAAGATCAGCATCAAATGGGTAGACTGAATCAAGCTGACAGGCATATGAGTTGGCTGAGTTTGTTGGTATTTGTGAATACAGAAGAACTCGCGAGTCTGGAACGCGCCGCATCTGAGAATTTTGCAGTTGGAATGGCGATGCGTTTGTCGGCAACTCTGTGTCCGTTATAGGTGGACGGGTGTCAGTGTTAGCATCAGCTAACAGCACACACATCATGCCAAAGCATAATGTTAACATAACCAGTTTTTTCATTATTCCTCCTTCTACGTAATTATTTGATTTTAGGGATATACACAACAAATCCAGGTTCTATCCCCAAAAAACCTGGCTGAGTTTTATAAAGTTGTAAATATCACCTCCTTTCTATTGATAATTCTATGAAGTTATATGATTATCAACTTTGAAATAACCATTAACCATTATATCCAAAAATAAGATCCTGTCAATACCTCAATAACATCAGACTGCGTAGATTTGATAAACCTTTATGATCAGATAGTTACTTCTAATTATACTTAAGCATCGTGGCTTGTCAAGACCCCTGAGCATCAATGCTTTGATAATGAAAAAACTATTGCAATATCGATGATTTTTCGTATAATAAAGAATGTCAATTAGATGGTTCCTTTCCTGGATTTGGGTGTTTCCTTTGTTCAAGGTGCTGACCGGCATAAAAATAAGGGGCACAGTGCCTAAAAAGGGTGCTTATATAATCGCCTGTAACCATGTATCTTTTCTTGACCCGCCGATCGTCGGTATATGCGCGGGAAGAGAGATTTATTTCCTTGCAAAAATAGGTCTATTTGAAAGCTCAAAAGCTTTTGCCCGGCTCATCAAGGCATACAATGCCATACCGATCAGCGGTGTCCAGGGTCTTAGGACCGCAATAAAGTTGTTAAGAAAAGGCGAAGCAGTGGTGATCTTTCCTGAAGGCACAAGATCCAGAAAAGGACATATGCTGCCGTTCAATCCCGGAGTGAGTTATCTGGCGCTTAATTTGAGGGTCCCGGTTATCCCGGCATTTATCACCAATTCAGACAAAAGATTCGCAGCTTTAATGCTACGCTTGAATAGCCTGAGGATTACATTTGGTGAGCCGATTTCACCAAAAGGTTATAAAGACAATCGTGCTGATATGGTCAGATTTGCCAACCGACTTCAAGAGGAGGTAATGAAACTAAGATGAAAATATATCGTGCTCGGTACGGAGGGGTTTGTTTCGGAGTTAAGCGAGCGATCGAGATATCGCTTGAGGCGACCAAAAAGGGGAAAAGCGTTTATTCTCTTGGACCATTGATCCACAATAGATTCGTCGTCGAAAACTTAAGAAAAAAAGGTGTCATAACGGTTGATAAGATCAAGAATATTAAAAATCAGAAAGTGATCATTCGTTCCCATGGTATACCGCCCGCTCTATTGAGAAAATTGGAAAAAGAGAAATTTGAGATCATCGATGCGACCTGCCCGAGAGTGCGTCGTGCTCAGCGTTATGTAGAGAAACTCATTAAAGAAGGCTACTTTGTCGTGATCATTGGTGAAAAAGATCATCCAGAAGTAAAAGGTTTGCTTGGTTATGCAGGAAATAAAGCAGTCATCTATTCCAAAAAATTGAAACCCAAAAGGAAGAAGATCGGAGTTGTTCCTCAAACAACTCTCGATCTCGTTCATTTGACTGAAGCAATTGCCGATCTTATGGGTAACGTGTTAGAAATGAAGATATACAATACGATATGTAAAGCAACGATACTGAGGACCCGAGAAGCCCAGCGTATCGCCGAGAAAGTCGATTTGATGCTAATTGTCGGTGGAAAGAACAGTGCGAATACAACACGGTTATATCAAATGTGTAAAAATACCAAACCATCATATCATATCGAATCGGTCGATGAGATCTCAACGGACTGGTTCAAGGGCGTAAAAAGTGTTGGGGTGACCGCCGGTGCTTCGACGCCTAAAGACCAGGTTGAACAAGTTGTCAGTTTCTTAAAGAAAAAATTCCCCAGTTAATAATCTCTTTTCTCAAGTGATTTCAAGCCGATGCGCAATGGTAGGGTTATGGCGATCGCGTTGATAATGAAAAAACCCAGGAGCGATCCTGCAATCATGAATTGGTTGACCGACTGTCCATAGTACTCGTTCCTTATATAATGATAAGCTGGTGTTGCGAGAATTATTAATGAGATACCAACATAAGCAATACTTGCCAAAGCGGCAATGATCCCACCAATGCCCGCGGCTATTCGTGATGGGTTGGTTTCGTTGAATTGAGGGAAGCGGGCACCTAAACCAAGATTTATGGAGACCAATGAGGCCGCGACGAACAAGGCGATCACGGGCATCAATATATACATGCGTGGGTCGGTCTTGATAAAAAGATTTGAGAGTATTATAAGACCTTCCATGATGATGATCGCCATTATCAAGTTCGTATAATATTTTATTTTCATTATTTTTTTCAAAGAGAGAGGTGAAGAACAGATGAACCATATTCCTGCACGCTCAAGACTCATTGCTGGAAAGATGAATCTTACACCGAGTGTGCTCAGGACAAATGTAACAAAAGCAAAATTGAGGAACGATACGATCGTACGCCATATCGGGAAAGTGAAGTATAAAGGGGTTCTTTTCAAAGAAAATATATAGACGACCAACAGTATAACGAAGATAGATAATTGCACCCACTGGATGGGTTCACGAACGAAAACGAGCATGTCTTTGAACAAGAAGGTTCGTGTCTGGCTATGTTTATACGTGTGGAGAACCGATTTTTTTTGTTTCCTTCTTGTATCATGTTCGCCAATCGTTGCCCATGATTTTGCATAGAGTCCTTTAGCTGCAATATAGGCAATGATTGACATACTCATACTTGTCGACACAAGTAGTGCAAAATACAAAAATCCCTGATCACTGCGACCGCTCATACCTCTCAGTATATTGCTCAACCAGGTTGATGGGATATAGGTGCCTCCGATAGTCGTTAGATCAGCGGCGAATCTTAGAAGCTCCTGTTCACTTTCAGTTTCAAACACCTTAAGGAGTTCTGGATTATTGGTTCTGACATATAGATAGGTTAATCCTGTAATGAGCGCAAGGGACAAAATAATGACATCGCGCGAACTCAATTTAGGAAAGAGCCGGAAAATCACAAAGATCAGTAAGGACGCTAAAGTCGCCGGGATGATCATATAAATGAAGATGGACGCGAGCGATATAGGGTAGTAAAGGAATGGTGCGTGGCTTTGTACACCGTATGCAGTAATAAGTGGTAAAGCAAGAACCATAGTTGCCCAGGATGCATATAGGCAATTCTCAAAAAGCTTGCCTAAATATATTGATGTTGGCTGAACCGGCAGGGAAAACAGAAAGTCAAGTTCTTTATTATTGTAAAAAGTTGAGAATGAGGTTATGACATTACTGAACAGGAGCATAGTGAGGAAGATAAAAAATACCATTTCAATGATCCTGTCCATGAGCGCAAAACCGATCTCCTCGACCGTTGTAAGATAGCCGAAAATCCGGAAAAAGACAAAATAAGAACCGAAAAGAAAACAACCGATGACAAATATGAATGATATGAATTCAATCGCGTGCATTGAAGTAATGGATTTTGCGATGATTCTAAGGCGTGTTCTCAGGATGATACTTAAATCATGCATGATCAATAAAGAAAGTCATTCACTACTATCGGGCAGATTCTTCAGAAAGTCTGAGATAGATCTCTTCAATATCTTTTTTGCCGGATATCTTAGCCAGTTGCTGTAGGTTACCGATAAACTTCAGCTCACCGTTATTGATAATGCCGATCCGGCTCGCAATTTCTTTGGCAAAAGACAGCGTATGGGTACAGACAAACAGGGTTTTGTCTTGTGCCTTCAGTTCAAGAAAAGTTTCCCGGACTGTTTTACTGCTTTTAGGGTCGAGACCAACGAGCGGTTCGTCGATCAATATTAAATCAGGGTTATGGAGGAAAAGCTGGCACATTATCACTTTTTGCTTCATGCCATGGGAATAGGTTTCAGAAAAATCGTCTATCCAGTCACCGATATCGAGTTTTTCAAAGAGTGCATTCATCCGGCTCTCGTATTTTTCCTTTTTTATATTATAAATGCCAGCTATGAAATTAATGAATTCGCGACCGGTCAATTTATTGTAGATAAAAGGTTCATCCGGGATATACCCGGTTAATGCTTTTGCCTTCAAAGGTTCATTCTTCAAATCAATACCATTGATATATATTTCACCAGACGTGGGATGGAAAAGACCGGCAATGAGCTTGAGTGTCGTTGTTTTACCGGCGCCATTAGGTCCAAGAAGAACAAATATTTCACCTTTGTTCAATTCGAGGTTAAGATCCTTGAGCGCCCAGATCTTGCTAAAGCGTTTACCCAATTCTTTAACTATCAAAGTTTTCATATTTTATTTTACAGTGGTTATTTTAATCCTGAATCAAGAACACTGATCTGCAGCTTGCCGACAACTTTCAGGACTTTGGCCCATTCTGATACTTCCCCTTCTTTCATTTTCAAATGTCCGACATCGGCTGGAAATTGATTGAATGTCGGGTCAACCGGCACCCATTTACCAAGCCATACTGCACACCAGGCATGATAAAAATAGGCTGAGCCCTGAAGATTGACCAGACCTACGTAGATCTTGGTCGGGATACCCTGAGCCCGTGCTAATGCAGCAAAAAGCACGGCGTGCTCGTTGCAGTCGCCTTCTTTTGTTTTCAAAACATCGATCGCTGATGGCAACGATGCAGTAGGGTTTCTATCGAGCATCTCATACACGCCAGTCACGAGCTTAGCGACGATTTTTTTGGCATTCTTTTCATCACCGACTATTTCTTTTGCTTTGGCGATGATTTCTGAATTCTCACATTGTATATATAACGAAGATTTGAGAAATTCATCGTATTCACTGATCGGTGCACTGAGCTCAGGTAATTCAGATATCTTAGGTAGGTGGAATTCAATGACAATGGGCTCGGTATCGATCAGTTTCTGATAATCGTCTTCAAGGTCAAGATCCGCAACAGTGATATCTTTCAGCTTCAGTTTCAGATAAGTTAATTTTTCAACATCGCCAATCGGCCTGTCAGTTTTTACTGAAAAGAAAGAAAGAAGATCAAAAGCATCGGCGGGCTGTATATCAGCGAGTGCTTCTTGTTTTGAGAGCGGGATCATTTCCATACCCATAGCTGGTGACGTCCTTTTTATCAATTTGAAGTTATCGTCGAACCATGCTATTTCACTGAGTCCCATGACATTGATCTCCACGCGCAGCCCGGTATATTCTTTACCAAAAACAGTTACTTTTTCTTTGTCGAGTACTTTTATATTGGCCCGGGTTGAGGATTGGGTAGTCGGGTCAAAATAAGGTATCGTGATCTCATCCCCCGGCTTCATATTTTTCTTCTTTATTACTTCTTCTATAGCGGTTGGTAAATATGGCTTTTCTTTCAAATCAACCGTTTGAGTATAAGGTATGCCTTGTGAATAAGCGGTTAAGTGAAGCTTATTCCCTTCTACGATACCTTCGACTCTTGATTCATGACCCATTGTCTCAAGATGCAGTTTGAATTCCTTTAAGACAAAATCCGGATCAGTATGACTGTAGATATGGGTATCGACAGTGCGCTGTGCGTTCATCATCATCAGGCTCATACGACTGCGGTTCTCCACAAAAACCCCGGTATCAGCTTTGGTAATGGTCGTGAAAGAATAGCCGATACGTTGCCCCTGGAGGAATATACCAAGCCATTCCTCACTATTTTCCAGTTCGCTAATTATCTGGTTTTGATCAATATCTAATTTCGCTGGTTTAGGTATTTTTAGTATGAGATAAATACTCAGTAAAAATATCGCGGGGATAATGATCACACCGAGAAATTTTTTCATCTTTTCTCCTTTTCTTTTCGTTTATTATATTCAGTGTTTAAGCGTTAGTCAATGGATAAGGATAGAGGTGTTTTTACCTTGACTTCCTATTTTTTTCGGGTATAGTAATACTTCAGTAGGAAGGAGTAGGTATGTTAGAAATTTTGCGTGAACTTTTAACCCAAAATGAAAACAAGATCATTCTTATTGTCCTTGATGGTTTAGGTGATTTACCAAATCCTAAAGAAACTGCTTTGGAAATAGCCCGGACACCTAATCTGGATAAGTTGGCTAAAAAGAGTAGCTTCGGATCGACGATCCCTATTGCGATCGGCATTACACCGGGCAGCGGACCTTCACACCTGGCAATGTTTGGTTATGATCCGGTTAAAAATCAGATCGGACGTGGCTTACTTGAAGCTCTCGGTATTGATCTTGACGTTGGGGATAGGGATCTGGCAGTAAGGGCAAATTTTGCAACGATAAGAGACAAGGTGATAATTGACCGTCGGGCTGGTCGAATTACAACTGAAGAATGTGGTAGATTGTGTAATAAATTACAAGCTGCGATCAAAACGATCGAAGGTATTGAGCTCGTTATCAAACCGGCAAAAGAACATAGATTTGTCGTGAAGTTCCTGGATGCCGATCTTTCTGAGGAACTCACTGATGCTGATCCGCAAAAGGACAATCGGCCACCAGTATATGCCAAGGCAAAGACAAACAATGCAACAAGGTCTGCTGAGATCATGAATTCTTTCATAAAAAATACCGCACAGGTGCTCAAGGATGAAGAAAGAGCAAACTTTGTATTACTCAGAGGGTATGCGAGAAATCCAGACCTTGAACCTATGGCAAAAAGGTTCGGTATTAACCTGGCTGCGATCGCAACCTATCCAATGTACCGGGGATTAGCCCGGCTTGTCGGGATGACTGTCCTTAAAACCGGTGACCGCATTGCTGATCAGATGAAAACGCTGAAAGAAAATTACCTGAAATTTGATTTTTTCTTCTTACATATAAAAGGGACTGATAAAGCCGGTGAAGATGGCGACCAGGGGATGAAGGTTAAGTATATTGAAATGTTTGACAAGAACTTGCCAGAAATTCTCAAATTAAAACCCGAGGTCCTTTGCATTACCGCAGACCATTCGACACCCGCTTTGCTCCATGGCCATTCGTGGCATCCAAATCCATTATTGCTCTATTCACAATATGTCTTTCCGGAAAAGAAGAAGTTTACGGAAAGGAACTGCCTGAGCGGCAGCCTTGGGAGGATGAGATCACTTGATTTGATGCCCTTATTATTAGCTCATTCATTGAAAATAAAGAAATTTGGAGCGTGAAAATGACACAGACAATAAATAAAAAAGCCTTAATATCGGTTGCTAATAAAGAGGGTATTGTAGACTTTGCCAGATCCCTGGTCGGTTTTGGTTATCAAATAATAGCAACAGGCGGCACTTGCAAGTTGCTGCACGACAACGGTATTGAAGGAATCAGGATCAGTGAATATACAGGTGGTTCGGAGAGCGAAAGGGTTAAGACGCTCAGTCAAAAAGTAGCAAAAGAAATACTCGAGACTGGTGAGATCGGACTTGTGGTCTGTAATCTTTATCCCTTTTTTGAACAAAAAGGGAAGTCCTTGGATGAAATGATCGAGTTCATTGACATCGGTGGTGTGACTTTAATTCGGGCCGCAGCGAAAAATTATAAAAAAGTCGGTGTCGTTTATGACCCCGGACAATATAGTGGGATCACAGAAGCATTGAAAAATGACCGTTTTACCGAGGAATTCCGGCTCGACCTGACAAAGCAGGCATTCAGCTATATAGCATGGTATGATGTTGTCATCGCCGAGTATTTCAGCGAAGATATCGAACAGCAGAAATATTTTTCAATCGGGGCCGAGCAGTTCATAGCCATGCGCTATGGTGAAAATCCGCATCAGAAAGCAGTGTTTTATCTCAACAGATTGCAACAAGAGGGATTCATCATTCACGGTGGTAAACAGATCTCATATAACAATATCCTTGATGCTGAAGTGGCGTTTGGTGCAGCAAATGAATTTATTGATGAAATAGCGTGCGCGGTTATCAAACACCAGACACCATGTGGCGTTGCCATTGGTGATAACCAGCAGGAGGCATTTGAGCGTGCATATATGGCCGATTCAATGTCCGCGTTCGGTGGTATCGTTGGGCTTAATCGTCATGTTACGCTGGCGACCGCGGAAATGATAAAAGGATACTTCTTTGAAGTTGTCATTGCGCCTGGTTTTGATAAAGCTGCACTCGATGTATTGCAGACCAAAAAAAATCTAAGGATCGTGGAATTACGACCAGAACTTATGCAGCCAATTGTCTATCGACCGGTTTTCAGTGGCATTCTGGTTCAGGAAAGAGATAAAGGTGATATCAAGGACTGGGACGTAGTTACTAAGAGAAAACCCAGTGAGTATGAAACCGAAGCTTTAAAATTCGCCTGGAAGGTTGTTAAATGGACAAAGTCAAACTCGGTCGTCTTTGCGATCAAAGGGAGAACCGTAGGTATTGGTGCTGGTCAGACTTCGCGGGTCGGTGCCGTGTCCATTGCAGCACAGCAGTCAGTGGAGAGAAGCGCCGGTATTGTCATGGGATCAGATGCTTTCTTTCCATTTCGTGATGGTGTTGATACTGCAGCAAAAGGTGGTGTAACTGCAGTGATCCAACCGGGCGGGTCAAAACGCGATCAGGAAGTGATCGATGCTTGTAATGAGCATGATATGGCGATGGTCTTTACACATATGAGGCATTTCCGACACTAGCAAAGATTTTGTAACTAAGTAATTAAGTTACTAAGTAATTGACTACATCAAAGACGTTTGGAAAGCGTCTCAGGATATCAGCAGATCAGTGGGAAGCATATCAGAAAACCAGAATATCAGTTTTCTTTGGTTTATCTGCTTTGTTTAGTTCGTTTGAAGCGTTTAAATCGTTTAGAACGTTAATAACGTTTCTTTTGTTTTATCCTTTAATTACACAATGACCAATTACTTAATGACTAATCTTTATAATTACTTAGTTACTTTTATATTATAAGATCGCCCAGAGGCTGATATTAAGTACCGTTTCGCTATTATCATTTCCCGGTACATGTGAATAATTGCGCCAGTAACGTTTGCCGAGCTTAGCACTACAATAGAAATTATAGCGCAGGATAAGATCAAACCCAAAATCGACTTCGAGCTTTTTCTCAACTATACCAGAAGGAAAAGGTGGTGTCCAGGTGCCGCCCTCTTGTTCGTACGGCAGAAAGATACTTCCTTGTCCTTTTCGCACATATTCAAATGTCACGACCGGGTAGAAACCATATCGGTTCATGTATTTTACACTGCAGGATAATCGGTCGACATCATTGCCCAGAGGAAAACCAAGTGGGTGTGTGCCGTGTACAAAGACATTGTCCTGTATCCGGTGTGTATACATCCACTTATCAACAAAGCTGTAGTTCATCTTCACTAAAAAATTATTAAATAATACTGACTTGAAGCCTATTTTGTAACCAAGTTTGTCAGGGTATGGATCATCCTCATACATATAGTCGTCGATCAACAATTCACCATAAATAATTGATTTGAACAATCGCAACTGGAGATCAAAACACCACATGATATTATCATTGCGGTCCAGTCCCCATTGAGAGAGATAATAAGGTAAAAAAGGATTTAGATACATAGGTTCGAGTGATTGTCCAAAGAGCAATGCTTCACTGAAACCGATTCTTAAGAATCTCTTCAGATCGACACCGATACGATGGATTGAAATATAACGGTTTTGGGAAATATCGAGAACTGAAAAGATATTGTAAAATTCGAAATAACGGGTTGGTATATACATCAAAAAACCATCGTATCCTTGAGGATCAAGAGAAAGAAGTAAGTCGCTTTCATCTCCAAAACCGAGCAAGTAGTTCCTGCGACCGATATCAAAATGCAAAAGACCGGTTTCTGCTTTTATCATCCCTTCGGTTAAGTAAACCTGAAAATCATGCCATGATCTTGGTCCGGTTGTATCGATATCCGAAGCACGTTGAAATCTTAGTGCTTGGGAAAATCTGAAGTTCTTGGCGAGTTGTCCACCAAGTCGCAGATCAAAAAACCCTTGCCAGTATTCTGGTTCGTATTGATACAGGGTATTACCATGGATGAGATAGGAGAAATCCTGATTTTTTGTTAAGAGCGGGTTGAAAAACGATATTGTTTTTCGGTCAAGTAGATTAAGTTTAACGTCATTGATGAGGAGTTCATCTATTTGGGGGATGATCCACTCCAGTTCATATGGTCTTATCGAAGGTATATCGATGAGACCCCGGACTTGGAGGTATTCAATATTATCCATGATCGGTGAGTCAACAGGGATCGTATAACTAAGTAACAATAGTAAAATCATTAAAACCTCCTATGTATTACTGACAAATTCATATAATTTAATCTTAATTATTTGACATCTGTCCTTTGACATTATATTAGAAGCCTTTTTCTAATTTCAAATGGATCTTGCCTTCGAGCCATTTACTTTGTTTAGGCCATGCAAAAATAATTGCCGCGTCCAGGACATTGGATGCCAGGGTTAGACCAAAACCATAGGAATACTTTATTTCGTCCTCGACCCAGCCAATATCAAACAAAGGAAATATAAAGAGTTTTCTATACTCGAGGTTAACCCAACCAGCTTTCTTCACATAAAATTCTTCTTCAAAGTAGCCACGCAAATCCTGTGCACCGCCGATCCGAAAGTAATCAAAGTACTCGAATGAATCGGTCATTGAGTGATAATAGTGTGGTCGAATGAAAAATTTCATGATCTGTAATTCTCCATCGTACTCCAGCCGCCACCGATCATGGGTACGAAAAAGATATTCAAAATTAACCTTTTGCACACTTGACCATGATGATGTACCGTGATCAGATCCCAGACCAATGCCGACAAAGTTGTCAGAATGTTGTCGATCAAGACTGTCATTACCAAAATACGAAAATAACTCGATCCCGGAAACAAGTGAAATATTGAAGTGATCGCCGACAGGTGCGGTAACCTTACCAGCAAATTTCACGAGTCGAACACTGTCATAGGTCCAGAGCGAGAAATTCCCATTTAGTGATATTGGGTACAGCAGGATCGGTTCTGTGAAATCGAGTGCGAACAGGGTTTGGTAATCATATTGAAAACTCAGACGACGCAGTGTGCCGAGCAGGTTGAAGGTGCTGTAGACGATACTGAAATCATAATTGTCTTCGTTGAATGCACCGTATGCGACGAGGTTGTCACTCGGTTTTTCCATCATTTCAAACAAGATAAAATAACGACCTTCCCTCAATAGGATATTGTCTTCAATCGTTGTGAATATCTCGGTCTTAATCAGATTCTTTTTTGTCTTAGTGATAACACTGCTTGAGAAATAATTATCCGGTTTGAAATTAGCTATTTTTTCTATCGGACCCTGGCTGGTTCGACCCTGAATATCATATAGATAATCTTCTATTATTATTCTTTTACCTTCTTTCACAGTAAGCATCAATTTTTTGTTTACTGAATCCGTTTGCATGATCGAAGGATAGACACGGCAAAAGGCAAAACCTGCATCCGTATATTCACGGAGGATATGCTCAATGAGTTTTTCCACATCTTTTCCATCGCTTATGGTCGTTGTATTGCGTAATAAGTAAGGTGAAGAAAAAAACCGGTTACCAATAATATCGATCATGATATCTTGTTGTATATTTGGCATCGACAGGAATAATATTAGGTTTAAAACGTCTAACAATATTGCACAATGCTAGGATTGAAATAAAAAAGGTCGCCACTTGGTCTTGGGCGGACCTAATTCATTGAGCACAAAAGTGAAATAATTGGGTTTCTTTGCTCTCCTGGTCAATTTCATACCCGCTTCCCTGGGCACCTGATTTCCTTTTCTATTATTACACTCCAGACAAGCACAAACAAGGTTTTCCCATGAATCTTTTCCATTAAGGGCTTTGGGTATGATATGGTCTGTTGTCATAATGCCGGCTTTTTTCCCGCAGTATTGACATTGATGATTATCTCTTTTAATGATATTTTTTTTGGTCAGTGATATCTCTTTTCGTTTAATGCGGATGTAATACTTTAATCTTACTACTGATGGAACATGATAAGCGATGCTGATCGAGTGTATTAGTATTCCATCTACATTTTCAATGAGGTCGACTTTGCCCAATACCAATAAGGTAATCGCCCTTTTTACGCGCAGTATCGTTAATGGCTCATAGTTCTGGTTTAGCAGCAGAACAGGCGTTCGAAGCATTAGAATCTAATCTCAATCGGCGCAATGTAATCAATGTTATAATGCTTACTGTAGGTGAATATACCGAGAATATCCGATGAATCATCATAAGCAATATAGATTCTCAATGAATCATTTATCGTTCGATCGACAAAAACAGAATCAGGGTTCAATTCTACGTGAGCTTCTTTTGCTTCATTAACCAATTGATTTATGATTTCATTGTCGCTCATAGCATAACCAGTCCTTGTTGCATGCTCTACTTTTTCTTTGATCGAGCCATGTGTAAGATGAACCCGACTGATCTGATAAATGACATAGCCGAATAATAATAAGATAATTATTACGACAATGACGCCAAAACCAGAAATGCCTCTGCTTTTCATATTACCCCCATTATTTACAATAAAACCATTTATCCTCTTCAAGACCCTTTATCCAACTATTGCAGCGTGATATTTCATTGCCAGCATAGGAACTGAAATCGCTATCTGCCCGGGCTTTTGAATAATAGGCGATCGCACTACGAAAACTACTCAAAGCAGCGTTTAATGTTGGACAGTTCTTCTTAGCTTTATTTGTATCCCATGTTTGTTTAGAGGCATAGCCCCTTCTTTCATAGATATCACCGAGCAAGACATAAGCATAAAGGTTATCCGGTTCGATTTTCTGAGCTTCTTTGATATAGCTTTCAGCTGGGCCATATTTGCCCCGGGAGATATTGAGATCGGCAAGATAGAATAAAGGCAAGGCTTTATTAGGTTCCAGTTTTTGCGCCTTTTTGTATTCGGCTTCTGCTTTTGTATATTTTTTCTGGCGCTGATAGACGAGTCCTAATTTGAGTCTGAACAGGTAATTGTCAGGTTCTTGTCCGACCAAGTATTCATACTGCACAGCTGCTGCATCATAGCGCTTCAATTCAATAAGTGTTTCGGCAAGTTTTGCTCTTACATCCAGATTTTTCGGTTTTACCTTCACCAGTTCCTCGAGATACCAAATAGCATTATCAGGTTCATTTTTTTCAAGATAGACCGAGGCGATAGCGAACTGGGCCGAAAGATTGTCTGGCTCATATTTAAGGCTTTTATTATAATATGAAAGAGCTTTGTCATATTCTTTTGTTTTCATATAGATATAACCGATACCATTGAGTAGATTAACACTTGTGGAATCAACCATTAAACCATTCTGATATTCTACGATCGCCTCGCCAAAACGTTGTGTTTCCGTATATAATGCAGCAAGTCCTTCATATGCCCTTGAGTCCATAGGGTCCACTTTTTTAGCCGCAGCATACGTCGCCTCGGCATTTACCAGGTCACGCTTGGCACGATAAGCTTTGGCCAGAAGAATATATGCTGCATAGTAATCAGATTTTATCTTTATGGCTTCCTGACAATTATTGATCGTTTCATCAAAATTGCTTTGCTTATAGTATTCCAGAGCAAAAGCATATAGAGCTTCGGGGTTTTCTTCGGTTGCCACGACACCATTGCCTTGGGTATCTGTACCACTGGTAGTTGTTGTCTGGATCGGCGCACAACCAATGACAATTAAACCTATAAGCATAAGAACCATATATCTTGCCTTCAATATTTCCTTCATGATACCTCCGTTTATTATCGTATGGAGCCGACGGGATTCGAACCCGTGACCTCTTGACTGCCAGTCAAGCGTTCTCCCAACTGAACTACGGCCCCTTTGATTTTTTTAAAACGAAGGAATTATATAATAAATCGTTTGGAAAGTCAAGGGGAAAAGCTGGGGTCAAATCTTGACTATTGACAATTGTATACTGTGGAGTGCAATGAGTGCACTCATTGCTTTATCCAATAAATTAAAAATCTATTTTGTCAATAGTCAAGATTTGACCCCATGGATAAATTATTCTTCGTCCTCGGGTATTTCTTCACCCGGTTCCATTACGATATAGGGCAAACACCATGCTCGTGCATAGTATGTTGCAGTTGAATCGCCAAACAGGGTTTGCCAACCCAGGACATCGACCGCACTGTGCCGGACTGCGGGTGTGCTCATGATATTATCGTCGGCAATGATCCAGGTTCGGCTAAAGGTCGTTATATCATCACGGTAAAAAGGCTGGCGGATATGTATGCCGTGACCGGGTCGGTGTCCGGTTCCATGGTGCAGGAAAGCCCAGGTTGAATCATCCTGTCCACTGCATGTTACCGTAACCTCGACTGTATCAGATGGGTAAAATATCGGCAATTCATCTTTTTCAAAGTATGTATCTGAGCTATTACAGATCCATTCATAGTTTCGACTCTCTACCCATGCTCTGATCTCGGTGATCGTCACCGGATGATCAGTATCAGGGGTATAAATATCAGCGACTGTAAGGCTTGCCAAGCGCCAGTAATTAGTATCGTCTCTGTAAAGTCTGACCTTGCGGATGACACTATCTGAAATGGCGCGCCCGTAGACCGGACCAACTGGGTCGTTATTTACAAAGAGTCCATAACCAGGCGGTTCGCCATGGAAATGAGCAGTTATTGTAACATCAGCACTGTCACCATTGACGATAATATAGAACTCGCGTATGACCGGTCGTTCAATCCATCGTACCCAGTGAACATAGCCGATCGTATCAGCAAGAAATCCAGGTCCATCCAGGTTTTCCGGGACATCTGTACTGTCATCAGCGTTCTGAATAGCGCCGTCACCAACAAACCAGGAAGATTCAAGCAAAGCTTGAATCGCATCTTCGTCACTTTCTTTAGCACAACCGATCACAAGAATTGCAATCAGTGGTAAAAGTATCAGGATTTTCGGGTATCTCATTTTGCCTCCTTGTAATTAGTTTGACGTGTGTAAATCAAGATAGGGTTTAATGGGAAAGCGCTTACTAATCTTTTTTTCTAGATTTTTTTTGAGTCAGGCCGGCGATCAATACACTCAGTTCAAAGAGCAGCAATAAAGGAACAGATATTAATAATAACGTAAAGAAATCACCCGTCGGTGTTATAACCGCACATAGTATGAGGATCACGACGATCGCTTCGGGGCGGTGTTTTCTCACTGTTTTTACGTCGATCACTCCCAATTTAATAAGGAAAAAAAGCATGAGTGGTAATTGAAAGAGGATGCCTGATCCTAGAAGACACCAAAAAATAAAACCGATATAGTTGCCGACATTCATGAGTGGCTGTAAGTAATCAGTGCCGAACGATAAGAGGAATCTGAGTCCTAATGGTATGAGTATAAAATATCCGAAAAGATTACCGATGAGAAATAGCAAGAGCCCGAAAAACATATAAGAGAGGGAGACCCCTTTTTCAGTCCTGGTTAAACCCGGGCCGATAAATGCCCAACTTTGATACAAGATAAAGGGGAAAGAGATGAAAAGGCCGATGAAGATCGCGATCTTTATCTGTGTAGTAAATGCTTCAAGCGGTGCAAAAAAATAGACTGATTGAAGTTGCGCCTGGTTAATTATCATATCCAGGACATGCTGAGCAAAGAAAAAACCAACAATTGAAAAAATACCGACGCAGATAATAGAATATAAAATCCGTTTCCTTAATTCCTCGAGGTGATCAATGAAGTTCAGGCTCTTTTCAGACATGTTAGTATATTATTGGCATTTTCTAAAGAGCTTTCCGTGGTTAGTCTCGATACTCTACAGGCAAGGTATAAATATTCTCAGAGGACACTGCGATGATCGTCTTATTAAGGACAAATACCTGGTCGAATTTTATCCGCGGTAGATTATAAATGACCTTGTAGGCCTCAGTCCCAGGTTCATAATAATAGATGCCAGCATAAGAGGCACAGTAGATAACTTCATCATCGGATGCGATGTCATAAATATTGAAATATGGCAAAAGAACCCAGCCTGTATCAGGACTGGTGTTTTGTTTTGTATTCTTGTATTGTATTATTTGATTGTTTGTCGTGAGTAAGTAAAGTTTATTCTGTGATTCAACAATGTGCTTGACCCCGAAACCAAGTTCTTTAGACCATTCCTTATTATGTTTATTATATTTAAAAAATCCAGTTTCGCCACCAGCAAATATCTCCTCGCTCATCGGATAGATTGAATATATTGCATATTTGTACTGACCAAAAGGTTCGGCACCAGGGATCTTATTATACTTCTTATATAAACCCGAAGTCGTGCCGATATAAGTCATTGTATCATCACTGGCAATACAGAGTACTTCTCTATCGATATTACTGATCGTAATAAGGACACCAGCACCAGCGTTTGAAATACGGTTTTCAAAGGTCACAATAATATCCTTATCCTGGAATAAAACATCGGTGATTTGATGGTCAAAACGCCGGTACTGCCAGTTTTGACCTGTTTTATCGAGGTATGATATGCCGAAATCTGATATAAAGGCCAGTTTATCACCGATTTTCTTTGCTTTTCGTATTCGATTATCGAGCGGTCCATAAATAATACGTTGTTTTAACCAGGATACTTTATTATATTTTAGTAAACCGTACTGGTTAGTACCGACATAGAGCTCCATACCATCGTCATAAACACAGCTAATGGGAAATTGCGCAAAAGGTGTTTCAGTGAATCCGGTTTCATCAAAATAATAATACGGCGTAAGAAAGCTATAAGCTCTTATATCCTGGTCCTGTGTTTTTTTGAACCATGATAAATTCCCTGGGAATGATGTAGTATATCTTAATTCACCGGTTCTCTTATTGAGCGAATAATCTTTTATGCCGTCCAGATAAATATAATCAAGACCGATGCCGAGGCGTTTTATATTGTCGGAAATCGGGTATGCCCGGATACTATAAGTCGCGATCGTGAATCTGATGATATTTGATGGTCCGGCAATCCAGAGGTCATTAGTCTGCTGGTCATAACTGACAAGGTCGATGTCCTGATCAAAGTATATGACTTTCTCAAGCTCCAGATTTATTTTATCAAAAATGAGAAGATAGTTATCACTAATGGCAAAAACATTCAATGGTGTCGCGCAGATTGATTTTATTTTACCGAGGGGCGGTATGAGCGTGTAATTGTCGAAGAATATATTCTGGGGTGTTGTATTTATCGTAATAAGTATAGTGCAAAACAATGAATTAATCATCACTTTTATCTTCTACAAATTTTCTCCTTATTATATAATTGATAGCATCGGGTATACAATCGATCAGGTCTTCCGCGGTCAATGAATATTCGTTGCTTCTTTCCATTGCCAGGTCAGCACAAAGCCCGTGGATAAAGACACCGATTGTGGAAGCTTCTATCAGGGAAAGATTTTGCGCAAGAAAACCACTGATCATGCCAACCAAGACATCGCCTGAACCAGCCGAGGCAAGACCTGAATTCCCAGTAGGGTTTATATAGGTTTCATCATTAAGCGAAGCAATGACCGTAGGCGCACCTTTGAGCACGAGTACACCGGATAATTCCTTGGCTAATTTTGAAGCCAAGTCGATGCGCGTTGAATTGATTTGTTCGGGCGCAAGTTTGATCATACGGGATAATTCTCCAGGATGAGGTGTTAGTATAAACGGTGCGTGGATCTTTTTAAGAAATCCCACCTTCTTGGCGATGATATTAATAGCATCGGCATCAATGACAACAGGAACCGTAATTTTGGGCAGGAAACTGAATAGGAAATCAGCCGTCTCGTGATTGGTGGTGATGCCCGGACCAATGACCACGACATCAGCTTTTTCCAGATGGGGTAAAAGATCGTCGATTGCTCCTGGGCTGATCGTTTCATGCTCGGTTTCGGAAAGGGGTACCTTGACGATCTCTAAAAGTTTTGCCTCCAAAGAATTCATGATACTTTTTGGCGCCGCTAACTGAACAAGGCCAGCACCGACCTTTAACGCCGACATAGCTGCCATTGCCGCGGCTCCTGAAAACCCCCGGGCTCCAGCGATGATGAGGATATTGCCAAAAGTCCCCTTATTACCATCGGGTGGTCGCGGCGGCATTAAATGATATACGTCTTCGAATTGAATTACCCGGGGGTATCCATTATCGATCAAGTTATACGGGATACCGATGTCAACGACATAAAGATCACCGCATAATTCACGTCCCGGATACAAATAATTACCGCGTTTTGGCAGGCACATGGTTGCCGTGGCATCAGCAATAACAGATGTTTTTTGAAATTGACCATCATCTGCATTAACACCGGATGGAATATCAATTGAAAAAACGAATTTCTCAGTGTCATTGATGATATTTACTAAACGGTCATAAAATCCTTCTACTGGTCCTTTGAATCCAGTTCCGAAGATCGCGTCGATGATAAGGTCAGGGTTGAATGAGTTCAGGGTTTTTTTGATCTTGGTAATATCGGTCGTTTCATGGATCTCGATACGTGCTTTCTTAGCGAGCTTATAGTTTAGCATTGCATCACCTTTAAGATTTGTGCCGCGGCCCGTGAGGATTACTTTTACAAAGGCACCACGGTTTTGCAGATGTCGGGCAATGACAAAACCGTCGCCGCCATTGTTCCCTTTCCCACAGATAATTAGTGCGGCGAGATTTTCCGGGTCAAAATATTCCTCAATGACATTGACACAACCACGACCGGCATTTTCCATTAAAACAGATCCCGGGATGCCGAGCGTTTTTATCGCCCACTTATCTATTTCTTTAATTTCTCTGTTAGTTACGATACGCATATCAAATTCTATGAAAAAATACACGAAAGTCAAGATTGCGGTCGTCTAGGATAGGATACAGTGATTTCTGGCCTTTCCGGAAATCTCAGTATTATTCATTGACAATGAAAGAGTGGGGATTATAATACAATTCAAAAAGCACAGCAAAAATTTACACGCTGGAGGTTTCTTGGTTTCTTTAAGAGTCGGATTGTTAGGACTTGGTAATGTCAGCATTGCTCTTGTTAAGCACTATCTCAATATAACAAATGAAATATCCGATCGCTACGGATTAAAATTGGATTTTATCTATACATGTGATTCCAGAAGAATATATTATAGTGCTCAGTCCGATATCAGTGATATCATTGTAAAAAAAGAAAAGGGTTTGTTTGGTTCAGAAAAGACCACGGAGACACTCGAGCAGTTTCATGAAATAATCGATGATAATAAGATCGATGTTCTTATTGATTGCTTGCCATCATCGAAAAGCGATGCCGGACCAACTCTTCCATTACTTATTCAGGCTTTGAAGAAAAATATCGGCATTATCTGTGTTAATAAAGCACCCTTAGCATTCAGCGGAGAAAAAATACTCGAAGTTGCCAGACAATACCAAACAAAGATAGGTTTGAGTGGCGCAACCGCTGGTTGCTTGCCGAGTTCTGGGGTAATGCTACATGAATTGGTGGGTAGTGGCATCTACCAGATCCGCGGTATCCTTAACGGTACAAGCAATCATGTTTTAGACAGCATAATGTTCAATGATTTTTCAATGGACCAAGCAATACAGAGTGCTATTGATCTTGGTATTACAGAGCCTGACTATACGTTTGATCTAAGCGGGCTCGATACATGTTTTAAGATGATAATCCTGGGTCTTTTGATAACTGGTAGGACCAAACCGCTTGAAGAAATCACCTGTACGGGTATCCTGGGACTTGAACTCGACCATATCAAACGGGTTGTTCGGGAAAATAAACTACTTCGTCTGATCGGTGACCTGCAGGTTGAAAAAGGTGCGGTCGATATATCAGTGAGACCTGAGGAAATTGACAGGAGAGATCCTTTATTTGCAGTGTGCGGCAGGGGTAAAGGTATAACGTTCAGAACAAAATATATGGGTGACCTGACCGTGCTCGGCGGATCATCGGGCAGGACGAATATTGCTGCTGCAATATTGAAAGATATCATTAATATAGCCAAACCGGAGTGAGAATATGAGATTGTCAGAAAAGGTATTGAAAGAATTGGCTCAACTAGCCCAGACCGAACGTACAGTATTGTCCGTATATCTGGATATAAGAGTGGACCCTCAAAGCGTTGAAAATAGGTCAGGTCGATACTTTATTGATAATCCAGGGTCTGGATCCTGATCTCACAGAGGAACTGACGAGCCTTGCTAAAAAAACCGGCGCCCAGGTTGAATTCGTAGCCGAGGATAATCATACACTAAGACAATTCGATGGTATCGCCGCACTTTTGAGATTTAAGATCTAAACGGCATTTAAGATTTTAGATTTTCAAAATCTACCGAATTTAAAAGTAAGCGCAGCGCTTGGACCACTCACGTCCTGATCACGAAGACTATTCAAATTTACACCACTGATATACCGGTAAGAACCACCGATACCGATCCGGAAGCGCTTTGTTACATTCAACATTAGGTCGATACCGGGTTCAGCGACAAAAAAGGCATCATTATCCCAGGGTTCATACCACCTGTCGCGAAAGCATAGACCGCCGCCGCCAATAAGTGTATAAAAACTAAGATGGATGAGTTTTCTTGAACGCAAGATATATTCCAAAACCAAACCTCCATAACCAAATTCCAAGAGATAGTTATCATTTGGCCAAATATTACTCGCCGGAACTTCGCTTACCAGCCCATAACCGCCACCGCCTATTAGAAATTTATGATTGATTAAAAGACCTCCTCGTCCACCGATAAGAACTGCGAATTCATCATTGATTTCGGTGAATTTTATGATTGGTCCGCCATAAGCGCCAAAATCGATTTTGCCGCTTATCAAAGTTTCATCTTCCTTTTCTTTGGGTGCAAGACGTATAGCATTGTTGGGATTCACAAAATCAGTCGCAAAGGTAAGCTGACCGAGCAAACAGAATATTATTATGCACTGCATTATATCCTCCTTTTCATGAATAAATAGTCTGCTCAAGACAATGATGTGCACCCGCAGCAACCTTATTATAGGTACTGCGGGTGCTTACTAACTCGTGAAAAGAATCTGTGAAGATAGGATGATTCACAATTATCTAATTATGCAAAAAACATACCAGAGAAATCCCCCCAAATTCAATGCGAAAAGACTTATTGCTGCATTATAATCGTTATTTGTGCATCAAAAGTGTGCACAGATGGGGTTAACAGACTGACCGAGAATATCGAAATTTGTAGGAATAGAGGCTTTAGTTAATTGGGGAAAGATGAACTTATGAAGCTTAGAAGTTCAGATGTTCTGAACCTCGTAACCTCAAAACTTCAAAATACGACGGGCACCATTCTTCTCAGGAATTTACCAGTATGCGATTTTTTTACAGAAGCTATATATTCAGGGGTTCCCTGACAGATAATCTCCCCACCGTCCTCACCACCTTCAGGTCCGAGGTCGATGATCCAATCCGCGCACTTGATAACCTCGAGATTGTGTTCTATCACGATCACCGTATTACCTTTTTCAACGAGACGGTTCAATACGTGCAGGAGAAGCTTTACATCCTCAAAATGAAGCCCGGTCGTAGGTTCATCCAGGAGATATAGTGTTTTCCCGGTGGCGATCTTACTCAACTCTTTTGATAATTTTATACGTTGTGCTTCACCACCTGATAATGTCGTGGCCGATTGTCCAAGTTTGATATACCCAAGCCCAACATCGTGTAGGAGCTTTAATTTTCTCTTGATCCTGGGGATATTTTGGAAAAAATCCAGGGATTCACTTACTGACATATTCAGGATATTGCTTATGTTCTTACCTTTATATTTTATCACCAGGGTTTCACGATTAAAACGTTTGCCATGACATGCATCACAGGTAATATATACATCAGGGAGAAAATGCATTTCAATGCGCAGCAGACCGTCACCTTCACATTGTTCACATCTACCGCCCGGCACATTGAAAGAGAACCGCCCGGGTTTATAACCGCGCACTTTTGATTCTGGTAATTGTGCGAATAATTCACGGATTGGAGTCCAAGCGCTCGTATATGTTGCCGGATTTGAACGTGGTGTTCGACCGATCGGTGATTGATCTATATTCACCACTTTGTCGACATATTCCAAGCCAGTGATCTCTTTATACTGCCCTGCCGGGTACTTACTATAGTAGAACTTCTGCGCCAGTGCACGATAGAGTGTGTCGACAACAAGCGTTGATTTGCCCGAACCAGAAACACCGGTTACCACAACAAATAAGCCTAAAGGTATCTCAACATCTATCGATTTCAAATTATTTGCTTGAGCACCTTTTATTATAAGACTGCGTTTTGCTTTTGGTCGGCGTTGTTCTGGTATGTCGATTTTTTTCTTTTTCGATAAATACTGACCGGTTATTGATCTTCGATTCCTGGCTACTTGCTCAGGTGTTCCCGTTGCAACTACGTGACCACCCTGTACCCCCGCGCCTGGTCCAAGGTCAATAATATGATCAGCGTTGAGGATCGTTTCCGCATCGTGTTCAACTACGAGTACGGTATTGCCAAGATCCCGCAGTGCTTTCAAGGTATTGAGTAATCTCTTATTATCTCTTTGATGTAGTCCAATAGAAGGTTCGTCAAGGATATAAAGCACGCCGACGAGCCCTGAACCGATCTGGGTCGCAAGACGTACTCGTTGTTCTTCACCACCGGCTAGGGTTTCTGTGGTTCGATCTAAAGTGAGATAATCAAGACCGACGGAAACGAGAAAATTAAAGCGTCGTTTGATCTCTTTGATCATTTCACCGGCGATTTTTTGTTCGGTTGCAGAAAGTTTTAGATTCTCAAAATAGTCCTGTCCATTTTTTATCGACAACTCGGTGACCTGAGAGATATTTTTATGACCAATCTTAATAGCCAGACTTTCCGGTCTCAATCGTGCACCGTGGCATGAGGGACATTTTGTTATCGTCATAAAGTCTTCGATGTACTGACGTATTGCCTGCGATGTGGTTTCTCGATACCGACGCATCAGTTCTGGTACAATGCCTTCAAAGTATTCTTCAAATTCACCACGCCCCGTACCATCGCTGCGCACATACTGTACGGTTATCGGGATGTCATCGCCATAGAGAATAGCCTTTTTAGCCTTTGCCCCAAGTTTATCATACGGAATATCAAGATTGAAATTCATCTTTTCTGCAAGTCCGAGCAGTTTAGATCGGCGCCAGTTGCTGTGCATACCATAGTGTGCTATAGCTCCTTGATTAATGGATAGTTGCTTATTTGGAACGACCTTATCTGGGTCGATCTCCATTTTAGTACCAAGACCGTCACAAGTCGGACAGGCACCATATGGTGAGTTAAAACTGAACATGCGCGGTGCAATGTTCGGATAACTTATGCCACAGTGGATGCAGGCGAGTTTTTGGCTGAAGGTGATCGTTTCTTTACCATTGATAATCACGAACATCATGCCGTCAGCTTCTTTTAAACCCGTCTCCACAGAATCAGCAAGTCGTTTTCTGATCCCTTGTTTTAATACAACACGGTCGATAATGATCTCTATACTATGTTTCTTATAGCGTTCAAGATCCGGGATTTTTTCAATCTCATATACCTTGCCATCGACCCTGGTTCTTACATAACCCTGGCGTTTGAGTCGGGTAATAAATTCCTTATATTCACCTTTACGGCCTCGTACTACCGGTGCTAAAATTTCAACCTTTGAGTCGATCGGCAGAGCCATGATCGCATCGACTATTTGATCAGTAGTCTGCGATTGAATTCGGCGACCACATTTATAACAGAAAGGTGTGCCGATACGGGCAAAGAGGACGCGCAGATAATCGTATATTTCTGTTACCGTGCCGACTGTGGAACGCGGGTTTTTAGAGGCACTGCGCTGTTGAATGGCGATCGCCGGTGAAAGCCCGATTATCTCATCAACATCGGGTTTGTCCATCATACCTAAAAATTGACGAGCATAAGCGGAAAGTGATTCTACATAACGGCGCTGTCCTTCAGCATAAAGTGTATCAAAGGCAAGGGACGATTTGCCGGACCCTGAAATACCGGTTATGACAACGAATTTATTACGTGGTATCACAAGGTCGATATTCTTTAGATTATGGACACGTGCGCCTTTCACCCGTATGTCATTGATCATGGTATATATGATATTCACGAGCTATGCGAAGTCAATACAGGGGTTTTGTAAAGGAAAAGTTAATGTATCAAGCAGAGGATTTATGCTCAATAAAGGAGTTGACGTTGATACAATTATGAATATAATAGACACAAAGTGCGTTATCTTGTTGCAGTATGCATGTTATTACTCACAACCTGTTCCCAGAGAAAAGGCGGTATGATTATTGCTGGGTCAACATCAATCCAACCTTTTATCGAAAAAATCGCTGAGCATTTTATGGAAGAAAATCCACGCATCCAGATAAATGTTCAGGGCGGTGGTTCTACCGCGGGGATCCTGGCTACTTTCAATAGAACATGCCAGATCGGTATATCATCGCGTGATCTGAAAGTCAGTGAGAAAGGCTTAAAAACATTCCTTTTGGCGGTTGACGGTATTGCTGTTATTGTTCATAAAGATAATCCAATTGATGACCTCTCTCTTTATCAGATCCAGGGGATATTCTCAGGTACCATCAAAAACTGGTCAGAACTGGGCGAAATGAACGGTAAAATCATTCCAGTAACTCGTGAAGAAGGTTCGGGAACCCGGGGTGCGTTTGAGGATATGGTGATGGGTGATCGCGTGATCAGTGATGCCTGTTTAGTACAGGATTCAAATGGTGCAGTGAGAGAGATCATCGCTACCACTGTCCAGGGTATCGGTTATATCTCAGTTGGTCTGGTTGATGAAAGAGAAAAGGCATTAGCCATAAACGGCATAAACCCAACACTGGTAAATCTCATGACCTGCAAATACCGCTTTACAAGACCTTTTTTACTCCTTGTTAATGAAGAACCTACTGGTGATATCAAAAAATTCATTGATTATGCACTTTCTGATAAAGGACAGCAAATACTTAAAGGTGAGGGTCTGATCTCTGGTGACGAGATCGGCGACGACTGATCTATGAAAGATAAGATCGCTGAAAAACTCCTTCTTTTCATTGCCTTTTCAGCGATCGCTTCATTGCTCCTCATAACATTTTTCATTTTTCAGCAAGGGATCCCATTGATCTTTAAGATCGGGCTTGGCAATTTTTTCTCCACCCACTGGTCACCAACCAGAGGTCATTTCGGTATTCTTTCAATGATCATAGGCTCTTTGATGGTTACGGTCGGTGCTTTGGTCGTTGGGATACCTTTTGGTCTTGCTTGTGCAATTTATCTCGCTGAATTTTCCTCGGGTATAGTGCAAAAAACCCTGAAACCGATCATTGA
Organism: bacterium; assembly: GCA_049647165.1. Taxonomy (GTDB): domain Bacteria; phylum Hydrothermota; class Tepidihabitantia; order SM23-42; family SM23-42; genus JAUVZL01. Next base: position 28,009 of record JBARXB010000044.1, read on the forward strand.
GCTTTTAGCTGGCATCCCCTCAGTTGTTTATGGTTTTATCGGTATTGTAATCTTGGTTCCGTTCATCCGCGAAAGTTTTGGCGGACCGGGATTTTCTGTATTAGCTTCGAGTATTATTCTGGGCATTATGATCTTGCCGACTATTGTCAGCATATCATATGACTCGTTACTTGCTGTCCCTAACACCTATCGTGAAGGGTCTTATGCATTAGGCGCGACAAAATGGCAGACCGTGGTCAAATTACTCATCCCAGCAGCTCGTTCTGGTATTGTTGCAGGTATTATCCTCGGTATGGGTCGGGCGATCGGTGAAACCATGGCTGTGATAATGATCGCTGGTAATGCACTTAAAATACCACATTCTATATTTGATTCAGTTCGGACCTTGACTTCTACGATCGCTCTGGAACTTGGCTACGCAGCTGGTGACCACCGAGCTGCGTTGTTTGCTTGTGGTTCTTTTCTATTTATCATTATTATAATTTTGAATATCATTGCGATCAGGATAACCGGACGAAAATCGTGACGCTAAGGATCGGACCGCGCACTACTCAGATCATCGCTTATATAATACTATTATTGATGACCGTTATAACAATCGTAGTCCTCTTTTTTATCATTGGTTATGTCTTTAAAAATGGATTGGGGCAATTAAGCCTTGAATTCCTTACTGATAAAACCAGAGAGATGGGTAAAGAGGGCGGTATCTTTCCTTCAATAATAGGAACGCTGTTTGTTACGGTTCTTGCCATAGTCATTGCCACGCCCCTGGGTGTTGGAAGTGCGGTTTATCTTGTCGAATATACAAAGGGTGGTCTATTGCGGAAGATCATCAGTTTTGGCGCAGATTGCCTGGCTGGTGTTCCTTCGATAATCTTTGGACTATTTGGTTTTATCTTTTTTGTTATAAAATTACACCTTGGTTGGAGTATTTTATCAGGCGGGCTGACCCTTGCGGTAATGATAATACCGACGATTATACGAACCAGCGAAGAAGCTATAAAAGCAGTACCACGTTCTTATCGTGAGATTAGTTATTCATTGGGTGGAGGTAAACTCGATACGATTTTAAAGGTCGTATTGCCGACATCCTTGCCCGGTATTTTAACTGGTGTTATTCTCGGTGTTGGTCGAGCCGTAGGTGAGACAGCAGCGGTTATCTTTACTGCTGGATCCTCATTGGGCATACCGACAACATTATTTTCTTCGACCCGAACCCTGGCTGTTCATTTCTATATCCTTGCTCGTGAAGGGATCTCTATGCCCAAGGCCTACGGCACAGCGACAGTTTTGATCATTATTATCCTTGTGGTCAACTTTGTTGCCTATAGGTTAATGCATCGTTTTATGGCCAGGTACTATTAATGTATGTCCAAGATCGCGATTGAGAAGCTATATCTGTTTTACGGAGAAACTCAGGCGTTGAAGAACGTCAGTCTCAAAATTCATGAAAACGAAATTCTGGGCGTTATAGGACCTGCAAATTCTGGTAAAAGTTCTTTATTGCGTGCTCTTAATCGGTTGTATGAGATTGATTACGCACGTATATCAGGCAGGATAATGCTTGATGGGAAAAATATCTTTAATATACCGATTAATGAATTAAGAAGAAGAGTGGGGTTGATATTTGCTACACCCGTGGTGTTGCCTGGAACGATCTACAAGAATATGAGCTATGGTCCAAAACTCCACCATAAAATAAAAAAACAGAATCTCGACAATATCGTTACCCAAGCCTTGAAAACTGCAAATCTCTGGGACGAGGTGAAAGATAGGTTGGACGATTCTGCATCGACCCTATCTGGTGGGCAGCAGCAGCGATTATGCATTGCAAGAACACTGGCAATGAATCCTGAGGTGATCATGATGGATGAACCGTGTTCAGGTTTGGATCCTGTTTCAACCGCCAAGATCGAAGCAACGATGCTTGAACTGAGATCGAACTATACTTTTATTCTGGTAACCAATAATACAAAACAAGCAGCGCGAACCGCCGATCGAACTGCTTTTTTCTTGTCGGGCAAGCTCGTCGAATTCGACAAGACCGAAAAAATCTTCACTCATCCAGATGATAAGAGGACGGATGATTATATTCGAGGGAGGTTCGGATGATAGTAAAGACCTCGGATTTAAACCTTTATTACGGTGATTTTCAGGCTTTAAAAAACGTTAACCTGACGATCAAAGAGAACCTAATCACCGGGATTATTGGACCGTCTGGCTGCGGTAAGTCAACTCTACTGCGGGTTTTTAACCGTATGAATGATCTAATCCGGGGCGTAAAAATAACCGGTGGAGTGCTGATCGATGACGAAGATATTCATTCACCGGTATGTGATTTAATTTTACTACGTAAAAAAGTAGGGATGGTTTTTCAGCGACCCAATGCCTTTCCGTTATCGATCTTTGATAATATAGCATATGGTCCCAGGGTTTGGAGTATTACTGATAAGGGAACATTATGTGAGATCGTTGAGCGTTCACTTACCGCGGTTGATCTGTTCAGTGTGCTCAAAGATCGACTAAAAGAATCAGCACTGAGCCTTTCAGCAGAAAAACAACAAAGATTGTGCATTGCCCGGCTCCTGGCTGTAGAGCCAGAGATATTACTCATGGATGAACCGTGTTCAGCACTCGACCCCATTGCTACCGGTAAGATCGAAGAACTGATGATCGAACTTAAGCAAAAATATACGATCATCATCGTCACTCACAATATGCAGCAAGCTGCACGTATTGCAGATGAAGTCGGTTTCATGCTGCTCGGTGAACTGATCGAATTCAGTAGTGCAAAAAATATTTTTACAAATCCGTCAAACAATAAGACGTTTGATTATATTTCAGGGAGGTTTGGATAAGTTTTGCTTATAGCCGATGGCTAATCACTAATGGTTAGAAAAAAGGAGGTCATAATGGACCGCCATTTTGACGATGAATTACAGAAAGTAAGAAAGAATCTCTTGGAGATGGCTTCACTCGTTGAGACATCTATTACCAGAGCTCTGGAAGCACTTAAGAAGAAAAATCTTAAGATGGCTTCAGAGATCAGTGAAATTGATCATAAGATTGATCGCTACGAAATTTCAATAGAGGATCAGTGTGTAGAACTCATTGCACGACATCAACCGGTTGGTGCTGATTTGAGATTTTTGATCGGTGCTATCAAGATGAACAATGATCTGGAAAGAATGGGCGATCATGCAGTGAATATCGCAGGTTCAGTTGCTTTTTTGATCGAACAACCCCGTATTAAGCCAGTAAGCAATATATGGTCAATGGCGAGTGAAGTAAAAGAAATGTTAAAGGATAGTGTTAAGAGTTTTATGGATAATGATGCGGAGATGGCTCAACAGGTTTGCGAAAGGGACAATATTGTCGATGAAATGAGGGATGAGACGATAAGGATTTTGCTCACCTATATGCTTGAACAACCGGATAAGATCGGTTCTGCCATACCGCTTCTTTTGGTCGCTAAGAATCTTGAACGCATCGCTGATCTAACGACGAATATCTGCGAAGATGTCATATATATCGCACAGGCACGTGTTATTAAACACCATGCAGAAGAGGAAAGGGAAAAATAAGGAGTCCTTGACATTCAATGTTTTATCGGTACAATGAATCCGGAGCGGGTCAATAGAAATCAAAAACAAAGAGTGTTTGAAATAATTTACTTTTTTAATATAATAAATGATAAATCAAGGAGCACAGATGAAACTTTGGCGAAAACCTTTTGATTTAGAAAAAATTAAGATCCCGCACGGCGAAGTTCATATATTCAAAGATCGATGCAAAGGATGTGCGTTTTGCGTTGAATACTGTCCCAAAGATGTTTTAGAGATGTCAGAAGAATTTAATATCAAGGGATACCATCCTCCCATGGTGAAAAATCCTGATGATTGTCTGGAATGCCATTTGTGTGAGATGCTGTGTCCAGAATTTGCCATCTTTGTGACTCTTATAGAAGAGGAAAAATCATCAAATATACCTACAAAACAGGGAGGACTATGAGTCCCGTTAGACATTATGAATACGGGAGCGGAGAGAATAAATATTCTAGTATTGTGATAAGCAAGTATTATATAATTAGATGGTTGAAAGGAGGTCTAACGGAATGAAAGCGGATCCAAAAGGCGTATTGACCGGTTCTTGGGATCTAAGCGGTAATCAGGCCTGTGCTGAGGGAGCGCTAGCAGCGGGATGTCGATTTTTAGGACTTTATCCTATCATGCCTGCCCTTGAAGTATCAGAGAGATTTCTCCAGCGAGCTCCATTTGTTGGTGCGACTTTTATACAGATGGAAGATGAAATATCTGCACTGGCTGCAGTTTTGGGCGCATCATGGACCGGGAAACGATCAATGACGGTTACCTCAGGTTCCGGACTATCTCTTATGATGGAGCATCTCGGTCTTGGAGTAATGTTGGAAACTCCCTGTGTTATCGTTGATGTTCAGAGTCTTGGACCTGGTCTTGGTTTACCCGTCTGTGCATCACAAGGAGATATAATGCAATCACGATGGGGTTCGCATGGTGATTATGAGATAATCGCCTTCGCACCGAGTTCACCCCAAGAAATGTTTGACTATACTATCAAAGCATTCAATCTGTCTGAACGATTCCGCATACCAGTCGCAGTAATGTCGGATGCTTACCTGGCACAAATGCAGGGGAAAGTGGTGATACCAAGAGCCGAGGATATCGATATCGTACCGCGAAGGTATTTCCAGGGAGACACAGACAAATATTTACCGTTTAAAAGAGATAAGGATTTTGTGCCAGCCATGGTTAAGATAGGTGATGGTTATCGATTTCACGTTACCGGTTTAACTCATGATGACCGCGGTTATCCTATAATGTTTGAAGAATGCCAGGAATACAATGTACATCCTTTGATAAAAAAGATACGCGATTATACCGAGGAAATTATTGAAGTGGAGGAAAATAATATAGATGATGCCGAGATAATTATTATTTCCTATGGTACTACGGCAAGAGCTGCACTTAAAGCAATGGAAATAGCGCGTGGTGAGGGAATAAAAGTTGGCAGTCTGAAATTGGCGACAGTATGGCCTTTTCCTGAAAAAAGGATCTTTGAACTCGCCAAGAAAACAAAAACTTTTATCGTGCCTGAGATGAATTTTGGACAGATCGTATTTGAGGTCGAAAGATGTAGTGCTGGTAAGGCTAATGTTTTCTTTTTGCCACACGGTGAAAAGGGAGTTGAAAATATCGATGATATAATAGCCGCTATAAAACAAGCACCGCAAGTGAGCGAAATAAAAAACAGTATTATTGAGCTACAAAGGAGTCGGTAGGATGACAGAAAAAAAAGGTTTGACTGAAAATACTTGTCTTGATCCGTCACAAAAGAACTACGATCCTTACATGACAAGTGGGGTTCATCCGATGGAGAATCTGCTTCGCATGGAGAGGATGCCTCATATATGGTGTCCTACCTGCGGTATTGGACTTGCGGTTACCGCCTTTACTGCAGCACTCGAAAAAGCGAATATCGATCCTAATAAAATATGTATCGTATCTGGTATCGGTTGTACAGGAAGGGTTGCCGGCTATGTGAAACTCGATTCATTCCACACCACCCATGGTCGTGCGATTGCCTTTGGCACCGGAATAAGGGTTGCCAATCCTGGTATAAAGGTGGTGGTTTTCTCGGGCGATGGTGATCTTATCGCTATAGGTGGGAATCATTTTATACACGCCGCCCGGAGAAATATCGATATGCTCGTTATTTGTGTGAATAACTTCATCTATGCGATGACCGGTGGGCAGGTTGCACCAACAACACCACTCGCGGCATACGCTACGACCTCACCGTTTGGGTGTGTTGAACCACCTTTCAATATTCCGTATATCGCTGATTCAGCTGGAGCGGTTTATGTTGCTCGGTGGACAACATTGCATATCCGCAGGTTGACAAATTCCTTGACCGAGGCACTGCAAAAAACAGGTTTCTCAGTGGTCGAGGCGATATCACCTTGTGGTATGTATTATTCGAGGATAAATCGGCTGGGCGACGGGCTTGATATGATGAGATTCTATCATGATAATGTCGAGATAAGAAATGGTGAAGATACCAAAAATCTCGATATCGGATTTCAAACGAAAATTATCTGTGGAAAATTCGTCGACCGGGAAAGATCTTCGTATATGGAACGATACAACCAGTGGCTTTCAGATGTTAGAGGAGCAAAGAAGGAGGTTAACCGGGGTGAAAGCTAATCCAAAAACTGTACTTACTGGTGTTTACTATATAGATGGTGATGTTGCTGCTGGCTATGGTGCCTTGGCAGCAGGATGCGACTTTGTTGCAGGTTATCCGATCACCCCATCAACCGAAGCATTCGAGGCATTTTGTCGGCAGGGTCCGCAGGTAGGAGCGATGTTCATTCAAATGGAAGATGAACTGGGTTCAATCTCAGCAGTTCTCGGCGCTGTTTGGTCTGGAGTCAAGTCGATGACCATTACATCTGGTCCAGGGTATTCACTTATGATGGAGACAATTGGGTTTGCTGCGATGCTGGAAACGCCTTTTGTGCTGCTGAATATTCAACGTGGTGGACCGTCAACTGGAGTGCCAACTAAAACAGGACAAGCAGATATGATGCAATCCCGCTGGGGTTCTCATGGTGATTATGAAATCATCGCCTATGCTCCTGAATCGCCCCAGGAAATGTTTGATTACACTATCAAGGCATTTAATATAGCGGAAAAGTATCGTTGTCCGGTCATGATAATGTCTGATGAATGCGTTGGACATATGACGGAAAAAGTGGTGATCCCGGAGGCAGATAAGATCGAAATTGAACCGAGGAGGTTTTATACAGGTCCTCCTGAAGATTATTTGCCCTACAAGCCCGACCCTGACCTCGTCCCCAAGATGGCAAAAGCAGGTGATGGCCTTAAGTTATACATCACAGGACGTCTTCACAATGAAAAAGGCGACCTTGTAAGAGCAGAGGAATTTAGTTTAAAATATGGCCGGCGTCTGGTTGATAAGATAAGGCTGAATAAAGATAAAATAATTGAATTGAAAGAAGAGGGCACAAATAACGCCGATGTCGTGGTCGTATCTTATGGAATATCCTCAAGAGTAGCAGTGAAGGGTATTGAAATAGCCAGGCAAAAAGGCATTAAAGTTGGTGCATTAAGGCTTGTTACGGTATGGCCTTTCCCGGATGAAAAAATTAACGAGCTGGCCAATAATACAAAGGCTTTTGTAGTGCCGGAAATAAATTATGGGCAAGTTGTATTTGATGTTGCCAGGTGTGCTCATGGTAAATCGAATGTTGTGCTTGTTCCCCATGGCGGTGCAGGTGTACATAACCCGGCTGATATTGCGGATGCGATCGAGTATGCAGTGAAAACTGAGAAAAAGATTGATGGTGTTGTTGATTTCAAAACAAGGCTCGAGAAATCGGTTTTTGAAGGAGGTTTCAAATTAAAGGAATGAATTCGATCACCAATGCACTTGATAAAGGTATAGGAAAATCAGGTATTGAGCGCAAAAAAATCAGCGTTCCTTCAGATATTCCGTTCAGTCCTGAAATTATAAAACAACTGGGCGTTGATTATTTTCAAACTGCCAGAGGACGGGCAATTGCATTTGGTACGGGATTGAAATTGGGTAATCCCGGACTCAGGGTAGTTCCCGTTGTCGGTGACCTTATGACGCTTGGCGGAAATCACTTTGTGCATGGAACAAGAAGGAATATGGAACTCCTGGTGATATGTGTGAACAATTTCATCTACAAAAAAATCGACGGCAAATCTGTTCCTTCATTACCAGCTAAGTTTTCCCCCTACTCGACATTTGAAGAACCATTTAATTTCCCTCATCTGGGTAATTCCTGTGGTGCAGTATATACTGCAAGATGGACTGCTTTGCATGCTGAGGAGCTCGCTGCTTCGATTGCTGAAGCGATAGTAAAACCTGGCTTAGCTGTAATCGAGATCATTGCACCAGGGCCTAATTATTATACAGATATTGATGACATTGACGAGAATTTACTTAAATTCTATTTTGATAATTCCATAATAAAAAATGATACGAACCCAAGAGAGGTTGAAATTACCTCAGATAATAAGATCATTGTAGGTCGGTTTACGGATAAGGGAAGACCAACATTTATCGATTCATATAATATGCAGCTCGGTAAAATAATCGGTGAGAAATTTACCCCCCATGGAAAGACCCAGACAGAAAAGAAGGAGTCAGGAGGTTCTGATGGCGGAAATTAGATTTGCTGGTTATGGTGGTCAAGGCATAATAAGATCTGGGATAATTATCGGGAAAGCCGCGTCCATATACGACAATAGATACGGTACGATGAGCCAATCTTTTGGTCCTGAAGCCAGGGGTGGTGCATGCAGCTCTCAATTGGTCGTGTCTGATAGTAAGGTGCTATATCCCTACATTACGGTTGCAGATATCCTTGTTGCTATGTCTCAGGCCGGTTATGATAAATTTGAATCTGAACTGGGGGATGCAGGAATGCTAATATTCGATGAAGACCTTGTAAAACCCAAATCAGCCCGCTCCAATATCAAGAATTTTGCTATTCCAGCAACGAGGTTTGCTGAACAACTTGGAAAGAAGATCGTTGCTAATGTCGTGATACTTGGATTCTTCACTGCAGTGACCGATGTGGTAAGTTATGACGCTATGAAAAAGGCTATTCCTGATTCAGTCCCTGAAAAGGCAATAGATCTCAACATGAAGGCTTTTGAACGTGGTTATAATTATGGCTTTGAGCTTATGAAGAAACAAAAGGATCTACAGAAATGAGATTATTAGATAATCAGAGTATCAGGATATCAGGAAATGAATGCTTTGATTATTTAATCATTTTGCAATTTAACTAACCCATGGAGAGATAATGCAAAAAGGAGCATTAGTAGTCGGTGGAGGGGTGGCCGGGATTCAATCGGCTTTGGATTTAGCCCACGCTGGTTTTAAGGTTTATCTTGTTGAGCGTGGTCCATGTCTTGGTGGTCGGACATCTCAAATCCATAAGATCTTCACCTCGATGGACTGCACGGGTTGAATACTCGGTCCGCGATTAATGGATGTCGGTCGGCATCCGAACATCGAACTACTTACGAACAGCGAAGTTGTTCAAGTCGAAGGAGCAGCTCCTGATTTTAAAGTGAAGGTCAAACGTAAATCTACCTATGTTGATTGGGATAAATGTACTGGTTGTGGCGAGTGCCCTTCTGTTTGTCCGGTGAAACTCGATAACGAGTTTCAGCTGGATTTATCAAAGCGTGAGGCAATATACCGTCAGTATGCACAGGCCGTTCCGAATAAATTTCTTATTGATAAGAAAGGATGGCCACCGTGCCGGTATGCTTGCCCGGCTGGGGTCAATGCGCAGGGCTATGTTGCTCTTATATCTCAGGGTAAATTACAGGAAGCACTGGATTTAGAAAGACGTGACAACCCCTTTCCATCAGTTTGCGGAAGAGTATGTACTCACCCTTGTGAATCAGAGTGTAAACGTAAGGACATTGACGAGCCTTTAGCAATAGCGCAGTTAAAACGTTTTATTGCTGATCAAGAACCAGTAGACAAAGAACCAGCTGCAACGCCGACATTGACCAAAGAAAAGGTTGCCATTGTTGGTGCTGGACCAGCTGGTCTGTCGGCTGCTTATTTCCTTGCCAAAAAAGGATACTGCCCAACCGTTTTTGAAGCAACTGATTATGCCGGAGGACTTCTTTACTGGGCGATACCGCGATTCCGGTTGCCGGAAAAATTTCTTAATCGTGATTTAGATTTTATAAAAAGTTGGGGTGTGCAGATAAAGACTGGACTTGCCTTGGGCAAAGATTTTAGTATACAGGACCTATTCGGTCAGGACTTTAAATCGATCTTTCTCGGCTTAGGAGCGGCAAAAGAAAAAGTCATGGGTATTGAAGGTGAAGACCTGCAGGACGTAGAACTCTGCGTTGAATTCTTGAGGAAAACAATTCTCGACAAGAATGTTAATGTGGGCAAAAAAGTTGCCGTGATTGGTGGGGGGAATTCTGCAGTAGATGCTGCCCGGACCGTATTGCGTCTCGGTGCCGAGGAGGTTTTTATTGTTTATCGACGATCGCGAAGAGAAATGCCGGCTAATGAAGAGGAAGTACAGGAAGCTGATAAAGAAGGGATTAAAATACACTTTTTAGCTGCCCCAACCAAGATTCTTGGAAAGGACGGTAAGGTTGCCGGCATGGAATGCGTCAAGATGGAACTTGGTGAGCCAGATGCTTCAGGCAGGAGAAGGCCTGTTCCGGTTGAAGGCTCTGAATTTATCATTGATCTTGACACGGTGATCATGGCGATCGGTCAGGCAACAGACGTTTCATTTCTTAATAAGGAAAAGCAGTTCGAATTGACAAAGTGGGAAACCTTCAAAGTTGATCCGGATACGCTTCAGACCAATGTTTCTGGAGTCTTTGCTGGTGGTGACGTGGTAACCGGACCAGCTACGGTCATTGAAGCGATTGCGGCTGGGAAAGAAGCTGCTGAATCAATGGATAGATTCATCAGAGGAGTTGATCTTAAAGAAGGAAGGGAGAAAAAGCCAAAACGCGTTGCGGATGAGGATATCGATATCTCTGATGGTATTGAGACAACTGCTCGGGAAAAAATGCCAGTTCTTGATTTGGAAAAGTCCAAAAAGAGCTTTGATGAAGTTACCTTGGGATTTTCTGCTGCACAAGCAAAAAAAGAGGCTGATCGTTGTCTTGGCTGTGCAGGGTGTGCGGAGTGTTTGGAGTGTGTAAAAGCCTGTGAGCCTCAAGCGATTGTTCACGACATGGAAGATGAATTTATCGATCTTGATGTTGGCTCGATCGTTGTGACAACCGGTATAGATTATCTCGATCCTAAAGAAGCGAGCGAATATGGTTACAAACGTTTCAAAAATATATATACATCTTTTGAACTGGAAAGAATATTAAGTGAAGATGGTCCAACTAATGGTGAACTTCTTCTCAACAAAGAGAGAAAAGGGCCCATTCGTTTTGCATTTATTCAATGTGTTGGTTCGCGTAATATGCGACGGGATATCAATTATTGCAGTCGCATATGCTGTATGAATACGATAAAGGATAGTCTGGTATTGAAAGAACACTATCCAGATATTGAAATTATTGTATTCTATATTGATATAAGGGCGTTTGGTAAGGGATTTGAAGAATTCTATAACCGTTCAATAGAAAAAGGCGTGAAATATATTAAAGGAAAGCCGTCCAAGGTCATTGAAAATGAAAATGGTGATTTGATCATTCATTATGAGGACGACCAGGGGTACTCGTCGGAGATGGTTCTCGATGCTGTTTGTTTGGCTTCAGCTTTAATCCCGCCCAAGGGTTGCCAGGACCTGGCCGATGTACTTGGTATTGAGACTGACCAAGATGGCTTTTTCAAGAATGCAGAGCCAGCAATTAAACCTCTGGAATCCACGAAAGAAGGTATCTTGGTCTGCGGATGTGCAACCGGACCCAAAGACATTACTGACTCGATCGCTGAAGCCAGCGGAGCGGCTGTCAAAGCATCACTTTTTCTCAAAGGGCATGAACTGGAAATTGAAACGCCAGATATCGAACAAGTCGATATTTCCGGACCACCAAGAGTCGGTGTTTTTGTTTGTCATTGTGGACCCAATATTTCAAAGGTCGTTGATGTAAAGTCAGTAGTAGAATATGCCAAGACTTTACCGGGTGTTGTTTTTGCGGAAGATTTTATTTTTGCCTGTTCGGAAACTGACCAGCATAAGCTGCAGGAGCATATCGCAGAACATAAACTCAATAGAGTCGTGGTCGCTGCATGTACGCCGAAAACACATGAACCGAGTTTTCAGGATTCGTTGACTATGATCGGTCTTAATCCTTACCTTTTTGATATTGCGAATATAAGAAATCAATGTTCGTGGGTGCACCAGAAAGAACCTGAAAAAGCAACTGCCAAGGCAAAGGAATTGGTGAAAATGTCAGTCGCACGTGTCCGAGAACTCAAACCGCTTTATTTGAAAGAACTGTCAGTTAACCGGGATGTTGCAATAATCGGTGGTGGTATAACCGGGTTAAGGTGTGGACTTGACCTGCTTTTACGTGGTTTTAAGGTTAAGATCATTGAGAAGAATGAAGCTCCTGGCGGTTTGGTCCGTAATTTATCGAGTATCTATCCAAGTTTCAAGCCGGGCAAAGGCATTATCAATAAAATGATCGATGAATTTACCAAAGCAGGTGGTGAATTTTTAACTTCTGCCGAACTGATAGATGTTACTGGCTATGTTGGGAATTTTGAAGTAAAATTGGACATTAAAGGAAAAGAAAGCGAATTTACCGTGGGCGCTATTGTTTTAGCTACGGGCGCTAGTCTTTACGATCCAGCCCAAAGATATGGTTATAGTCGATATAAGAATGTGATAACCAATATGGAATTGGAAGAGAAGATCCTGACCGGTGATATTAAGGATATTAAATCAGTCGCTTTTGTACAGTGCGTTGGGTCGAGAGATGATGCTGGTAATCCAGGATGTTCTCGATACTGTTGTCAGGCCGCAATAAAAGAGGCCATATATCTTAAAGAAAAAGGCATTGATGTCGCGATATTGAACCGCGGCGTCAGGGTTTATTCAAAGGGCGCCGAACGGATGTATCGGAAAGCACGGGAATTAGGTGTGCTCTTTTTACCGTATGAGGATGAGCCGGAGATTTCCGGTACTGATATGGCTAACCAGATAACGGTTTCATCAGTGGATCTCAATGCTGAGATCAGTGTACCAGTTGACCTCATTGTGCTTTCCGTGGGCATGGTTCCTGCCGAGGATTCTTTGCGTCTTTCTGAACTATTCAAAGTACCAAGGGGTCCAGATAAATTCTTCTTGGAACGTCATTCAAAATTTGGTCCGGTTGAAACAACAGTTGAAGGAGTATTCTTATGTGGTTGTTGTCAATTCCCGCAAGACATTGGGGATTCAATATCTCAGGCCTCGGCAGTTGCATCGAAAGTGTCTGGACTGCTGAGCCGTGATAAAATAAGTCTGGCACCGATAACATCGATAGTTGATGAGGTCTATTGCCGTGGTTGTGGCCGATGTGCAGAGGTCTGTGAATTCCATGCTATTGAGCTTGTTGAAAAAGGTAAGGGAACTTTTGTAGCCCAGGTCAATGAAGCACTGTGTAAAGGTTGTGGAACTTGCGTACCTGCTTGCCCCACCGGTGCAATAGATTTGAAACATTTTATGAGTGAACAAATCGAAGCACAGCTGGAAGCACTATTTGGCTAGATGGTTGAAAGGTTAAATGGTTAAATAATGAACTTACCAAAGGAGAATTTTGAGCCGAAGATAGTAGCATTCTGCTGTAATTGGTGTTCTTACCCGGCTGCTGATGGTGCTGGTGTTTCACGCCTACAATATCCTACAAATATAAAAATTGTGCGGGTCATGTGCGGCGGCAGAGTGACTCCGGGAATGGTTTTAAAAGCATTTGAATTGGGTGCTGATGGCGTTTTGGTCGCCACGTGCCATTTTGAAGATTGTCATTATATGTTCGGTGCAAAAAAAGCGGCCGATGTCCACAAGATCACTGAGCAACTCACTGCGATGATCGGTATTGAAAACAAAAGACTCATGCTTGATTGGATCTCGTCTGCCGAAGCCACAAAATTTGCCAAAGTTGCTCAAGAATTCACCGCGACGATAAAGAAACTCGGTCCTTCGCCGATCAAGAATCAGATGACCGCTGACAAATATCAGATAACCGAGGATATTAAATGAGTATTAAAAATGCGATAAAGAAATCCAGAGCCTATTTATGTCTTGAATGCGGTAAGTGTACTGGTTCATGTCCGGTTTCTCGTTTCAACCATGGCTATTCGCCACGCATATTAGTTAATAAAGCGATTCGCGGCGGTCAGCTTGAGCTACTAAAGGACAAGAATATCTGGGCTTGTTTGACATGCAAACTCTGTGATGAACGATGTCCGGCAAATATCGATTATATCGACCTGACCCTTGCTATCCGTTTTGAAGCACGGAAAATAGGCGAGGAAGCGATCTGTTCACATGGTGGTGCTGCACAATCATTGATGCGCATTATGTCGACACCAGACCTCCAACAAAAACGCATGGATTGGATCGATAATGATCTGAAGGTTGCCGGCTCCGGTGAGACACTATATTTCGTTGGATGCCTGCCTTATTTTGATGTCCTTTTTAAAGATATCGAGATCAATACAATAAAAGCTGCCAAAGCCAGCATAAGAATTCTCAATCATTTAGGTATCACACCGGTAGTGCTACCCAATGAACGCTGTTGCGGACATGACCTCTTATGGGGTGGTGAACTGGAGAATTTCAAAAGACTGGCTCGACATAATATTGATGAGATCAATAAAGCCGGGGTAAAAAAGATTATTTTTTCGTGCCCTGAGGGTTATCGGACATTTAAAATCGATTATCCAAAATATTTTGAATGCAATTTTGAAGTACAGCATATCACCGAACTTATAGCTGAAGCGATCGATCAAGTAAAAATAAAACTTAAGGAGCTGAACAAAACTGTTTCCTTTCAGGATCCCTGCAGACTCGGAAGGCATCTTGGGATCTATGATGAACCAAGGAAAGCTATTGAGTCGGTCCCGCAATTAAAATTGAAAGAGATGGCAAGAAGCAGAAATAGTGCAATATGTTGTGGTGTTAGTGCCTGGATGAATTGCTCTACATATTCCAAGAGCATACAACTTGCACGTTTGAAAGAGGCTAAACAGACAGGAGCAGACCTTTTGGTGCTGGCTTGCCCAAAATGTGAGATCCACTTCAATTGTGCGATGAAAGATGAGAAAGTAGATGAGGATGTGAAGATCGAAACCATCCAATTGGTTACGCTTATTGCAGATTTGTTGAACGGTGGCTAAAATGGCAAAAGACAAAATAGTAGTAAACTACCGGTTTCGCGAAAAACTAAATAAGGTATCCGGCGGAAAGCATCATAACTACTGCTACCAATGTAGTGCCTGTGTTGCAGTTTGCCCGGCCGCAAGGTTTTCAAAAAAATTCAACCCGCGCAAAATATTATTAAAGGCGTTGTTAGGTATGGAAGAAGAACTACTGGGCAAGGACTCACCGATATGGCTCTGTACAAATTGCTATTCCTGTTATGAAAGATGCCCCCAGGACGTGCGTCCTATCGAGGTGATTATTGCGCTTAAGAACATGGCTGTAGAAAAAGGAACCGCACCTGCGAACCTGGCTAAACTTTCCGATAATATTGCGAAAACCGGTATGAGTGTGACCATATCTTCAGCCGTAAACAGAAGAAGAGAGCAATTAGGTCTTCCAGTACTGAAGACGATCCCGATCGATGAGTTGCAAAAAATTCTTGAAGATAATGAAGTGAGACAAACCGACGAAAAAATAGATAAATAAGGAGTTGCTGTGTTGATTGAATTGTCTTTAAAGAAAGTTGTGGTACAATAATGAAGGTTGTGCCTTTCTGGGGCTGCATGATGCCCCTCAAATACCCTCAAATGGAATTGGCACTGAGAAACACTTTACCGTTATTAGGTATTGAACTTGTTGACATTGATGGTTTTACATGTTGCCCCGATCCCATTTACTTCAAAGCACGGGATAAAATGAAATGGTTGGTAACGGCTACTCGGAATTTAGCGGTAGCTGAAGAGACCGGACATATGCTGATCACGATGTGCTCGGGATGTGTCTCAACTTTAAAAGAAGCGAAATTTCTTCTTGATGAAGATCCGGCATTGAAAGACGAAGTGAATAAGCGATTGAAAAGAATTAATCGGGAATATCAAGGTAAGATAATAATAAAGCATGCCGTCGAGATGATAAGAGATGACCTTGGTCTTGAAGCGGTAAAGAAATCAATAAAAAAGCCCCTTGAAGGGATTACCGTAGCGATCCATTATGGTTGTCACATCTTAAAACCGAGTCAGGTTATGCATGTTGATGATGCTGATTACCCGAATATACTTGAAGACTTTATTGCGACTATAGGTGCGATCCCGCTTGAGCATCAGGAAAAAGTATTGTGTTGCGGAAAGGGATGTATGGATGATGAACTGCCTCTGGATATGACTGAAGCGATCTTTGCATCGATCGAGAAAAGTGGTGCCGATTGCATGGGACTGATCTGCCCGACATGTTTTTCTTCATTTGATTTGGGTCAAATAATGATATCCCGCAAAAGGGGAAAAAACTATAATATTCCGGTTATTTATCTTTTCCAGCTGCTCGGTCTTGCACAGGGTTTGAGTGTCGAGCAGGTTGGTCTGCATACCCATCGGATAAAAGCAGATAAAGTATTGGAGAAGATAGGTAGAAGTGTGAAAGTATGAAGATTGAGGATAACCTTATCCACAAAGGAGGTGATCAAAGTGCCGCAGGATGATTTAAGGATCGGTGTCTTTGTGTGCGAGTGTGGCACCAATATAGCTGGTTCAGTAGATGTCGATAAACTCGTCGAGGATGCTAAAGAAATCGGTAATGTCGTATACACGGCAAAGAACCGATATATGTGTTCTGAACCTGGACAAGCAGAGATAAAAAAGGCGATCAAAGAACAAAAACTCAGCCGTGTTATTGTTGCTGCATGTTCGCCACGTATGCACGAGCCGACATTTCGGGAGTGTGTTTCTTCAGCAGGTCTTAACCCTTATCTCGTTGATATGGCGAATATCCGTGAACAATGTTCTTGGGTTCATATGGGCGATCGTGAGGCCGCGACAAAGAAAGCAAAAGACATTATGAAAGCTTATATTGCTCGAGCCCGTTATCTCGAAGCTCAGGATGAAACAGAAATATTAGTGACCAGGGCAACGCTCGTTATCGGTGGTGGTATAGCCGGTATGCAATCAGCCCTTGATCTTGCTGATGCTGGTTACAAAGTATATCTGGTCGAGAAACAACCAGCTCTCGGTGGTATCATGGCTCAGCTGGCAAAGACATATCCTACTATGGACTGTGCGATATGAATACTCGGTCCGAAGATGATGGATGTCGGTCGACATCCTAACATAACACTCTTAACATATAGCCAGGTAGAATCTATCTCGGGTTATGTAGGGAATTTCCATGTTAAGGTGCTCAAGCAAGCCCGTTATGTAAACGCAGAAGAATGTACGGCATGTGGTGATTGTGCTGAAGTCTGTCCGGTCATCGTCCCTGACGAGTATCAACAGGGATTATCATGTCGCAAGGCGATCTATATCCCGTTCCCTCAGGCCGTGCCCTCTGCTTCAGTCATTGATATGGAAAGCTGTCTCGGTACAAATCCGATCGCCTGCGGTAAATGTGCTGAAAAATGTGATAAGAAATGCATTGATTATGATATGAAGGACGAAGTGCTAGAATTCGATGTCGGTACGGTTATTGTCGCTACTGGTATGGATGTGTATAATCCTGCTGAATTAGATGAATATGGCTATACAAAATACGAAAACGTCATAACAAGCATGGAATATGAACGGCTTATGTCAGCAGGTGGGCCTTCAGACGGTCATTTTATCAGACCTACCGATAGAAAAAGACCCAAGACCGTTGGTTTTATTCAATGTGTCGGATCCCGGTGCGAGAAGATTGGCAAACCTTATTGCAGTAATATCTGTTGCATGAATACGATCAAGGATACATTACTACTGAAAGACCACTATCCTGATATTGAAGCCAAAGTCTTTTACATCGATATTAGAGCATTTGGTAAAGGTTTTGAAGATCTGTTCAAACGCAGTAAGGAAGCCGGTGTTGCATATATCAGAGGTATCCCTGGTGAGATAATTGAGGATCCAAAGACACATAATTTAAAGGTCATGGTGGAGGATACCACGGCTAATAGAATTGAAGAACATGAATTTGATATGATGGTGCTTTCTGTGGGCGTGACACCAAGACTTGATATGCCCGAAGTGCAGAAACTCCTTACGCTATCCAAGACCTCAGATGGGTTTTTTATGGAGGCACACCCGAAATTAAAACCTGTTGATGCACCTACTGCTGGAGTGTACTTTGCCGGTTGTGCTGAAGCACCCAAGGACGTGAAGGATTCGGTTACTCAGGCGAGTGCAGCGGCAGCGCGGGCTGAAACGTTACTCTCTGCAGGTAAGGTCAAACTCGAAGCGATAACATCAACCTTGGATCAGGATCTTTGCCGATACTGTGCTATGTGCTCGAAAGTCTGTCCTTATAATGCTTTTACGGTCGATCCGAAGAAGAAAACGATCACATATGTTGAAGCTTTATGCAAGGGCTGCGGCACGTGTGCAGCTGAATGTCGTTTTGGCGCGCTTTCGATGAAACATTTTACAGACAATCAAATCATAACACAGATCGATGCGCATCTGGCTGAAGATCCCCAAGATAAGGTGATCGTTTTTGCTTGCAACTGGTGTTCATATGCAGGTGCTGATGCATGCGGTGGAGCTCGATTACAGTATCCATCCAAGCAGCGGCTCATCCGTACGATGTGCAGCGGACGAGTCCATGAAGAATTCGTCCTCCATGCGTTTCGAAAGGGCGCGTCCATGGTCGTTGTATCCGGATGTCACTATGTTGACTGTCACTACATTGATGCTAACCGGTGGACCCAGAAGAGGGTAGAGAAGCTCTGGGATAAATTTGAAAAATGGGGTATACGTCCAGAAAGGTTATTGCTTGAATGGATCAGCGCAGCAGAAGGTCAGAGGTTTCAGAAAACCATGCAGGATGTTGAGGAGTTAAGGAAAAAAGTTACCAAAGAGGAGATTGAACATACAGTCAAGGTCTTAACCGAGGAAACAGAGAAGAAGAAGAGGAAATAGTCGGATCGTTCGAGAGTCGGAGGATAGATGGAAGAAAAAGACTTTAAATGTCTCCGTTGTGGAGCAGTAAACAAGTACCCTTATGAAAAAGGCGTTATGATGGAAAGACAATGCCCTAAATGTGGATCCAATAGCATTCGTATAGTAAAAGAAAAAGACGCCAGTAAAGAACAAAAAAAATAATCTATACATTTTGTTAGAGGAGTACCTTAATGAAAGCTATTCAAATAATATGTATGGCTCTACTTACGGTCGTTCTGATGCAGGGTGCTTATGGACACCCACCGACCGAAGTGAAGGTGACATTCAATCAAGAAACAACGACCCTCATGGTAAGTGTCTCACATGTGGTCGGAAAAATCGATAAACACTATATCGAAAAGATCGTCGTTGAATTGAACGATGAAGAAATAATAACCCAGAAGTTCAGTACTCAAAACAGTGGCGCGAAACAGGAAGTAAGCTACATCATTCCAGGTGCGCAGGTTGGTGATACTTTTTCAGTGACTGCATACTGCAATATATCAGGGAAGAAAACGGAGACACTGCTGATCGAAGAAGAAACACAAAACGAATAATTGTATACTTAATCAATCTGATTATCTTTAATATCAAAGGGTGGTGATGATGAAAGTACATAGCTGGACAGGATTGATTTTCGGATTTATCCTTGTGGTCATTGGGATTCTGGGTTTGATCTTTTTTAATAGTCTTGCCGGTTTTATCCCTGTATTGATCGGTGCTGGTTTGATTTATCTTAATTGGCGGGGCGGTCGAGCTGGACTTGTTGTCTTTGGACATATCTGCATTGTGCTCGGTTGTTTTCTTGTAACCTGGGGTATATACCTGTTGCCATATTCTCAGCCGATCCTTCTGCACATTGTTGCACGACCTCTGTTCTGGGGACTAATTTCAATATTTGGTGGAATCTGTGCAGATTACCACGGGTTCTGTAACTGCATTCGTCAACAAAATAAGACTATTGACTGAGTTTACACTCCTGTTATTATATAATGATGAAAAGTAAATTTTACATCGGCATTGATATCGGCGGGACAAATATTAAGTCTGCACTTGTAAAAGATGATAAGATCATCAAACGAAAAAAGGTTCTAACCTACGCTGACCAAGGACCAAGTGCTGTTGTTGATCAGATAATAAAAGCCATTCAGATTTTTGAAAAACCTTTATCACATATCGGTATCGGTATCGCTGGTATCATCGATTCGCGGAAAGGGATTGTTAGATATTCCCCTAATCTTGCCGGATGGAGTGATGTGAAACTTGCGCGATTAATAAAAAGAGAGTTTAAGGTTCCAGTAAAAATCCTTAATGATGTTAATTCGATATGCCTCGGCGAATGGAAGTTTGGTGCGGGCAGGGGATACAACAATATTTTCTTATTTACGCTGGGTACTGGTGTTGGCGGGGCCGCGGTATGCGAAGGCAAGTTATTATTTGGTGCGAATGGTTTTGCCGGTGAGTTCGGTCATTCAGTGATCAAATATGATGGCAAGAAATGCACCTGTGGTCAGTTTGGCCATCTTGAGGGCTATGTTGGTGCAAGATATATCGTTGAACGAACCAAACGCAGGATGAGAAAACAAAAGAGTACCTTGAGAAAATACAAAAAGATCACGCCATATATTATTGCACAAGAAGCAAAAAGAGGGGATGTCCTTGCTAAAGAGATATTTGCTGAGATCGGTTTCTATATAGGTATAGGTCTATCTAATATCATTTCTTTATTTGACCCTGAGGTGATCATTGTCTCAGGCGGTATCTCAAGAGCCGGGAAAATTCTTTTTGACTCGATCAGGAAGACCGCAGATGAGCGGATCATGGGTTCTGTATACCGGGATTTTAAGATCATTCCGGGCAAGCTTGGTGACGACGCAGGGATACTCGGTGCCGTATATTTTGCGAGTAGCTTCTCGACTCGTTCTACTCGCTCGAAGAATAGATAAAGTTAATTCGTTCTACTCTTTCTAGGAATATGTTAATGTTCGAGCTTGTCGAGAACGTACATTAAGGACCTTCTCGACTCGCATTGCTCGCTCGAAGAGTAAAAAGGTGAAGCTCGCTTGAAGAGTAAAAAGGTGAAGCTCACTTGAAGAATATGTTTGTCGCCCTACGCGCTACTCTTTATATATTACGCATTATTTAACATTTATCCGCCGCTGCCTATTATACCCGAAGACCTCAGGTGTATACATTTCCTCGGCTTTGGTTGGCGGCATCGTGAAATTACCATAGGTCATCGCACGCACTAAGTAAGAGAACGTATGTTCGCCTGCATACAGGGCATCGGCAAAAAGCAGCACTTTATCATCATAGATCTCCCAATGATCAAACGTGCCCCAGGGTATATAGTAATAGTCGTAGTAGTCATCATAATCTTCATCATACGAGTAGTCATCATATTGGTCACTGCTTTCCGTGCCGCTCATCATCTTGAGGGTTTGTTTGCTTTCGGTATCGAATGATGTGTTTATAACTTCAACGCCAGCTGGCAGCGGATCATCAACGACGACAAAATTACGTTCTTGAGGAGTGACAACACTCAGCGTGACTTTATATACCTTACCAGCACTCAGTGCATCGCCGGTGAGGCCATCGACGAGCGGTTCGATCACTTTAAATACTGCGATACCTTCGTCCCTCGGTTTGAGTTCACGAGTCGGAGCATAGAGCATACGCAGACCATAGTACAAACGTCCGGTTCCTTGTTTTTCAATATTGACGGGCAGCTGCTTATCTTTTGGTAGATCAACAAGTGGAATTTCTTCCCTTTTCATCTGCAGGTCCCGTCCTTTATATATTTCTTTTACTATTTCTTTATTTTCAAGATAGACGGTTGCCATAAAATTTGGGGTTTGCTTTTCGTAAATATTGAAATAGGTATTAAAGGCATCGAAGACATAAATATTCTCTTGAGTAGAACGCCATCTACCTACTTTTCTTTCGGTAACCAACCATTTGATTATCTTCTCGGCGTTGGTGAACTCACCACCGGTTTCCAGAAACGCCTGGAGAATGAGAGCTGTTGTTCTAACATTGGAATGCCATATCCAAGCCATGCCGCTGGCATCTTGCTCTTCGAAGTGGGCGGTCGTAGGAGCCATCTTTATTTTATTGAGGAGCAGCCTTCCCAGTTCTTTTTTATAGTATGAATTGCCGTAGATGTGCGCGGCCTTGAGTAACAACGTTTTACCGAAGAGCGATATCTGGTCGCGTTTTTCGAAAAGTCTCGACATATAACCGTGGTCATAGACATCCCATAAGACGAGTGCATAGAGGATAAAACATTTCGTTGTCAGCTGAACATTTTTATTATAAGGATATTCCCAATCAACATCATCGCGGCGCAGTACATTTTTCAAGTATTCTATTGCGTCATTAACCATGGTTCGGTCAACAAAATAACCTTTTTTATTCGCTTTTGCCAATGCGGATACAACGTATGCGGTCAACCATGGTGAGGGATACCATGAATCTTGCCAGAATTTGAAACCACCATTATAATGCTGGAAATCTTTATATTCCTTTAGTGTATTCTGGACTTCCTTCCGGAGATCCTTTCCTTTTAACTCAGAGAGATTAAATGAATTGATAAGGTCTTCAGCAAGGATAAATGGCAGGATCCGTGAAGTCTTCTGTTCAAGGCATTCATACGGGTATTTTATGAGGTATTCAATACCGCCTTCTAACCCAACAAGCGCTGAGGACGAGGTCGTGAATTCGATATAACCAACATCAGGATAGATGTCTTTGGGTACAGTTACTGCTTCAGATGCTTTTTCTGTGGTCTGGTTATATAATGCAACAGCTTCGGTGAGGCGTGGTGAGATCACCGGTATCTTGAGTTCAACACCATCTGACTCACTCCCCATCGTGACTTTAAACCTGAAAGTTGCTTTGCCTACTTTAAAAGCCCGATACTTGAAACGAACTTCTTTTTCCTGACCATCAAGGATCTTTAATGATTTTTTATTTTCACCGACAAGTTCGATGCTATCTGCCGAAGCTTCGACCGAGACTTCTCCAGAAACATTTGTATTGTTGTGAACAACGATACCAGCTTCAAACTCATCGCCGAGCCGTGCGAATCTGGGTAAAGCCTCAAGAAGTAAGAGCGGCTTTTTGACCCTTATATTGGCTTCGTTTGCACCAAAAGAGGAATTTTTTGTATGTCCAGTTACCATGAGTCGGAACGTAGTAAGATTATCTGGTAGTTTAAAACGCATGATCGCTTCACCTTTTGAATTTGTATAGATACGCGCATTATAATAAGCAGTGGTCAGAAACTCGGTTCGGTAGGCAAATGGTGCTGCTGCGGCCCCACCGCCGCCACGGGTTTCGCCTTTTTCATCGTAGCTTCGTTGACCGATTATATGAAGTCGACTTTCCGCCGTCTGTACGGAAAGGGGTCTTGATCCGTAGAATACAGGGAATGGATCAGGTGTCTGGAAGCCGATAAGGTTCAGAACACCGACATCAACGACCGCAAGGACAATTTCTGATGTAACCCCCGTACCTGTGTGGTCAAGGACTTTGAGTTTTACGGTTACAGAATCTTGAGGTTTATATTCTTCTTTATCAGTCGTAACTGTAATATCGAGGTGCTTGGTTCCCGGGTCTACATTCAAGTTGGTGTAACCGATCTTGAACGACGGTTTGCCAATATCGTCACCTTTTTCATCAAATTTATCGAAACCTTTCCTACCCTGTAAGAGAATAACCGAGACATAGATATTGGGTAGGTGATCTTCAGTGATCGGTATTTCAATGACATCACTAGAACCGATCAATTCCCGGGTGAACCGCTGAAGAATAAATTCGCGCTCCACAGTAACAAGCGCGAGAGTTTTTTCATAAGGTGATTTGACGAGTATTTTTGCTACATCACCGGGTTTATAATTTTCTTCATCAGGGGTGATCTCCACGCGATCATCGTCACTCCTCCGCCATGATATATAACCAGCACCCGTTACATAGAAATATGTACTGGTTACGATCGTATTATTACGGGAGTCTTTGCCCTGAGCTTTTATAATATAGAATCCGGTTTGGTCCGGAGTAAATGATTTGGTTACTGATGTAGCATCAGTCTTGATTTGGAATTTACCAACGATGCTGTCTTTTTTCTCGGTAATCCATTCATATCGCCCTTCAACACCGGCTTTACGAACACTTGTCCATTCTCTTCTGATGATCTCGATACTGATATTTTTGCCAGCGACCAATTCGCCCTTTGGATTTGTAGAGATGAATTCAAACTCGGTCGGCTTTTTCATTTCAATAAATGTTTTCTGTGGTTTTATACCGATGTAATACTCGCCGCAATGAACCAGGCAGTTTTTCCGACCAGAAAGAGTCTGCCGATTTTGAGCGGTCACTGACCCCTCAAGCGTAAGCAGCATCGTTCGTCTTATCTCTTCTTGAACTACCTTCTTTTCAACCTTATGCTTACCATATTGGTCAAGTTCGCCAGCATCTGAGCCGATAACACCTTCAAATTCCCAATCATCATCATCATACCAATATGATGGTCCAAACCGGTAGCCTTTGTGACCGGGTGGTGTGTAATATGAATAGTCAAGGGTCATCGTCCACTCGACGCTTTCTCCGGACATCGGTCCGCCATAGAGGTATTGACCACTGATCTCTCCAGTGAATTCATCGCCAAAAATATATTCATCTTGATCGCTTTTTACCTTAACTTCGAACTGCGCCGGGCGGTAAGCTTCTACCCTGAACGAACCATAGAAACTTCTATCGATTCCGACAAGATCAGCAACGATTTCATACCAACCAGTTGGCGCGTCCGTAGCTATCGGAAGTTTGATATCAAAGGAGCCATAATTAGATACAGAAAGCGTTTTATTATAGATTTCTTCATCTCGAGAATTGAAAATCGTAAGGTCAATATTTTTAACACTCTGTGATATGCGCCACTTTCCTTTATATTTCTCACGGAGAATACCTTTTATATAAACATCTTCACCAGATTTATATATACCTCTTTCTGTGAAAACATAACCCTGGTATTTTTCTGGTTCTGGGCTCCAGTCATATGAAATTCCAAAATCATAGGGGTATACACCGGTGCCTTCATCTGAGGCAATAAATGTTTCGTCACTGCCTTTTTTGGCAAACACCCATATCCTCGGTTTACTCCAGCGGTTTTCAGAGACCATACCCAGCTGCTTCCAACCTGGTGTTTCAACGATGCCATCTGCGTCAGTTCTACCCTGCCACAGGATTCGGTTCTTATCATCGCGTAATTCAACATATGCATTTTCAATTGGTTTTGCATCTTTAAGTGTAGTGACCCAGATCAAATTGTTCTCAGATGCGAATTTTCCAGATATACCGATATCCGTGATTTGTAACAACCCACGGTAATAGCGGCGACCATTGCGTAATTCTTTGCCAGCATCAAGCTCAAAGAAAACATAACCGGTGTTATTGAGCTGGAGAACATCACCGAGTTCAAGCGGCTTTGTTATTTTGATATTTCTTTCACCGTTGATTGTCCATTTTTCGTCAATATCATAATCGAAAATAGGAGTATATTTACTCCATCCATAAAAGACATCGCTGCTCAGCAGGGTCGGAATGATCTCATTTCGTTCAAGTAAAGCCATTTTTTTGCTGATTCGATTGACATTGGTGATCGTAACAGGATGCCGTTTTTCTGAATACGATTCAACTATTCCGCGACCCGTGGCAAGGCTGATTTGCGGGTCATAATCTGTAGTCTTAAAAGATGCAGTAACCTCTTCACCGAGCTTATTTTCAAAACGGTCGGTCAGTTCTTTATCGATAGTGACTTTATATTTGGTGTCAGGTTTAAGATCAAGATAAATATATAATCTTGTTGAGGAATGCGTCCAATTTTTATAATGCTCAGGTATTTTTACATCTGGAGTAAACTTGATATGCTTGATAAAATCTTGATAAATTACCGGGTTGCTGAATTCAAAGCGCACTGATTCCTGAGGGTTTTGTACAGCATTATCAAGACCCTCAAATCTGAAGTTGTTAAAAGTATGAAAAACGACGGTGCGTTCTGTGTCCATACCGTGATCACCAAGTGCCCCTGGTAATCCCTCGAGTAATTTTACCATTACCTTGCTTTCAATTGGCAAGTTATTATTTGGGTCGACGACTATCGTTCTCTCCGGTTTCCAGTATGAACCAACCCTTTCTTCTTCATCTTTACTCATACTGCGTGCTTTAAAAGAGGCTGGTTTTTCGAAACCCTTATCGTCACGTACAAGTAGTTTTATAAAAGGTTTTGCTTTATCCGGGGACATCGGTTGATTGAAGAGGAGATATATTTTATGGTCCAATTCGATCCACTGCTGATCATGATACGGTTTCGAAGTATTGAGGCGCGGTCGAGCAGTAGTGAATTGCCAGGAGTAATCTTCTTTGAGCCCCATGCCGCTCAAGGATTTTGTGCCTTTGGGTACTGCACAGACATATTGAGTACCACCGATTAATGGTTCATCCGGAATAAAAAACAGGGTGGAAGTCCCGCGCCACCGAAATCTTCCTTTGATCTCAGGGGAGATCCGCAGCGGACCGCGTTTTTCGAACTCTGGAACACCTTCGAGCGGCACCATCGGTTGGTTAAAGGAAACAAGAATTTCAGTAACTTCACTAAGTCCCTCAGTACCGCCTTCAGGTGTAACATAAAGCACTTCAACATCTCTTTTTTGCCCTTCAGGTATTTCAAAACCAGCCTGAAAAGCTTTCGTTTTTTGACATGATAATGTGAATGCTGTAAATATTGATATGAGCAATAAAAATGATTTTTTCATACTACCTCCACATGTTAGTGTAATGAAAAAATGGTTTAAGTCAACATAGCCGCTACTTGAAAACAAAGGTTAATATTCAGCTTGACTTACTTAGTTGATATAAAAGTATATCAGGTAATCAGAATATCAGTGGAAAGCACATCAGAACTAATACGTTATCTAATCTGCTGATTCGTTGACATCTTTCATATTGATGTCCTGATTTACTGCTCTGCACTTTTAGTCTATATGTTTCTTCTAATTCACTCCGTCATTCCGGTAATTACCAGAATGAGGAAGTGGTGCTGTTTCAGTACCCCGATTTATCCCGCTTCGTATTACAATTCAAAAATAGGATTGCGGGATTTATCGGGGTTAAAATCGTTCCAGGTTTTTTGAGATGAAAGTCCACTCAGGTGTATACAGGGTATCGCCAAAATTCAGAGTATACCAGGGGTCGATATGCGCGTCATTAAAATTATGGAGGATATGCATATCCTGAGCCGGCATATAGCTCTGGCATAATAAGAATATGGTTTCCTCAGTCCGGGGATTTACTGCCATATCGACAATGAGGACAGCATGCCCGGGAAAACCGCCTTGAATGAACAAATCACCGATCATCATATCATTGCATGCATTAATTTGGTGAGTTTGCTGACTCAGTGAGTAAGTTCCAGCGTATGTAAAAATGAATTTTAGATATGCACGGAATGTATCATACGAAGAATCTGTTGTCGCATTTTTATGCCAGGTTACAGTATTACCACTTACTAATGGTCGATACCCTGAAATCCATTTTCTGAAGCTGACGGCATCTCCATTTGTAAGATTGAAAGAGATATTATTAAACTCTTTTTTGGAAAATAAATATTCTGCATACAGCCTGATGATCGCATCAGCGCATTGCTGCAGGTCTTCTTGGCCCACGTCAATATCGACTACAGCATAATGACCATTCTGATAGTATTTCTCACTATTATTATACAGGTATATTTTCGGGTTACCTGGTTTTAATGGTAAGTGTCTTAGCCAATCCTCATAGGAATCAATAGCGCAGTACTGTCGCTCAAAGCCAATTGGTGGTTCAATTCTATCACACAATGCATTTTGCATCCCGTTCTTATTCATCCATGGATATATATTGAGCGGTGTATGACTGCCGGTAAATTGATATTCACCTTGCGCATTTATTTGAAAAATAAGTTTTCGGTATCTCGTTCTAAAAAGGTCATAGCCTTCGCGCAGGTTACTCCAGAAATTGAGCATGATGCTATCCTGCCCGGCTACTTGCTTTAATCCTGGCCAATTTTGTTTATCCATTTTTCCTGGAAAGATATAAACCGGTATCTTATGCTGACCTTTCGATCTCATATCAACACATATGATATAAAGCTCTTCTATTGCTTGGTCACCGATCGGAATACAGCCGATAGTTACAAAGCTTCCATGGATACGTATTTCATTTCCAAGACTTCCTTTTTTCCCTAAGATGCTGTCTGATTTGTTGGGATAGCTTATCTTCATCGACAAGTGAAAGTTGGAATAAGGATTAAAATGATCGATATAATAGAAGCCTTCGGGTATCTGGAGATCACCCTGTCTGCGTTTGGGTCCAAGGGTACCGGAAAATGCAGTAAAGGGATATTGTTTGATGAAGAGAAAAACTTCACTGCTATCAGAACGTGCCCATAAATCAACAAGTTTTTCTTTTTTATATGCAACTATTAAGATTTCTGCTGGTGGATAGTCAAGTCCCCTCGTGCGAAAAAGCGAATCGATACTTTGTTCGCAGTTTTCTCGTGCCTGACGTACCCTGGGATAACGATCCTGTTCATCCTTGAATGTGTTTTGTCCTACAATAATTTGAGGGATAAGAAAGAGTATTACTGCTATCAAAACAGAGAACATTCTATTTTGAGGAATCAACTAATTCCTTAACATACTTCAGAAGTTCATCGTGCCTTTGCTTGAGTTCAAAATACATACGCTTGTAATCAACTTCTTGTTTCTTTGTCTGTCGTTTTTCTTGTGGCTTTTTTTTCTCCTCAGACAGCATTTTCCTCATCAACGGGATTATTTGCTCTATGTCTCTGGTCAATTTCCCAATTTTCAGATTCTCCACTTCCTCAAGGAACCCTTCTTCTTCAAGCCATTTACGATGGTCTATCAGTATCTCTGGTTCCTCGCCTTTTAACCACATCTCAGTGGCCTTGTTGATATCGACGATGACCTTTGGATACAGGTCTTTTATTGCCATAATATATCGCTCAGGGAAACTTGTATCTTCACCATCAAACTTGATGATTGAACAGGAAAGGTTATTTTTTTCAAACTCCTCCTTGATTTTCTCATCACCCCTCCGGTAAAAAATTAAAATAGGCGGGATTTCAATATAAAGTTTCTGACAGAGTCGAAAGAGCGTTCCTCGTAAAAGTATATCTTTGCATAGTCGAATATTAGTTATTATGATATTGATTCTATTTTTGAACTTTGCGATCATCTCAAGCGTTTCTGCATAGGAGCCAATAGCAAGAATTCTTTCTCTACTTAAAAGATCACAGAGTCTTTTCCTGATTTTCTTATTTGGTTCGATTAAAAGAATCATGGATTTTAACGTATTATAAGAAGAGAACTGTGCATGTCAAGCATATTATAAAAAAGGGAGGCTATTATACCTCCCTTTTTTATATTGGAATAAACAAGAACTTATTTGAGTAAAATAAATTCCACTCTTCGGTTCTTGGCCATACCGTCAGTAGTATTGTTCGAAGCGACTGGATGCGACTCACCATAGCCTTTAGCAACTAATCTTGAACTTTCAATATTATCTTTGCTCACCAGGTAGTTCTTGACCGCACCGGCTCTCTGATCAGATAGGTTCAAATTGTATTCTGCGCTGCCGCGGCTATCAGTATGTCCTTGAACTTCGATAGTAATATTGGGATTCCCGTCAAGAACTTTACGGATAGTAACGACTGCTTCATCGAGTATATCATGAGACTCTGGTTTTAATTCTGCCTTGGCCGTTTCAAAATAGACCTGGGGTAAGACGATTTTGAATTCTTTTTTTACAAGAGCGACTTCGAGTTCGAGAGTTTTGCCGGCTTCGATGATAATTTCTCGTTCATAAGGCAGGTAATCTTCAGCATCAGCAATCGCGGCAATTTTGTAAGAACCCGGATCCAGGACCTGTTCAAATATCTCAGTTACAGTTTCGGTAATATTGTCACCAATGTTTATTTCCGCAGTCATCGGTTCCTGGCTTTTTAGGTCGATCACTCTGAGCACTAATTTTCCTTGTTTAACTGTCGGGTTAAGAGCGACGTCAAGAGGTGTGGTTTCACCGGCTTTAACTAATAGATCGACACGGTAAGGCTCATAATCAGTTGCGTTGACAGTTAATTTATAAGTACCGGGTTCAATAGTCTTGAATGAATAGCTACCGTCTGTATCACTGACGTCAGCTGCAACGAGACCTTCTTTCTGATATAGACCGACATTAGCTTTTAGTGGTTCATCTGATTCACGGCAAGTTATTATACCGGCAATCCTACCTTGTTTGGGCATTTCTGGTTTGAAATCATGACAGTATGATATGCCAATAATCCCGGCCCATGCTGGTGAAACACCGTAGCCTGTAGGTGTATTTGTGCTGTCAGTAATTGCCGTGGGAAATGCTCTTTTATTTTCACCTTCCCAACCACGGATATCGACCGCAAGGTCGATATTGAAATTACCAGGCCTGATACTAATACCCGGGGTGATGAAGACGGGATTAGGTCCGAATACTGAGTCATCATCAATAAAAGTAAAGAATTGGTCTTTTCCGCAGAAATCAATGCCGCCGAGTTCGATAAAGGGGACTACTGTACCGAGGTCCCAGCTAAACGCAGCGCGGTAGATTGTATAGTTATTGCGCCAACCGATTTCAGAATCGTTTTTATTCCTATCGGCATAACCAAAATTCAGATCAATTGTCATGAGCTTGGATTTCAAGGTTAGCAAACCGACTACGCCCATATCGGTTGCACCACTCGAGAAATATCTGAAGACACCACCATCATTACCCGAGGCATCGCCAAAAAACAGATAGCTTTTGTCCTCAAGTGTCGTGGAGCGATCCTGACCAGTCGGTAAAGAAATAAACGGGCTGAGACCAATTTTAACATTATCGCTACCGAGTCCGAATTTCAGAGCGATCTTCGTGTCACCCATACCCATACTGGCACGAGTGAAATCCGTAGTAGTATAATCAATGCCGTCACCATGAAAAGAACTTGCCACGTTGAAAGCAAAATGATCAGTCACTGCATAACCGAGTCCGAAAAACAGATCGCCACCTTTATGACTGGCTTCTCCTGCTTGTTCACCGAGGACCGCGACGTTCCTTGTTTCGCCAAAGCCTCTTAGGAAGAATCCAAGATGGAAATGGCCAGCCGAACCATTATCTGCAGACATGGTCCTGAAAAGACCGAACGACGCATCATCAGTCGGGTGAGCAAGAACAAATGATGCGACCAACAACAATACCACGAGGTTACTGATTTTCATAATACCTCCTTTTATATAATACGTAACCCTTAATAAATTCCTGGACCAAAAGGTGGTAAATTACCACATTTTAAGCATTGTGGTATTACAACCATTATTTAGTAGGAAGTGTAAATATAACCATTTTTTTCAAAAAGTCAATATCCGAATTGCCTATATAGAATATTGAGAATAGAGGATTTTAAATGGCCTGGATACCGGCTATGTGCGTGAACAGAACACTGATGATAACGTCACAATCATCAATGTAGGATGTCAAAACCTGCCACCTGATCTCAATTCTATGGTGCCCAATTTAAACCAAGCATTATGCTTCCAAGTTCGATAGTGTTCTCATCCCAGTCCCATAAAACGCTCAATGCAAGATTTGGTGATAAACGCTGATTGGTATAATAAATATTGCGTGATACACAAAATGATATCATTGAAGGCAGTAAACCTTCTCTGAAATCTTCCCCAGTCCAACCATTGAATACTGCAGCAGGGAGCATATCGCCTATTTCAATCATACTACTATATTTCTCTCTCCCGTGAGAAGGCCATCCGTGAACCCAGCTAACTGTTAAGATTCCGGGATTTGCAATTCCAACAAGAAAAAGATTATTCGACTGCCAAGGTCTCAATTTAAAACAAAATGAACCATGTGGCCAAATCGCAAAGTTTTCAAAACTATGTTTCTTAAATAAAGGTACGCCACCTAAGATACTCAATGTAAAATCAATGCCAAAATGGGTACTAAAACCGTAACCTAACCGCAGATTTCCTTGTAATCCTAAATAAGTTGCATCTTCTAACCGACCGCCCCAAGCACTAGTAGTATCATCGACCCGTACTACACTATTAGATAATATAGCGCCACCGCCAATTTCATAGTGAGCGTTAGTTTTAATGACTGAAGTACGTGACATAGGAGCAATACATCCACAAGTTACTACAAATATAAAGAGAGCTAATGCGATAACTAAATTTCTTATGAACATACTATTTTACTTTTGATATCACGCCACACCATTTTCACCCACCATATTATATGACCTCTTCTAAAAAAATCAAGAACTCATCATTGCCATCACCGTAATCCGCACTTTCATCGGTGATAAATGGGGTCACCTATGAAAAAATTGTCTCTGGTTGACTATATTCAGTAATCAGTTATTTGTCAATATTGACCTCCTGGTAAAAACCTATATAATTTCTTAGAACCATGAGTCAGTCACCTATTCGT
>JBARXB010000045.1:0-6736 GCA_049647165.1 bacterium
TCATAATCAAGCACTTTATTAACATAAAGATCGATACCGTCTTTGTCATAAGTTTCGACCAACTCTTTTGCTATATCAGTGACTTCTTTGCTAAGGGTATCTGCCCATTTGCGGTATTGCCTGCCCATGCGACCCATGAGCTTATAGAGTATTTCTAAAAGCAGTTTACATGACCTGCATTTGCAAGTATGGTTTTCATGTGTACATGGTCTTTTTCTAATACAGGCAGTGATAAAAGGGATGACTCTACGCATCGTTTTTTCCAAACCACCCTCATCACCCCGCGATTTAAGATATCCTTTTAAAGGAATATCCCGGGCACTGAAGATGTGAGCATGCACATCAATTATCGGTGTTTTCATATTACTCCTTTACCTCCCAGTATTTATACAGAAGCACAAAAAGGTATGTCCTCGCGGTCTATCCGCGAGAAACATACCTTTACGAATTTTACCTAAATTTTATATTTAGAATTAAAATTCAGCATCCCGTAATTACTTACGGGACTCATATCATTGCGATTGTAGTCATAATATAATGCATGTCAAGTATTGACAGCTAATAAAAAATATATACAATTTAACTGATATGAGAAGGGTCTGAGAGATGGAGAGCTCTCAAGGCCCTTATTCTATTCAATGATGTTTTAAATTTGTAAAAATATAATTGTAGCGGAGAGGAGGAATACCCATGAAGTGTGCTAAAATCTGTACGATAGTATGTGTTTTAATCACAATCATATTTTTATCTGGGCAAAAAATTCAAAGAGTGCCTGCAGCACCAAGCTCGGTATACAAAATAAAGGCTGTGGTTAAAGATATTCAAGTTAAAGAAACTGATTTTGAAACGCGTGGTGTACCGCGTAAAGATTTCGTGTATTACCATCTTAACCTTGAAATAAAATCATTAGCGATACATAGAAACGAGGGCATTATTAAGCTCGATAAGGATCGTATTGAAAAAGAAGGTTGTATCATAGACAAATATGATTTTGATAAGAATCCAATAGCAATAGGTCAGACTATCGAGTCATTAGTGCATTTTGCCGGGGATGAGTGGTTCCATGGATTATTCATAGAAGATATAGACGTGATTGAAGGTGTAGCAAAAGCCGATACTGTACGTATCCCTACTACCCTAAAATACACATTCAAACCAGGGAAAATTGAAGTGACAAAAGACGAAAACGATAAAGAGATATTCAGTATACCTGATTTCGGTCGCATAAATTCTCCTGGCGATCCCATGTTACCTTACCGGATATATGATGTGCTGTTACCACCAAATATTGACTGGAATAGTCTTCAACTGAAATACCGAATAAAAGATTCTCCTGTGAGCGGAGATTTTCATATCAAACCAGCACCACCACGCATATCCCCGGACGGTGAATTTACCGAAATTTCATGGGGTCTAAATAAGCAAATTGAAGATGGTCGCAATAAATTAGTCTATGGTAAAGATGCCTGGTATCCTGAAAAACCGATCGTATTGCTTTCAAAACAACAACTGCGAAAATGGAAATATGTGCGCATTGGATTTTCTCCACTAAAGTATAATCCGGTGACTGGAAAAGTAAGGCTTATTAAGGCAACCGATATCGAACTGCAATTTGACCGTGTCGGCATGCGTGATTACCTTAAAGACCCATTATTAATTGATACGGTTTTTACCGGTTATGTCCAATCGGAGTTTTTCAACTACAAGGATATTTATGATTGGTTTGGACCAGTCCTTCCTCCTGGACCAAAACAGCTTCATTATGATTACGTAATCATTACAACGAATACCATTGTTGATAGCTGTCAGGCAACGATCAATGAATTTGTGAATCATAAAAGGACACTCGGACATGACGTCTATATCGTTACCGAAGATGACTATGGTAATCTAGCTGGTGCATTTCCGCATGAAAGAGCAGAACAAATACGGCAATGGTTGCAGCAGCACTATACAACATTTGGCATCAAGTGGGTGCTTCTAATTGGAGATCCTGACCCGGTTGAACCGGGAGATCCTGCCGATCACATCGGAGATATACCAATGAAAATGACCTGGCCTTCTTATCCGAGTCTTCTGCATATTGATTTTCCCACTGATTATTACTATGCCGAGCTTACTGGTGACTGGGATTTGGATGATGATGGTGTTTATGGTGAGCAAACGACTTTGAATGATGCGACTTCACCAGAACCAGGTGTGATCGATTCAGATTCATTTAGTGTACGCTGGACTGGGAAATTAAGGATTGATTCTGTAGATTATCATTATTTCGTTACCACCAGTGATGATGGAATAAGACTCATCCTTGACGGTGATACCCTGATCAATAATTGGGAAGGCCATGAAATCGCCTATGATAAATATTTGTGGTATATACCACCAGATACCGGTTTTTTTGATATAGTTGTTGAATACTACAATCTTAACAACAATGGTGTGGTCAAGGTGGGCTGGAAATCTCCGGATTCTCGTTATATTGTGCGTATCTACGAAGATCGGCTTTACCACTGGGATGGTGATGCATATGTTTCAGGTGGTTTGAATGGTGAGTACTTTGATAATATTGATTTCACTGATCATGCTCTGACACGGGTCGATTCAGTTATCGATTTTTACTGGGGTACTGGTGACAATGGTTCTGGTGGTGTTGAATTCAGCCAGGAAGTATATGTTGGCAGGATACCGGTATACTCTGCCCAGTACGACACTTTAAGCAAAATACTTCAAAAAATAATTGACTACGAGTCAGCAATGATAATACCTCCATACCGGAGAAGAGCATTATTGCCCATGAAACCATCAGATGCTGTCTCTCTTGGCTGGGATCTTGGCGAGAATATAAAAGATAGCTGTCTCGTGCCAGCTGGGTTGGGTTATTATCGTATATATGATGAGGATTATGATCTTGATCCTCCTCCAGAAGCAACTCCATGCAATATTGATAACGTCGTTGCTGCATGGGATGATGGGTATGGTCTTGTTACCTGGTGGGGGCACGGTAGTTCATACAAGGCGAACAGTATTATTGACTCTATTGGATGTAAGCTGCTTGATGATACAAAGCCATCCTTCACCTGTCAGGCTTCGTGTCTGAATGGGTGTCCGGAAATCCCGGGGAATCTCGGCTATCGGCTTCTCCGCCACGGTGCAGTTGGTACGATCTCTGGCACACGGACTACTGGGTACACTCCCGGTTGGTGGAACTGGCCACCAGACCCTACTGATAATACAAATCAGTATCTAGCGTATTATTGCTCCAAACGACTTCTCGGCGGACAAACAGTTGGTTCTGCAATGTATGATACAAAATGCCTTACTACCGAATGGAATAATAACATGGCATATAATCTGTATGGCGATCCATCGACTTCTCTTTTCAAACCTTATTCACCGGTCGATGTTGATGTCGTCATCGTTATGGACCGTTCAGGCAGTATGCATAATTACGCATCTGAGGAACAAACCGACAGAAAGATCGACGTGCTGCAAAATGCTGCACATCACTTTGTCGACCTGATGGAGGCAGATGGAACCCATCAACTCGGTTTGGTCCAGTTTAATGAGGAAGCACAGACAGTTATGCACCTTCAACCCCATACGAGCAGTTCACGTTATGCTGCTCATCAGACTATCGCTACTATTAATGCAAGTGGCGCGACCTCGATAGGCGGTGGCTTGCATTTCGCCTTGGATGAATTCGACCTGCGCGGTAATCCTGACCACCGGCGCGTGATATTACTCGTTACTGACGGTAAAGAAAACACAGAACCGTGGATAGAAGCTGTGGAGGGTGATATCATCAACCACAATGCTACTGTATATTCTCTTGGTCTTGGATATTCTAGCGGTGTTAATGCCGGCAAGCTTGCATCTTTGGCAATGCACACAGGAGGGGATTATCGAATTACTAACGATGAAATAATATTCCGAAAGTATTTTATTGAGATGCTTTGTGGTGCAGTTTACTGGGATGTAGCAGTTGATCCCGTATTTACATTGTCAGGACAGGAAATGGATTCAGTTGCTGTACCGATCACTGCGCTGGATAATGAGGTATTGTTTACTGCTTACTGGACAAAAGAGAACAATGCAGTGGAATTTGATCTCAGAGCGCCGAGTGGAACCACATATAAATCAAACTCTGTGCATTATACGGAAAAGACAAGATACAGTATTTACCACTTTGATCTTTCTGAAATGAAATTGGAAGATCGTTTAGGTGTGTGGTGGATGAAAGTAAAGTCACTATCAACAGATGAACAAATACGTGTTTCAGCATCAGCTTTTGTGCGTTCACCGGTCAAAGAGCGTACTTATTTCACCGAACCATTTTTATATGTTGGTGAATCTACCGTGTTAACAGCGTGTTTGCGGGATAATGGTCAACCAATAACAGATGCAAAAGTGGTCGCATATTATAACAGTCCATCCCAGAGTTATGGTAATATGATGTTCGAAAATCGTGATAAGATAGTCACAGATCAAGTATTTAAAATTCAGGGCGATACATTAATGCCGGTCGAAATCAAATCACAGTTTCTGAGAAAAGAACTACGTGGAAAATTCATGCGAGTGAAATATGACACGATTGCATTATATGATGATGGAAAGCATAAAGACGGTGCGGTCGGTGACGGTATTTATGCATGTGAGTATAAACCACAAATTCCTGGAATATATAATTTCCGTATAGTCGCTTCAGGAAAAACGGAGGCGGGGGAATTTACCCGTGAATGGACTGAATTAATGCGTTGTGAAGTAGATGTAAGTAAACAACATACTCATACTGATTACAAACTGGTCAAGAAGAATGTGGATGGCAGCAGCTACCTGGTGACTGTGGTTCCCAAGGATAAGTTTGGTAATTTCCTTGGACCCGGGCATGATATTACTATCTTGATACCTGGTCTGAAGGGTGAACAGGAGATAAAATTAGATGATCAGGCAACGGGTATTTACTCTAAAGAGATTTTCCTGAGCACAAAAGAGCTGAAAGGCAAAGCTCAGTTTCTTATTAAAATAGATGAAGAGAGGAAAGGCAATTTTATGATTAAGTAATTTAGTTAATTTGTAAAGGCAGTATCGGAGTGACGGAGTCCCGTTGGATGTTTGTTTTATCCTATCGGGATGTGCTTTGTTCATGGTTGACATCCATAATTGTATAATTAGAATTGTATAGATAGATTTAGAAGGGGATTTGTAGATATATGGCGAGAGGAGGAAAAATGAAAGTTGTGATTTATTTTTGTGCCGCACTCATGTTAACACCTGTAGTTTTGTCCGGGCAGCGGGTAGATTTACCGGTAACCACTGAAATTATTCATTTACAGTATATAACACCCATTGAATTAATGACGGAATTGACTGACCAATATAGTTTTGATGGTCGTAATGAGGTTATCATAAACGGAAGGACAGTGCATTTTACCATTAATAATGCGACTAATCAGGTTATGTTGACCGGCGATGCGAATTCTATATCAAGTGCTCTACAGCTGATTAAGTTCTTAGATGTTCCATCGAGACAGATAGTCATCGAAGCGAAAATCGTTGAGATAAACAATGAAAAACTTAATGAGTTGGGCATGGACTGGCAGTATCTATTAGATAGAACAGATTTACATTCAACGGGACATGTAGACAGAGTGATTAATGAATATGTGGATGGTTTTACTGATAGGGATGAACGCAGAAATTATCAAATGTCACATAATGCATCAAATTATTTGAACGCGGGAGATTTTCTGAAGATCATACAGGAGAAGGAAATTGGTAGAGTGACAAATGTCCCCACGATAGTAACGACCAATAATAAAGAAGGCACAATATTGGACGGTTCACGTATTACCTATGTAACGCGTTATTCAAGTAACCTCGAACTCTTTGAAACCCAGGAAATGACCGCCGGTTTGTTTTTATCAGTAATTCCTTCTCTGGGCGAGAGTGGTTATCTTAAACTACAGATCATTGCAAAATTGACTGAGCTGGGACAGATAATTTCAGGTAGTCCGAGTGAAACGGGACAGATCATTGAAAATACTGTTATCGTTAAAGACGGTGAGGAATTTATCCTGGGCGGCTTTAAAACAAATGAAAAGAGTAAGCACACGCGGAAAGTACCATTATTAGGTTCAATCCTGCCATTTTTATTTTCACGCACAGAAGATATCGAGATAATGAAGGATTTTCTTATAATATTGAAACCAGTGGTCATCGATCTGAATCCTGTAGAGATCCCGGAGCTTGAATAGGAAAAGATGACTGCGCAGAGCGCAGAGGTATTGGCACTTCGTGCGGTTTTGGTTTCCTGGCGTGAACGGTTTTGTGTAAACGGTGGATTTGTAGAAAAAGGAGTTGAGGGGTATGAAGCTAGTTATATTTATATCCAAGCTTATAATTTTTATTCTTATTGGTATTAATTGCACGCCGAGGTCGACAAATTATCAATCAGGATCGCTCGAAACCACTAGAGCACTTTATCGCATGATGCCGCAGATGATCTATGACCAACCATTGACCAGTGAAAAAGAAGAAAGAGAAAAAGAACATGATCTTGATCGTTATAAAACGATACTCGAACAGACATTTGAATTCAATCCACCGATTACTATTCTCTTGATAATACCTCCGCAATCAAGGTACAATTGGTGGTATTATGGTAATTATGGCACTTACAATGACAGCCTTAAAAGCATGATCATTCATGCACTGAAAGAAAAATTGGTAAAAACAG
>JBARXB010000046.1:0-61228 GCA_049647165.1 bacterium
AGAAAAAACGCTTGACTTTAGAGCGCAGGAAGTTATATAATATGGGGTATAAAAAAGAAGGGGAGCAACCTTAGGATGTCTCTACTAAAAAATGAGCTTTTTTTACCATTTCGCCTGGAACATAACAGTTGGATTTTGCTGGAACAATTGGAGAGAACACTGTCTTTGTAACGCTTCGAGACGGCTTGTGGTATGTTGAAAATGTATTCCACCATGAGCTTAACCACATGCTATCAGACAGACATTATGCATTGTTTAATAGAGAAAAATGGAAGAGTTTCAATCCAAGTGATTTCAACTATAAGGGGAGATATGCACCTTGGACTTATGTGGTGAATCATGGAACCTCACAACCTTGGTTTGATACAACCTATTTACATCAAGGTTTTCTGTCGGAATATTCAAAGACAAGATTATGTGAAGATTTTGCCAGGTATGCAGAAGCACTATTTATGTCAGAAAAAAGATTCTGGGATGCTTTTGATAAATATGAGAGGGTGAGAGAAAAGGCAAAACTAACCATAGATTTCTATACTAGACTAGACTCGATGTTCACAGAGGATTATTTCAGGGAACTGGGGAATCAGTAAGGAGTAAAGGTGATAGTGTTTGAAACTCGTTCAAGAGCATTATTACATATTAGTCTGCTTTCTTTTCTTGCTGTAAATTGGGCATATGCTTGTGGTATATGTACAACCAATTGGCTTATTTATCTTGCACCAATATTTCTTCCTGTCTATGCCTTCTCTTTTTTATTTGGTTTGATTAATGCTATTGTGCTTAAATCTTTATCATTAGGTATCAAAATTTTTGCAGTAGCATTTTTGGCATTAATAGCAACGACTAGTTTACCCATACTTTTTATAGGTGTCTTGTTTAGTAGTATTCTATGTTTTGGCTTACCAATCTGGCATTTAGAAAAGAAGAAAAAAGAGAGTCCCGATTCAATCAAACATATCACGAAGATACAGAAAAGGATTTATGTATTTATTGGTATTACTTTCCTAGTATCTTTGTTAATAGGCATTATCTGGGAAGTTAAAGCGATAAAGAATTTCGATAGAGATTTACCGGAAATGTTAACCAAGGGAGTAACTGTAGGTGGTGCTGCTTGGAGTAAGATAAAGAATATTGAGGACCCTGTTGAACGAGAAATGTATGTATTACAATTGTTTGAATATGTAGGTAATGATAACGAATCATCGGCACAGAGATTTGCCATGGATATATTAGCTTCTTGGAAGGAAATAAGAGCAGTTCCTGTAGTTTTGAATGCTTGGCAAGAAGGCAGGATATATAAACACAGAAGCATTGAGACGCTTCGGCGAATCACAGGTGAGGATTATGTAACAATCGAAGAATGGGAAAAATGGTGGCAAGAATACAAGCAAGAATTGCCAAAGCAGAGAACACCAATATACTCAATTCGACACGATTGGATTGAAATAAAACAAAAAATTATTGAGGAAATAGAAGACTTTCATCTATATAAGTTACCAGAAACGATTGAATATGAGATGAACAAGGATGGTTCATACAATATATTATTTGATTATGGTGATGAATACTTCGTTAATGGGCTGAATGAAGACATGGAAGCAAATTGCTGGGCTGTCGGAGTAGTAACGTGTTACATAAAAGAAAAGCCCAATCTTTTCTTTGTTACAACTCTTGCATATTATGGAAAAAGAGATAAAGTGACAAAATTTTGGAAGGAAGAATGGAAGATAGAAATACAGTATTGCCAGCAAGCAGTATTTCCAGAAATTGATAAATATGATATCCAAATTGTTTTTGGTAACCTTAAAATGAGGAAAACTGAATTGGATTGAAAAGGATGGATTAGAGTTTGATGAGTGAAAAGAGAGGATACATCCAGAGACTTATATTATTGTCTGCGATACTTGTCAGTTTCTCCTTTGCACAAAAAGGTGCCGTAACATTAGGATTTAATTGGGAGGTTTTTTCAAGGGGTGGATTAACTGTTGGATATAATTTCTTGGATGATTTTGCTGTTGAACTTCACGCAGGTGGTCTACCACATATTTTTACGGGTGGATTGTCGTTGAAGTACCAACCGCTTGATGCTAATTCTTATTTTATTTCTGGTATTGCTGTTTTGTTGACTAACTCACATCAGAGCGATTCATTATCCAATACAATCTTCTGGGAGAATACTTTTTTAGGAGTAAATACAGGATATGGCTACGAAGTAAATATTAAAGATAACAGATGGAAAATACCAATAGAGGGTGGTGTATTTTTACCAGTGTGGGTAATGCGTAGAAAATGGACAGCTGTTCGTGCTTCCGAGATGTGGGTGCAAAAAGATGAAGAAGTAGGAAAAGGATGGTTTTCTATTCCTATCCCCTTTCTGGGGTTTGGTATCATATGGTACTCAAGGACTGAATAAGTCGAGGGATTAAATTACGATAGATTTAAGAGGCCAGTGTGTCTAATTGGAACTACAAAACTGAAGTATTTGCTCTATTTTTAAATTCGTAACAATAACTACTGATTTTCTAAGAAACGCATGATTTTTTGAATATTTTCCTTATGAGGTTTTGTTCTTCCATTCTCCCACAAGTTGATAGTGTCAGTCGTGACTCCTATTATTTGAGCCACGTCTTTCTGGTATAAATCCAGGTCTAAACGCTTTTTCTTGATTTTTTCACCTATTGTCTTTGGTCGCATAGGATAACCATCTGGTAATATTCTGGGACGTTTTATAGAGTATTTTATCTTTGGTTTTGTAAAGAAATTGCAATGAACCCATGTCCGTGCGGTTATTTTACTGATCCTTTTCATGAATGCCGCTGTACACCCCAGCAGATCCAGCGCTACCACACCCGGATATCCGGGCCCCTGCTTGATAGGATCGATATCCATATTGAAGTCCCTTCATTAAAATATGATGAACTGAAGTCGAGCAAGCCTGGTGAATCATCAGAACAGATAAGAAACCGGGTCAATCAAGCAAGACAAACGCAGCTCGATCGTTTTGAAAAGAAAAAGAACGTTTATTGTAATGCGCATATGGGTTCAAAAGACGTAAGGCAGTGCTGTCTGATAGATGATCAATCACAGTATTTACTCAAAGCAGCGATCCAGAAATTCGGGTTGTCAGCACGCGCTTATGACAAAGTATTAAAGGTGGCGCGCACGATCGCCGACCTTGAAAATTTGCCGGATATAAAAGTCCAGCACATCGCCGAAGCGATCCAGTACCGAAGTCTCGACAAAAACGTCTGGCACAGATTATAAACCTCTTCACAGTGGGGTCAGGTCTTGCAATATAACATTTAATACGAAGTGGCGCGTCCTTTAAGAATAGAATATCCGCATGCATTATATCACATAACATCACGGGGAAATGCGCGACAGAATATTTTCTTAAACGATTATGATCGTAAAGACTTTTTAAAAACGCTCAAGATTGTTGTAACACGCTTTCACTGGCTGGTATATGCCTATTGCTTGATGGATAATCATTACCATCTTGTGGTTGAGACTCCTGATGCGAATTTATCTAAGGGTATGCGGCAATTGAATGGTGAGTATGCGCAGTTATTTAATTGGTGGCATAAGAAGATTGGTCATGTTTTCCAGGGGCGTTACAAAGCAATCCTGGTAGAAAAAGAGTCATATCTATTTGAAGTTTGCCGTTATGTAGTTTTAAATCCAGCCCGTGCTCATATTGTTTTAGATCCCAAGGAATGGAAATGGAGCAGTTATTGTGCAACTATTGGGCAGACTGATATAGTAGTGCAGTTGTCGGTAGAAAAATTACTAGCACTATTTGGCGACGCTGAAAGATCAGCAGTGCGTGCATATGTTGATTTCATTAATGATGGCATAGAAAAGTCGTCGATCTGGGAAAACTTAAAGGGACAAATAATTTTAGGCAGCGATAATTTTGTAGAAAAAATACGTCGTATGTTAGAAGGCGAGAAGGAAAATATTGAAGAAATTCCACAGATGCAGAGATATGTAGGTCGGCCGTTGCTTGAAGATATTTTTTGTGATCTGGATCATAAAGATAAAAGGGTTAAAGTACAATTAGTTAATGAAGCATATAGTTATGGGTACACGATGCGACAAATTGCAGGATATCTTGGGGTGCATTATACGACCGTAAGTCGGCTCCTCAAGAAATCTGAAATAATGTGATATTGCAAGACCTGACCCCACAGTTTTTTCGAAGCAATCTCTATTTTGTCATCCTCGGGCTTGACGACCTAATCCACTCTGCAATCTTGACTTGTTCATTGATTCAACTATACTAAACTTAGGTGTAAATAATGACAAAGAAAGAATTCATTAACTCAATAAGTAACAGCGGAAAAGATGTCTTGCAACAATTCCTTGATCTGCTAAAATCAAACGAGGTCGGTTACTGCATTGTTGGTGGTTTAGCCGTAAATGCATATGTTGAACCGGTCGTCAGTTTGGATCTTGATGTGGTTGTGACTATAGATAAGATCGTTCAATTGCGAAACGCTGCAAAGGATATTTTCACCGTAGAAGAATTTCCACACAGCCTTAATTTTTCATCACAATATTCTGATCTCCGTATCCAGGTACAAAAAGATTCGCGGTATCAATCATTCATATCACGAGCACAAGAGAAAGAGGTTATGGGTTACACGATGAAAGTAGCGGCGTTGGAAGATGTCCTTCAGGGTAAGATCTGGGCATATTCGGATGAAGAACGACGCGCGAGCAAACGGCAAAAAGACTTAGCAGATATATTCCGTTTGATCGAAACTTA
Organism: bacterium; assembly: GCA_049647165.1. GTDB lineage: Bacteria > Hydrothermota > Tepidihabitantia > SM23-42 > SM23-42 > JAUVZL01. The sequence goes on from JBARXB010000046.1 coordinate 4,772, forward strand.
CCCAGAACTTAAAAATTCCTTGCCAGAATCATTGAAAGAAATGATTAAATAGGATTGAATCAATGGGAATACCAGAGATTCAACACTTGTCATCCTCACGCCTGCCGTGCGTTGTCGTCCTCTGGCGCCTTTTTTGTCATTCCCCGGTACTTCTCAGTTATTCTTCGGTACTCTTGTGTCATTCCCCGGTTTAACCAGGGAATCCAGGGAAATCTGTAAACAACTGGATCATCCGGTCCAGCCGGATGATGACAATCGCCAGCTGGATGTCATTGCGAGGAACGAAGTGACGAAGCAATCTCCGAGATCGCTTCGTCGACACTCGCGATGACAAGAAAAGGAAACGTCATTGCGAGGCGACAAAGTCGCCGCGGCAATCTCAAGAAGGTTTTCTGTTATGACCTGCCACTTTATCAAATTGCAGTACCTGACCCCATAGTTGCCACAAAGCCCGCTGTTATGCGCCGGTTGTTTCCTTAAAAGCCAAGTTTTTTCAATTTATAGTAATATACTAAACTTCCAGGTGAAGAATATAATTTATTGCTTCTAAGGTTGCCAAATTCATGGACAAGCTGAACATCTTCTAAATTATTTAAAATAATGTGACCCTGGGATTCATTGTTAAAATATCTTTTATGTATTTCGTCCATACGGTCATTCAAAACGTTACCCAATTTGAAAAGAGGGTGCATGGGTGTCCAAAATTGATAGATATCGCCATTAGACAAAACTGTATAACTACAAGTTAGATTATTTAAGTCGTAAATATCCTTGTTATTTTGTCCACCAAAAGTATTTTCCATGATATTCCTGCAAATGGCACTTTCCTTATAAGAAAATATATGTTCGGGCAAAATATCTTTATAGTTAATAAGGTCCTCATATGTTGGTATGTCTTTAGGATGCTTAATTTGATTTCCAAACGGCTCAATAAGTTTTGCAGGTAATTTATTTGATGGCAGCTCAAATTCGTATTTATTAAAAATGGATAGTAAACGGGGTAATGAAGGACCTATTTTACTATGTAACCAAATAATTGGCGTAAGTTTAAAGCCTTGTTCTAATAGTAAAGGGATTGCTTTTTCGATGCCTTTGTATGCCCCTTGTCTGCCTGCGAAATAATCGTGTACTTCTTCTGTACCATAAAAAGAAAATTGGATACTTCTTATACCAACTCGATGGAGTTTATTTAATATTTCGGGATTATGAGAAATAACCGATAAATTGCTAGCCAAGTGATCATTGCTTTTGCATTTAGGCCATTTCTCTCTTATATAAGCGATTAATATATCAATATTTCTAATTAAAAGAGGTTCATGCATTAAACACCAAGGGCACAATATGAATTCTGAAATGGTAGATTCATTGATTTTGTCAAGCAGCAAAACAATATTATCTAAAGGTGGCTGAACAATGCTTCCCTGTATTTGTGAATAACAATGTCGGCATTTGTTATTACAAAGATTGAGGATTAGGTCGATTGTAAAATATTTTGGATAAATACTATTCATACATGATAAAACCTGGATTTAATTTCATGGCATTTTCCACATCTTATGGCAAGCGGTTGTGTATCCCAACTTTTCATAGAATTTTATTGCACTCTGATTGAATTCCCAAACGTGCAATTCAATATGTTTTATATCTTTACTTGAAATCCATTCGTGGGCTTTTTTCATTAACATCTTTCCCACACCTTTACCGCGATGCACTTTCAAGACAACTATATTATCAATAACTGCATAACGGCGAGGAACCATGATGTCGATATACGGTGCAGTTCTAATACCTATGAGAACAACCCCAATAATCGTATCATTTAATTCAGCAACAAATAAGATTTCATCTTTGCTTGAAATAATGGAGGATATAAAATCCTTTGTTCGCACTGAACCATCAGGCTTCTTGAATATGTGGGGTAGAGCTTGTCGATGATATTCATCTCCTTCTTCAAAGATGCTACAGAGCGTTTCGTAATCTTGCATTTTAGCTTCACGTATATTGATATCCATTTTCTCCCTCACACTTGTTACTGAGATGAGTATAATAATTATTCATGTGTATGTCAACCTCAAACGGCACCTTTAATACCTTATTGCTTATTTTTTGGTTATAACATCCTTGTTAGTTGGAATGAACTTGACAGATTAATATCCTTAGTATATAGTCACCTGTGAATATATCATTTAGAGAATTTTCTGACAAGGACAACAAGTTATTGGTTGATTTTTTAACTTCAGAAATATGGTCATTTCATATGCCCTCAAAATTGACCGAAGAACAAGTCCACGAATGGATAAAAGAAGGTAAGTTCACAAAATCTGAGAATAAAGCTTATTGGATTATTTTGGATAACGAAAGAAGAATCGGTCTGATTTGTCTATATGATGTAAGTGATACTCTTATATTGTATCCTGAGTTCGAAATATGGATTAGTAGTGCTTATTGTACAAGTGATATAACAAAGGAAATAATATGCTCATTTACTAATGATTTTTTTAAAACAATTAAAGGAGCTATAGGGTTCCTGACACAGATGCGCCAAGATAATTTAATGATGAGGCAGGCATACCATCAATGTGGTTTTGTAAAAGAAGGGCACCGGCGAAAATCATGGCTATCTAACGAAGGTATGTATTATGATAGTGTTGAATATGCAATTCTCAAGGACGATTGGGAACAGGAAAAAGTAACTTCTGTTAACTGGAATGATGAGAATTTTGAGACAAGAGGTAAAACCGTTGGTCACGATGGTGAACAAAGTGTGGATGTTACAGCTATTTCATTCAAACAGTTCCTTCTAGGGGAGTCTGAGGAAATAGCGCAATTTCTATCGTCGGATAGCTGGCCATACCATATCTATTCAAACCCAACTACCAAACAGGTTATTGAGTGGGTCAAAAATGGGAAATTTGTGAGTAAAGAAAGACAAACTTTTTGGGTCATTTTAAGTGGTAAAGAAAAAGTGGGCATGATTCGAATTTTCGGGCTGCGTGATTCATTGCCTTATTGTCCTCAAATGGATGTTAGAATAAAGAGTCCGTATCGAGGGAAAGGTATTGGCAAGATGATGCTTTCGTACCTGACTGATCATATTTTCACAACAATGCCAGAAAAAATACGAATCGAAGGATACACAAGACAGGGTAACGTGGCTATGAGAAAAGTATTTCTTAAATGTGGTTATGTAAAGGAAGGTTATTATAGAAAGAGAAAGAATCAAGTTCAAAAAGATTTGTGTTATGATATTATCGGATATGGCATTACCAGAGATGCCTGGAAGCAAAAGAAAGTTATGCCCATTAATTGGTATGATAAAAAATTCTAATATTTACAATTTCTTTACCCTCTCAAACGGCACCTTTAGTATTTTACCTTTTTATTGTCTATAACATCCTGGTGAGATAGACGAGGCTTGAATGATAAGAGATTGACAACACAATGCGGATTAATATAATGAGATCATGAACGATAAAAACAAGAAAACTAATCGTTTGTACAATGATCTTGCATGGTTGTGGCCTTTCTGGGGGAGCGTTGAGGAATATAAAAAAGAAAGTGAGCTAGCTGTAGACCTCATTAAACAACATGCTGAAATTGAAGTACGTTCTCTCCTGGATATAACGTGCGGTGCCGGTAAGAATACCTTTAATCTGAAGAAGCATCTTGCGGTTTATGGATTGGATATCAGCAATGCGATGCTAAATAATGCTAGAAAATTAAATCCTGAATGTACCTTTTATCAAGCAGATATGAGAGATTTTGATTTGAAACGGCAGTTTGATTCCATATACATAAACGATGGTATTGCATATATTACAACCACTGGTGATTTGTTTAAGACTTTCCAGTGCACATTTAAGCACTTATGTAATGGCGGTGTTATGATTTGCTATGCGGAGTTTCGCAAGGAAGATTTTGTGCAGAACAAAACACAGAGTGCACTTTCCAAGACAGATACCATGGAAGTAACCTTCATAGAAAACAATTATGACCCTGACCCGACCGATGATACATTCGAAACAACGATGATATACTTGATTCGCGAGAAAGGTAAATTAAGAATAGAGCACGACCATCACATCTGTGGAATCTTCACTGTGGATGTTTGGAGAGATTTGCTGCAAAAGACGGGATTCAAAATAACTGAATACCCAAAGAGCACAGACCCATTTGAATCACCGCTGTTCGTTTGTTTGAAATCGACTTCTTAATCTGAAACGGCACCTTCAGTATGGAGCCTGTTTGTTGTCTATAACATCCTGGCGAGTTGAACACCTTGACATTTCTATTCTTGCTTTTATAATAGGGTGGAGGTTGTATGAAATGCAATTATTGCAGTATTATACCCCACATTTCACTTTGCGCATTACTCCCTTTGCTACTTTTTGCTCAGGTCGAACGTTGGGTATACGCATACAACGGTACAAATAATACCGATGATGAAGCGTATGTTGTTGCCTATGGTGATGATGGGAACATCTATGCAGCAGGGTATAGTACGGGTGATGGCACAAATCAGGATTTTACTGTTATCAGTTTAACGCCAGCCGGAAACGAGAGGTGGGTGTACATTTATAATGGTCAAGTATCGCAATCCGATATTGCATATGACCTTGTCTATGGTCACGACGGTAATATCTATGTTGTTGGTACAAGCACTAATATTACCGACACAGATATCACAATCATCAGCATAACCGCAGACGGGATTGAACGATGGGTGTATACGTATAACGGACCACTGGGTCAAGAAGACGAAGCCTTCTCGATTGTTTATGGATCTGATCACAACATCTATGCTGCAGGAAGAAGCAGGGGTATTGGTACTGAATATGACTTCACCATTGTCAGCGTTGATACAGCAGGATCAGAAAGATGGATATATAGATATGACAGAGATAATTGGAATGATGGCGCCAATTCTGTTGTATATGGTTTAGACGATAATATTTATGCAGCAGGTTATACTTACCATTGGATACCCACCCAGGAGTTCGCAATATTTTCTGTCGACACTGCAGGTACGCAAAGATGGATAAAAAATATCACGGGTTGTGGGTCGAGCAATGAAACAGCGTTATCCATTATATGCGGATCGGATACTAACCTTTATATTGTGGGAAGAAGCAATGTAATGAGTTATACAGTATCCAGTATCGACACAATAGGTACATGGAGGTGGATGCACTGGTATGGGCAACTGGGACAGAATAATGCTACACAAGACGTGGTGCAAGGACAGGATAGAAATACCTATTCTGTTGGACATTTACATATGGGAACACATTATGATTTTGTTGTTTCAGCACATAATACCGCGGGTGATTCGTTATGGATGGTGATGTATGATGGTCCGTCACAAAATCACGATGTTGGATATTCTTTGGACTTCGGTGATAATAGCAGTGTTTATGCTGCTGGATGGAGCAATGGCCTTGGTTCAGGGGAAGATTTTGTAGTAATCGATGTTGATACTACTGGGTCACTGAGATGGGTGTATAGATTCAATGGTTCAGCTAACAGTTCTGACCGAGCCTATTCAGTCGTTTATGGAGAGGATGATAATGTGTATGCAGCAGGGTGTTGTTTTGACAGCACAACGAACTTAGATTTTCTCGTGATTAGCCTTGATACTACGACCACTTGTGTTGCTGAGGATGAACGGCAAGTTATTTCTAATAATGATCTATTATTTCCAACCTATATTACTGGATCGCTTGTACTCCCCGAAGATCAGAACTGTAAAATCTTCGACATCACCGGTTGTCAAATCCATACCCTCAACCCTGCACCAGGCATCTATTTCATTGAAGTTAATGGAAAGATTGCACAAAAAGTAATTAAAGTTAAATAGCATTAGAAAAAAGGGAGAATTTGGAGAGTAAGATAATGAACTACATAGTGATATGCAAAGATTTCTGTTAGGGGAAAGCATGGGTTACTTTGATGGGATAGTAGACGAAAATTATCAGATGGTAAAGATGCAAAGAGTGATTGTCGTTGTATTGTTGTTAACTGCTCAATGTATGACCTCATGTGCTTTGCGGGTTTCACGCGGGATAATGAATATTACATTAGGTCAGGATTCAAGTAGAGTTACTTATACCCTAGATAATGTAGAGGCTTTTTTTGCTGTTGATGTTGATTTGGGTGGCCGTGATTTCACATTGATAGAGGGGAGTAATACTGTGCTTATCTTGAATTCTTCTTATCCACAACTTGGTAACTATTCATTTCCAAAAGATATATCCGAGTTCGAAGATTTCGAATTAATAGTGTTTCTGGATTCAACTATCAGAATGGAAAATACCATTGATTTGACTTCAGACGCGGTAAAGGTGCTTTTTATTCGTCAAGAAGAGCGACCCCGTATTGCTGAAGCGAGTTCACAACTTGAAGGGTATCTGGTGTTATCATCAAAAAGTGACGAAGAACTGGCAGGAACTGTTATTTTTAAAGGCCCAACAACAGAAATTCCTACATTAATGCTTAAGCAAATCACTGGTTTGATATATGGTTATGTGGATTGTCATGTTGATTTCAAAGCCATCAAGCAAGAAAAATCTAAGATATCATCTTATTTAAACCTGGTCTTACATTCCAAGTCAAGACTTCGCGAATTTCTAGAGTGACATTTTCTGAATATATCTGTTATGCATTTCAAATCATGCTATTTTATTATTAAGGGGTATATCGTTTTATTATCACATCTCCAAAAAACTCATTATTTTTTTTAAAAACCTTTTACCAGGTTCATGTCTACCTTTCTCCCATAGAGTAATTGTATTTACATCCACACCAATAATTTCAGCCACATCTTTCTGGTACAAACCCAGGTCTAAACGCTTTTTCTTGATTTGTTCCCCAATAGTCTTAGGTCGTATAGGATAGCCTTCTGGTAAGAATCTTGGTCTATTTACGGTGTATATGATTTTTGGCTTGGTAAAGAAAATTCCATGAACGGGCAAATATACGCAACATCACTGACCACAATGTTCTTATATTGTGAGATTTATGTGGTATTAACACTACAAACCTTGTATCCCCTTAGCTCATGGTTGCTCTGTGGGGTTTACCTGTGCTCTTAAGGATTATTATATATTAATATATAAAACTTCGAAAGCGGGGTTGTTTATCCAAGAGAGAGTCTATCTTTGATATACCATATACCATCGTTATCCAACACTGTATAGACTACATTGTCAGCCATAAACTTAAGTGCTTTATATTCAGATGATATTATCTTCTTGGCTTGATGCATAGCTTCTTTGGATTCAAAAGAGCCAATTGTCAGATGTGGTACATACTCAAATTCTGATAATGGAACATATTTTGGAAACTGCTTTTGTAATGCAGAGTGCATGCGTATAAAATCATCACCATCCTCTGGCTCCAACCAAAGAACAAATGAGTCCCCCTTGAAGTATCCTAATTTCTGCAGTGTAACTTTGAAAGGTTCAAAAGCCCTCAAAACTGTAGTGAAGTTCTCTCTTTCTTGTAACCATTGTTTATCTGATATGAAAGGTGGAAATGCCATAGTCATATGGGGTGGAATGACTTTGCTGTTCGGGTCATATACACGACGCCACTTATCTATTTCCATACTGATTTCCTCTGTTGGGAATATAACTAGGGCACTATCACCAGGTGTAAATTTTGTCATTATGAATCCTTCTTTTCAACGATTCAGCAAAGATTAGCTTATTCTTTCAATTGTGAGGTGCAGTTGGGGCAGCGTGTTGCCTTGATCGGTATCGCAGTCATGCAGAAAGGGCAGTCTTTGGTTGTTGGTTCTGTGGCAGGTTCTTCCTTTTTTCGTTTCATCTTGTTCATGCTTTTTATCACCAAAAATACCGCGATCGCTATGATCAGAAAACTTATTACCGTATTGATGAAGATCCCGTAATTGAAAGTTACTGCACCGGCTGCCTGGGCTTTAGCAAGCGATGTATAAGGTACGGCTGCAGTTCCTTGCTTGAGCACCACGAAGAGATTGGCAAAGTCGACATTACCAAGTAATAAGCCGATCGGCGGCATGATGATATCAGCAACGAATGATTTTACGATCGTACCGAACGCCGCGCCGATAATGATCCCGACCGCCATATCAACGACATTACCGCGCATTGCGAACTCTTTGAATTCCTTTAACATATTGTTACCTCCTTTTAAAATTGTATTGAGTACAGTGCTTGGTGTCAAGTCTGTATCAGGTGTTTTTCTACTTATTTACTCGATTTCTTTAGCACATAGAAGACAGGGTTTATTAACCAAGGTTAAAACGATAGATCCAAGCTCACACAAAGTGACCGGTCTATTTTTCTCATTAGATCTTTATCAAGAGAACCGATTTTTTTCTTGAGCCGGTTTTTATCGATGGTCAATATCTGTGCGAGATTGACGATCGAGTCTTTTTTCAAACCGGAAGCACGAGCTTTGAGCAGGACTGTTACCGGGTAAAGCTTGATCACGGAAGTTATCGCCGCCACGATGGTTGTTGCCGCATACTCGTTTCCTGTATCGTTCTGCAGTATCAAAGCAGGCCGTATTCCTTTTTGTTCACTCCCGCGTCCAGGATTGAAATTAACCAGCCATATATCACCCCGTTTCGGAAAACTACTATTCACTCAATATCTCCTGGGCGATCTTAATGTATTCTTCGGCGGCTGTGCTGTCTTCTTTTGCCATGATCTGGTAGCCGTGTTTCAATGCGTTTTTTATTTGTTCTTTTTCCCAGAATTTTATTGCTTGTTCAATAAGAGCGCTGCGATTCGCGCGCTTTATGCGTGATATGCGATCGAGGTCAGATACGTATTTTTCATCGATCGTTATAGTTATTTTGGTTTTTGCCATATCTGCTCCCTATCTTATATTTTATACCACTGATTATCATACTAATTATATGGCATATTCTTAAATTGTCAAGTGGGTTTGTGCCAACAGAATAGACTATTTATTCTGTTTCAGCAGGGGCTGCTGCAAAATCTTCAGGATTGACCACAGCCAAAGGCATCGGTTCTTCGAGGTCCTTGCCTGGTTGGTATTCAAGCGTCTTTTGCATGTGCCCGCCGACCGTGGTGAAGATGCTCGCTATCGGGATATCTGTTGGGCAGACATCAGAGCACATGCCGCAGCCCACGCACATGATTCCGACATGGAGTAATCTTACGAGGTGATACATCACCGTATCATCGGGGATACGCAAAAAGCCGTTTTTATTCAATCGTTTTTGCCAGGATAAAGGAAGTTTGTCTTTCTCGCCAGATCTTATATAGCATAATACGCAGTAGCATACTGGACAAACACTGCTACAGGCATAGCAGTTAATACACCGACCAAAGACATTGATCATATTATTCCAGCCCAGGTCTTTTAATTTCAAGTTCATAAAAACAGCCTTTTTTCGTCCTGCTCGTTTCTTTCTGATCGCCTCAATTTCATTTGATCCGATATTTTCTTCGCTATACTCGCCACTCATCCCGGACAGATATTTTACCCCTTTTTCTGTATTCATGATGAAACTGGTTTGCTGTGAAACATTTTTACCAAGAATCGGGATTATGATGTCGGCATTATAAGGGACAAATTCAGTGCACATGGTGCAGGCTTCGCGCAAACCTTTCACTGGCTCACCAGTCTTTGTGTTATCCCAATATTCTTTTATTTCTTGAGTGAGTTCATCTTTTTTCAATTTTAAAGAAAACACACCGCCGCACGTAAAACTGATGAACAAAAGATTGTCGAGTTTTGCCTGCTCGACTTTGACGAGTTCGTAAAGCGCGCGCAATTCACACGGCCTCAGGACCACGGCGATCGGTTTCTTAACCGGCTCAAGAACGGTAAGCTGAGAAACCATCTTTCCTGCATTTACCGGCATGAGCGGAAATGTCGGCGTAATTTCACTTAGAAGTTCTTTTTTCGTAATGAGTGAATATACATGTTTCCCATTGCCTTTTTTTATCAAACTGAAAACACCGTCTATCTTATTGCTTTCGAAAAGGTATTTAAGCACATCCTGGATAGCGTGGTCAGGTGATTTTTGGATTTTAATCGCCTTCACGGTTTTTCCTTAGCATCTTCATATTCATGGAATTCATCTTCAGTATAGGTCAAAACAGGTATTTTTTCTTCGATATTTCTACCCGGGATATACTCGAACATTTTTTGAAGCTTGTCAGCCATGAAATTGAATATCTGCGCCACCGGCACATCCATGGCACAGGCATCCTCACACGCTCCGCAACCGATGCAGGACAGGTTCATATGCGACATCCTGCCGATATGGAAGAGCAGGGTATCGGTCGGAAATGCGATACCGCCTTTTTTACGAGCACGGCTCAAATAGTTTCCAGTTTCTACGCGCTTTGAGTCAGCCGAATCGAAAAAGCATTGGCGGCAATAACATATCGGACACACTCTCATGCAATTGTGGCAATTTATGCATTCGGCGAAATAAATATCGAGATTATCTATGCCCTTTACCTGCGAATTTATTTCTGAGAACAATTTTTCACGATTTGCTTCTCGTTTTTTTCGTACGCTGTTTATTTTCTCTTGCCGATTAACCGTATCATCGGTAAGCTCCATATCGATCGCGCTCAGGCATTCTTCACCTTTGGCACTCAATGCCTGGAGCATGAGTTTACCCTCAGCCATGCTGAGATTCGCAATATGGATATCAGTTCTTATACCATCATGACTAAAATTAATACAGGTCGTGCAACTTGTGCGAAAACCTTCTTCCTCAAAGGTTTTTAAAGTCTTATCAAAGGATATGTCGTATTTTTTTGGTTCCGTAATATAGTCTTTAGTCGGAAAAGCACCCGGGCAGTCAAAACTCATAAAAGTGATATTATTGAGATTGACCTGGCGCAGCTTGGCTAATTCCACAGCCGCGCGGATTTCGCACGGATGCATTATACACAATATTTTAAAATCAGGTTCGCCTTTGCGGGTCAGTTCTTTTAGAACCCGGGCACCGGGGATAGGCATGATCGGCGGCAAAGGTTCACACTGTTCGATTTTTGCTTTATCACTCATGAGCTCATAGGCGAATGAATCACCACCAGGTATGCGCACTGGTGCCAGCACTGCCTGAAAAGATTTCTTTTCCATTAATGTCTGGATCAGTTTCCTGACCGTGCTGTTGATGCTGTTATCCTGTATGGTTACGAGTATAGTCTTCATTTTATTTAAGAATCTGTATTATCTCCTGTGCTATCTGTCGGGTCGTGAAATGCCGGTGACCGGCAGCGCCTGACGGGCATACTGATGCGCAGTTCCCGCAACCGCGGCAGAGCACTTCGTTAACGACTGAAATATTCTTGTTTTGGTCGAGTTTGACCGCGCCGTATGCACATATGTCGACACACGCGCCACAACCCATGCACATTGTTTCTGAAACGGTCGAGGTTTTTGCTTCCAATTCCAGGAGCTTACCAGGGACCAATGACGAGAGTATCTTGCCTGCTACGGCGCCTGCCTGGGCAAGCGAATCAGTGATATCACCCGGTCCATACATCCCGCCGCAAATAAACACTCCTTCAGTAACCGTAGAGATGGGTTCGAGGATACTGTGTTCTTGTCTTAGAAAGCCGTATTCATCGAGCGGAACATTGAACATCTGGGCAAATTCTGCTGCTCTTGAGGGCGGCGTCATCCCGGTGGAGAGGATCACCATATCGACCGTGATCTTAGTTTCCTCATTGCTTGGTGAATTCACTTTGACTGTCAAACGGCCATTTTCCTGTTTTATTTCAATTTCATCATAGCGAATGAATTCAATGCCTTTTGATTTAGTCTCCTCGTAAAATTTGTCATAAGATTTGTCAGGCAGGCATAGATCTTTATAGAATTGTATCACTTTTGTATCGGATGAACGGTTTACAATATCGCGTGCGATCTTCATGGAATTTGCACAGCATATTTTCGAGCAATAACCGAGTTGTCTACGTCCTGCGCAGTGGATTATGGCGACTGAGTTAGGTGGATTACCCGATTTGGTTATGACCCTGTCAGATGGCGATGCTTCAAATTCAGCTGCGGTATAGACGTTTTCTATTGCGCCATGGCCAAAACCATTTGGTCCAGTCGGTGTAAATTGCTGCGCATCCAGGGCGAGGACTACGGCACCTGCTTTTAGCTCGTGTTCCTTATTATCTTGCGTGTGCACATGAGCTACGAAATTCCCGAAAAAACCGAGGATTTCGTCGATCGTGCAATTTTCGATAACTTCGATATATTCATTATTTCTTACGGCATCGATCTTGCTCTGTAGTAATTCTTTTGCCGATTGCATCGTTGGTAAGAGCACCCGCATTTTTTTGAGTCTTCCACCCAGTGTGGTTTCTTCGAGAAGGTATACCGTGCGATTGTGCTGCGCGGTCCGCAGAGCAGTTTCCAAACCAGTGATACCGCCGCCGATTATAATGACACCGGGGTCGCACTCGATCTCTTTTTTCTCAAGTATAACATGGTATCTTACACGATTAATAGCTGCGCGAATGGCAGTTAATGCCTTACCAGTGGCGGCATTTTTATCCGGGGTAACCCATGCGCACTGTTCGCGGATATTGACGAGCTGCATCATGTACGGGTTTAGACCGGCTGATGAGAGTACCTCCATAAAGGTCGCTTCATGCTGTTTGGGTGAGCATGCAGCGATGACGATACGCTCAAATTCATTATTTTTAATGGACTCGGCAAGAAATTTCTTACCATCCACAGAACACAACAGGTTGTGGGTTTCGATTTTAGCGATGCTTTTATCTTGGTCTATTGACTGAGCAATGCTTTCTAAATCGATCGCTTCGGCGATATTCGGACCGCATTTGCATAAATATAATCCGATCTTCGACACGTTTTTATACCTCAGTAAATGCGAGAGCTTGTCCTGCGGCGATATGAGCCTGGATAGTCGTATCACTCATCGACATTGGGCTTTGGATACAGCCGATGGCAAATATCCCAGCGCGCGTAGTTGTAACCGAATCGAACGCATCTGTTTTAATAAAACCAAAATCATCGAGTTTTACTTCCAAAAGTCGAGCGAGCTGGTCTGTACCTGGATAGGCTTCGATGAATGGCGCCAGGACAACCATATCAACATCGAGCGCTTTCTTTTCATCTTTTTCATTTTGGTATTCGATTGTTACCGCCTCGTTTGAACCGTTTGCTGAAATAGAAAGACTTTTATTTCTAAGCATTTCAATACCCCTGGCTTTGACTTCATGGAAAAATTTTTGACTGCCTTTTCCAGGGATTGAAAGTTCTTTATAGAACTGGTATATTTTAACGTTTTCCAGTTGTTCAAATGCATAATGTGCGAATTTTGTCAAATACATACAACAGACTTGCGAACAGTATTTTTTTTCGTCGCGACCCACGCAGTGGATCAAACCGATCGATTTCGGTTTTTGACCGTCCCGCATCTGTATTGTTCCTGATGTTGGCCCATTTGATGCTCTGAGGCGTTCAAATTCAAAAGCACTATATACATTCGACTTTTTATTATATCCGTACTTAGGGAATTGACTCATGTCACCAAGCTTGTAACCAGTAGCGACAATTATCGCACCTACATTGATCGTTGTTTCCTCGTCTTTATCCTCATAACATATCGCATCGAACATGCATGCTTCCTTACAGAGCGTACAATCCTCACCTTTATCGCGCAGGCAGTTTTCCATGTCGATGACCGGTGCATTTGGCAAGGCTCCAGCACAAGCTACATAAATCGCTTTCCTTTTTGATAACCCTTCTTCAAAATCATTGGGCACGCTTACTGGGCACGGTTCAAAACATGCTCCGCAGCCAATACAACTCTCAAGGCTTATATAGCGTGCGCGTTTTCTAATTTTTACCGCAAAATGACCTGCCTTGCCATTAACACCGGTCACTTCACATAGTGTCAGAAGTTCAATATTTTTATTTTCAAGGATGTCTGACTGCTTGGGAGCAAGCATGCATGTCGCACATTCCATATGCGGTGTTATTTCTTCGGATTTTATCGCCGCCCCGCCAAAATACGATTCCTTTTCGACCAGGTAGACTTTCCTTCCAGCCTTTGCGAGAAGAAGACTCGCCTCGATGCCGGCAAGTCCGGCACCGATCACCAGGATACTATTATTTTTTTCCGTCGTCATTCAATGAACGGTCTTTTATTGACAGTATTGGGACCGAGTTTTCTTACGTGTTCTGCGAACTCGTTGGTTACCTGTGAGAACCGTTGTCCTTCAGATGCAGATATCCATGATAATCTAAATCGTTGCGGGTTAAGATCAAAGGTTTCAAGGATTTTGTGCAATAATGCAAAACGCCGCCGTGTATAATAATTGCCGGTCTGGTAATGACAGTCGCCTGGATGACATCCGGCGATCAAGATGCCGTCGGCGCCTTGAAGATATGCACTGAGCAGGAAGACCGGATCAACACGGCTTGAACACATAACCCGTATCGTCTTTAATGTTGCTGGTACCTCCAGTTTATTATTGCCGGCAAGATCTGCCGCTGCATAGGAACACCAGTTGCACAAAAACCCGATGATCAAAGGTTCGAAATTGTCAGTCATTATTTACCTAGAACTGAACCTGGGCGTTATATTTACCGCCTTCATCGCGACAAAAAAGGAGTGTTCTTCCCGTTTTTTTGCACCACGCTTCGATATCGCGCGGAAATGATTCGCAGTCGGCAAGTACCTCGAGGATATCGCCGGCCTGCAGTTTTGGCGCCTCAATCGCAATCTTCAAGATCGGCTGAGGGCATTTCAATCCTAATAGTTCAAGTTTATGAACAGCCATTTTTGCTCCTTTTACTTAAATATAAGAATAAAGACCTAAAATGCGAACGTTGTTTGCGCTCCTTCTATTTCAGAGATAAAGGTTGTTGCGCCGACAAGTTCAATATCATCGCGAAAGTCTTCTTTTTTCATATCTTTTACGTCGAGGACAAGCTCACAAAGGTAAAACTTGCCGCCGAGACTCTTTATACCGTTCCACAGTTCAATAGCTTCAGGATATCCTTTTGGTTTTATACTTTCTATTTTTCCTGGTTTTAGAAGTTCTGCGGCACCTGGTGTAAAGAAAATAAATACTTCATCACCGGATGCTGCGGATGAAGAACCAAGAACTAGTGCAGGGATGATATTCTTGTTTTCCGCACCGTTGACCACATAAGCAGCTTTTGCCATATTTTCCCCCTTGTCGTAGTGTTGTATGGTATATTATATGGAAAAGAGGATAGGTGTCAAGTACTATTTTGGCATCTGTAATTGACCTGATTCCCGCTCAACATACTATAAAAGCCATCTTGAAAGAATCGGATTTTACTTGACTGCGACCTTTATCCGTAATATAATAGATAGCAAGAATCTCATTTGGTGTACTAAGAATAGTATTATAATCGTAATGATAAAAACTGGGGGTTATTGTGGGTTTAAATATCGAAGTTAATCTTGTTGAAGAAGGCAAGAAGAAAAAAAGAGATTATAAGGAATCAGAATTAGGGTTTGGTAAATACCAATCAGATCATATGTTTATTATGGAATACGATAAGGGAACAGGTTGGGAAAATGCCCGGATCGTGCCATATCAGCCACTTGTATTAGACCCGGCAGCATTGAATTTCCATTATGGGCAAACGATTTTTGAAGGCTTGAAGGCTTATCGTGGTAAAGATAATGGTATATATTTATTTCGTCCAAAAGACAATATGAGAAGAATGAATAATTCGGCGACTCGAATGTGTATGCCCCGTATTGATGAAGATTTTATTGTTGATGCTATAAGAAAGCTGGTATTAATTGATAAAGATTGGATCCCAAGTAGTCATGGCACCTCATTGTACATACGTCCGGTTATGATCGGAACCGAACCTGCTTTAGGAGTTAAGGCATCCAAGCAATACATTTTCTATATTATTGTCGGTCCGGTCGGTTCGTATTATGCTGAAGGGCTAAACCCTATAAAGATATATGTGTCGGACAAATATGTTCGGGCAGTTAGAGGCGGTATAGGGGAAGCAAAAGCCGGCGGTAATTATGCGGCGAGTCTCTATGCTGCAGAAGAAGCTAAAAAGGCAGGGTATAGTCAGGTCCTATGGCTGGATGCGATCGAGCGTAAATATGTCGAAGAAGTGGGCGCGATGAATATTTTCTTTTCTTTTGAAGATAAATTAGTAACCCCATCTTTATCCGGATCGATCCTACCCGGGATAACAAGAGATTCGGTCATCAAGATAGCTAAAAATTGGGATATTGATGTTGAGGAACGGATGCTGGCAATTGATGAAGTCATCGAAGGTATAAAAAGCGGCTCGTTGAAAGAAGTGTTTGGTTCCGGAACTGCGGCTATCATTTCCCCGGTCGGAAAATTATTTTATAAAGGTGAAAGTTATACAGTGAGTGACGGTGGAATTGGTGAGTTGACAAAAAAACTATATGATGAACTAATAGGCTATCAATATGGCGAGAAAGAAGAACCATATGGATGGGTAGAACGAATCGACGCGTGAGATATAATCCTATCTTAAATTAAAGAACTAATGCCGCATCAGTAAAAGTTCAATAAGGCGAACGATCTTCAGGTTATTTCATTTTAACGAGCTTGTCTTTGTACTGCCCAGTACCTGTTTTTATGACCAGATTGTAGACTCCTTCGGGCACTGCAATATTATGCTGGTCCCTGCCGTTCCAGGACACCTTATAATTACCTCTGGGTTGTGTCCTGTCAGCTAATACTTTTATTAATCTTCCCGATTTATCATAGATCGCAAGTTTCACATGCTCGCTGGACCTTAAACCATAGCCGATATTTGTTCCCGACTTAAAAGGGTTGGGTGATACTGTTAGGTTGTGTATGTTATTAATATTGCTCTCGCTTTTGCCTACCAGGGGTTGACCAATAGAAAAAATCTCAAGTGGAAGATCTGCAGACGGGATGCCCAGTCCATTAATAATCGCGGTACGTTCTGAAGAAGTAAAATCCGCTGTGCAGTATCCCTGTAGATCGAGTGATGCACTTTGGAGCAAAGCACTTGCTGCGCCGAACCCTGCCTCAAGTACCTGCCAGCGATCCGTTGCCGTTCCGCAGTAGACAAAATAAACCGGTGCATTCTGAGGTAGTCGGGCGATCGCCGCTCTCAGCTGGGGTCTGCAGTCACCATCAGTGACCCTTTCGATGCGGTGGTCCCGGGTCGTTACTTGACCTGATGGCAGTCGTATGTGATAGCGTTCGACTCCTTCAGATCTTACTATATAAATGCGAGCTGTGAGGTAGTAGTTTGCCACTGCTGAGGCGACGGTTATCGCGGCGCGACTTCCTATGACCTGGTGCGGCGTATTACCGTACGATGCCCAAGCAAGCTGCGAAAGCTCACTGAGGCTCAGATCATTATTGGAAAACTGATCCCCATAGTGAAGGTTTGTGAGCGCGTTCTCAAGGATGATAGGACCGTCAGTCGACGGGTTGGGCAGACTGCCATTGGATGATATCGCTACGAGTTGACTCGTTATGCCGCTCACCGTTGACATCAGACCGTAACAGTTGACCATTTGTACACTCGACGCTGGACTCCAGTTGTTATTGGCATTGGTTGTGGCACTTTCTTTCGGGCAGCACATAGGCTGGCTACTCGTGGTCAGCCAGAAAGCATACGCTGCGATATTGGCATAATGCAGTGCGGCACCGGCATCTTCAGCCAGGTCACTTGCAACCCCAACCTCAAAAGCACAGTTTGCTTCGGACATATGATTACCCGTGACGTGCAAGATTATATCATGCAGCACGGGGTCATATCGATAAACATTATCAGGAAGCGCAACATAAATTATTCGGTTTGTACCGATCACCGGAGCTTTGTCCGCCGCCCATAATACATTGGCTAGAATCTGATCAGAGAGGACGCCGCTGTAACCGCCATGATACGAGCGGCGGCTGTTGAGGACGATCTCCGAAGAATATGTATTGATTTGCGGATTCGGCAGGGCTCTTAATCGATCGGGTAGCCCAGGCTGGCTTTGTCCAAGTGAACGGCTCAGTAATGAACCAGCGCCTCCTGCAATGAGTATTTTCAAGAATTCTCGCCGTTCCATATTGCCTCCTTAGATATATAATTATAGTAAAAGACCTTTCTTTGTCAAGAATAGTACACACAAAGAAACATTTGTCTGTTATTTCACGGGGCGAGCTTGCTCGACGATTATCAGTTTGAGCAGACCAGGGTCTGCCACTACAAAATCTTCTAAATTTCGGCATATTTTATTAGAACTGTAGAAATTGAATTACAAAAACTTACAAGGACGGACCATTCTTGTGCTGTTCTATCGCTTGTTTTAACTGCTGGGTTACTTTACTTTCTTTGAAGAATTGAAAAAACATCACCGGGTTTTCGATCGGGGATGAATATGATCTTCTGACCGAACTCAGTATCCGAACGCAATTTAACCACCACATAATGCGGGTTAAACCATTTATTTTCCTTTATGTCTACGATCGAATGCAAAGGTATTGTGATTTTATGCGAAAAATTCTTTATTATTATATGGTCATGACTCAACCATACATCTTTGAGCGGAAAAGAATATCTCAAAGAAAAAAATAGAACCACGATCATTATTGCGATCACTATATAACCGATTTGAATATCGTTGAGCAGGACAATGAAAGCAAAAACAGCCGAGAAAAGGAGTTGAATTATCGGCAATACGATTTTGTAGAAAAATGTGTAGGATGAACTGAGTCGATTTTGAGTTGTCAATTCCTCTTGCACATTGTATCCTGATATACTACATGACTATTCCTGATATTGCTCTTTGTATGTTTTCTTCATCAGAACAAAGGTCTCTGTTGCTTTTTCATCAAGCGATATTTTATAAATCATCTCTTTATAGAATTCAGTAGAAAAATCTTCCTTCCTCAACATCTCTATCGCTTTGTCATTATCGATCTCAAACATGGCAGCGATCATTGCTACTTTCTCGATTGACTTCTGATTAAGGGTTTTGTTTTGATCATCTTTTTTTGAACAAGCGCCAAAGATAATTAAAGCAATAACAACCATTAGGTGTATTTTCTTCATCATTACCTCCTTTTCAGGGCAGCGATGTTACTTATTACCCTTTTCTTTTGATCCGGTTCCATGTTGATCTTTATCGGTTTTCTTATTCATTGCATCTTGGGTTTGGTTTTTCTTGTTTGTTTTCGGTGCTTCATCTTCTGTTTCTGTCGGTTTTTGCTTATCTTCTTCGTTCCCTTTTCCTTTTTGTATATCCTGGGTTTTATTTTCATCTTCGGATTTCTGCTTTTGCTCGGCTTGTTTTTTTATTCCTTCCTGCTTTAACTCTGTTTCTTTGTCTGTCTTTTGTTCTGTCCCCTTCTGCTCGGTCTTTTGTTGTTCGGTCGTTTTCTGTTCTTCAGCCTTTATTTTATGCCGTTGCTGCAATTCGAGTTTTATTGACTGGCCTAGTTCTTTACCCTCGACGCCTTTTGCTTTTTGTTGAAATACGAAATCGGAAATACCATTGTTGGATTTACCCTGATTCGTGTTTTCTTCGAGTGTCCGTATCGTGCTGACTCCTTCATCAACCGTCAGTTTTCTTTCCTCGGTACCCTTTACTATTTTCCGTATTTCCTCTTCTTCGACACCTGCATCGCGTGCCTTCTTGACTGCGTCAGGCAATTCGCTGACCTTGCGCAATTCTTCAATATCCTCATTGCTTTCTGAGCGATCTGTGATCTTCTGGTTTTGATCATCAGTCTGAGCGAGTAGAGGGGCTGCAAAAAGAAGCATGATTAGTATAAAAAAAGAGAGCTTTTTCATATATTCCTCCTTGGTTTACCTTACTGAAATATTATATGATGAATTAGGGAATAAATCAAGGTCTTCAGCAATCAATGTCTGCTCTCGTACCATTAGAAGGAGTATAAATAATCGTATTAGTGTAATGTTACAGTGCTTTGAGTAATCTTGCTCTGATTTCCTGAATTCTTGTTGACTGCGGAATAATTCTTGCGACCCTTGTAAGAACCTTTTTTGCATCATTTATTTTGGACAGCAAATACCGGAACAATCGGAAGTGCTGATTTCAAGATTTTCTATAAAAGAACCACGGATTTGGGGCTGACCTGGCAACCAGATGTTCGGGTTACTGACCATACGATGATGGATTCATTACCGTCCCTGTCATGCGCAGCATTAGGCTCTGCAGTTTGTCTTGCCTGGGTCGATCGGCAAAATGGTATTTATTATAAATATTCCATGGATAATGGTATGACCTAGACAGAAGACCGTTGCCTTATACCCCTGGCCGATAACGAAACCAGGAATCTTTCTCTGGCAATGGCTGCTCAATGTATTCATCTGGTTTGGTTTGAAAAAGATAAGGATGGTTCCAATATTTTTTACAAGCGCAATCCTGGCATTGATCCAGATTTTTCAAACTAAATAAAATATAAGCGAGCTTACTGAGTAGACCTTATTGGTAAAACCGTTAGCTACTGGTTCAATGTTATTGTTATTTCATTGACATAGAGGCGTTCACGATCTCGATTTTTCAAATAGTCATTGAGGAGATATCCGGTGTCAGCAGATACCTTATCATCAAAGACAGTTTGACCATTTGCAATGACAATAACATTTTGATCTAATTGCACCATATCGGGATTTATTTTTATGGTCAAGATACCGACCTGCGACGTCTTTAAAGAAAAGGTATTTCCCGAAAAATATCCTTCAATTCTTCCTGAAGGCTCACCGCGTGTGAAGAGATTATATATTGTTGGTCCGGGGAATCGACCTTTAAAGACCAGCACTTCATCTTTTCTTAAGACCAGGATCTCGGTGGAATCACCGCACTGCTTGCCTTCTTTGTAGACATAAACATCCTCGATGGTATTGATCGGGACATCACCGAGTTTCAAAATAACATCACCCTCTTCCATCCCGACGATCGCGCAAAGCGTGCTATCGCCAATGATTTTGTCGACTTTGACCCCTGGTCCATCATAATTACCATCGGTAAAGAATGGTAAAAGCATGCTTTTATCGACTGCATCAAGATCAATGCCGTTATAGTCATCATCTGGATAGAATCCAAACATTACTCGGTCATCGATAAGTTCCATATTGTGGTCATTATACCATTCTTCATGTTCTTGTACAGTAATTGCATCAATACGCAGCCACATACATTCCTCGCCCGGATATGCGCTTTCCCATTTTATCATTGGACTCAAGCGTCGTGGATTGTTTTTCATGAATTTAACGATATGCGGCATCTCCTTGTCTGCATAGTCGAAATCATGACCGATACCAGTATAGATACGGTAAAATATATCGGCACCGGCTTCATGGGCTAGATCTAACATTTCTTTTATTTCATGTGCTGGATAGAGCTCATCTTCGTCAGTGTTTATTACGTAAAGAGGTCGGTTGAAAAGATTGACAAAATAAGTCTGGATCTCACCGACCTCTGAACCGACGCCGGGGTGACCATTGAGCGGTAAGAAACCCGCGAAATAAGATGGCTGGGTCATTGCGAACAAAAATGAGCCCGAACCGCCGTCAGAAAAACCGGTCATAAAAACCCTGTCGTCGTCAATATTGTACTCCTGTTTTGTCGTGCGGACCTGCTGCAAAATATTAGCGATGCCCACTGAATCCCACCATGTCGCGCCGCTCTGCCCGAGTGGAAATAATAAAATATAGCCCTGTTGATCAGCGATCTTAGTGAAGGGTGATTCTTTAATATGCTTTTCAAAATCAGTTATCAAGTCTTTTCTACTTACACCGCCGTGCAGATAAATGACAAGAGTTATTTTTTTACTGTGATCATAGATCTCCGGGATATAGAGATAGTAAGGTCGTTCAATACCGTCTATGCACATGTTTTTTGCCTGCCGCACGCCGCGACCCGCACCTTTTTTGAATTTAATATTTTTTATCGATTCGATTAACACATTGATCGGAACATCATCGCTGGTTATTTTCGTGATAAGAGCCTCTTGTTGTGCTGCATCATCGGTGCGTACTAGCAATTCAATATTATCACTCAGATCAGCAGACAGGATGACCAAAGGCATTAATAAAAAAACCACCAAGATAGATACTCTGTGCCTATTTAACATAAAACCTCCTTGCGTGAAAAAGCGTCGTAAAATATTAACCATTTTCTCTATCATTTCAAGACCGTATCACTTTGGTGTTATTTATTATGTCTTGACTGCGTGCGTTTTTAAAATTTCGCTTGACACTAGCTGTTAACACACTACAATAACTCCATCAGGAGAAATGATTGAATACCAATATTAAAGCAGTTAAGTCTAAAAGAGAATGGAATGATTTTCTCAAGTTACCCTGGGCTATTTATAAAAATAACGAGTACTGGGTGCCACCTCTTTTAGCTGAGGTTCGAGAAATCCTGGATACCAACCGAAACCCTTTTTGGCAACATGCAAAGCGGGAAATTTTTCTGGCTATGCACGGAGATATTCCTGTTGGCAGGATCGTTGCGGTGGTCGATAAGAATCATAATGATTTTCATGAGGAAACAACCGGCTTCTTTGGTTTCTTTGAATGTGTGAACGATTTTGAAGTCGCCTCAATTCTTTGGGACGAAGCGAAAAAATGGTTGAAAGCAAATGGTCTGAATATCATGCGTGGTCCGGTTAATCCAAGCATGAATGATGAAAATGCTTTTCTCCTCGAGGGCTTTGACAAACCACCAACCGTGATGATGCCCTATACTCTTCCTTATTATCTGGTTTTGGCTGAGCAGTACGGTTTTAAAAAAGCAAAGGACCTTTTTTCATTTATTAAGTATGCTAAAGACGGTATCCCGCCGCGCATCGAAAAAATGATAAACCGTATCAAAACGCGAACAAATGTGAGAGTAAGACCTTTCAGTATGAAAAACTTCGAGCGTGATGTTCAATATTTAAAAGATATATATAATGCTGCCTGGGAGAAAAACTGGGGTTTTGTTCCGATGACCGATGACGAGATAGATGTTACCGGAAAAAAGTTGAAGCAATTTGTCGAACCGGAACTGGTATTATTTGCCGAAATGGACGGTCGACCAGTAGGCGTGTCGGTCACAGTTCCTGATATAAACCAGGTATTGAAGAAATTGAATGGCCGCCTGGGACCTATTGAAATGCTGAAGTTCTTGTTTTATAAAAGAAAAATAACCGGTGTCCGGTCACTCGTCGGCGGCGTTATGAAAGAGTACCGTGAAACCGGTATTATAGCCGTTCTCTATTATGAAACTGAAAAAGCCAATCTCCGACTGGGGTATGAGTGGTGTGAACTTGGTTGGAATTTAGGAGACAATGAACTTATTAATCGTTTTGATGAAGCGATTGGCGGTAAACTCTACAAGAAATACCGTATCTACGAAACAGAAATATAACCCCGATAATAGAATGCTCAGAGCTATACTAATGGATGTGGGTGGAGTCATCTTGAACGAAGACGAATTAGATGAAGCCTATTTTAAATTCGTCAAAAAGAAATTAAGGCAGGCAGGCGTTGGTCTTACAGATAAGGAGTTCAGCAAGGCGGTTAAGCAATGCATTTTAAATTTTGAACCGTACTTTACAAAAGCATTGGTTTGTAATTTTATTGAGCCCGGTGAAAAGAGATGTGATGATATTGTCATTGCAGCTAACCGCTATGTGAAAGACTGGGCGATAAAACACCGCCAGAAATTGAACCCCGGGATAGATGAAGTGCTAAAAACGATTTCGAAAAACTATATGATCGCATTAGCTGGAAATCAGCCGAGTGCGGTAAAAGATATACTGAAAGAACATGGACTATTGAATTATTTCACTACCGATGATGTTTCCGAGGATATCGGCATAGCAAAACCAGATCCGGATTTTTTCAGGTACATACTTCAGAAACTTGGTGTAAAGACCTATGAAGCGATAATGATCGGTGATCGCCTCGATAATGATATCATTCCAGCGAAAAAATTGGGGATGATGACCATTCTTGTTAAGTCGGGAGCCTATGCGATACTGGAACCACGCAATCCCGGTGAAATAGCCGATGGAGTGGTCAGAACAGTGAGTGAATTACCAAGTGCGGTCGCAGATATAGTCCGACTCAATACATAACAAATCACGATAGATTTTTAGTTCAGTCTTGTTTGCTTGTTTTGATAGAGAACATCAAGGGAATTTTGTTCTCAAGTCCTTTGAATCTCCACAAGCCATCTTCACCTTGTATGAGAAAAGGAAAATCACCGCTGATCGTGTAGGGAAACTCATGGAGAAAATTTATTGCTAATCCAGCCTGCGTCAACGACGAGATGACCTCGGATAAGGGGTGGTCCCATTCAAACGCTTTATGGATGAAGTCAGCTTGAGGGGCTGCATACGAGCCCTTGCATTCGTATTCCAAAGGCTGCTCCCGGTGGAAATAGCTGTTTTGCAGATCACCATCATCGTTGAACATATTGAGGATCGGGTGGAACTCAACGATATAGAATATTCCACCCGTATGTAAAAAATGGTATATAGTATCCGCCCATTTTTTCAGGTCAGGGAGCCATGCCAAGATGCCATAGGAGGTAAAGACAATGTCGAATTTCTCGTCGAGCTTTTCCTTCAGATCATATATATTACTGCAGATAAAACGTGCATTTAGATCGAGTTCTTTGGCGAGGGATCGGGCTAATTTAATTGCCCGGTCGGAGAAATCAATGCCGGTCACGGAACCACCGCGTCTTACCCACGACAAGGTGTCCAGCCCGAAATGACATTGCAGGTGCAGGATCTTTTTCCCAGCGACATCACCAAGCTCCTTTACTTCAATGCGGTGCAGGGATGATCGTCCTTGTTTGAACCCCTCGATATCATATGTGCTCGATCCTTTATGGAATTCTGTCCATCCGTTCCAGAGTTCCCTGTTGACGTTAAAATAACTTTTTAGTTTATCTTGTTCCATGATATTTTAATCAAGAAGTATATTATAGAATCAGGGTAAGTCAATATTTGCTCTACAGTAGTACTCAGAGATATATTAGTTGCCATCCATTTTCTCTGGTCAAGGTCTATTGACACAAGACTCTTAATGAATATGATAAAATTGTTGTTCAATAAGGAGTGTTATGAAATATAGAAGGAATTATATCATGCTTCTGATGCTTTTGCTTTGCAGCGCATCAGTAATACTTTATGCCCAGGAGGAAAAGCCCTATGCTGGTTCCTATAAGATATATTCAGGGAGCATTGAACAATTGATCAACATCGACCGAATTGTGAAGGATTTTGCCGATTATGATGTGCTCGTTTTTGGTGAGGAACATAATGATGCGGTTGCACACCACCTTGAACTGCTGCTTTTTCAGAAACTGCATGATCGGTATGCAGGTATGATCGCTTTATCCCTTGAAATGTTTGACCGCGATGTCCAGTTCATATTGGATGAGTATCTCAACGGTCAAATATCTGAAAAGCATTTTAAAAAGGATTCCAGGGTATGGATTAATTATGAAGATTACCGACCATTGGTCGAGTTTGCAAAAACGTCAAAGATCAATGTCATTGCCGCGAACGCACCGATGCGCTATACTAATATCGCAAGGACAAAAGGACAAGATGCATTGCTTTTGGTGTCTGAAACGGCAAAGTCATTTCTTGCTCCTTTGCCTTACGATACGGCAACCGGTGATTACCGTGAAAAACTGATGAGGGTCCAAGAAGTCTTAGAACCTCTGCTTGTAAAAAAAGATACGCTTATGCCCGGTGACAAGATGCAAATGAAAATGCCGCCGGCTATGATGATTTTTAGAATCAACCAGGGGCAATCTCTTTGGGATGCAACGATGGCATACGCAATTTACCAATACCGCAAATACGACAAAGATAAAAAGGTTTTACACATTAACGGGAAATTCCATAGTGATGAGTATTTCGGGGTTGTAGAGCAGTTGAAAAGATATGACCCGGAGGTAAAAATTCTTGTAATATCCTCGTTCCCAAATGACGAATTCCCAGATGTTAACATCACCGAGTATACATATCTGGCTGATTATATCATTATAACTGATCCATCCGTTGCCAAGTCTTTTGAGCAATAGACTTAGGTAGTGGAGATTCAGCTCACCGATTTTGTCTTGGAAGTTGTTGGAATCTAAAGATAGACTACAGCGAATCCCGTAACTAAAAAAGGAGGTTTTAATTTTCCAAACTGGATATTATATTACCATACCGATACGTATAAAGCGGATCGCTTTCCATTTCCAGAATCTTAACAATTCAACAAGGTTCTGAGCTGGTTCGCCTGGGTCAAGAGAGAAAAATACAAACAGAGGTTTACCGAGAAGATACTTTTCGTGTAACGGTCCCCAGAAGCGCGAGTCAAAGGAATCATCCCGGTTATCGCCCATCGCAAAAATATGGTCTTTGGGAACTACAACCGGACCAAAATTATCTCGGTTCTTGACCCCTAAAATATCATAAAGCTCACCCTTTTGCCAGGTCTTTTGATAGAGCTGCTGATCGACATTAATACGCTGGAATACGTTGTAGTCACTGAAAACAACATAGGGCTCATCGATTCTTCTGCCGTTCACATAAAGTGTTTTATTTATGATTTCCACAGTATCACCGGCAATTGCAATGCATCTTTTAACTATATTCTTATTCTCAAGGGGGGACAAGAAGGCAATTATATGTCCGCGTTTAGGGGCTGAACCGGGGATGATGGGTATTTGCCTATTTGTGAATGGCACCGGTATTTTCACGCCATAAATAAAACGATTGACAAGGAGTGCATCGCCAATGAGCAATGTTTTTTCCATAGATGGAGTTGGTATGACCATTGCTTCAACAAAAGTTGCTCTGAGCACAAGAACGACCAGGATAACTATGATCCAAGAATATATTTCTCTTTTTAATTTCTTGCTCATATTTAATTATAATTCAAATGAGTTGAAAGTCAACGCACTGCCTTCAATGATTACCTGATGAGGTTGTAGATATCTTGCTGATTCATACCGGATTTGATGAAATGCTCTTTTGCTTTGTTTATATTGCCGATTTCAAGATACGATAAACCGATATTACGGTGGGTATTGCTGATATATCTTGGGTATGGATGAAAACGTAAAGATAGCTCAAGGTATTGTATCGCCTGTTGTGGTTTTTTATCGATGGCATACGACATACCTGCATAATAATAGGTCGTCGGATTGGTCGAGTCGAGCGCTACTGCACCTGAGAAATATAGCTGTGCGCTATCTAAGATATTCTGGTCAAAGTTGATAAGACCAAGTTTGAACCGCGCGTCAGCGTTGTTCTGTGTACTCAGAGATTTCGAAAAAACCCGTCGTGCTTCATTGTATTGACCGAGTTTATAATAGGTATCGCCGAGAGCATTCATCGTTTTAATATTCTCCGGGTCATGACCGAGTGCCAGATTATATTCGACCAAAGCTTCATTATATTGTTCTTGGTCAAAATAGTGATTGGCATAGGTCGCATGGATAATACTTTTATCGATAAGATCGCCATGTTGAGCGAGCAAATCAGTGTGTACAAATACCAAACCCAATAGAACCATTCCGCTGACAAGGGCAACTCTTTTGAATTTTTTTGCCTTTGCTTCCTGGATAAACCAGAAAACTGCATAAGCTGCAAAAATTAGAAGCATCGGGATGAGCGGCATGCGATAACGTGCGGGTACAAAAAAGAGCA
The DNA here is from genome assembly GCA_049647165.1 of bacterium. Taxonomy (GTDB): domain Bacteria; phylum Hydrothermota; class Tepidihabitantia; order SM23-42; family SM23-42; genus JAUVZL01. The sequence continues at coordinate 32,476 of JBARXB010000046.1, forward strand.
CAATGCTCAGTGCATAAGATATCAAGAATAATTGGATAATTCTTATCGACCTCGTGCCCGGTGAAGTGAACAGACCCACGGCAGCGAGGACGATCACTAATCCGAAACTCAATAAGGGAATTCGCAGCAGGAACGAAAAACTCCGATATGTTTTAATGCTTTGATTGTTCGGTAATTCATAAGAACTTATCAGTAAATAAATTTTTTTCAGCATCAATACCGACCAATCGATCGGTCTTGATAAAATATATCGCAAACCTTTTCGAAACCAGTAAATAGAGACTGCAGATGGTCGAAGGTTCTTATGCATGTCATTCTCAGCGATAATAATCGCATCATTATAACCACCCAGCCAGGTCTTTTTTATTTCCGGTGATGTTGCTGACCAACCATTTGCAGCGGGATTGTTTCCGAGGTAAAAATTTATGCCACCATTCCAGGCAAGTGGGACATTGTCTTTGCCAATAGTGAGATTGATGATCATGACACTTGCAATGATCGGGAGGGCACCAACGATCAATAGAATAGGCCGTTTGAGCCGTTCTTTGAGTTTTTCTTTGTGTGCGATCACGAAAAGATATGCGGCAAATACCAGGATACATATTAAAAAAGTTGGTCTGGTGATCGATGCTAATCCCCAAAATAAACCGGCTATGATGAGAAGAACATTAATTTGGGTCTTTAACCATTTGACCAAGAAGAGGGTTGCCAGCACAGAGAAGAATATTTCCAGGTGAACCGAGAGTAAAAGCGAGTCAAAGTATATGAACATGCTGTAGACGCAAGCCAGTAGACCAGCTAAGATGCCGACTCGGCGCGAGAACAGCTCGTCACCGATAAGGTAGATGATAATACAAGATAGTGCACCCATTAAAATACCGAATAACCTTGGAATGTAATAATCATGACCGAATACCGCATAGACAAGACCCAAAAAATATGAGTACGCGGGTGCGCGGTAATAGGGCACACGATCAAAAACCTTTCCTCCTGCGACTTCCTGAGCCCACTCGTCATGATATTTTTCATCCATTATCGGATACTTGAAAAATGGGTTATCCTTGATTATTTCAAGGTTTAATAGACGGATGCCAAATGCTAAAGCAAAGATCATAAGACAGGTCAATAAGACAAGCTTATTTTTTTCCACGGTGAGCTATTATAAATGCCAACTTTTATCTGTCAAGCGAATCGGATGGGTATGCAGTTCCTTGACTTATATACTCTGCAATGTATAATACAAACTAATTCCATAACCGGTTCGCAAATATCAACGAAGGAGGTATCGTGAACGACGGCTTGAAGTGTCCTTTTAAGAGTGATAATGAACCCAAGGAATGTGATCGGGAAAAATGCGTTCTTTGGCATGAAGGTGGTTGTGCTTTTGTTCACCTGATCAGAGAACTAGCTATTCTCAATGAAACACTGAGAAGCATACAGGTAAAGTACTGATCATTTAAGCATTAGTACCGTTGACACAAGTGGAAAATAATGTAGAATAATTGATGGCTATGTTGATATACAATGCTTCAGAGATACTGACCATGAAAAGAGGGCTTGGTGTATTGAAAAATGCATCAGTGCTCATTGAAAAGGCTAAGATCAAAAAAATTGGCAGGATCAGGGTGAGAAAGATAAGTCGTGTGATCAATGCCAAAGGTTGTGTGGTCTGTCCAGGATTGGTGGATTCGCACACTCATTTGGTCTTTGGTGGTTCGCGCGAAGACGAATTTGCGATGCGTGTCACCGGTGTCAAGTATGAAAAAATCGCCAAAACAGGGGGCGGCATTTTCCAGACGGTTAGAATGACGCGTCGAGCTTCAGAAAATGTTTTGTACAGCTCAGCGATGAAACGGTTGAAGAATCTCGCAAAACACGGTACCACGACGGTTGAAATAAAGAGCGGCTATGGTTTGTCAATGGCAGAGGAAATGAAAACCTTGAGGGTGATAAAACGGCTGAAAAAAGATTCAAAACTTGACATCGTATCGACCTATCTTGTCCATACGATCCCCGTGCAGATGCAGCGGCAAGATTATGTTGAACTGGTTATCAACAAGATCATCCCCAATATTGCTGAAAAAAAATTGGCTGAATTCTGTGATATTTTCTGTGATAAGATCGCTTTTTCAAAACAGGAAAGCGAAAGAATATTAAAAGTAGCGAAGAAATACGGTTTTGGGTTGAAAATCCATGCGGATCAGTTCGCTAATATCCATGGTGCATATCTTGCGGCGAAATTGAAATGCGTATCGGCCGATCATCTTGAGTATTCTCAAAGCGGTGCAATAAAAGCAATGAAAAAAGCAGCTGTTGTACCTACGTTGTTGCCAGGTGTAACATTCTTTTTGCAATTCGCTAAAAAGCCTGATATTAACGCCTATCGGAAACTGCGCTGCCATCCGGCAATCGCCTCGGATTTTAATCCTGGTTCATGCATGATCTATTCAATGCCTAAGATCATATCTCTCGCCTGTATTGTCTATCGGATGCCTATTGAAGACGCGCTTCTCGGGGCTACCAAATACGGTGCCCGAGCGCTGAATTTATTTGACCGGATGGGGAGTATTGAACCTGGTAAGCAAGCTGATTTTGTAATATTCAGTGTTGATAATTATAAAAAAATTCCGTACTGTTTTGGTGAGGATATTGTTAAATACACGATAAAAAAAGGAAGGATAATATATGGAAAAAATAGTTGAGTGCATTCCAAATTTCAGTGAAGGACGAGACCAGGATAAACTCGATCAGATATTAGCTGAAATAAAGAGTGCAGGTGTGGAACTGCTTGATCAGGAAAAGGATGCTGATCATAACCGTGCCGTCGTAACTTTTGTCGGTGAACCTGAAGCGGTTCTTGAAGCAGCATTTAGAGGGATCAAAAAAGCATCAGAACTGATCGATCTAACCAAGCATCGAGGTGAACATCCAAGAATGGGTGCTACTGATGTTGTTCCGTTTGTCCCGATCAGTAATATTACAACCCGGGAATGTGTTGAAATGGCAAAGCGTTTGGCACAGCGCGTTGCTGAAGAGTTAAAGATACCTGTTTACCTATATGAGGCAGCAGCGACTCGACCTGACCGCGCAAACCTGGCCACGATACGAAAGGGTGAGTTCGAAGGTCTGCGCGACGAGATCGCTACTAATCCGGAACGTCGACCTGATTTTGGTGAACCGAAAATTCACCCCACTGCAGGTGCGACGGTGATCGGAGCACGGTTTCCACTCATCGCCTTTAATATGAACCTCAATACCTCAGATGTTTCAATAGCCCAGAAAATAGCCCAGGCGATCAGGTTTGGTAGCGGTGGTTATCGATATACCAAGTCCCTTGGCTTTATGCTCAAAGAAGAGAACCTGGCTCAGATATCCTGCAATATGACCAATTATACAAAGACACCATTACATCGAGTTTTTGAAACAGCCAAGCGTGAAGCTGCAAGATATGGGGTTACTATAAAAGAATCAGAAATTGTCGGTTTAGTTCCTGAGAAAGCATTGATCGACACCGCTATTTATTATTTGCAACTTGACCGTTTCAATGAGGGTCAGATCCTCGAGTTTAAACTTCACGGCAAAGGTTCCAAACAATCGATCATGGATTTCCTTCATGTCTTAGCTCTGGCAAGACCCACCCCAGGCGGCGGCAGCGTTGCCGCACTCGAAGCTGCTTTGGGTACAGCTCTGCTTTCAATGGTTACCGGAATTACGGTAAAGAAGACAAAAGATAAAGAACTTCTGGATTTTCACGGGTTTCTCAAATTATCCACGTACGAATTCCATAAATTCATAGATAAAGATAAATCAGCCTTTGATGAAGTTATAAAAGCCTTCAAGCTCGCTGATGATACGGAAAAAGAAAAGAAAGATAAAGAGATTACAGTACAACGTGCTTATAAATATGCAGCTTCAGTTCCTTTCGAGGTGTGTAAGAAAATTCTCTTCATCTACCCTTATGCCAAAACACTTGCTCAAAAAGGTTTAAAAAACGCTATCTCTGATGTGGGAGTAGCCCTTTACTCGCTCCACAGTGGATTTATGGCAGCCCGGGTGAATGTTCTAATCAACCTTAATTCGATAAAAGATGCGGACTTCAACGAATTTATTAAAACAGAGCTTGATTCGTTAAGAAAACAGGAAGAAAAGTTATATGGGGAAATTGAAAATATCTTCTTGACAAAGTTATGAAAAAGGTTATAATTTTCAATGGAAGTAGATTTTCTTGAAAAAAGCCGAGAATATATAGAGGAAGGGAGCTTTGAGAAAGCGCAAATAATACTGCGCCGAGTGTTGAGCAGTGACCCAAAAGATGCAAGAGCTCTTGAACTTCACGGAGATTTAGTCCTAAAATTGGGCAGAAATAACGAGGCTATTCAACGCTATGAGAGTGCCTGTGATAGTTACACCAATTCAAGTAAATATGCTGAGGCGATACTGTGCCTGGAGAAAATTATAAGGCGGGATAAGTCCAATGAGGAAGTTTTTACACGCCTGGCAGACCTCTATAGGTTCTATGGTTTGCCGGATAGAGCGATCAAGACGATACTTGATCTTTGTACGTGGGCGATGAATAATAAAGAGGATGCTGTATTCATATCAGGCTTACGCAAGATAGTTGAGTTGCAGCCAAGAAATTTGGCTTTGCGTTTATCTTTCATAAAAGTTCTTTATTCAATCAAACGAATCCAGAATGCCGAAGATGAATTAAAGAAATTGAAATCCCTTGCTGAGGAAGCAAGTGATGAGGCGATACTTCAGGAAGTCAATAAATTGCTTCCTCAAACTGACGGTGGTGATGAACTGGATCCAAAAAGCCGTATTGAACTCGGGAATTTGCTTTATGAAATCGGTTCGAAGGATGAAGCAATAGTTGAATTCGAAAAAGCAGTGAATGACCTTGTCGCAAGTAATGAGACTGAAGAAGCAATAAATGTACTGAATCGAATTGTCGAGATCGACCCGAACAATAAAGATGCGATACAGAGAATTGATGAACTGAAAGGTGGTGGTTCGCCGGTTGAGGCGGACACGGCTGATGCTGTTGAAGAGTCAGTTCTGGTTGCCCAAGCGCCTGATGAGGTTATAGAAGAAAATATAGCTGAACCTGATTTAGGTGAAGAACCAATGGCTGATGAAAGTGCTGACACCACCGAGGAAGCCGATGTGTCGCATGCACCAACAGCTGAAGAAATGTCAACAGTTGACGAAATTATCAGGCGGACGCTGAGCGAAGCAAAAGAACCAGAAAAAGATATTCAACCCGAGACCTCAGAGCAAGGACCTGAAGGTGATGATCAAGCTATGGAGATGTTTGCGGACCTGGGTAAGGAGATCGAGGGTTTTGTTGCGGCAACAGATTCCTCAGTGCAAGAGCCGTCATCTGGAGTCGGTTCAGGCGAAGAAACAGGACAGGACCTCCATCATTTAGAAGGACAAATAGCGGATATAGAATTTTTGCTGAATGAGGTCGAGGCGCCGACAATGCCGAGTTTTGAAGTTGCCCATGAATTTGACAATTTTAGAAATGCGATAAATTGGCAGGAAGCTGATGTTAAGAAAAAATTGACTTTGGCGAAGATGGCATTTCGTGCTGGGTTATACCAGACTGCTCTTAGCTATGTTGTTGGTATTATAGAGCAAAAGGAAACATGGCCTTTGTCACTTGAAATAAACGGCGGATCCCTCGTCAAATTGGGTCGTTACAGTGAAGCCCGCAAAGTAATTGCTCCTGCATTATTATATGAGGAAATTTCTGAAACCCAGAAAGTTGAATTACGTTATCTTCTGGCCTCTGCTTATGAGGGTTTGGGGGATTTTGACAATGCGTTGAGAGAAACCGAACGCATAATAAGTATTGATCCAAATTATAAAGACGTTAAGGAAATGTATACGCTAATGGGCGGCAAGGGTTTTGATTTTGAGAAACAAGTGAGCAAGCCTGAGCAGCAAGAATCCCCGACTCAGAAATTACCCGTAACGCCACCAGTTCAGCAAACAGAACCTCCCATGCAGCCGATGGAAATGGAACCGAGCGGTATACCACAAGAGCCCTTTTTTGATGAAGCCTATCCGACAATAGTTGAAAAAGCACCTTCAACTCAATCTGAAAAACCATCTGAAACGCTTTCCAAACAAGAACCTGCCATTGAAGAAAGAAAAGGCGAGAATATCGCTTTTCTCTAAAACTAGGAGGATAAGTGGGATATCAGGAATTTTACGGTTTCACATTTGAACCATTCACAAATCATCCTGATCCAAAATTTTATTTTAATTCACCTCAACATGCCCTCGCCCGTGAATATTTAATACACGCAGCGCGTGGTACGCGAGGGTTAGCAGTGCTCCTGGGAGAAATAGGAACTGGTAAGACAACCCTGGTAAGAAAGATCCTTAGTGAGCTCTATGCACAGGGCGGTTATCAGATTGGTTTGATCGTTTTGACCCACTCTGAATTTGCACCAGGCTGGCTTTTTACCAGGATCGCCAATCTTATTGGCATTAGAGATTTCGGTACATCGACAACGGAAACAATTAACCGTATCTCTCAAAGGCTCAATGAAATATATCACCGTAACGAAAAAACGGTTATTATTATCGATGAGGCAAATAAAATCAAAAGTCCTGATATCTTGGAAGAAATTAGGGGGCTTTTAAACCTTGAGATCGCTGATACAAGACTGATATCATTTATACTCAGTGGTTTACCTGAATTGGAATCATATCTAACAAGCAATCGTGCCCTGCATCAACGTATCGCCGTTAAGGTTAAACTGAGATCTATGGGGAGTGATACCATAAGATCTTATATTGCCCATCGTCTGGGAGTTGCCGGAGTGAGTCGTGAAGTTTTCACCCCAAGGGCAATCGATTTAGTATGCCGCTACTCAGATGGTCGACCAAGACTTGTTAATATAACTTGTGACAATGCTCTTCTTGAGGGTTTTGTACAAAAGAAGCAAAATATTGATGATGCAATTGTAGAAAGAGTTGTTTCAAACTTAGGGCTGAAATTTGAATAATGTCTGAACTTGGTGAGGTAAAAAGGAAGGTTGCCGAGTTTGTTGCCAAGGGTGACACCGAAAAAGCCATAACCGAGTTGGAACAAGCAGTTAAGGAATTTCCCAAAGAAGGATCGCTATTCAATAAACTCGGTGATCTTTTAATAAAACTAAACCGCAAAGATGATGCGCTTACTATATATGAGCAAGGCGCACGGGTATTCAAAGAAGAAACCTACTTCCCAAATGCCATAGCATTATGTAAAAAAATACTCCGGCTTGAAAAGAATAGAGCGGCAATTTATGGATTGCTTGGCGAGTTACACAAACAATTAGATCAGCGTGGTGAAGCGGCAAATTATTTCCTCGAATATGCCGAACGCAAGATGAAAGACAATGATCTTGATGCAGCACTGGAAGCTTATAACACAATAAAAGAACTCGTCCCCAATAATCCCAAAATCCTTGAGACGATTTCCGCAATATATGAAAAGGTTGGGAAAAAGGAAGAGGGAAAAGAGCTCCTGAAAGAAGCACATGAACTGGAAGATAAACAGGAGAAGATGAGGGAAAAAATTATTGCTGATGAAGCGAAAGCAGCACCCGTGGAGAAACCGAAAGAGGAGGTTACCCAAGAGCCTGAAGAAGCAACAGAAGAGATAAAAGAGGAAGCCGTTGAAGAAAAAGAAGATATTCCACTCGAGGATTTTGTATCACCTGAGGTGGCGGAATTGCTCAAAGATGATGCAATCTCAGCAGAGGAGGATGAGGTTGCTGCTGATGAAGCATCGGTTGATTTATCTGAAATTGACAAAACTATAGAATTAGGTGAACTCTATCTTAATCTTGGTTCTGAAGAGGAAGCCATTGATTGTTTCCGTAGCGCGGCAAATGAATCTTGGGGAAATAAGGACTTTGACACAGCCTGTACGCTTAATAGGAAGATTGCGGATTTAAGACCTTTTGATCTAAGATCACGCCAGCACCTTGTCGAGATCGGTAAGATCAAAAAAGATTTGGACATGCAGATTGAGGCGATGGTTGATTTGGCTGAATCACTCAACCGGCGTGATGCGAAAAGTGAAGCACGAGATCTATGTAACAAAATACTTGAGCTCGATCCAGAGAACGTAAAAGCTCAAGAGATGTCTGCAACATTCGAACCGCCCAAGGGTTTTATCGACCTTGGTGAAGTTCTTAGAACCGAACTTGAAGATGAACAGAAATCAGACAGCATCCAGAGTATTGAGAGCTTGGTTTCACAGTTCCGTCGTGAGGTATTTGAATCGATCGGCGAAGGTGATTTCCGATCGCGTTATGACCTTGGTGTTGCCTATAAAGGTATGGGTCTTTTTCAAGAAGCAATAGAAGAATTCGAGATCGCAGCCAAGGATCCTGAACTCAGACTTAAGGCGTATGAGATGATCGGTTCATGTTTTCTTGACCGAGGTAAAGCAGAGGATGCAGTAAAAATATTAACTGCCGGTCTGAAAATTATCAACCGACCTCCTCATGAATATTTTGGTATACATTTCCTTCTTGGTAACTGCTTTGAAAAGATGAAAAGAATGAAAGAGGCGTTACAGTACTACATGAACGCTTATAAGATCGACAAGACAGTACCCGATCTAACACACAAAATAAATGAATTGAAGGAGCGATATTTGGCCGCGGCAAAGAAGCAGGGTAAAGAGCCAGTAGCCAGCCCGTCATCCAAAGTACAACCTAAAACGATAAAGAAAGATAAAGTTCGCGCCAAGAAATCAAAGATAACATACCTGTAAAGGACGATCATGGGTTATGAGAAATTTTATAAATTAAAGGAACACCCCTTCAGTTTTGCTACTGATGATAAATTCTATTACGATTCACCCCAGCATTCAAAATCTTTGATTAAACTAGCTCACGCGGTTGAAACAGAGAAGGGGCTTGCTCTATTGATCGGTGATATCGGAACTGGTAAAACGACATTGTCACGGCGTCTTCTCGATCAATTAATCGATGATGGTATTGAGGCGACCCTGTTGGTGATCATCCATTCGGAAATTACATCGCTTTGGTTTTTGAAAAAGATTGCCTTAATGCTCGAGACACCGATTGAATCAGAAAATAAGATTGAAATAATCACTGCCATTTACCACCGTCTCTTGGATTTAACGAGTAAAGGCAGAAAAGTCGTTATTTTTATCGATGAAGCCAATATGCTGCAGACTAAAGAAATCATGGAAGAAATAAGGGGTCTGCTGAATCTTGAATCTGATCACGGCAAGCTTTTAAATTTTATACTTTTTGGTTTACCGGAAATGGAAGACTACTTGAAACTTGACCCGCCATTGTATCAACGCATAGCAGTTCGTTGTGTTCTTGAAGCATTGGATGCAAAAGCAACGAGCAGCTATATCGTCCACCGGCTTCGAGTCGCGGGCTGTGCCAAGCCGCTCATGACCAGAGAAGCACTGGATAAAATATATGGGTATTCAAAAGGCATTCCACGTACCATTAATGCGATATGTGATAATGCCTTATTAGAGGGTTTTCTTCTAAAGAGAGAAATAATTGAAGCAAAGATCATTGATGATGTCAGCGCCGATCTTGGACTCAAGGTTAAATAAAATTGACCGCAAATTCTCCAAGCCATCAATCATCTACAACAGACGGTAAATTTTTCGCCGACCTTCACATTCATTCAATATACTCTGACGGTTCATTCAATCCTTATGAAATCGTGCAGATCTGCAAACGATCCAATCTGAAAGCGATCGCAATAACCGATCATGATACAGTATCAGGCGTTGAAGAGGCATTGTCATATTCAACTCATGATTTTGAGGTCATCCCAGCAGCGGAGATGAGTTCAAATATCGGCGATATGGATATCCATATTCTCGGCTACTACCTTGATTATAAGAACCATGCATTGTTAGCGTATTTGGATGATTTCAAACAACATCGTGCTAAGCGCGTTAAAAAGATCATACACAAATTACATAGCGACGGGATCAAGCTGGAGTTCGAACAGATCAAGATGGTTGCCAAAGATTGCTCGCTGGGTAGACCCCATGTCGCTGAAGTTCTCCTGGAGAATGGGTATGTAAAGTCAATGGCTGAAGCTTTTCACCGGTACCTGGGTTATGGATTGCCCTACTACGTTCCTAAAAAGAATATTGAGCCAAAAGAAGTCATAAGAATAATAAAGGAATCCAAGGGTATCCCGGTAATTGCTCATCCAGGAACGATAAATAGTGAATCTATTCTCTATCAATTGATCATAGACGGAGCTTTAGGTATAGAAGTCTGGCACCCGGAACACACGCTGCGCTGGCGTCAGGGTCTATGTGAGATAGCTTTGAAAAACGGTTTATTGATGACCGGTGGTTCTGATTGTCACGGCAAGCGCATTGACTCCGTGCGAGTTGGCCTCGCCGGTTGTGGTGAAGAAGAAATCAATATGCTTAAAAAATGCAGAGACAGGATTTATAATGAAGCGGAGGATTTATGAAAATACCCGAAATCGAAGAGATAATACCGCATCGACCACCCTTTTTATTTGTTGATGAAATCGCGGAGATCAGCAATACAAAGATCATTGCGAAAAGGCATGTCCGTGATGATGAATATTTTTTTAAAGGCCATTTTCCAAACGAACCGATCATGCCCGGTGTACTGATCGTTGAAGCACTGGCCCAAACCGGCGCTGTCATGATATTACGGAAGAGGAAGGGCGTTATTCCTCTCTTCCTCGGCATTGATAAGGTGCGTTTTAAAAGGATAGTTCGACCTGGTGATACACTTATTATGGAAGTAGAATTATTGCGTGACCGTGGTGATATTGTTAAGATATCAGGTATTGCAAGAGTTGGTGATGAAATTGTCTGTCAGGCAGAGATAATGGCGGGTATCAAGAAATAGATTTATATTCATCCACAAAAAACATACCAGCATGGATCAATTCAAGATAAGCAACAATGCAAAAATACACAAATCGGTCATCATTGGTCCTCATACAGTCGTCGAAGATGATGTTGAGATCGGTGCGGGTAGTACTATTGGTAGTCATGTCATAATTCGGCGACGATCACAGGTCGGGCAAGGCAATACAATTTGTGCTGGTGTTCAGATCGGGGTAGACCCGCAAGATTATCATTTTAAAGGTGAATCATCAAAATGCCTGATCGGTAATAATAATATTATCCGTGAATACTCAACAATTTCTAGGGCGACCGGCGAGAACAACGCGACATCGATAGGTGACAATAACTATATCATGACCTATGTTCATATCGCTCATAATATAAAGATCGGCAATAATAATGTCGTCGCGAGCGGCAGCCAGCTTGGTGGCTATGTTGAGTTAGAAGATTTCGTGAATATTGGAGGACTCGTTGGTGTACACCAGTTTTGCAAAATCGGCAAATATGTAATGCTCGGTGCGATGTCATATTTAAACAAAGATATTCCACCGTATATTTTGGCTCGTGGTAATCCAGCAAGAGTATACGGAGTCAATATACGGGGACTGCAACGAAACGGGTTCACGGCTCAGGAGGTCGAAACTATTAAAGATCTATATCGTATATTCTATGGATCATCCCGGTTTATGACAGAACGTCTTGAACTATTGAAAGAACAAGTAAATTCTAATGCTTTTGCTCAGGATATTCTAACGTTTGTAAACACGTCAAAGCGTGGCATATTAGTGAAAACGCAATGAAGAATTTACTGAAGGGATATGTTTTATCTTAGTTTCTTCTTATGACGATCTCGCTTGCGCCTTTTCTTTAATTTGTGCTTCTTTATTTTTTTCAGCTTCCTTTTCTTTCCACACGGCATGATTTAAAACCTCCTTTCTGTAACAGGATTATACAGAAATAAATCATCAAGTCAAGCTCGGTCTATTCTGAGTCCTCTGTACTTTTTTCAGATTGCATCGTGCACAATGTGGTGGTCGAGACAGATATTCGCAGAGTAAACTCTGCCACTACAAAATACATGATGTTTTGAAATTGTGAAGTTTAGAGGTTCAGAACTTCTGAGCTTCAAATCCTCCAAGCTTCTGGTTTTTGCGGCACCGATGGGCTATCCCATTGACACACCTGTATTTCAGAATAGAATATGGCATGATTATTTTATTCATTCTCGGTCAAGCACTATGCAATTTCGAAGAGAATGCTTATAAAGTGATGAGTGAAAGCTGGCACGCAAAACCAATTACGTGTTTGATGAAAGGCGTATCTTTTGTATCTAAACCAGAGTTCAATGCGGCAGTTCCTTCACTCGCCTACTTTCTTGACTTTAATGAATTTGCTGAACAGGATATTGTTGGTGTATTAACTAATATGGTCACGGTTCTTTCCCTTAAATACCTGGTGAATCGTCAGCGACCAGATGGTCCTTGCTCACGTTGGAATTCTTCATTTCCGTCCGGTCATGCGACGTTCAGTTTCACCCAGGCATTCATTACAGCTCATCATTATCCCAGGCTCAAGGTACCAGTATTTACATATGCAACAGCGGTTGGTCTTTCACGCATCTATTTAAAAAAACACTATCCAAGTGATGTTATCGCTGGTGCGTTATTGGGGATCCTGACCGGTTATCTAACCGTAGAATTAATTGATTGATAATTCAAAGAACTAATTTTCTGGGTTTTTATATTCAATCCACTGGCGTTTTTTGATCTCAGGCTGTCCTTCTAACCAAAATCGTGGATTAACGTGGACCCGGTTAACAACAAAACCCCAATGAAGATTCGGTCCCGTGCATAAACCGGTTTTACCGAGTTTGCCGATAAGTTGTCCTTTCTTTACTTTATCACCTTTTTTAACACATAGTGTATCTAAATGTAGATATACAGTGTGAATTTTCTGCCCGTGCGCAATAACAATACTCTTACCGTGTACTTCAAGATTTCTAGCCATCACAACGACCCCGTGGTTTGGCGCATGAACCTTTGTGCCTACAGCATTGGCGATATCTATAGCCTTGTGCGACCACTCATCCATATCTTTATTGTATTTTCTTGGTGTACCATATAATGCGCTAATACCACCTGAGCATGGCCATATAAAATCATCCTCATACAGTACCGAATCCGGATTTTTGCCATATGCCCGGGCAAAATAGTTACTCTCGTATTTTAACATCTCAAGTGTTTCCTCAGTGAGAACACTGATATCAAGCTCGGCCGTGTCATCTTCAGAAAATCTACCAGGGATCACAGTGAAAGGCATTTCGAGTGTTTTTTGTTCATTTTTTTCTTGATAACGTAAGGTCATTTCATAACTGCCTGGTTCAGTATTCATCGGTACTGCGAGTATCGTATTGTAGACGTTCGGTGCAATCTGATAAAGATCATAATCCCGATAGAGAAAGTTGATCTTGGGGTTATCCAGGGCTACAACGACGGTGACATCAAGGCTGGCAATCTCACCTTGCTGGTAAGTATCTTTGTTCATTGTTATTCTTTGTATCAAACCATTAACGAGTGATACAGTTGAGTTCTGGGTTGCATTAAATGATCGAGCCTCGTGGTCAAGGCGAAGTAACACAGGTTGAAGAGGCTCGGTCAATGTATTGCGTTTGAACTCTATGATCTTGGGTGAACGGTTCAGTCTTCGTTCCAGAGAAATGCTCGGTTCATTGGCAAAGGTCGGTTGATCTTCCATTTCTTCGTTCACTGGATCGGCCGCTAAGAGACAAACCTTGAGAGTGCTGCTTGTTCTATTACTGAGACATGCGGCGATAAGCAGTAATAAAGAGAAGCTAAGGAGTTTTTGCACAACGGAAACCATAGTATCGGTCCTGTACAAAGGGTTTTAATTCCATACGCGCTGAGCACTTCACGTATTTCGGATTTATGCTCAACCAGGAACCGCCCCGAAGAACACGCGTATAACCAGAATCAGGTCCTGTCGGGTTCTTTTCCGGGCTTACTTCATAATACTCTGGGTCATAGAAATCCTGACACCATTCCCAGACATTGCCCGCCATGTCATATAGCCCGTAATTATTCGGTGCATATTTGCCTACAGGAGCACTATAATCATAACCGTCCATTTCCCTGAATGGTTTGGGAGCATAATTACATCTTTTTGCCACTTCTTCATCACCCCAGGGAAATTGTTTACGTTCCAGTCCACCGCGCGCCGCGTATTCCCATTCTGCTTCAGTAGGTAAGCGTTTGCCAGCCCACTGGGCATAGGTGACAGCATCATAATAACTTATTCCAACTACTGGCTGGTCAGGTTTATTGAGGTCACGGTCTTTGAAATAGGGGGGTTTTGGATGACCGGTTGCTTCGATGAATTCACGATACTGGCGATTCGTTATCTCATATTTATCTATGAAAAAAGCATTGATCCATACCCGGTGTTTTGGGCTTGCCTTGCCCGAATCACTGCCCATGGTAAAATAACCGGCTGGGATCAGAACCATGCCTTCGGGTGCGATTATCATTACTTCTTCAGTGACCTTTGGTACTGGTTCTTCTGGTTTACCGCAGTTTAAAGATAATAATGCAATAATTACAGCTAATAATGTTATGTTTTTCATAGCTACCACCTTTTCTTGATAATAGCCGAAATGGATTACATGTCAAGATATTTCACGTAAAAAAGGGGTTAGAGCCATTATATATGGCCTAACCCCTAATAATTTGGATGTTGAATTTATAATTGCGACCGATAACGATCTTTTAATTCAGCTTTTTTGCCTTTATTCCAGCTCGATATTTTTGTGAAATAACCAGTGACTCGGGTGATGTGATCAACCGCCTCGCTGCTACAATAAGGGCAGGTTTGATTCAGTCCCCGCGATGTCTTGAAGCAGCTGTTGCAGGTTGTAAACTCGGGAGAGAAGGCGATCTGTGCATTGCGTGTATTACGGAAGGTCTTTACAACGAAATTGGCGATCGATTCTTTAGAAGGTTGTGATTCTCCGAGCCAAACATGGGTTAGTGCGCCGGCCTCAATAAGGTCGTGGAACTTGCCTTCAATTTTTACTCGATCAATAGGATCGAGCTTTACCGATACATTTAGATACGTTGAGTTGGTATAGTATATGGAGTTTGTCGCGATATTGCCTTTGACCATTGCCGATGCCATGTCAGAGAAATGCTCAAGATCGAGGCGAGCCAGGCGGTGAGCAGTCGACTCTGCTGGGGTCTGTTCCATGACCAGGCGAAGTCCAGAAGTATTGGACAATGCTTTGATGCGCAAATACAGGTAGGCTAATACCCTGAGACCAAAGCGTAAAGCTGTTTCATTTTCGTGCATTTCTTTCCCAATATGATGCTGGACAAGTTCGTTTAAGCCTAACAAACCGATCAAGAATGTCGCTCGATGGAGCCTCAGGTATTGTTCACCATCCCTTTCCATAGTAAGTAAGGCAAGCGGTCCTTCACCCTTGAGTGATATAATCCGCTCGATAAACTGCTTTTTTTGAAGATGTGCTTTGACCGCATAATCGAGCATCTCATCAAGTTTCCTATAAAGAAGAGTATCATCGTGTTTTGCCAGATATGCAGCTCTGGGAAGATTCAGGGTGACATTTTGCAGAGCAGTATAGCGCATTTTCCATGGAGTCTTGGCATCTTCCAGGTCGGATTCCTCGAGTTTGAATGATAACCTGCAGCACTCAGATATTTTTGCAGTTTCACCACGGTCGAATACATAGTAGGTATTGCCGCGCTTCGAAGATACATTACCTATGTGCTTGAGAAAATCTTCCCAACCTGGTGTCTTGAAGAAATTTTCCGTGATATGAACAAGTGGTTTTGGAAAAAAGAATGGACGACCAGTGCCATCACCATCCATGTATATATCAAACAAAGCCCACGCAAACCTCTGGGCGTCTTTTGCATAATCACCGTATTTTTTGCCTGTATATTCACCCGCGGGACCGATCGCGTCGACATTTTTGAAATGCTTTGGTATTTCCCAATAAATGTTGAGGTCAGAGAATATTGCCTGACCGCCGCGTGCTACTGATTGCTGCGAATACTCGAAAATAAGCATTTGCGCAAGCTGATGGATCTGGCGGTCGTTCATTTCAGTTAAAAATGGTGCAAAAAAGATATTCACTGCATCCCAGCCAATAGCACCGGCAAAATGACCTTGCAAAGCAGCTGAAAACTTGACCATATGGGCGAGTAATGTGTCAGCATGTTTTGCTGGCTTTGCGATAGATAGAGCATTCGGTAAGTTTAGCCCAAATTTCTTCACATATTCCAAGGATTGACCTGAACAATACGGGCGGTCGCCAAAACCCAGGTCATGTAAATGGATATCACCCCTTATGTGTGCATCTGCAACATCGCGGCTGAATACCTCGGAAAGCATGTACTGCTTTTTAACTGTTTCTGCTATCGTCATATTTGTTGCTTCAGGATTGTGCGGGATATTTGCATTCTCGCGATTCGCATAGAGAATGATATTTTCTGCATCATAAAGAGGAACACCCAGCCTGGTATGGCGCAAACGAGAATTTTCCAGCCCGTGTTCGATCAACTTAACATTGACGATTTCACGGATCAATGAAGAAGAAATAAGCTGCACATTGGAATTCAAAATGGTTTCTTCGGTTTCTTCAGCTATTTTTTGTGCAATTACCAGATCCACCCCGGTTTCATTTTTCAAGGCATTGATGATCCTTGTCCGATCCCAGGAAACAAAATCATCGTCTGAAGTACGTACAAATAAGGCATAATCGGTTGTTTCCCGTTCGGCTGGTAATTTGGTTATAAGCTGCTTTTTTCTCAGTATCTCGCGTTGTCTACGGTAAAGAATGTATGCTTTTGCGGTTCGGGCGTGACCGCTTTCAATGAGTATCTTCTCGACCGCATCCTGAACTTCTTCGATCTCCGGTGTTTTGTCTCCTTTTAGAGTATAGAGAAAAAGAACGACTTCATTGGCAAGTTTTTCGGCGAGGTTAAGGTCATCACCGCCAATAGCCTTGGCCGCCATATATATAGCATTAGTTATTTTGCTTTTATTAAAAGGGACGATCGTGCCGTCTCTTTTCTTGATATTTTGAAAAATAGCGTCCTTTGGGATCTCTTCAGAGATACCGATTCTTACCGTTGTTTTTTCCGTCATCTTTTCTCCTCTTTTATTTTCCTCAATTCTGCAGCAAATTTGTCGATATTAGTGAATTTACGATATACCGATGCAAACCGTACATAACTAACTTCATCAATTTCCAATAAATGATCTAAAACCATACGCCCGATCTCAGATGATTTTATCTCAGTCTGGCGTCGGTCTGACAAAACGTCCTCTATTCCGTTGACAACAGACTCTATTTTTTCCGCTGATACCGGCCGTTTGCGACAAGCGGTTGCGATGCCGTTGAGGAGCTTGGTACGATCGTACGGCTCTCTTGTTTTATCTCGTTTGATGACAACCAATGGCATGCGCTCAATTGTTTCGTACGTGGTGAATCGGAAAAGACAATTACTGCATTCTCTTCTTCGACGCACTACTGACCCGGACTGCGGCATCCTTGTTTCCAACACCCGGTCACCGTCCTGATTGCATCTTGGACATTTCATCTTACAGTATCTTCCCTGAAGTCGTTGCTAAATAATAATTTCTGCAAACTTTTAGAATATTCACCGCAAAAGACACTACATATAGAGTCATTGTCTAATTATAACCACAATATGATATTTGTCAAGGGGTAAGATTAATAAAGCAATAGTACCAAGGTGGCGGAGTGTTAGAGTATGTGAGTGTTAGGGACTGGGGTTGTCAGAGTTAAGTGCCGGTAGTAGGGAGTAGGGTGAAACATAAAAAATCTCCTGCTCCGTTTCACCCGTTCCTTCGTTCTGGTTACGCTGTTTACTGCTTGCGAATGCATACTGTTGAAATATGACTTAATAACCGATGACCTAATGACAATATATGTTTTATTCTTTTTCTGCTTAGTGTCTAGTTCCTAGTACTTACTTTTTCAGGTGTTTCCGGCGGGCATAGACATAACTCAGCTCAGCCCCAAAAAGGAATATATATGCCGAGTAATATATCCACAGGAAAATGACAACCAGAGTCGATAAAGACCCGAATACTCTGGAATAGTCGACCATCCTTGTAATATAAAAGGTAAAAATGAATTTAGCTATTTCCCATGCTGTCGCAGTGAATACTGCTCCAAACAGAGCGTCCCGGAAGACCACCTTGCGATTAGGGAACTGCCAGTAGATCAATCCGAATAAAAGAACACTCAGAATAATGCTGAACTGGGGTGGTAGATTTACTAGCCCCTCAGCGCCAAGCGCTTTTGCCGCGATAGTGGCAAGGACCGAACCTAAAAGCAAGATGATGACAATAAATGCCCAGCCGATAGTCAGCAGACTCTTACGGAAAAAAGGTCGGTCCTTTTTGACCTTCCAGATGACATTTAAGGTTGATTCGAGAGCGCGGAAAATACTCGCCGCACCCCATAGAAAGCCGAGCAAACCTGCCGCCGCAATAACAATGGAATTCTGCTTTATCAATGATATATTACCGATAATTTCATTGATATCTACTGGAAATGCCTGTTTTAAATAGGGCATGACCTTGTCGAGGATTCCTTCTGAAGAGCCGAGAATAAATATTGACAGAGAAATAAGGCCGAGAAGCAGCGGGAACAAACTGAAAGTAGTCGCATGAACGAGTGCTGAAGCGAGGAGGGGACACCGGTCAGTATTGAATTTTTTATAGGCTTTTTTAAAATACCAGGAAAGCTTCATGGCGATCATCTTTTATAAAGAAATTCACCATTCACCATGGTCATTAAGATCTTTATCCGGCTTGTATCTTTTTCAGCAAGTGGATCCTTATCTAAAACCACAAGATCCGCAAGAAAGCTATCATCTATTTTTCCTTTTTGCTTTTCATCAAATGTAGCAAATGCACCTTCTGCAGTATAGCATCTAAAGGCATCGATTGGCTTTAGCCGGCCACATGCAAAGGGGTGGCAGGTCGCACCCTGAAGACCATAAAGCGGACCAAGGGGCATACAATCTGAGCCAAATGCTAATCTGATCCCGGCTTTTAATACATTTTTGAAGCAGTTCATGGTTTTGTATCGATCACCGAGATACCGCTCGTATAGACTCCCTGGATTTTGCCATTTACATGCAAAGTTCGGCTGCATTGAGCAAACCAATCTCAATTTTGCGATCTTTCTTATAAGGGATGTACTGAGTACTTCAAGGTGCTCGAGACGGTGACGCAACAGGTTACGGGTTTTTTCGCTGCCTGAAGGTTTCAATGCTTTTTCGATAGCCTTTAAAGCCATTGCCGTAGTTTGATCACCGATCGAATGGATCATAAGCTGGATGTTATTTTTCTCAGCCGCGCTGACAATTTCTTCGAGTTTCTTTCTGGCCATTAGCATCTTACCCGAAGTTCTACCTCCTGAATAGGGTGTTGTTAATGCTGCGGTTTTCGCCCCAATTGAACCATCGAGAAAAATTTTGACACCAGAGAATTTTAAAAAATCATCACCCAGACCACTGGCAAATCCAGCATTGAAAATCTCCCTGAATGATTTAAGCAGGATATAAATAGAAAATCTTAATTTCAGCCCATTTTTCTTATTAATGTCCTGCAAAAGACGAAAGCGCCCGGGATTTGTAATTTCATGAACCGTGGTTATTCCCTTGCTCAATGCCTCTGCTGTACCAAGTTTAATAGCTCGCTTGAGCATCGTTCGGTCAGGTTGGAAAATATCATTCAGATAAAGTGCGGCATCTTCATAAAGGTGACCTTTTTCCCAGTCAACGATATGCCAGCCGCGTGGTATTGAATGCAGGCCACAAGTATTGATAACCGCAAAGTGCCCGCAGATTCGGCGCATGATTACCGGTATTTTCCGGGATATTTTATCGAGTGTATGCCGATCAAGATCTTCTTTCTTGAATGAATGCCAATTGCTTTCATCCCAGTTCGAAGCAAAGATGATCTTTCTCGCAGTCGTCAATCCAGCACGTAGTTTTTCAAGGCAATCACTTAGGGATTTGCACTTCTCAAGATCTATACGCTGGAGTTCAATACCGCGGGATATCAGATGTGTATGGCTGTCGATGAAGCCGGGTATTACATGATTGCCTTTAAGATCATATTTTTTTATAGCTTCAGTTAATTGAGGTTTTTTTTTATATGTTTTTTCTATTACCCCGTTTCTTATGAGGAGTGCCTGAATTTTCCTGCGGGGTTTGTAAAAATCATAAAAGTGTGCATTGTAGAGTAAAAGCGGCTTGGTCATGTCATTACCCGATAACGATCGGCTCTTCGGGGTATTTAAAATCCATGAGATGCGGCCTCAATAAGGCGCTACCAATGGTGATGGTTCCAACACGACCGGTTATCATGGTCAGTATTATAACAATTTTACCGAGCCATGAAAGGTCATAGGAGAAACTGCAAAATTGGTTCACTGCCGAGCCCATGGATAAGCCGACCGTTCCGAGGGCTGAAAAAACCTCAAACAGTGCTTTTAATGGTCGTGGATTGTCGAAAAGCATGAGCAAGGCGAATGAAATTGTCACAACGAATATGGCCAAACCAAAAATGACGAATGACCTGAAGGCTTGCTCAATGGGTATTCTTTTCTTATGCGTGGAAATATCATCACCATAACGGCCAAGGAGCAGTTCTTTTATCCATTTGAGAAGTAAGACAAAGGTTGTTGTTTTGATCCCGCCGCCAGTACCGCCTGGAGAAGCACCGATGAACATGAAGAACATGAACATAAGGAGTGTTATCGGCGAGAACATTGAGATAGTAAAGGTATTAAAGCCAGCGGTGCGCGGCGTAACTGCTTGGAAAAACGAAAAGAGTAATTTTTCGATAAAGGTGTATCCCCGAAGTGCATGGTGACCTTCACGCACAAGGATGAATATCGTGCCAAAGACAATAAAAGCGAGGGTCGTCCTGAGCACGATTACCGAGTGTAAAGACAAGCGTTTCTTAGTCCTTTTGATAAAGGTCGCGAACACATCGGAGATAACGATAAAGCCAAGACCACCGATAATAAATAATGCAGCAACAACGATTGGAACGCCACTATAATTTGAAAAAAGACTTAGATTTTCAGAGAAACTCGAGAAACCGGCATTACAAAATGCCGATACCGAATGAAAGAACGCATGACCTAACGCAGTTAGCGGGTCGAATTTCTTGACAAAAAAGAAATACAGCAGTATTGTCCCGGTTAGCTCCAGGGCGATCGTAATTCTGAACACGCGCCAGGCAAAACGTTTCAGGTTTTCAAAAGAAAGGATATTGATCGATTCTTTGAAAAGCACCCGGTCGCGCAAAGATATCTTTCGGCCCAGAAAAAAGAAAAACGTGGTTGATAGTGTCATATAACCGAGACCTCCGATCTGAATGAGTGCCAGCATAATACATTTCCCGAACAGGGTGAAATCGAGAGCGGTATTTTTGACGATCAAACCGGTGACACATAATCCTGACGAAGCCGTAAAGAGCGCATCAATGACCGAGATGCCGTTGTTCGTTGCGAACGGTATGAGCAATAATAACGTTCCGATACCGATGATACCGATGTAGCCAAATATTAAAAGGCGCGGCGCGTTTATTTCTTTTATTATTTTCATTTAAGATAGTGTATTCCTTTTCTTAATATTGTCAAGATATCTGACCAAAAGAACGATGAATATTTTTTAAATCCCTTTCGATTTTTTATTCAATGAGTTTGTTTAAAAGATTCTTTCTTGACTTTGACCCCGTTGAAATAGCTTACCCTCGAGAGCGAGGATTGAAAAAAAGGGTGGATCATTATTGAAAAAAATATCTCGTCATTTAGTGCAGGGAATTTTCTACGGGGTTGACTTTTTTTGATGCCTTTTGAGCGAGCCGGTCGGCATTTTTATTTTCGTCACGCGGTATCAGGACGAACGTAATCTTACCGAGTTGTTCGCACAGGCGCCGGACTCTTTTTATCTGATGGGCAATATGGGGTTTTCTTACTCGATACTGACCGATCACTTGCCGGTAGACAAGCTCTGAATCGAGTTTGATCGTACAGGATTTTTTTTCAGACCGCAGTAACCATCTGAGTGCCTGAATTAGAGCTTCATATTCAGCAACATTATTAGTGGTTATACCTATATAGCGCGATATTTCCTCGATAGGTTTTGATGTATCATCGTCAGCAAAGACCGCGACACCGATACCTGCTGGTCCTGGATTACCGCGTGATGAACCATCTACATATATTATGAGGGAAGCGTCAGGATCTGTAGACATCAGTACCCGTCTACATCAAATATCTTTTTTAGTATCAACGTATACTAATATACGACCACAACTATCACACAAAAGCAGACTGTCTCTTTTTTTAAGCTCGTTTAAAAATTGTGGTGTGAGATTTGCATAGCAGCCTGTGCACGTTTCATCGTGGATCAAACAGACTGCATTGCCACGGAATTTTCTCGTTTTGTTGTACAGTTCTTTTGTTTCAGCCGGTAGTTTTCCGGAATTTGTCTCGAAGTCAGCGTTTAGTTGCGCTAGATATTCGGTCAATTGTTCATTATGTTCTCTAATGTTTTCAATTTCAGTACTTTTCTTTTCTGTAAAATCTTTTGTTTCAGCTTCATGCTGCGCTATTGACCCTTTGAGTTTTTCTTCTTCTTCTAAAAGGTTGATCATTGCATCTTCGATCTTTTCGTTCTCTTTTTTGAAAAAATCGACTTCGTTTAATATTGCACGATATTCTTCATTGGTTTTTACCGCAAAAGTCTGGTTATTCAGTTTGGTAATTTTGTTTTCGTTTTCGGCGACATCGCCTTCTTTCATTCTATAAATCTTGCGTATTTCCTCAATACGGCTTGTTTTTTCATTGAGCGCCTCGTTCGCTTCTTTAATTTCTTTTTCTAATCTTTCGATCTTACTGGGGATTACTTCTATTTCGGATTTTGTATCCTTTAATTTATCATCGAGTCTCTGAATGGTTATGAGGATATCGAGTATAGCTTCCATTGATTTTTTCCTTCGCCTGGACTCTTCTGTATTTGATAACCTCGATGTGAAAACATGGGCGGTACCCGACTTGAACGGGTGGCCTCCTGCATGTCAAGCAGACGCTCTAACCAAGGCTGAGCTAACCGCCCATTAAATTGCATCTGTTATTCTATATATAATGATTGCCAAGTCAAGAAATAAATTGGCGCAATATGTTAACAGGGAATCATTGACTTCACGTTAAAACCCATTATAATTGCTCATGAAGGAAAAGATAAAACGAGAGATTTTGACCTGGGTTGTTGTTATCGCCGTAGTTTTAGTGCTCAGGGCATTTTTTGTTCAGGCATATGTGATCCCCACGCCTTCTATGGAAAAAACCCTTTTAGTCGGTGACGCCTTGCTCGTTAATCGTTTTATCTATGGCGTTAAGATCCCGGTTCCTTTTTCAGTTCATCAAATTCCACTCATCCCCGGACGGTTACCCGAGCGGGGTGAAATTGTTGTTTTTCAGTTTCCCTTTGAGAGAAGGGATTTTGTGAAGCGCTGCATTGCGATCGAAGGCGATACAGTGCAGTTGATCAACAAAATATTATATATTAATGGCACTCAAATATCAGAATCATATGTCCGTCATACTGATCACAATATATATAATGCAGTCAATTTTGATCCTCGTCTCTATCAAAAGAAATGGGAGCAGGCAGAACTTTATGATATCCTGAACCTGCATGTGCGCGATAATTTTGGTCCGGTTATCGTACCGGATAACCATATTTTTGTTATGGGCGATAACCGCGATAATTCAATGGATTCAAGATTCTGGGGTCCTTTGCACAAGAAAAATCTTAAAGGTAAACCACTTTTTATCTATTTTTCTTTTGATCTCGGGCGTGAAGCACAATCACTCTGGGATATTCTAAAGATCTGGCAGTGGAAGTCGATAAGACTGATGCGCATCGGCCGGGTCGCATAGTAGACCTTAAATTCACCAAGGTTGACATTTTTTTTATTTATGTTATAATAAATAAAAAGAATAGAGGATGTTCAGAAAGGTTTAAGTCTATATAAATATAGATTTATTTACACTTCGATGAAGTAAGAAATGATATCATGTCGTAAAAATCAAAAGGAGATATAATGAGAAAAATTATCGTTGCATTACTGGTGCTTATTAGTTTTGCGCTGGCCCAGGACATGATCGTCCGGGTCTATGCACCAAATTGGCAGGATATTGAGAAGATCTCGCCCAAGTATGATCTCGATATTGCCAGTGCGCGTGTTGGTGAGTACTATGATATTGTTGCTGATCACGATGTCTTGATGCAGATAAGAGGATCAGGCTTGCCTTATGAAATAATCGTCTTCAGTATTGCGCATATTAAAGAGCAGGTGCGGGCTGATTATTTATCTTATGCTGAGGTCAATGATAGTCTCCAACAGATGGTTCAGAACTACCCTTCAATCTGTAAACTTGATTCATTACCTATCCCAACATACCAGGGCAGATGGATGTACGGTATAAAGATATCAGATAATGTGTATGTTGAAGAAGATGATGAACCAGGCTTTCTGGTCGATGGTCTGCATCATTCACGCGAATGGGCATGCATTCCGGTCGTGCTCTTTTTTGCCGATTCCTTGCTTAACGCCTACGGACAGGTTCAGCCGATCACGGATATTATTGACAATACCGAGATCTATTGTTTTCCAATCATCAATGCCGATGGTTATGTTTATGATTACCCGGGTGGTAATTGGTGGCGTAAGAACCGTGAACCGTTTGGCGGAAGTACGGGGACTGATCCGAACCGCAATTATGCAGGATGTACTGGCGATATTGAAGGCGATTGGGGTGCAGTCGATAATGGCAAGGCAACTCACAGTCCGTCGTCAGAAACTTTCTGTGGTGCTTATGTAAATTCTGGAGATGAAACACGTGCTCTGACTCTTTATGCAGAAGCTCATGAATTTAATGCCTATATGTCCTACCACAGTTCTGGTGAGATGATCATGTGGCCCTGGGGTTGGAAAGATCAGGAATCACCTGATTCAGCACTGTACAACCATTTTGGTAATAATGCCGCTGATCTGGTCCAGTGTTTGTATGGCGGTACTTATGACCGCGGTCCGATCGGTATAACGATCTATCCAGTCAGCGGTTCGAGTGTTGACTGGTTGTATTCATGGTCTCGGCATGTCCATGGTGTATCGAACCTTTCGTTCACGACCGAACTCGGTACGGCATTTTATCAAGCTGAGAGCCAGCTTGACCATATCAATCATCAGAATTTTAAAGCACTCGAATATCTTGCCGGGATATGCGATTCTATAGTTCTTCTGGTCAGGACATTAGTTCCACCGCCAACGATATATCCACTCGGTACAGTAAGTGAGGATTTCACGATCTATTGGCATGCAAAAAATCCGGTTTATAATGAACCGCTTCAGTGGGAGCTCGTTGAATTATCCAATCCTTCAATGATTGAAGATGATTTTGAATCGGGCACGAGCCGCTGGGTACTTGATGGGTTTACATTGAGCACGAGCCAGGCACATTCTGGTACACACAGCTTGTTTTCTGGGAATGTTGATGATATGAATCACGGTGTTCAAACGATCCATCCATATCTTGTGCAAACCGGTGATTCACTTACTTTTTGGTGTCGTTATAACCTGGAAACTAATTATGATGTAGCGGTCGTTGAAATTTCCGAGGATACAAAGTACTGGTATAATATGGATACGACACGTTTTAACGGCAACCAGAGTTCCTGGGTGAGAAAAGCCTATTCATTGAATAATTGGGTAGGCAAATCAGTCTATTTCAGGTTCCGGTCGATGACTGACGGTAATACCTTATCTGGTGGTTTTTATGTCGACGATGTCTATCCAGTATGTCTCTTTGCCGATGTGAACACGATCTCATCAACCATTACCGATACATCGTACCAATTCACTGGCCATGCTGAAGGCGAATATTTCTACTATGTCAGGGGGTATAATAATGACTGGGGCTGGGGTGATTATTCCTGTCTGGCAAGGGCTGATGTCGTAGTAGGCATTGCTGAAACACCAAAATCACAAGAAATAATAAGCTCGAACCTGACCTTATCACTCAATCCAGGGATCAAGTCCATAACATTGGATTATGCGATCAGTCAGGGTGTGCATGATGCGTATATAAAGATATACGATGCAGTCGGTAAACTGGTTAAGTCCTATGATGTGTCTACAGAACCACAGGCGATGCATCACCGAATTGTCTGGCATGCCATTAATGAGACGGGAACGCGTGTTCCTGCAGGTGTTTATTTCATTCACTTAAAAGCAGGTAATTATCAGAAAACAGAAAAGGCAGTTCTTTTGAAGTAATGGAAAATAGGTTTGGGTTAGGGGGCTGGATATTATTTTTTATTCTCGCTTCCTTGGCCTTGCTCTGCAAGTCGGGGCGGGCCTAATCCTAACCCAATAGCTATATTTAAGGAGGTTTTGTGAAAAAAATATTCATAATGTTAATACTGCTGGGGATTATGCCGGTTTTTGCTCTTATGAGCCCGGATTTAATACGGGTAATGGATATGAAAGACGTTGAAGAGCTGATCCCAGTTGATATTGTCTTTAAAGAGCAGATGAATGTCAATGAATTAAAGAGTGCGGCTCAGGGTTTGCCGCGGAATTTGAAAAGGGTACAGGTTGCTGAGTTATTAAAGGCATTCTCTGCACAAAAGCAGAAAGAAATACTTTCGTATTTGAGAGAAATGGAGCAAAAGGGTAAGGTAACAGATATTAAATCATTCTGGATCAATAATGCGATTTATTGCCGTGCGAACATAGAAGTCATTGAGATGCTCGACCGACATGAAGAGATTTATTATGTGGATTATGATCTCAAACCGATCAAATTGGATGATCCCCCGCATTCATTTGCTCCGCCGGATATAACGCGGGAAATTGCGTGGGGAGTATTAAAGGTAAGGGCAGATCAGGTTTGGCCTTTATATACAGGCCAGGGTATTATCGTGGGTCTGATTGATACGGGTTGTAATTACAATCACGTTGATCTTGCCAGTCATATGTGGACAGATCCTAATTATCCGAACCACGGTTGGAATTTTGAAAGTAACAATGATGACCCGATGGATATAAGTGGTCACGGCACCCATTGTGCTGGTTCAATCGCTTCTGATGGCACAGCTGGTTCACAATGTGGCGTAGCTCCTGAAGCCCAGGTCATGGCCTGCCGTGTAAGAACCGTGGCTGATACGATCGCAGAGAATCAGGTTTGGGATGCCATGCAATTTGTTGTATCTCCACCTTTATCACCGGCTAATGGTGGTGATTTGATCTCCATGTCTTTGGGATGGATATATGCCTGGAGTCCAAGGCGTGCAACCTGGCGTACAAATTGCGATAATGTTGGTGCTACCGGTATTGTGATGATCGTTGCAGCTGGCAATGAGGGTGGTGGTTCACCTCCGTCTAATTTACGTTGCCCGGGTGATGTACCTTCGCCCTGGTGGAATCCAGACAATGGTGCTACTGGCGCACCATCAGACGTGGTTTCTATCGGTGCGACTGATATCAATGATGCGATTGCAGGTTTTTCCAGTCGTGGTCCTGTGACCTGGCAGAGTATTGCACCATTCAATGATTACATATATCCACCAGGACTAACTGCACCCGATGTTTCCGCACCTGGTGTAAATATCAAGTCTTGTGCATATAATAATAATACAGGGTATCTCGATGGTTGGAATGGAACCTCAATGGCAACACCTCATACTGCGGGGGTTGCCGCCCTGATGCTTGAGAAAAATTATCTCTTAACACCGATCGAGATCGACAGCATATTACAAACAACTTCTATAGATTTAGGGCCGGCTGGTAAAGATAATGATTTTGGTGCCGGCAGGATAGATGCATTGAACGCGATAAACGCCACGCCGCCGCCATTTAACTTACGCCCTCTTGCACATTGGATTGACGATCCTGCACCCGGAGGCAATGGTAATGGCTTGTGGGAGAGTGGTGAGGAGGTGAGTCTTATTGTCCCGGTCTATAACCAGGCAAGTGATACAGCTGAGAGTTCGGTAGCGACATTATCTACTTCGGATACATATGTAACAGTCGTGAGTGGTACGGCCAACTTGGGTGATATGGCACCGGGCGATACAATCGATGCAGTGTTTACTGTAGCAGCGTCTGCTTCTGCACCATTGATGCATCTTGTTGACTTCAATCTCAATCTTGCATATCTCGCGGGAGATTGGGATTACTCATTACACCAATACATAAATCCTCTACCTACGCTTTTATATGAGCACTGTACTGTTATGGATGGCAATAATGGGATACTTGATCCTGGGGAGAGCGCCGACCTCGTGATCACTATAAAAAACGAAGGGGCTGCTGACGCGATGGATGTTAGTTCAACACTCATGACTGCTTCAGCATATATAACGATAAATGACAATTCTGGTGATTTTGGTGCTGTCACAGTAGGTGATACTGCGAACAATGCAGCGGACCCGTATAATGTTACGGCTAGCGGTACGACACCGACCGGTACATTAATCGATTTTCAGGTTGAGGTAGTTTCAGGTGTTTATGTTGACACACTGGATTTCAGTCTTGTTGTCGGCAAGAAGCATTATTATTTATGGGATCCTGATCCGTTACCGGGATCAGGTCATATCATGGATTCGATCCTTACGGTCTTGGGTTATTCGGGTGATTACGGAACGGGTCTTGCTGCGGATTTGACGATGTATCAGGCTT
>JBARXB010000047.1:0-106517 GCA_049647165.1 bacterium
AGTTATTCTTTTATTGGCGGTGGCAGGTATAATTATATAGATGGTAAATATTCAGCAATAGTCGGTGGATTTGCAGATACAATTGCAGCTGGTGCAGATTATTCCTATCTTTTTGGAATCGACAGTAAGCTTACCGAGGATTCTACATTCATGGTCGATATGCCGCATATTCGGTTTGGTAATGAGACAAGTGGCTATGAATTTCCTGTGACTGATGGTTCTGCAGATCAAATACTTGTTACTGATGGAAGTGGTCTGCTATCCTGGAACGATGTACCGCCAGATACTGATTGGATTATCTTTGGTACAGATATGTATTCTGGGGTGTCCGGGAATGTCGGCATAGGGACGACAAGTCCTCTGGAGAAATTACATATTGCTGGAGATGATACTCTCGGTAGATTACTGATATCATCAGTAGCAACGACTGTAGACCATGATGCTGAACTGATCTTGGCAGAAAATGTAAACAATTCATATAATATGTCATTAAAGTACGATGGTGGTACTAATGAATTGTATGTTTATGGACGTGCGGGCGCAACAGTATATGGACCGCATTTAACGATCGAGCGTGACGGTGAAGTGGGTATTAATAAGATCAATCCTTCATATGCACTTGATGTTGATGGAACTGTAGCAATGACCGGTTTCAGGCTTACGACTGGTGCGAGTAACGGATATGTTCTGACTTCGAATGCTTCCGGTACCGGGACGTGGCAGCCAGTTGGTAGTGACAATGATTGGGTGCGTGGTACGCCAGATAGTGTTTTGTATACGGCGAATCACTTAGGGATCGCGCGTGGAGGTGCAAGTAATATGCTCTACGGCAATGTTCACAGACATGTCAATCTTGGTTCATATGCATGTACAACCGGTCTTTCAGGTGCAAGTTTTGGTGACATCACAATTTTGAGTGGCTACAGCTGTGTTGCTGATTCACCCTATGCCACGGTCGTGAATGGTATTGATAATGAAGCGATCGGACAATATTCCTATATTGGTAATGGAAATGCAAATATGGCTTACGGGCAGCAGTCATTCATCGGCAATGGTAATGCAAACCATGCGTATGGTTATCGTTCGTTCATTGGTTCTGGGTACAGTAATGATGGTGGCAATGGTATGAGCGATACTGGTGCAGTTGTTGTTGGGGGTTGGGATAATGCGTCTACCGCGCGATATACATTTGTTGGTGGTGGTCAAACGAATAGTGCGACTGGTAATCACTGTGTTGTTGTTGGAGGTTTAGACAATACTGCAAGTGTCCTGCGTACATTTGTTGGTGGTGGTGAAAACAATTCTGCAAGTGCGGATCGGGCTTCCATTTGTGGTGGTCTGGATAATAATGCTGATGGTTGGTTTGCTTTTATTGGTGGCGGATATGCTGATACAGTAATGGCATACTGGGGTAGTATTGGCGGTGGTTATAGCAATCTTGCCGGAAATGCAACCGCCGATACTGCAGCAACAGTTGTTGGCGGTTGGGATAATTCGTCTACCGCGCGATATACATTCGTTGGTGGTGGCCAAACGAATAGTGCAACCGGAAATCACTGCGTTGTTGTTGGGGGTTTAGACAATACTGCGAGTGTTTTGCGTACATTTGTTGGTGGTGGTGAAAACAATTCTGCAAGTGCGGATCGGGCTTCCATTTGTGGTGGTCTGGATAATAATGCTGATGGTTGGTTTGCTTTTATTGGTGGCGGACATGCTGATACAGTAATGGCATACTGGGGTAGTATTGGCGGTGGTTATAGCAATCTTGCCGGAAATGCAACAACTGATACTGCAACAACAGTTGCCGGGGGTTGGGAGAATAGTGCAACCAACAAATACGCTTCAATTAGTGGTGGCAAGAGTAATACGGCAATTTCAGAATATGGTTACGTGGGAGGGGGTTATTTAAATAGTGCATCTGGGACTTACTGTACGACAGTAGGTGGTGGTTATTCTAATGAAGTAACTGCAAACTATGCTTCTATTCTTGGTGGTTATAATAATACTGCCCAAAATACCTACTCAGTTGTATGTGGAGGAATTGGTGGTACAGCTAGTGGTATATATGGGTTTATTGGAAATGGAAACAGTAACTATGCCAGCGGTACTTATTCTTTTGTTGGTAATGGAACAGCCGATACAGTTTATGCATATGCCGGTGCTATAATATCGGGTTTTAATAATCGCGTTGGATTCGTAACCTCAGGGAATGGTGATACTGCATCAGTCATTGTTGGCGGAAGCAATAATTATGCCTATGATGACTATTCTTTCATTGGTGGAGGTTTGAATAATGCTGCGACGAGATACAGTGTTGTTGTCGGTGGGTCAGATAACGCAATGATTATAGGCGCAGATTATGTAACAATATGTGGTGGAACAAATAACTATTCTGGTAGTGACTTTACATTCGTTGGTGGAGGAAATGCAGATACTGCACGAGGTGATTACTCTGTTGTAGTTGGTGGTCGTGTCAATGAAACACACGACGTATATTCAGCTGTTGTTGGCGGTCGCAATAATGATGCGCACGGTAATTACTCCTTTATTGGTGGTGGATATTCAAATTATACAAACGGAACCTACGCGACCATTCCTGGTGGTTATAATAATACGGCTGATGGTTATTGTTCTTTTGCTTTTGGATATAATGCAGATGTTAACGGTTATGACAGTGTTGCTGTATTTGACTGGGGCACTGGTCTTGGCACGGTTTTTATAGGGCGTGATGGTGCGGCTTCGGCATATCGATTGTATGTCAGCGGAAGTGCATACTGTACTGGTTCCTGGGCGACATCTGACCAGGAATTCAAGACCAATGTTCAATCTATCTTAGATCCTCTTGAATTGGTCAAACAGATGAACCCTGTTCACTTTCAGTGGAAACATGGCTATGAGGATTATGGCATTAAAGGCGGCAGAGATGATTATGGTTTCATCGCTCAGGAGATCCAGAATGTGTTGCCTGAGGTTGTCGGTGAGGGAGCTACAGAGAAGCACTTAGCCGTGAATTATGACCATATAACCGCGGTGAATACTGCGGCGATTCAGCAATTAGCTCAATTAGTTGAAAAACTACAGGGAGAGAATACAGAATTGAAGAAACGGCTCGAAATTTTGGAGAATAAAACCAGTTTTTAAGGTTAATAGGTTTGTTAATAGTTATATATATAATGAATTGAAAGAAAGTAGAATATAAGGAGGTAATTTGGGTACTTATACCAATAGCATATATCTTGACACAAGAGAAATATCTTATAGGATTATATGGTAGGAGGCGAGATGAATAAAGGAATATTATTATTTGTACCGTTGCTACTGTTTGCACAGAATTATGTTTTAAAAAAGGATGTCCTTTCATCAGGTGGACGAAAGATGACATCCACAGATTATATTTTGCAGGGTACAATTAGCCAGACTGCGATCGGCCGTGTTACCGACACTGATTACCAGGGTGTGATCGGTTTCTGGCACCCTTCAGAAGCATTTCCGCCTATTGCACCCTATATTAACCCGGCTGAGAAATCAGGCAGTGATGTAGAACTCACCTGGAATATGATCACCACAGATACCCTCGGCAATCCTGAAACGGTCCATTACTATGTTGTATACCGAAGCACATCACCTTCTTTTATCCCGGGTTCTTCAGATTCAGTCGGTGTCACGATCCAGCCCGATACAGTATTCACGGATGTGGGTGCTTTGAGTTCTGGCAATAGTTACTACTATCTTGTTAAAGCAGTCGATGTAGCACGAAACCGCAGCGTGAAATCGAACATGGGTTATAAATTGAACAAATTTTTCAACGAGAATGCTTCTTCTAGTGATAGAAACTGGATCAGTCTACCATGGCATAGTAATTACACGGTGGCTTCAGATTTGACAGATGATTTAAGTTCCTCCGGTGTTCCATTGATTAAGATCGTCAATTTACGTGATGATCAGTTATATGAGAACTGGCTATGGGACCCTGATTTTTTTGAATGGTACGGCGATGATTTTTCAATAGTATCAGGTCGTGGATATGAAATGGAGACGACAATTGATACTTCTTTATTCCTTGTTGGTGCCAACAACCCAAATGGTTTAGTGAGCCTTAATGAAAATGCAGCAACCACTGACAGGAATTGGATTTCCATACCGTATAATGCAGCATACAGTGCAGTAAGTGATATTACTACTGACTACAGCCCGTCTGGTGTTCCATTGATTAAGATCGTCAATTTACGTGATGATCAGTTATATGAGAACTGGCTATGGGACCCTGATTTTCTTGAATGGTACGGCGATGATTTCAATATTGCAGCTGGACGGGGCTACGAATTTGAAATCACAAATGATACTATTTGGAATCCTACAGAGTATTCAAATAAAGCCGGTGATGTAATATTGGCATTGACCAAAAGATTCCATCAGTCTTCAAAAATACAGATTGGCAGGTTTGCAGAAGCTGATCGCGAACCGATATGGAAAATCAAATCCCCCGAGAGAATAAAAAAGGAAAAGTTGGTAGATGAATTAGTCTTCATGGATGCTAAACACTATGAACCTTCACGGGGAGAAAAACAAATAAAAAAGGACTTCCGAGAAGCAGGTGTACCCCATGTTGTTCGATGCCATCTGGATTTTGATGGTTTTAATAATTTGGTATTTACTGCTTACCGTGTAAATAAACCGAAAGATGTTCTCACGGAAAAAATCATCGGTTGTGGTTTTGCAATAAATAAAAATAGAGGGGCTATATGGTTTAATACCGGTAACTTTAGATCACCATGGTTACCCAACGAAAAAATAATACTTATTATTGAGGCAATCCTTGATAATAAAGGTTATTTTTCAGTGACCAGTTTCGAACTTGATGAAAAGGTTGATATTCAGGAATTGGGTGATATCGTGCTTGCACAGATACCTGAACCGAAACAGCAGTCGCGCTTAAAATCGGTCATTTGGGACGATGTAGAAGATCCTAATATTATTGGTTTTAGTATTTACAAGTCGAATAAACGTCTAAATGAAAAAGTTATAGCGGGAAAGACATATGTGGCTGACTGTAAATGCTATCTTAAACCCGTATTCTTAGGCGGTTATGAGACAGTTTATACTTCATACCAGGAGTCTGCTACAATCGAAGATCAGCTCACGTCCGTATATTTTGCTTTTGATATATGGCCGAATCCATTCAAGACGCAGACTCAAATAGATTATGCACTTCCATATCTACAAAAAGTGACAATTAAGGTTTATGATATTTCAGGAAGAAAGGTCAAGACGATTATTACGAAGAAACAAAAATCAGGATACTATAGTGAATTATGGCGTGGTGATGATGACAAGGGGCGTAAGGTCGCGGCAGGCGTTTATTTTGTGAGAATAACTACAAAAGAGAATGAGAAACAGGCAAAAATTATTTTGGTACACTAAAGGCGATAAGGAGTAAATGAATAATGGATAATATACTAAAATATCTACAAACAATAGTTTTGCTGGTGGTGCTTGGTTTTGCATCACCGCCCCATGTATTACGACAGCTGGTGCGAAATTGGCCTGTTGGTCTGGATCAAACTGGCACGTACTGGATGATCTATGACTTAAATCATGCAACAACACATTGGTTTGATCAAGATACGACCGGATCGTATACGACTTATTCGGTAACACTAAACGCAGTCCGCTGGACCGCTGAAATCGGTGTTTTTCCTGATTGGCAAGATGGTGATACTATCATCGCTTTTGGCTCCTGGGATTCTGCCTACGCCGGTAATCCAGGGACATATGATAATAATATAGACCATACGGGGTTTTACTGGTTGTATTCAGATACATTAGATGAATCAATGGCAACCCAAAGCTGGAGCCCTGATGATACTGTGTGGGTAATGCCAAAAATAGATGTGACAAAAACCGGTCCGGGTGGCGGTGCTAACGACACGATATGGTTTGAATTTTCCAATCCCAAGGAGACTAGACGTGCTGATCAGACTGAATATGATGTGTTTGGTTATTGGTTGTTTGCCGACACAACTGGGACGGGTACGCCTAATGCTTTTAATGCCGGAACCGTAATGGACTTGGGAGTAATACCTGTCGACGGAGTTTTTGGCGATACTACGGTGCACTGGATGCTGGAGAGTGATGGTTTTGAAGCCTGGCAAACCTGGACTGTTTATTTTGCTTATAAGATCATCGCCCGACCTGATACTACGGCTGATAATATCGGCTATTCGACTTATTATTTTTCACAGAATTCAGATCCTACAATTGTTTACCAGAATGTGATCGCGGTTAAAGAGAACCAGAGTATTGGTTTTGATATCAATAAAATGGAGGTTTCACCAAATCCCTCGCGCGGAAATTTCAATATCATATTTGATGCATCAGGAACCGGTTATGCGATACTACGACTTTATGATGTGCTGGGGCGCGATACCGGTGTACTCTGGCAGGGTGATGTCAAAAATGGATCAAACAGCATCGATATACATGGACAATCAAAGGGTGTTTATTTTCTTATGCTTGAGTCGCGCGAACTGGAAGCAAAACAGAAAATTGTGATCGACTAAGTGACTTAATAAGTTTTTGAATGTATGGACGAAGCGGTCTACTTATTATAGACCGCTTTTGTTTCTCTGAAAAGATTTCAACCGGTTTAATCTTCTTCTTTTTTTCTGGTTTCAAGATAGGTGCCAACAAGGTATCCAAGAACGATGAGAAAGATGATCATCAAAGTCCGCCAAAAACCGACCGTCGCAAAAAAGATACCTAAGAAACCAGCAATGATTGCACCGAATAGAGCTTTGTTGAATTTAAACATGTTCTATTTTAACCGCTAATTTAATTTTGTCAATAGCCGTTTTTCCAAACGAAAAGCCAATAACCATATAATTGCAGAACCTCCATTCCTCCATGACTAAATTAGTTAATTAAGCAATTGCGCAATAGTGAAATCAACAAAAAGTTAATTAGTTGACAGGCAACACCTTTTATATATGCTATGAGCATGAAAATACTCGAGAATAAATACCGCGGATCACTAATATGTAGAGCTGTCAGTTACCCGATAGCATATGCCATTGTAAAAATGCTTTTGGATGAAGGTCCGATGAATCTTGATGATATTGTCGGTCGCGTAAACAGAACCAAACCAAATGTATGCCAGCACCTTGCAAAATTGAAATTAGCGAATATGGTTCGCTACGAGAAGGAACATAGAAAAACAAGATACTGGATCAAGTATCCAGAAGAAGTAAGGTCTTTTTTTGCATGCTGCGAGAAACTTGTAGAGAGGACGACCAAGCGGATAAAACAAGATTATTAAATAGCCAACTGGATTGTTGAGTAATTCGTTAATTTCGAAATTAACGAATGGAGAACAGGTTAATCTTTAGATTTTTGTGGATTGTTGTTTGGTGGAGTAGGGGTGTTTTTTTCACTAATATTTGTCTGCTCAACGACTGGTGCTTTATTGAGTAGTTCTTCTTCTATTATCGCCTGTTTTTTCTCTTCGATCTCATCAGCAAGTCTCTTCTTACTCTGCAATTCTGCTTTTTTCAGGTGTTTCAGAACATATAATCCGAGTCCAATAATAAGTACTATAACAAGCAACGCAAGCACGGTTTGTGTAAACAGGAGAAAATCATAAAGACCATGAAAAAAGATCGCCAGGAGAACGCCTTTAAAGATCAGTTTTGTTTCATTTTCCTTATCGAATTTTGCCCTTCCGATATAGTATCCCATCAAAGCGCCGAAAAACGCATGTCCGGGTATTGCCAGGAAAGCCCGGGCAATACCGGTTGTAATACCATTCTGCAATACATATAAAATATTCTCAATCGTTGCAAAACCGAGTGAGACGGCAACAGTATAGACAATGCCGTCCATGACCTCGTCAAATTCGAGTGAGCGATATATCCAACGTTTTACCGCAAAGAATTTCAACAATTCTTCAGTCGGTGCGATTATAATAAAAGACATAATAAAGATATTGATAATACCGCCGATAACAGCGTTTAGACCATATAATAGAACTGTTTCTATGATACCGGCAGGTATAACCATTACTGCACCGATCAGGAATATCTTAAGGATTTTCTTTTTTGGTTCAGGTTCGTATTTGTCCCGATGGCAGAAATACCATAATATAAATAGGCATGGTGCAAGGGCGATGAGTAATAAGACAATGACCATTTATTTAGCTTAATCACAATCGTATATTTGTCAATGTTCTTCCAAAAAAGCAGAGATTTCTTGGATTTAAATTCTCCGACACACCGATACTCCCAAACCCCGTTACTTCTTTCCATGTCCAGGCTTGATTAGTGTTCTTATTTGAGTAAAATAGCGCATGATCACTCTTGGCATTGAAACATCCTGCGATGAAACCGCAATAGGCATTATTGAAGATAATAAAGTCCTGGCAAATGTCGTATCATCTCAAATCGATCACACTAAGTATGGTGGTGTGGTTCCAGAGCTTGCTGCGCGAAATCATATAAAAGTAATAATGTCTCTGGTCAAGATCGCTCTGGAGATTGCCAATGTGGACGTAGGAAGTATTGATCTGATCAGCGTGACGCGTGGTCCTGGTTTAGTTGGCGCCTTACTTGTCGGACTTTCATTTGCCAAAGCGCTTGCCATCGGTTTGAATAAGCCTTTTATTGCTGTTAATCACCTTGAGGGTCATATTTACGCTCTGCAACTGGACAGCTGGACTGTACATTATCCTTTTTTGGTCCTTCTTGTTTCCGGTGGTCATACCGAAGTTATCATGGTTAAAGAAAAATTTGTTTACCAAACTATCGGTAGAACAGTTGATGATGCATGTGGTGAAGCTTTTGACAAAGTCGCTAAGATGATGGGTTTGCCTTATCCTGGAGGGCCCTATATTGAAAGAGAAGCAAGAAAAGGCAAAATCGGTGCGGTTAAATTCTCCGTGCCAAAACCGAAACTCTATAACTTCAGCTATTCTGGTTTAAAAACTGCGGTTTTATATCACGTAAGAGATAATCCAGAATATGATCGATGTGATATTGCTGCGAATTTTCAAGATATCGCGATTGAACATTTAATTCAGGTTGTCTCAAAAGCGATAGAATCAACCAAAGTAAGCAGTCTTGGTATCGTTGGCGGTGTTTCAGTAAATAACAGGCTGAGAGAAAAATTCAATAGCCTGGCAGAAAGAATGAATTTTAGTTTACATGTCCCGGCTATTCAATATTGCACTGATAATGCAGTTATGGTAGCATTTGCTGGAGCTGATCGTTTCAAGGAATTAGGACCGTCCGAACTAAGTGTCGATGCAGTATCCCGTGAAGCACTCGATGCCATTAGCGTAAAGCGTACGTCGTAATGCGTAAAGCGGAGAAAATGCGAACCGAAAGCAGAAAAAACTGTAATCTTTATTTCATCTTTGTAATCAATTCCGCCGCAGTTGGAACTGAATCCTAAATCTGCAATCTAGAATCATCAAATGTATTCTATCGTACTCGGTGGTTTTGGAGACAGATCATAGAGGACTTTAGTAACCTGCGGTATTTCTCGGACTATTCTTCTCTGGATTTTTTCAAGAACCTTATGCGGTATCTTCGTAGGTGTTGCAGTCAATGCATCCTTTGATTCGACACTTCTTATAACAATAATATTACCGAATGCACGTTTCCCTTTTTTAATTCCCGTTGCACGATCATTGAGAAGAACCGCAAATGCTTGGAATGGTTTGAAACGTTTCAATTCTTTTTCAACGATGGTCGTTGCTTGGCGGACAATTCTAACACGTGGCAATGTTACTTCACCGACAACCCTGGTCGCGAGTCCTGGACCCGGGAACGGCATTCTCTGGTAGATCGCTTTGGGCAAACCGAGTTTTTTGCCGATTGTGCGTACACCTGGTTTGTATAATTTAACCAACGGTTCGATAATAGCTAATCCATATTTTTTCGGGCTGATACCTATCTGGGAAAGAACATTGTGCTGGGATTTGATCTTACCCTGGGTTTCTTTTATATCAGCTGCAATTGTGCCTTGAATTAAGAAGTCAGCTTTGTATTTTTTTACCGCTTTTCCCAAAGTTTTATAAAACGTATCCCGGAAGGCTTTGCGCATATCTTCTGGATTCTCTTTACCTTTAAGCGCCTTGAAAAAATCTTTAGCAGCGTATAGAACAACTGCTCTTATACCATATTTTTTGAGTAGCTTCGACACGGTCTGAGCTTCTTTTTCTCTCATCAATCCATCATCGATAAATAGTGCGATCAATTTTCTACCCAGTGCTTTGTAACCGAGAAATGCACAGACCATGGAATCAACACCGCCGCTCGTTGCGCAAAGGGCTATCCCTTTACCGACTTTTTTTCTGATTGTTGTGATTTGTTTATCTATAAATGCCGATGTTCTCATATTGTTCAATCCTCCTTGGTTATGATTTTAAGCTGTTTGCATAAAATGTCAACTATTAACCTTAAAAACCCGTAAAAAAGCATATTTCCATTGACTTTTACGCTGATTTTGCTACAATAAAAGGATGAGGAAGATCGCGGTCTGTAATCAGAAAGGTGGTGTTGCAAAAACTGCCACGGCAGTAAACATTACCGCTGGTTTGTCACTAGCTGAAAAAAACGTGCTCCTCGTTGACATCGATCCACAGGCTAATGCAACGAGTGGATTTGGCATTAATTACCACTCCCTGGGATCTTCTATTTATGACTGTTTATATGAGCCTGCAATGCTCAAACAGACAATTATCAAAACGAAATGGCCGCGGCTTTCCGTTTTACCTTCCAGTCCTGAT
The DNA here is from genome assembly GCA_049647165.1 of bacterium. Lineage (GTDB taxonomy): Bacteria > Hydrothermota > Tepidihabitantia > SM23-42 > SM23-42 > JAUVZL01. The sequence continues at coordinate 10,784 of JBARXB010000047.1, forward strand.
CTGGCTGGTGCGGAGATCGAGTTGGTTGAAAAGAACGACCGTGAGGGTAGGTTGAAGAAATTGCTCGATTCTTTTCACGATGAATATGACTTCATTATCGTTGATTGTCCTCCGTCGCTTGGCATTTTGACGATCAATGGTTTGGTTGCCTGCGATAGCGTGATAATACCAATCCAGTGTGAATATTATGCTCTGGAGGGTTTGGAAAAGCTCTTAAAGACCCTAAAGGCTATAAAACAAGGGTTGAACAAGAATCTCGTCATCGAAGGTTTATTACTTACAATGTACGACGCAAGACTGAATTTAGCCAAGGATGTTGTTGAGGATATTCAGAAACATTTTCCCAATGTTGTGTTTAAAACAGTGATACCACGTTCCGTACGGATTGCCGAGGCACCATCGTATGGTAAATCCGTAATTCACTACAGAATTTCATCAAGCGGTGCCCAGGCATATTTGAATTTAACAAGAGAGTTATTGAATCATGCGTAAACATCAATCTAATGCAGATGTAGTCCCGCGATTTATCGAGGGGATGCTCAATGAATTGAGCGACTACAGTATAAAATTCCATAAGAAAGGTTTGAATCATGCGTAAAAGAGCATTAGGCAAGGGTCTTGAGGCATTGATCCCAACCAGGGATGAGAGTACGCTTCAAGAAGGGTATCGTATGATACCTATCGAAGATGTTAGACCAAATCCTCATCAACCACGTGCTAAAATTGAAGAGTCAGATGTAAAGGATTTAATATCCTCGGTCCGAGAAAAAGGTATTATTGAGCCGCTTATCGTAAAAAGAGATGGGAGGAAATTTATTCTCGCTGCTGGGGAGAGGAGATTCCGTGCTGCCCAGATCGTTGGGTTAAAAGAAGTACCTGTTGTTATAAGAGACCTGAGCGATCAGGAATTATTGGAAATTGGGCTCATTGAGAACCTTCATCGTAAGGATTTGAACCCTATTGAAGAAGCGCTCGCATACGAAGAATTGCACACCAAATTTGATCTAACCCATGAAAGGATCGCTCAACTGGTCGGCAAGGACCGTTCAACGATAACTAATGCCCTCAGGCTGCTGAATTTACCGGAAAAAGTAAAAAGATATCTTAGAAACGGTACTCTTAATCAGGGTCATGCACGGGCATTGCTTGTTCTTGAAGATGAGACGAAGATGGTCTACATCGCTGAACGTATCGTTGAAGAGCAGCTTTCGGTGCGTGCCACAGAATCTTTGCTCAAACGTTTTCAGAAGAGACCAAGGATCGTACCCGGTCCTGAGAAAGAACCAAATTTATTGATCCTTGAGGATGAGCTGTCAAAACTACTCCATACCAAGGTGAATATTGAGTGGAAGAGAAATAAGGGAACGATCACCATTCACTATTACAGTCTTGATGATTTCACACGCATTCACAATATTTTGAAGAAAGGTAAGAAGGGTTAATAGGAGGTATCTATGTATAAGGGATCTTATGTTGCGATCATTACACCCTTTAAAGACAACAAATTGGATGAAGAGGGGCTCAGGCAGAACATAAAATTTCTTATCGATAAAGGCTCGAGTGGTATTGTTGCCTGTGCAACGACTGGTGAATGTCCAACTTTGAATGATAATGAATATGAGCGGGTCATAAGGATCGTTGTTGAAGAAACACAAAACAAAGTTCCAGTCATTGCCGGTGCCGGTACTAACTCTACAGAGAAAACAATAAAATACGTGCATCGTGCAATTGATTTTGGTGCCCAGGGGGTTTTAGTCGTTACACCGTACTATAATAAACCGACCCAGGAAGGACTATACCAGCATTATTCTGAAGTAAGTAAAGCAAGCAGTATCCCGATAATTGTATATAATGTACCGAGCAGAACAGGCAGTAATATTTTGCCCAAGACCATAGCCCGGCTTAATCAAGATTTCGAGAACATCGTAGGTTTGAAAGCAGCCAGCGGTAATCTTGATCAGGTATCAGAAGTCCAGCGTCTGTGTGGTGACAAATTTGACATTTTATCTGGTGATGATTCGCTGACTTTCCCCATGCTGGCGATTGGTGCAAAGGGTGTGATCTCTGTTGTCGCAAATATCTTACCTGATCAAGTTGCTTTGATGTGTGCCGCATTTTTTAATGGTGATTTGAAACAGGCGAGGAAAATTCACCTTGATATATTCCCGGTCGTTAAAGCGATGTTCATTGAAACCAACCCTAGCCCTGTTAAAAAAGCAATGGAACTGCTTGGCATGCCCAGTGGTAAACCACGGTTGCCCCTGGTTGAGATGGATAAAGCAAACATCCCGATCCTAAAGAAAGCTTTGATAGACTACGGAATTGAATTATGACTAAGTTAATTATTTGCGGAGCAGGAGGGCGTATGGGGCGAGAAATATCGAATATGGTAAAGGGATCACGTGATATCGAGGTTATCGCTGGTATCGAAACAAGCGGTCATGATCTGGTTGGTACGCAACTCAATGGTATTAATATAACAGATGATATCGAAACAGTAATAGAAAAAGCCGATTGCATTGTTGATTTCACAAATCATTCCGCGACAATAGATAATATGAAAAAGGCGCAAGCCTATAAAAAACCCTATGTTACCGGCACAACCGGCTTTTCTCAAGAGGAATTGAAGAAGATCGATGTATTAGCAAAATCCTTTCCAATATTTTTAGCGTCCAATATGTCAGTCGGTGTTAACCATTTATATAATATGGTACAGTCTTCGGTTAGTATATTAGGAGATTATGAAATTGAACTCGTTGAAGCTCATCATCGGGCAAAGAAAGATGCACCATCAGGTACTGCAAAAGCCATCGCAAAAATCATTAAACAAGCAAGACCAGACACAGAATTCATCTATGGGCGAGAAGGAGTGGCTGGAGAGAGAAAAAAGAACGAAATTTGCATAAATTCTATTCGCGGCGGCGATATTGTGGGTGAGCACCGGGTATTATTTCTTGGTCAAGGAGAGTTCATTGAATTACGTCACTGCGCGACATCCAGAAGCTGCTTTGCTGCAGGTGCCCTTGAAGCGGTGAAATTTATCATAAATAAGGCACCAGGTTTGTATAGTATGAGGGATATGTTGACTAAGGTATAAGAATAAGTATAATATACCTCTATGAAGATATCTATTATCGTACCTGCCTATAATGAAGCCGTAAATATCCCCTTTTTGGTCGAAGAATTCGATGAATTCATTAAAAAACACAAGGATTATGACGTAATACTCGTTGATGACGGTTCTGAGGACGGTACTTCAGAGATCGCCAAGGAACATAAAAGACCTTATCTCAAGGTGATAAGGCACAAGAGGAATCTTGGCAAGACCGATGCTATTTTATCCGGTACAAAGGCAGCACGCGGTGATGTTCTTGTGATTTTTGATGCCGATCTGCAATTTGACCCAAATGATATCCCCAAATTAGTTAAACTTATTGCAGACGGTGCAGACATTGCTACTGGTTGGAAACAAGGCCACTACGAAAAGAAATTCGTTTCGGGTATTTATAATTTCTGGGCACGTCGGATTTTCCAGTTGAGTATTCATGATATGAATTCAATTAAAGCTTTAAAAAAAGAAGTAATGGAAACTATTTTGCTACGTAAAGACTGGCATCGCTATATTGTTCCTCTGGCAAAGGAGGAAGGTTTTAAAATTGCTGAAGTGCGAGTGAAACTCAGGCCAAGAAAATATGGAACAGCCAAATATCAACAGAAATCACGTATCTTGATCGGGCTTTTTGATCTTATGGCGGTTAAATTCCAGTTGACTTTCATTAAGAAGCCGCTTCTCTATTTCGGATCTATCGGTTTATTCTCGGCTGCACTCGGCATATTGGTTGGCATTGTCGCAATTTTCCTTCGTGTTTTTGGTCGAGGTTATCGGCCTCTGCTTTCTTTGGTAAGTCTGCTCGTTGTTTTAGGCATTTTATTCTTTGCACTTGCTCTCATCGGTGAGTCCATCAGAGCGATCCTTGATCAACTTGAAAAAAGAAAATCGTAAGCACATAACCACAATACTGAGGATCGTAATTGGGGCTGCTCTTATTGCGATTCTCATCTGGCGTTTAGATCTAAATAAAATACTTGCAGATATCCGTAGTATCGAGACAATTTACCTCTTATATGCACTCATTCCGTACTTACTGTTCATAGTGATATCAGCATGGCGTTGGCAGGTGCTTCTTGAGTATAAGAAGTTCAATATTCCTTTTGGACGGACGCTTATCATCTATTTTATTGCAACCTTCTTTAATAATTTCCTGCCGACAACAATAGGTGGTGATGTCATGCGTGTCTTGTATTCAATGAAAGATCGTCGGGCTGATGCTATGGCAACGGTTTTAGTAGACAGGATACTTGGATTTGTTGGTTTATTTGTTTTTGCTCTATTTGCTGTATTGTATCTTTTTGTTATTAAGCGACAGACTGAATTCCTTCCATTTACGGTTGGCGGTCTGACTATTATTATCGTCATTACTTACCTATTTTTTTCAGAACGTGCCTACAATAAATTGTCACCAGTAGTTCAGAAAATCAAAATTTTCAAGATCGGGGATCGTTTGAATCGACTTCACGAAGCCGCGACTGACTTCAGTAGCGCGTGGAGCACGATTATCGTGTGTGTTTTTCTATCAATTATCATACAAGCTTTACTTGCAATCGGACCCTTTTTTGTTATGAAAGGTATGTCGATCAATAATGGGGTAAGTTTACTGCCATTTTTCATTTATATACCGATTATCAATATCATCTCAATGATACCGATATCTTTTAATGCGCTGGGAGTAAGGGAGTATTTCTATGTTGTTCTGTTTTCTCGTGTAGGTTTTGCAGCTGAGACATCGGTCGCTATTTCTCTGGTAGCATTTTTCTTATATTTTATACTATCTCTTATGGGCGGTATATTCTTTATTTTTTTAAAAAAGATTAAGTTGGGTTTACCAAGCCCATTATAAGCGGGCTTGGTGTATTATAAGGAGGTTGAATAATGAAAGTCTGCATGATCGGAACAGGGTATGTCGGGCTTGTATCTGGCACCTGTTTTGCCGAGATCGGACATGATGTCATTTGCGTTGATAATGACAAGAAGAAGATCGAGATACTGAATAGTGGGGGTATACCGATATATGAACCCGGACTTGAGGAATTGATCGCAAAAAATGTTAGGGCTGGGAGATTGCGTTTCACTTCATCGATAAAAGAAGGCGTTGAGAATTCATTGCTTCTGTTTATCGCCGTTGGTACGCCGCCCAAAGATGATGGTGAACCTGATCTTTCTCAAATTGAGAAAGTAGCTGAAGAGATCGGTGCGGCAATGAATGAATACAAAATAATTATTGAAAAAAGCACCGTTCCTGTTCAAACTGGCGTGTGGGTAAGAACTGTGATCGAAAGATTTAGCAGGAAGGTCAAAGATTTTGATGTAGCCTCCAACCCTGAATTTTTAAGAGAGGGGTCAGCTATCGATGATTTCTTGCATCCTGACCGAGTCGTTCTTGGCGTTGAGAGTGAACGAGCAAAAGAAAAATTACTGGAACTCTATAAGCCAATGGACGCGCCAAAGATTGTTACTGACATTGCTAGTGCGGAATTGATAAAACATGCCTCAAATTCTTTGCTCTCGACAAAAATATCTTTTATTAATGCTATCTCGATCATATGCGAGAAGTCGGGCGCTGATGTTCTGAAAGTAGCCGAAGGAGTAGGTTTAGATAGAAGGATTGGACGAGATTTTCTTAACGCGGGAGTCGGTTTTGGTGGATTTTGTTTTCCTAAGGATTTAAAAGCATTTATAAGCATCGCTGCAAAAATGGGGTATGATTTCCGGCTTTTAAAGGAAGTGGATAATATCAATCAGGAACAGATGCTATATGCTGTTGCAAAATTAGAGGAAATGCTTTGGAATCTTAGGGATAAAAAAATCGGTATACTCGGTCTGGCATTCAAACCCAATACAGACGATATGCGATATGCTCCATCAATAACGATCATTAAGGAATTGCAGCGTCAGGGGGCGGTCATTAAAGCCTTTGATCCGGTATCCATGGACCGAGCAAAAGATATTATGTCTGATATCGAGTATTGTAAAGATGCATACGATACAGCTAAAGATGTCGATGCGATAGCATTGATCACCGAATGGGATGTATTTAAAGAACTCGATTTAAAGAGACTGAAGAGTTTAATGCGTCAGCCCTTATTTTTTGACGGTCGGAACGTCTTTGAGCGAGAAAAAATGGAAGCAGTGGGCTTCATCTACAACGGAATTGGCAGATGAAGGTGGTAATTACTGGTGGTGCGGGTTTCATCGGCTCACATCTTGTTGACCACTATTTGAACAATGGCAATCAGGTTGTCGTGGTCGATAATTTGATCACTGGAAGGAATGAAAATATCGCACAGCATTTAGAAAATGATGCTCTGGAGTTCATTAAACAGGATGTCTGTGCAGTCAATGATATAGATGGGAAAATCGATTGTATATTGCACTTTGCATGTCCGGCCAGCCCTTTTGATTACTTGAAATATCCTCTTGAAACATTAGGCGTGATGTCAATCGGTACCCAAAAAATGCTTGAATTAGCAAAGAAGAAAGAAGCGAAGTTTTTTTTGGCTTCAACAAGTGAGGTATATGGTGATCCAGATATTCACCCTCAAAAAGAGGAGTACTCCGGCAATGTTAATACCATCAGCCCTCGCGCTGTCTATGATGAAAGCAAGAGATATGCTGAAGTGCTTACCCTGGCATACCACCGAAAATTCGATATGAAAATAGGTATCATCCGTATATTCAATACATATGGTGAAAGAATGCGCGCTGGTGACGGACGTGTCGTCCCCAGTTTCATATCAGAAGCTCTGAAACATAATCCTTTACCGATTTTTGGTGACGGGAAACAAACCAGGAGTTTTTGCTATATTAGTGATATGGTGGATGCCATATCAAGAGCCGTTGAGATTGATTACCCATATCCTATCAATATCGGTAATCCTGTTGAGTATACAATACTTGAACTTGCTGAAATAGTAAAAAAGTTGTGCAATAGCGAAAGCGAGTATAAATATTTTCCTTTACCTGATTGCGATCCAAAGAAACGTCGTCCAGATATTTCAAAAGCGCAACAGTTATTGGACTGGCAGCCATTGATAGACCTCGAGAGTGGTTTAGAAAAGGTTATAGACTGGTTTAGGAGGCAAGATGATTGAATGGCTCAAACTCCATGGAATCAGGATGTCCATTATTATCTTTATCGGTGTCATTGTTTATATCATGATTCAATATTCTGTACCACGTTTTATTAAACGTACCATGTTAGTGAGGATGAAGGGGAAGTTGGGTATTGAGAGAGAAAAAAGAACACGTACGCTTTCCAGAGTGATGAGAAATACATTCTCTATCCTAGTCGGAATCGTTATTCTTTTTACTATTCTTGCACAAATCGGCGTTAATATCGGACCTGCATTAGCAAGCCTTGGGGTACTCGGTGTTGCAGTTGGTTTCGGTGCGCAGAGCTTGATAAAAGATGTGATAAATGGTATTTTTATCCTGATGGAGAATCAGTTTGGCATAGGTGATGTCGTTAAGATCGGTAATGTGTCCGGATTGGTCGAAGAAGTAAATCTGCGCAGGACCATCTTACGCGATCTTGACGGTGTGGTGCACTATATACCCAATAGTGAAATAGTTATCGCGAGTAACTATACAAAAGAATATTCCCGCGTGAATTTGAATATTTCGGTCAGCTATGGGTCTGATCTTGACCGTGTCATCAAAGTAATAAATGATGTTTGCAACAAGTTATCCAAAGAAAAAACATGGCAGGATAAGATCATAAAAAAACCGCAGGTCTTGAGGGTAGATAAATTCGGCGATTCGGGTATTGAAATAAAGATAATGGGCGATACAACACCACTTGCGCAATGGGAGATCATGGGGGAGTTACGCAAGCGACTCAAGAAAGAATTCGATGAAAAATCAATAGAAATACCATATCCGCATATGAAAGTGTACTTTGGGAGCGATATACCTTCTAAACAACCTTGACAGGAATAGAATCGCAATTATAATGTATATAGATATGAGGAGGTAAATATGAGGAAATTCGTATGCTTATTTATTTTAATAGTATTGGCAATTTCTGTATGCACAAAGAAAGAAGAAAAATTAACGGGTGAACAGGGCGGTAAACTTGTTATCGGAACGACAGATCTCCCCGCGGTGATATCACCTCTTGCGCCATCTACGTTCGGTTCCAATGACATTCTTGACCTTCTTTTTATGCATCTACATCGTATCGATGCTAAAACAGGTAAAATGAAACCTGAACTGGCTGCATCGTGGGAATTTTCTGAAGACCTGACTTCTATAACTTATTATTTGAGAACTGATGTGACCTGGTGGGATGGTGAACCAGTGACTGCTGAAGATGTTTATTTCACATACGAAAGAATGAGAGACCCAAAAACCAATTACCCCAATATCGCCGGTTTGAGGTTTATCGAGAAAGCAGAGATTATTGGACCGTACGCGATAAAGTTCACATTTAACAAAATATATGCTGATCTTCTTACTGATTCTGACATTATAGCCGTACCAAAACATATTTATGAAAAAGAGGGAGTTGGTTTTGGCTATAAAACTATCGTTGGTAATGGGCCCTACAAAATAGCAGAATGGGTACCGGGTTCAGGCCTTGTGTTGACCTATAACGATACTTATTTTCGTGGTCGACCACCACTTGATGAAATATATATAAAATATTATGCTGATATTAATATGATGCTGGACGACTTTGCGGTAGGTGACCTTGATCTGGTTTTTAATATCACGCCGGTCCGAGCAAAGGAACTCGCTGCTAATCAAAATATCGAAGTAGATACAAAACCAGGAAATACTTTTACCTATATAGGCTGGAATTTCGATAATCTGCACCTGAAGAACAAAGAAATACGTAAAGCACTGACTATGGCAGTTAATACCGAAAGGATTCTAAATGAAGTATTTGCAGGTATGGGTACAATTTCGCTTGGACCATTACCACCGTCCTCGTGGGGATACAATGAAGATATTGAACCAATAAAACATAACCTGCTTGAAGCACGGAAAATGCTTGAAAAATTAGGATTTGAAGACCGTAATCGCAATAAAATTTACGATATGGACCGGAAAGATTTTACGCTTAACATAATCACCAATGTTGAAAACGCGGAGAGGGTAAAGATTCTTGAACTGGTAGCTGAAGACCTCAGAGCACTGGGAGTTCGTGTTAATGCAAGGAACCTCGATACGCGATCATTCATTGAAGCCGTCGTGACAGGTGATTTTGATGGTTTCATAATGGGTTGGAGCGTTGGTGACAAGATAGACCCGACAGTCTACTGGTATTCAGATCCGGTAAAGGGCAGGTTTAATTTTGTGAACTATAAGAATATCTTAGTTGATTCACTCATTGATATTGGTGTTGCAATGCTCAACAGAAAGAAAGCTGAAGAGATCTGGCATGAGTTTCAAAAGATTGTATATGAAGATGTCCCTTATACGTTTCTCATTGTCGCCAATGATATCTCAGCATCGTATAAGAGAGTAAAGGGCGCGGACCAGGGTTTTGTTTTGGCTAATGCCTATACTTACTGGATCCCAGAGGCTGAACGTAGGATTGCAGTTGCTACGCTACCACCATCAGTTGAGGAAGAAGTGACAATGCCGACTGAGGCGGAGACCCTAACTGAGAAACCAGAAATAAAGCCCGAGGAGGAGGTTAAAAAACCGCCCGAGATTGTAGCACCTGAAAAATTATTAGAAGCCGCTGCTAAAAAAGAAACTACTGCCGTGGTAATAGCACCACCTGATTCTGGAACAGCAACCCCATTTATTACACCACCTGAACCTCCAAAACCGTCAGTTGTAACAAGGGCTACGCCAGTTAAGCAAGTTCAACCGCGATATCCTGATGCGGCAAAAGCAGTAGGAGCAGTCGGGCGAATAGTTGTGCGTGTTGTGGTTGGAATTGATGGAAAGGTAAAGAGCGCCACTGTTCTGTCGAGCTTTGGGAACCCAGCTTGCGAGGCTGAAGCTTTAGCTGCTGCTAAGAAGTGGGAGTTTAAGCCGGCAACAAACGATGGAGTACCGTTCGAACAAAAAATCTCTATTCCATTTAGTTTTAAACCATAATATCATCAGCGATCATCGCTGATATTATATTTTTTGGGGCCTCTGCTTTATTTGATCTTCGCCCTCCGGTGGGGGCCCCCCATTTCTTAAGTACTGACCAAGAACTATAAAACAATAGTCATTATCCCGATTTTTCATATTAGAAAATAATATCGGTAAATCCCGCAATTCTATTTATAGTATTACAATACGAAGCGGGATAAATCGAGGATCCCGTTCCGCGGGAAGTAATTGAGTTACTAACATGAGTATGGGGGTATTGGGGTAACGGAGTTTCGCTGAATTACAATCTACGGGATAAATCGTATTCATTATGATCCAATATTATGAGCACGAAAAACGAATTACGAATACGGTCACCATTTTTGTTTCTTGGAACTTGGTAGTTATTCAGTTCTTTCTTTTTAGTTCCTGGTACCTGGTTCTCACTGTCTTTTTGCTGCTTACTGCTTAGTTCCTAGTGCCTATTGTTTTATCTTGGCGTCATTACGGTAAAGGGTAGGATCATTTCTTCCATGGATATACCACCGTGTTGAAAAGTATACTTGAATTCTTTTTCATACTCAGTGGGTTTTGTCGGATAAATGAAGTAATAATCTTCTTTGGCAATGGCAAATCTAACCGATGGATCATCACTCGGTAACGAAATTTCTCCAGGATTATTCAATAACCATGAAGTTTTTTTGTCTACTCTGAGTGCGGGGCCGTACTTATAGCGCAGATTTGGAGATATAGACCGACCACCATAGATAATACTGGGACGGCGTACACGGATAAACCCATGATCGGTTGTTAAAACTATACGTCGATTTTTCTTTGATAGTTTCTGAAATAGCTCAAAGATAGGTGATATCGGGAACCAATAACTCAACAAATTAAGCAAAACTCGTTCGTCATCGAGCATTCCCTTCATATCACCACGACCCGGTATTGAATGAAACAATAAATCAAAGAAATTAATTACAGTAATGCAAATATCTGTCTTGTCACCAGTGATTTTTTCAATACTCCGTTCGATTTCCTGTATCGAGGATAATTTGTGATAGGAGAATTTAATTCTGAGATTATGTTGTTTTAACTGCTCGGTGAATAACTCTTTTTCAAAACGGTTTTGCCCTTTAGTTTCGAAAGCCCAGTATTGTGGGAATTTCTGCAATATTTCAAGTGGCAAGAGGCCTGCAAATAGTGCATTACGTGAGTATGGAGTGGCAGTCGGCAATACGGAATAGTAATACTGCGTATCCATTTCAAAAAAATCTCGGATATAGGGCGATAATTTCAAATGCTGGTCAAGTCTCATTGAATCGAAAATAATAAGGTGAAGGGGTCCATCCTGCAATAGGGGAAAGATATTATTTGAAAAAAGATTCTGCGATAAAATAGGTCCTTTACCTTTGATAAAATCTCGATATTGATTCTCAATATATTTTGCAAAACCAGAATTGGCTTTGCGTTTTCTTTCTTCCTGTATTTCCATAAGGTTCTTGTCGGCAAATTCAATAAGACGTAAATCCCAAGATACGATATTCCGGTAGTACTCTATCCATTCATTGTGGTCGGTGGGTTCGGTGTAGCTTCGAAATTGGGTTGCATATTCTTCGTTCATTTTTTCGCCGATGATTACTCTCCGTTTTAGAGTTCGATGCAATACTGAACGTAATTGATTAAAACTGAATGGTTTTGTGATATAATCGTCGACCCAGCCGCCGTATGCTTTATTCATAAGGTCTTCTTCTTCACTCTTCGTCACCATAACGACCAATTGTTGTGAGTTTTCATTTTTTATCTTGCGTAGAACCTCTAAACCATCAACACCGGGCATTATTTCATCCAGGAAGATAAGGTCGAAAACTTCTTTGCTCGCAAGATTTGCGCCATCTTCACCAGAAGTAGCCGTTTTTACTTCATAGCCTTCTTGCTGAAGAAGATATATAAATGGCTTTAATAATTCTATTTCATCATCTATCCACAAAATTTTCATTGTCCCACCTTTGGAATTATTAGTTGAAAGGTGGTTCCTCGTGAACCAGTTTCCTTTAACAATAATTTACCTTTATGATAATCCTCAATAATACGTTTTGTTAACACAAGCCCAAGCCCCCAACCATATTTTTTTGTCGTGAAACCTGGTCTGAATATTTCTCGCCCTTTTTTAATACCTTTACCCGTATCTTTTATTTCGATAACTGCTTCGGTCGTTTCAAATGTCCTAACTGTGATCTCTCCTTTATCAGAACCTATTGCGTCTAACCCGTTTTTCAATATATTTTCAACTGCCCAACCGAGTAGAATATCATCAAAGCGTATCGCTGGCAGCGATTCGTAATTCTCATGGAATACAATATTATTATGAGCACGTTTTCTCATATATTCAACTGATTTGCGGATTGTTTCTAATGGTTCTCTTTCCACTAATCTTGGGGGCAATCCGATCCTGGAGAATTTTTCAAGCACTTCTTTCATCTTTTGTGTATCTTCATGAATGCCGGTGTATATATCCAGTGACATTGCTCCCTTTGCAGCCTCAAGCCAACCGATGAGCGAAGATAAAGGAGTTGCAAGTTGATGAGCAGTTTCTCGAGCAAGGGAGTTCCAAATTTTCTCTTCTTCACTCTTTCGGTATATTAGATATCCCCAAAAACCCAGGAAAAGAAAAGCAATGAGGAATATCGTCTCTACAAAAGGTAGTATTTGTAGAGATCTTGTGAAGGGAGACAAACCGTAGTGAACATGTCCGACAAGAGTTGAATCAGAACCATGATGTATAATAACCGGTATAGGATTCTGGTTCTTATCCAGTTTTTCAAGTGCTTTTCTGAGATTACTTGTACCTACATTTTTAGAAGATGTAGGGTTTCCTTCTGCATCGGTCATTATCACTGGAAAATCGATCCTCTGAATCACTTCTTCAAACAATAGCTCAAGTAGGGCTTGTTCATCCATACTTGGACCAGAAGCATACTTAGCAAAAATCCTTGAGGTGGTTTCTGTTTCCTTTTTTATTCGCTGGATAAGATAATTGGAGTAAATATAGGTGATGATGCCGATAATACCTACACCGATCAGGAAGTATATTACTAGTGCTCGCGAACTAAATTTCTCCCTAATGTTCATTGTGTTTTTCGCTTTTTTGTTGGTAGAGAAGCTTATCCGCATAGTCTATCAAAGCACCTAAATTCAGTCCGTTTTTTGGATATTCTGCGAAACCATATGAAAAACCACATGATTTGTATCGGCGGTAAATATAGGGTTTGTGTTGGTGGTTAACTACTTTATTTATTAGTGTCTTACATATTTTTTTACTGGTTTTAGGTAGAAGAATAATAAATTCGTCGCCACCATAGCGGACAACATATCCACGTTTGCCGATCATATCGACAAGACATTCAGAAAATATTCTGAGTATTTCGTCACCATAGAGGTGCCCGTAACTATCGTTACACTCCTTAAAATTATCTAAATCGATCATAATCAGCGAGATGGGGGATACTTTATTCTTGATCAGAAACTCAAATTTTTCTCTTAAAAATCGATAATTACGTACCCCGGTCATCTCATCGGTATTTGATAATCTTTCGATTTTTTTAAACATCTGGGCATTTTCTATTGCCATGCCGAGAAAATCGCCAAATGTTTCAAGGAGTCTGACGTTACTCAAGATTGGTACAAGGTTGCTCATTGGCATATCGAGTGAAAGCAACGCGACGATCTCTCGATCCTTGGAATATATTGGGGATAAAAAAATATCGCCCGGGTCCCATAACTCAGGGATACGGTTTTTTATTGGTGCTGATTTATACAATTCATAGCGTCTAACCTGTTTACCTATTGTCATAGCATCCCTGGCCGGGATATAGTATGAATTTGATATCCGGAAACGGTTATGCAGTAACTCGCTGATCGCTTCAAGCGGCGGGTTTATTCCCTTAGCTTCCTCTAATTTCCTTTTGGAAACACCAACACCGGTTATGCGGCGAAAACAGTGCGTCTTGGGGTCGTAAACGGAGAACAGAATGCGCTTGAAACCAAGAAATTCCTGCGCTCTTTGAAGGATTTCATTAGATAAAGATTCGAGGTCGAGTGATGATATCATGATCTTTATCAGATTTTGTAATCCATGACTTTCTCTTAAGGCGCTGTTCATTTTCCGGAAGAGGTCGATTCTTTCAAGAGCAAGACCAGCTTGGTTCGCCAGGAATTTGATGCGCGTTAGGATAAAATTTTCACTTAGCTCCGTGGCAGTTCCGGAGAGCACAAAGAAACCTCGTAATTCATTTTTTATAGTGAATGGTACAAAGGTAATATCACGGGCAGCTTTTAGAGGTATTATTTTCCCAATGGTAGCAATATTTCTCCTCGGGACTGTAAAAAGATGCTGGATTTTGAAAAGTTTAGTGTATGTGGATTTTGGCAGTCTGGATATCCTGAACGTGTTATTGCTTCCAACAAAATTATCATCGCGGCGGTAGTAGATAAGTATATCGTTATTTTTTATCATGCGGCGGGCTGCTGACTCAAGGTTATTAGTGATCTTGTTTGCATCTAGACTCGTTGTAATATTAAGGTTGAGTTGATTTATTATCTGGGTTTCGGTGATTCGATCTCTTGAAACCTGTCTCATTGTTAAAGCCATGGATATTAAAGAGAGTAGTATATTGATATCGGAGCTTTGTTTTTCTGTGAGAGCGGTAATTTTTTTCTGCAAAATATAGAGTTGATAATTATGATTCCCGATGTCTATAGTAAAGTTCAAGTACCTTTTTGGTTTTTTGAGTTGTTTTGAGAAATTTTTCTTATCCATTCCCTCGATGTATTTGATATCCGATCTACCATTGGCCTTGGTCACGACAGCGTATCCGCATCCCCCCAAACCAGTACCCAAGGCCCTGGTGATTTTACGCACATTGATATCCCAAAGGTCGAGTTTGTTCATTTGGTGTAAAATACTATTGACGGGTTCAGTTTTCATTACGCTATGATTTCTTTATTCAACATCTTGGCGAACTCAAAAAACTCATCATGCTGACCGCAGTAAGCATCAGCTCCTATAATGAGTTTGTACACTTCAGAGTTATCAGCTGTAACATCTTTACCTATGATTATTTTATCGCCTTGCCAGGTTACTATATCTCTACCGTTGATAAGGAGTATTGGTTTTATCTTATTGTATTTTTTCAAGATGCTCTTTATATCACGGATATGAAATTTGAGAAGGTTTTTTGGATCCGTTTTTTGGATAGCAAAGAAGTCACATAGTGATTCCACGCTATCGCGTAACATGATATTATAATAGGGAAACTTTTCTTGCTCATAAAAGGCGATCCTTCTTTCTGCATCAGTCAAATAAACAAGCGAGATGTTCGCAGGTTTATTTAGTTCGATAATATAGTGGAAGCGTTGTTTGTGAAGTTGCTCTTTTAAGGCATTATGTTCTTTTGACAATACTTTGGGAAGAATTTTGTAAAAGATGAAGTTGAAGGTATTGGGTTTTATGAAATTACACAACGATTTATGGTTGTTGGGAACCAACATCACGATAGTCCCGTACTTTTTCAGTCCGGCAATATAAGGTATGATCCTTAGAAACTCAGCTGCGTTACCGGGAGCGGAAATCAGGAAATTCCGATGATTCTTATTGCTCAGAGGTTTGAAAGGTTTGAGGAATTTCTTTTTACTGAAGCCAAGATATATATTAGTGAAAATACTCATTATACCCATCGCTTATCGTGATCATAGTATTTCATATTTTTATGTATCATGCTGCCCTTTTTTCCATAATATCATCGATTATCTTGTACTCTTTCGCTTCCTGAGCCGACATAAAATAATTACGGTCAGTATCTTTAGCTATTTTATCCTCACTTTGGCCAGTATGTTTGGCAAGTATCTTATTGATAATTTCCCGGATCGTGAGTACCTCTTTTGCATGGATTGCGATATCCGAAGCTTGACCAGAAAATGCGCCTTCTGGTTGATGGATCATTACCCGCGTATGGGGGAGAGCAAATCTTTTTCCGGCATTACCAGCTGCTAATATAAGTGCAGCCATACTTGCAGCCATGCCTATGCATATTGTGGAAACTGGGGGTTTGACAAATTGCATTGTATCATATATCGCGAGACCTGATGAAACTACACCACCAGGTGAATTAATATAGAGCGAAATATCTTTGGATGCATCCTCAGCCTCCAGAAAAAGCAGCTGGGCGATGATCAAGTTTGAAACTGTATCATCTATTGGCGTACCGACAAATATTATACGTTCCTTGAGAAGACGCGAATAGATGTCATAGGCACGCTCACCTCGGCCTGTTTGCTCTATTACGAAGGGAACGGGTATCATTGATATCCTCCTTTGGCGATATTATCCGACTTTTTTTACTAACTTTTGCATTCTTATATAGAGAATCAATGGTTTTTTCCTTGACTAGGATATTGCCCAAATAATTGATGACGTTATTGCGATTTTCATCGTTGAGTTTAACGCCCATAGCCGTAACAAGGTTCATGATCTCCTTTTCTTCAACTTTCATGTTCTCTTTATCTGCAATTTTGTTAATAATCAGGTCCAATCGTGCCCGATTTTCTGCTGGTTTCCAAAATCTTTCTTTGTTCGCTTCTGAATCAGGTAGATTTGATCTTTGCAATATTGTTCGATATTCACTATCGATCAATGCATTGGGCACTTCGAATTGATTTTTTTCTAAAAGGATATTGGATAGTGATTCTTTTGCAGCATCCTCTAACCTCTTGTCTTCAATTTTCTTAGCGTTTTCCAATAATTTTGCGCGCAATTGTTTAAGTCCTTCGAAATTCTGTGATTTAGCAAAATCATCATCGATATCCGGCAGGATTTTTTCTTCAACTTTTTTAATATACATCTCATATAATAATTTATCAACACGAGTCTGCTTTTTGTCTTCCTTTTTTACACCAACGAGTGCTTTATTAATTTCGTCCGGCAAATCACGGTTACCGATATGGACTACAACATTTTTTTTATCCTCTTTTATTAGGTCATTTTCAGATATTTTGATATCCATCGTGATAAAATCATCGACAACTGCTGGACGATTAGTCGCTATGACTTTAGCATATTGTTCACGGAGTTCTTTAGTCGCTTGCTCAACTAAAAAATCTTCAGGTAGTGGTTCTTCTTGAAAAACCTCGATACCTAAGTAATCAGTAACTTCAAAATCAGGGATTATCTCAAAACGAAGGCGAAACTTGATGTCTTTATCTTCTTCAAGATCCTTCATTTCTGCTTGGGATGCAGGACGCCATTTTTTTTCAGCAAGAACCTTTAGGAAAGATTCTGTAACAATGTCATTCATTGCTTGCGCCTTAAGCGAATCGTGATACCTGGTTCTTATAAGGCTTTTCGGTACTTTCCCTTTGCGAAAACCTTTGAGTGAGAGATCCTTTCGCATATTCTCGATCTCGATCTCTATGAATCGATCTAATTCAGTGACCGGTATAGTAATATCGATCTCTTTTTCAGTAGCTTTATCTGTAGAAATATCATAGTACAAAAAGCACCTCCAGAAAATGCGAGGAGGGGGACTTGAACCCCCATTCCAAGGTGGAACTGGATCCTAAATCCAGCGCGTCTGCCAATTCCGCCATCCTCGCGAAAACAATGCAGATTTACCTAATTTACCTTTAGAGTATATACAAAAAAATAGCATTGTCAAGTTCGCTTATTTCTGTTAAACAAATACTTGAACCAAATTGCTGAAAACACATATAGTAGCGGAACAATCAGGAAACGAAACCGCATATTCTCACTAACTTCAAAAAGATTTCCAGCAACCGTGACGTAGACAATATTGAACATCGCATAAGAGATAGTTAGTAGTTGTGCTTTTTGATAGTTGAAAAAAGCTTTGGCTTTAATAATAGTGATTAATCCCCAGATACAAAGTGCCGGCATAAAAATATATAAAAAATTAAGGTGAACTTTTCGTTCCTCTCCATAGCGGTTTGTAAATCGTGTCTGCCAGACTCGAGCGAGGATATCGCCAACAAAGTAATTTTCATAAATATCTACCCAGTCTTTTATGACCCAGCGATTATAATTACGGATGATTATGCTGTCTGAACACGGTCTTAAATAGGCATAAAAAGCTTTACATACTGATAAACCATAGTATTGCGGGTATTTTTTTATGAGATATTTTGCATCTCTTAAGTACTGGCGGGAAACACCGATATAACCGATATGATTAAAATTCAAGAAACCAGATGATTTATATTTTTGGTCGAGTACAAGGATATTGGTTAGCGTATCGAAATTCGCGAATTCGCGGTACTTTTCAGGTTCTTGAAAGGGCATGATCGCGGAAATGCCGGAAATCTGCCTGGCTGCGGTATGAGATTCAATCTTTTCCAGTGGGATTGTCATGGTCATCTTTGCCAGATTCATCCCAAGCCATGAAGAGAGGTTGGTTTGTTTGAATATCACATAATTCTTAAAATGAACAATGCCTATCAAAAGCAAAGGAAAAAGCGCGCATAAGAATATGCGCTTTAAATTACCACGGTCGTATATTAATAATCCAATTAATATGATAATAAACCATAGCGGATGGAAAAGTGATCTGGTCAAAACGATCAAGGCGTTAATTGAAAGAAACAATAGAAGGTGACTGGTTCTTTGTCTTTCAAAATATAGATGTAAGAAAACAGTTGATATCAAGACCAGGAAGGTAATTGGATAAGTATAGAAAAGCCAGTTTTCGAAGAATATCACAGGTGGGCTTATTGTAAAAAATATAGCAATGAGCAGAGCTACAAACAGCGATACATTTAGTTTTCTCATTAAGATATAAAGATTCAACACCAATAAAAGTCCGACTATCTGGTATATCAAAGTAAATGCCAATACTTCATGGTTGTTGGATATTTTCAATATCAAACCAAGGAAGAGGTTAAAAACTGGAGGTTGTGTATGAAGGTACAGGATACTTTTGAATAACTCGAACTTCAGTAATTGTGGGTCGATGAACTGGTAAAACCAATATAAAGGTGTGATATCGAAACGAATTCCAATGAGATAATAGAATATTCGGCTCAGTGTGAAAAAAAATATTAGAATGATAAAGCCATGTTTGGTGCTATGGATTTTTGGTATTTTTACCATGACCAGTCTATATTTACGTGTATCCCTACTTAGTATATCGTGATATTGAATGTCTTTGGTACTGAATTTATTGGTTTGATATATTGAGGTAATTCTATGGTGGCCGGCAGGTGGTGTTCTCCTGCCGGGAGCTTTGTCAATTTTATTTTTACAACAATATCTTTTTTCTCGAGCTTACTTATCTCAGTTGCTGGACCCTCGACGATAAGAGTGTCCAGACTTATTTTTTCAGATGAAACACGTTGATCAGGTGTGAATATTAATGTCAGGGGGATACTCGTGAATGATCTCTTGACCGTTGTGTCCACTTTGACCTCGATCTGTACCTGATTCTTAGAGAATTCAAATAGGTCTGAGATATCTTTGATTTTTACTCTTGCAAGAAAAGATGATTGTCTGTTTTTAATATCGAGCGTTTCAGTTAGCACTGCATCCTGGTTGAACAGAACATTTCGAGGACCGGTAACACTTACTGTATCCATGACCACAATATCACTTATCGAGTAACCTCGTTTGAGCTCACCTTTGATCGGTACTTTAACCTGCATTATTCTCGTAATTCTTTCATCGATCGTCACGTCTATTGATTTTGTGTTGAAGGTCAATCTCAAATCGGGAAAACCAAGCGGTATCATTAAGTCGGTTACCGGAACAGCGTTCTTGCCTGGTTTCATATCAATGACATTGCAACGTGCCTTGGGCGGTGCTGCCCACGAACTCAAGAGCGAGCCACCGCGACCGATGAGCGAAACGTTGATAGCTGCGGTGGAGTCCGTGATCATCAGTGAATCAGCGAGGTTTATATAAATTACTTTTATGTTTTTTTTATAAATGTAGTTCTTGTCAAGCGCCACAAAGAACCAGAGTCCAAAAGCAAAGATAATAGCGAGTATTTTTCTTACTGGATTATTGACCAGGGATTGTACGACGCTTCTCGGATTCATATCTATATTATATAGATAAATCGTCGATAATCAAGCTTGACAAATTATGGTAACAGGGATTGGATCCAGTGGTGTTATGACCAGAAAAACCAGATAAATATCCCTGCGGCCGCGACTGCAGCAACAGTGAAAGGCAGACCAACTTTAATGAAATCGAGAAAATTGATCGGGTAGCCGTTCTTTTTTAACAGGCCAACGGCCACGATATTCGCGGCTGCTCCAATCGGTGTTATGTTTCCGCCGATCGTAGTCCCGATAATAGTACCGAAGAGCAGGAGATAGAGCGGGTATCCTTGGGCTGAAGAGAGCGTTGCTACAACGCCGACCATTGCAGCAAAATAGGGTACATTATCGACAAAAGCCGATATGACGACAGAAAAGACAATGAGGAGCAGGTAAGTCATGAAAAGATTACCCGAGGTCAGCTTGCCGACTGCTTGAGCCAAAACGACTGTTGTCTGGGTTTCGGTCAGTGAACCGACGAGAGCAAAGATCGCGGCTAAAAAGAAAAAAGTATCCCAATCTGTATCACGCAGGATATGGTAGGTCTTGATCTTCTTTGAGAATAGCGACCAGATTATGCCTATTACAGCTAAGCTAACACAGATCGTGCCGCCGATATAATCCATAAAACCTTCGGTAAACGAGCCTATGGCCAGTCCAGCGATCAGAGCGATGAGTAATACCCCGGGGATTTTACTGACGATCTTTTCCGTTTTGATCGCTTTTATCGGTTGCTGAAATTTTCGGTTGAGAAAATAGATGACCACGAGTGAAATGATAGCACTGAATTCGACGACAAAAAATAAACTGGGGCGACCCTGGAATATAAAGAAGTCATTGAAAGTCATGCGCGTAGCACTCGCCAGGATCATGCTTGGCGGGTCTCCGACCAGAGTTGCCGTACCCTGTAAATTCGCTGATAGACAAATCCCGAGGATAAAAGGTACGGGTGAAACCTTTAGTTTGCGCGATACTTCAAATGCGATCGGTGCAACAATGAGCACGGTCGCGATATTCTCCACAAATGCCGAGATAATGCCGCTGAATGCAGATAACCAGATGATCGCCCAGACCAAACTTCTTGATCGGTCAATGATCGCTTCAGCGATATATGCCGGGATCTTTGAATAAATAAAAAGCTCGGCTATGACCAGACTGCCCCAGAAAATGCCGAGGATATTCCAGTTGATATGATGGAGGAGTCTTAAAGGCGGCATTATGCCCACAATGACCATGACACCGACACTGATCCAGGCAATGATTGATTTATAACGGTGTAGAGCGATTATCGCTATATATGCAGAGGCAAAGACGATCAGACAGACTATCTGATTCTGTGTCATTTATATTTGCAGGAACCTATATCACTTAGTTTGATTGAAAAGCCAAACCATGATTGCTTTTTGAATATGGAGTCGATTTTCCGCCTGGTCAAAGACGATCGAATGAATACTTTCAATTACCTCATCAGTAATTTCTTCGCCGCGATGTGCAGGTAAACAGTGCATGACCAGATAATCTTTATTTGCAAAAGCAAGTAACTCGTTATTTATCTGATACGGAGCAAATATTTTCTTCCGCTTTTGGGCTTCGGTTTCCTGCCCCATCGATGTCCAAACATCGGTATAAATAATATCAGCATCAGTTACTGCGTGTTTTGGGTCATGCCCAAGGTGGGCGTTTTCTGCTCTAGCCAAGTATTGTTCATTGGGTTCATAGCCTTTGGGTACTGCGATATTGAGTTTAAAACCAAGTAGTCCAGAAGCAGCAATCATAGAATTGCAGACATTATTTCCGTCACCAATATAAGCGAGCGTGATCGAATCAAGGCTACCTTTTTTTTCGATAACGGTCAGGAGGTCACACAATATCTGGCAGGGATGTTCCAAATCACATAGTCCATTAATGACTGGTATTGTGGCACTTTTTGCCAAACCTTCAACCGTTTTATGAGCAAAAACACGGGCCATGACAAGGTCGACCCAACGGCTTAAATTGCGTCCAGCATCGGCTATCGTCTCACGCGCGCCGATCTTTGCATCGGTCGGCGCTAAGTATATGGCATGTCCGCCCAGCTGGGTCATGCCGGTCTCAAAGGTCACGCGCGTGCGCAAGGACGGTTTTTCAAATATCATAACCAGGGTTTTGTTTTTGAGCAATTTATGTTTTTTGCCCTTTTTCTGAGCTTGTTTAAGTTCTTTAGCTAACGCGAAAATCTCATAAATCTCTTTTTTATTGAGGTCAAAGATGCTGATAAAATCCCTTTTCATATCACCTCCATTTGTAATAATAACCAGATTCGCACTTCTGTCAATTGGGATAGAGATCTATTTCGTTACTATGGCGAAAAGCTTGATAAAATGGTAACTATTCGTTATGATAACGAACTTAAAATGGGTGATTTTAAGGAGCATATCAGACTTGTTGAGGAAAAGCTGTTTGATAAATCAGACAACTGCAATTCTATTCTTTCAATAATTTGATTCTAAGAAGTATTTCAAGAAACAGCCTTGGGTCATGAAATTACTATGCGTAATGTCATTGAGTTACTGAATCCTTATGTCATTGCGAGTCCCGCTTTTCTTTTTGTATTTATGTGATGCAGCGGGATGAAGTAATCTCAGTCATCCCTCTCGCTTGAGGGCAGGTACAATAATATTCCCTCTTTCTTGAGGGAGAGGGGTAGAGCCTGCCCCGGTAGATACGCAGTATCTAATCGGGGTCATTCCACGGCTTGCTGTAGTCCTGAGTTGTATATCGAAGGGACCGGGGAATCCAGTATACGATTACGATCTACGACATACGAATTGCGGTATTGTCTAGTTTCCTGCTATCCCTTGACAGCATGTAAAAAAAGTATCCCCTCTCCCTTTTAGGGAGAGGGCAAGGGTGAGGGTTACAAATGACTAAATGACACAATTACTTAGTGATTATATTCTTGCGACTCACGACCTGGAACCCCTGACTTACGGTTTCTGCGCTGTCTGTTTGGTTCTTGACATCTTGTTTTTTCTATGTACAATGATTGCACCAAGCCAGGATAGCTCAGTTGGTAGAGCACCGGACTGAAAATCCGGGTGTCCGCAGTTCGATTCTGCGTCCTGGCATTTTTCTTTACCATCAAACATAGTTGTCATTGCCCGACTCGATCGGGCAATGCAGCACTAACCTTCTTTGCCTGCCCCGTTAGATTTAGATACACAGTATCTAATCGGGGTAATTACCCAACCTGATGAAGGTATCGAATAGAATAAGATGCCCATGTGGGGCATGGTTTATATCGGGGAAACGGACACTCTTGTCATTGCCCGATTTAATCGGGCAATCCAGTGAATCAAAATGAATTGTCAATAGTCAAGATTTGACCCCAACGCCATGTCCCCAGCGACGTGTCTTCAATCCGCTATGCTTTGTGGCGGATATGCCTACAACGAAGTGTGTCTTCAGTCTGTATTTTTTTACGGACGTGCTTCCTTATTGACATTCACATAGAATTTTATACAATTATGCTGCATGAGTCAAAATCTGAAGGACGTTGTTATTAACAGAATTAGAACACCTTTGGAAGAGTATAATACCTCTTTCGGGGATCTTCTAAAAACCAGTCAGCAGATAGAGAACCGGTTTGTTAAAGATACCGAGCTTCTATCGGAAATCAGGAGGAAGTTCGATATTCTGTCTGCGGCAGTTGAACTTGAATTTGAGGGGATATCAGTTTTTGACCAGGAAATAAAGAAAACCAAGGAAATTCTTGAACAAAGCATTGTTAAGGTTAATGAATCTTTAGCTGTATCAAATCGGATATCAAAAGACCTTGACGATATTTCAAAATCATTCGATATCATCCATGGTTATGCCGAACAACTCGATGATATTGTAAAAAATATCGCATCTGTTTCAGATTCCATAGAGGTTGCTTCACGCAATGCCGGGATAACTGCTTTTCATGCGGGTGAACAGGGGAGAGGTTTTGAAGTTATCTCCCGTGAAATGACGATGCTCGTACGGAGTGTGCAGACGCCGACAAAGCTCATCCCCGAAGTTTCTGAAGAGATCGTTAATGGGACAGTAGATCTGGGACATGATCTATTGAAAATAGGCAGTATCGTTCATGACCTGGGAGAGATCAATGAACGGTTTTCCAGTATTACCGATGAACTTCTTGCTCTGATACCAAATATCGAAGATGGTATCAAGAATCTGGCAATAAGCGTAAAGTCGCAAAAAGAATTACACCAATTATTGATCACTGAGAATGAACGTTCGTCGCAGTGGCTAAACAATATTCAGGATATTGCTCGGTCTTCGGCTATCCTTGAACAGTACCATGAGGCTATGTTTCGTCGGGTTAGCAATATTCGCGAGAGCCTGATGGCGGTTGAGGATAACACCTCTTTTGCATGGATATTTAATACTTTAAAAGTTGCTCTAACCGATGCATCGAAGAGCTATACCAAAGGTATGAGAGAACTTTCTGATAAAGATGTGAGTCAGGGTGGTCTTCAATCATCTGAACGTTCTATTCTCCAACTGGTAAGTGAATCGAATCAGCTCTCTTTGGTTATCGGTAATATCGCCACCGAGATTAAAAATTGGCTGAAAACAAATGGGATCGCCTGTGATGTGCTAACTAAAGGGATTTCTTTTTATGGTGATATCGTAAATATTCTTGCATCACTAAATAAGAAGCTCCAGACCATACGGGTAAAAGCAGAGCGGATAGACGACCCACTTTTCAATCTCAAAAAAATAACTGAACGATCCCGTGTTCTTGGTTTATACGCCAGCATTGAAAGTGCAAGGGGTGGAATGCATGCACAGTCGCTTGGTGTTGTGACCAGAGAGATAAAAGACTTATCAGACAAGACTACATCGTTGGTCAATGATATTGATAATATTGCCGTAAACATTACTAAGAGTTTTGATGAACTGTCAATATTTCTGATCAGAAGTATGAGTGATGTTGAACAGGGCGTTGGGTCTTTAAAAGCGGCAACTGCTATCCTCGAAAAGAATAGAGTATTATTGCAAAGTCTCGATAACCTCGCTCTGGAAATGATCAGTTCGACTGATAAAATGAAGACACAGTGTAATGATCTTAGTGCCCATGTAAGAGAATTGAGTATAGATTATGAAAACATAGAAAAAGGTTTTCATGGTTATTCAGAAACAATCGGCGCTTGTGGTACGAATGCTGAAGAGTTGTTGAAGAGTGTCAGTTCTTTTAACAAAGAATTTGCAGCTATAACCCGCCAGCCCAAGACGGTCATATATCATCAATCAGTTGAACCGATCATTTTGGATCCAGCGAATAAAACCGATGCGCGCAGTCACGAGGTGATTGAACAGATATTCATCGGTTTATTGACATTCGATTCAGCAAATCATATGGTTCCCGGTATGGTTGATACTTTTTCAGTATCTAAAGATGGATTGATCTGGGATTTTAAGCTCAAGAAAGAGATCAAATTTCACAATGGTGATGTGGTTAATGCAAAAGATGTCGCCAATACGATTTCACGCGTTAAAGCAGGTCCTAATGCAAATTTTATCGATTATATCGATGACGTTGTAGTTCTCGATGAACTCAACCTCAGGTTCAGTCTGAAATTTCCTTATCTTCCTTTTCTCGCCAATCTTGCATGTGGCGTATGCGATATTACACATCGAAATTTTTCTCCTGAAAAGCCGAATGGGGCTGGTCCATACAAATTGATTCACTGGGATAAAGGAAAAGAGCTTGTCCTTGAAGTCTTTGATGATTTTTTTGATGGTCGTCCAGCGATCGATAGGATAATTTTTCGTTTTATTAAGGATAGTGATGAAGCGGTTGAGTATTTCAAAAAAGGTGAAATTTCAATAATGGCAGTTACTCCTGATACAGTAAAACATTTTTCACCTGAAGAGATCGTATCTGGACCAGGCTTATCGACCCAATATATTGGCATGAATGTCAAAAAGGAGACACCTTTTAATAATAAAAAAGTTCGTCAGGCCATGAATTATTCAATTGACAAAGACTATTTTGTCGATTTCACTATGGAGGGGCAGGCGATTCCAGCCCATGGTGTATTTCCGCCTGGTATGTATTCATATAATAAAGACCTGGCCATTTATAGCTATGATTTGGATAAGGCAAGACAACTTATGGATGAAGCGGGGTATGGCAGTGGTTTTGACAGCACTTATCCGTTCGATGTCAGGGATAGCGAGGCGGCAATAAAGCGAGCTGAATATATAATAAAAAGTCTTGAAAAAATCGGTATTAAGCTTATACTTAATCCATTACCGTGGGGTGATTTCTTAGAGCGGGGCTATCGCGGTGATAGCATTATTTGTATGAAGAGTTGGGTCTCGGATAATGGAGATCCGGATAATTTTGTTTATCCTCTATTCCACTCTAAGAGCTTTGGCCGTGCTGGTAATACCTTTTACTATAGTAACCACGCAGTGGATACTATGATCGAGGATGCAAGATCTGAACGCAGCAGCCAGAAACGTAAGGGTATTTATCAGAATATTGAGAAGATGATAGTCGAAGATGCACCGTGGATATTTCTTTCTCATGCGGTGGATTCATACGCGGTAAGCAAGAAGATTGGGGGTTTTAAGGTCGACCCATTTGGGATAAACAAATTTCGTTATTTGTGGAGTAAATAATGGAAGCTATGATCGTCTTTCGGATCGGTGATGAGCATATCGGAGTTGATATTGCACAGGTGCGTGAAGTCACCGAAACGCTGTCACCGGTTCCCGTACCGAGGTCACCTAATTTTTTGCTCGGTTTGGTGAATATAAGAGGTGAGGTAATACCAGTTATTTCCTTGAAAAAACGTCTGGGTTTTGGTGGTGACGAGGCAGGGAATCTTTTACTCATTGTTGAGGATGATGGACGGCTGGTTGGTGTTAAGGTAGACGAATTATTTGGCACAAAAAAGGTTATTTATGCTCGTATTAACCGACGTGCGGAACTGCTATCAACGAGAAAAGAAAAGGATTTTTTCTATGGCGTTTACGAAGATGACGGTAAGCCAATACTTATTTTAGATTTGGGTAAGGTGCTATCAAAGGAGGATAAATGAGGGTCTTGGTCGTAGACGACGCAATGTTTATGCGTCGTATGCTCAGCGACATTCTTGAAAAAGGCGGGCATATGGTCTGTGGTGAAGCGGCGACTGGCAAAGAAGCAGTAGATCGTTATAAGGAATTGAAACCTGACCTTGTAACAATGGATATAATCATGCCTGATATGAGTGGTATCGAAGCGGTCAAAGAAATAAGGAAATTAGATGGCGAAGCTAAGATTTTAATGGTTTCGGCTATGGGACAACAGGCCTTAGTCCTGGAAGCTGTACAGGCAGGTGCTATTGACTATGTTGTTAAACCTTTTCAGCCATCAAGAGTTTTAGAATCCATTGAGCGTATTCTCGAAAAATAAAATGGAAAATTACTTAGAGCTATTCGTCAGCGAACTCGGAGAATATATTAAGCAATTGAACAAACAGTTGCTTAACCTGGAATCGAACAACCATGATACTAAATCAATAATTGAGGTTTTTCGCATTTTTCATACGATCAAAGGTATGGCTCAAACCATGGGCTATGAGGGATTATCGGATCTCAGCCATGCCATTGAGGATTTGCTGGGAGATGCGAAAGATAAGGGTGAAACAAGCCCCAATCTGATCGATTTTCTTTTTGTTGCGGCTGATTTGTTTGCCAAAACTAAGGCGGCGTTGCAGAGTAGAAAGGAGCTGCCACCGGTTAGCGATATTCTTAACGCCATTTCAAAAATAAAAAGGGGAGAAGCATTAGTATACCAGAAAGAGGAGCTTGGTGCGAAAGATATCGGCGAGATCCGCATCAGGATGGAAAAACTCGATACCCTATTCAATTTAGCGAATGAATTGACCATTACACGATCACGATTGATTAAATTGAGTGAGGCTTGGGATGATACTAATTTAAAGACCTTAGCAGATACTGCTTCAAGGCTCATATCATCACTGCAAGACGAAGTGATGCGATTAAGGATGTTGCCTTTGAAAACGGTATTTGAATTTTTCCCAAGGTGGTTTCGTGATGAAGCTAAACGTCTCGGCAAAAAAGTCAGTTTTGAAATAGTCGGTGGAAACATTGAAGTTGATCGTTCGATTATCGATATCCTTAAAGAGCCACTCATGCACTTGATACGAAATGCTCTGGACCATGGGATCGAAACTTCATCCTCTGACCAGGAAAAAAGTACGGTTGTACTTAAGGCAACACGTGAAAAGGAGAGGATACTTATTTCTGTCGTGGATAATGGTAAGGGTATTGATCTCGACAAAGTCCGTAATAAGGCGGTAAAAAGTGGTTTGATCAGCGAGACAGAAGCCCAACATTTCGATGACGAAGAATTGTACCAACTTCTAACTCACCCGGCTTTTTCTACAAAGGATGAGGTCACTACAATATCAGGACGGGGCATTGGTTTGGACATAGTAAATTCAACGGTCAATAAACTAGGCGGGAAACTTATGATTTCTTCACAACTTGGCGAGGGTTCATCATTTATCCTTGAATTACCTTTGAGCCTGGCAATCATCCGGGCCATGGTTTTCAATCTGGACGGACAGAGATTTGCACTTCCCTTAAACTACATACAAGAGACCTTTTATGCACATGAAGATATGTTTCAGAGTGTTTACCACCATGAACTATTCCCCCTGCGTGATGAAATACTGCCTCTGGTAAGGTTGAGTGATCGATTGGGTTGTACCGGTAAAAAAGGCAGAAAATCAGTAATCGTCGTTCAAACTCAGGGAAAACGTCGAGGGTTTGTTACCGATGAAATTATTGATGAGGAAGAAATCGTTGTAAAAAAGTTGGATCCGTTGTTTGCGGTTCCTGTTTACTCAGGTTGTTCGATATATGCTGATGGTTTGCCAATATTGATATTAGACCCAAGGGGGTTTGGATGATTGATGCAAAGCGTTTGTCGCTAGAACAACTCGATGCGTTAAAAGAAGTTGCAAATATAGGAAGTGGTCACGCGGCGACTTCTCTTTCCCAGTTGATGAGCAAAAAAGTGATGGTTCGCGTTCCTAAGATACTTACTGGACCACTTGAAGACGTCATACTGAAAATTGCTGATCCCAGTGATGTTGTAGTTTCCGTTTTATTGTATTTTCTTGGTGATTTAACAGGACGAACTTTGTTGCTTTATCCCTTTGAAGATGCTCAGGAGATTACATCTCTTTTAATGCCTACGGTGCAGGATAACTCAGCCGAGGTCCAGGATTCACTCCTTAAGGAAGTGTCGAATATCCTTTCATGTTCTTACATGAATGCATTAGGTGAGCTACTTGGATTATTGATTTTACCGTCAGTTCCAGGTATGATCGTTGATATGGTCGGCGCAGTACTTTCAAGCGTTGTGCTTGAATTCGGCAGGGAAAAGGACTTCATTTTCTGTGTTGAAACGGAGTTTGATTTTGGAGATGTAAAAAGACCGCTCAGTACATTTTTTCTTCTTCTACCAGATACCGCCAGCCTGGAATTAATCTTGAAGAAGCTTAATTTAGCGAAATGAAATGATATCACAAGAAGAGCTAAAAATACTTAAGAGTTTCGCAGAACGGATACCCGAGGGTGATCCGGGTGCGCATAATAATCTTGCGATCGTCTATTATAATAAAGGTTTGTATGATGAGGCGATTGAAGAACTTGAGCAGGCTCTTAAGATCGACTCAAATTTCGTATTAGCGCGTAATAATCTCGATATTATTTTAAGGAAAACCGGACGTCTGGAGGAGAAGATCGAACGGCTGGTTCGGATTATAGACCGCGAGCCATACGATGAAACAAAGACTCTGGAACTTGCTGATACCTACAGAAAATTGAATCGGTATTCACAAGCGATTATATTCTATCGAAAAGTTCTGGATTTTAATCCTGGTTCGTTTGAAGCACATTATGGTTTAGGTATTACTTTAAAGCTCTTAGGTAAGTACGATGATGCTCTCGAAGAAATAAAAACAGCTCTCGAGATAAAAATATCACCTGATGTTTACAGAACTCTGGGAGAAATATATTTTAATAAGGGGATAATAGATTTAGCGATAAGGAATTTCCAGGAATCTATCATGCTTGATCCTTCATTGGCTGAAGGGCATTTCTTGCTTGGTTTTGCGCTTGGTGAAAAGGGGAAAATTGATGAGAGTCTTGAGGAAGTCAAAAAAGCTATTGCCTTGAATCCTGCTCTTGCTCAATTTGAGCCTAATCTGCCAATCGATATCAAAGAGCACAAAGGTCATTGGGAATTTTTAAAGGACCAATTAGGGACGCCAAAGATATCGGACAATGATTACCAGGTTCATTATAACCTGGGTATGACCTATCGCAATAAAGGGTTGTTTAACGAAGCAAAAAGGGAATTTGAAGAATGTTATAAGCTACAGCCTGATAATCCTGATCTTCAACTCGTTTTCGGCGAAGTTGAGCTGTTCCTTGGGAGACTCGATAGTGCACAGAAATATGTTCAAAAGGCTTATGAGTCTGATTTCGATTCAGCTGCTTGTATCAATGTATTAGGGGTCGTGCACTGTTTGAGGGGGGAGTTGAATGCTGCAGTTAAGATTTTTAGTAAGGCACTCGCAATTGAAAACAATCATTCAGCGGTTTTAAATAACATGGCTGTAATCCAGAGTAATTTGAATAATCAAGATAAAGCTCTTGGTTATTATCAAAAAGCGATCAGTGGCGGTTGCGCTGAAGCACGATTTAACATCGGTATGCACTATTTGCGAAGTGGAGAACATGACAAAGCATTGAACTCTTTTTCAGGGGTGACGGCTGATGAGGAATTCGGCAAAGGATTAGTATATTATGAAAAGGGCCGGGATGATGATGCGATCGCATCTTTTAAAAAAACTTTATCGACCATGCCGAACCATGCTGGTGCATACTATAATATAGGGTTTATTTATACCAAACTCGGTAAGTTTAAGGAGGGACTCGATAACATAAAAAAGGGTATGGAGATTGAACCGAATTACGATAAAGATAAGTATCTGATAGCATTGGAGCCAGAATTATCTGGATATGGATTATATTATTCCCAGCGCATAAATCAAGTAGAAAAAACGAAGATGATTGAGAAGGATCTACCTGTTCTTGAAATTCCAAGTGCGGATAACTATATTGCGAATGCCGAGGTTTATCTGAAAAATAATAGTTTCGAAGATGCTCTAAGCATGGTTGATCAGGCTCTTGGGCTACAACCTGAATGGAGCAAAGCG
This sequence comes from bacterium, assembly GCA_049647165.1. Classification (GTDB taxonomy): domain Bacteria; phylum Hydrothermota; class Tepidihabitantia; order SM23-42; family SM23-42; genus JAUVZL01. The sequence continues at coordinate 42,329 of JBARXB010000047.1, forward strand.
ATTATTTTAAAAACGGATATTTTATCACGTATGACAAAAACTGAAGATGCCATAGCCGTTCTTGAGCAGTACATTGGGGAATACCCTCAGGATGTTGAAGTGAAAGCTGCCTTAGGAAGTATGATGCGACAAAATAATCGTCTGGAAGAGGCGGAAAAGATTTATCTTGAATTGCTTGATACTGATGAAACTAACATAGAGTGGTTAACCCAGGAAGCAGAAATTCTAACTGCCTTGGGTAGATTGGATGATGCTCTCCAGTATTACGATAAGATATATGATTTGGATAATGAAAACATAGCAGCAAATTTGGGTTTTTCAAGGATACATATAAGTAAAAGAGATTTCGAAAAAGCTGAACCTTATTTGAATTTCTTGAACGATAAACACACTGATATTTATGATTATAATGTACTTGCCGGTTTATATTTCCATGAGAAAAATGAACACGATGAGGCAGTACATCATTTCGAAAAAGCGATAGAGCTTGATTCTTCTCGAGCACTACCATACTATCAACTTGGTCTTTTATCGGTGCAAAAAGGAGATTTTGAAAGAGCTTGTGATAATTGGAAGAAGGCCTTACTTCTGAGTCCTGATGAGGAGATAGCAAAGAAGACAAGGCAATGTCTAAAAATGACCGTTGAATTGTCAGAGTTCATAAAACAACAAGCATGAAAAGGGGGTGAACGCATGTCTGATGACTTGACGATGGATTCTGGAGCACTGATTTTTGCAACCTTAGCAGATGTCTACTTATCATCAGGTATGGTCGAGGAAGCAATTTCTATCCTGAAAGATGGCTTGTCACGCAATCCAACGTATAGTTTGGCTAAGGTAATACTCGGACGAGCATATTATATAAAAGGGGATATCGAACAGTCACTTAAAATTCTGGAAGGTGAATATAATGAACTTAAAAGCAGTGAAAGTACCAATCTTTATATTGGACATTGTTATAGAAAACTCGGTGAATATGAGAAGGCTGCGGGATACTATAATCTAAGTCTCAAGATAAATCCGGATAATATAGATGCAAAACAGGGACTTGAAGCCATTGGGACTGGGGCAAAAGAAGCAGTTGTAGAAAAACACGAAGAGATTGTACCAACACCAGAACCGCAAGAAGAGAAAGTCGTTGAACAAGAAGCTGTTATTGATGTTGTCAAGGAACCTGCTATCGGTATTGCATTACCAGTAGACACACACGAGCCAGCTAAGACAGAGATAGAAAAACCTAAAGTCAAGGAACCAGAAAAGGTTGAAAAAGAGGCTGAACCCCCGGCTTTTGAGGAGGTGATAAAACCAGAACCTGAGCCAGTTGTTGAAGAGAAAATAGAAATCGAACCTGCTCCAGTTAAACAAGAAGAAGTTACACCACCACCAGTCGCTGAAAAAGCTGAACCAGAACCAACCACGAGTATAGAACCACAAAAGACTGGATATAAAGACCCCCGACCAGTAGTACAAAAGGAGTCTGTCGTCGATCTTGGATTAGAGGCAACGGAAACAAAAAAAGTCGAAGAGCCAGAAGCTTTTTTTCCGTTAGAGGCTTTAGACAAACCGATGAAGAGGCTTTTAAATATGAAAACGGTAAAAGGTGCATTTATTTGTTCCAAGGATGGGTTACTCATCAAAAATTATTACCAGCAGTGTACTGATATTGATGTGATCTGCGCTATGATCGCAGCAATACATAATGAAGCCCAAGAAGCATTTAAATATCTAAAAGAGGGGAGTGTAGAAAAATTCATTATTGATAAGATAGATTACCCGTTGTGTGTTATTACCGCAGGCGAGTCGCTCCTCACAGTGGTAACACAACCTGAGGCGAAACCGGGTTTAGTGTTTGTTTATGCGCGAAAGATCATAGAGGAGATAAGGGAGATATTAGGATGAATCCCGCTCCTTTTTCAACATTTGTCAGCATATCAGGAGAATAAAATGTCTGGTGTTATTTTTGGAATCTGTTTTTTAAGAAAAGGAGCGGGATGAAAGTAACAGAACTAACAAAAATACCAAAGGTTCTGGGTGCTGGTCTTAGCACTGATGACGGTTTTATAGTCGATAGTCAATTCACAGTTGGCTATGATGCGGAGAAATCTGCAGCTATGGCAGCGCGGGTGGTAAATAGGATTAAAAGCAGCTTGGATTTGGAAAAAGCCTCGGCTATCCTGTACACGCAGCATAATGTGTTTTTTGTAAAAGAAACTGATGAGGGCATTTATTTTGTCATCTGCCAGAAAAACGCAAACCTCGGCCTTGTAAAGATTAAGATCGACCAACTCACCTAATAATAAAAGAGCTGAATGCCTGCATGTTGTAGCGCCAGGATATAGTGCAGGTTATATTTTCAAATACTCCAGATTTATCTTGTTTAACCTTTCGTAATTCTATTCTTCAGCAGCCATTTTTTGATTGAGTAGTGGTAACTTGTTAAACTGCTGTTTATATTCTTCTAATAACCCGGTATATTCTTGTTCATACTCCTGAGTAGCGTGGAATTTAAAAAAATTTACGGTAGCAAAAATAGGTTCTCTTTTTTCGAATACCTGTTGTATTGTATGGGCAAGGCTTTCTGTTTTTCCAATGAATATCCTCTCTTGCAGAATATCCGCGAATTCATAAACACCTGGAAAATCTGGAGCATTTTTTATCTGTTCAGGAATTAGCTTACGCCAATAATCCTCTATAGGCATATTGAAATATACAGGAAAACCGACTGAAGTCAAGAGGGGAATAGCGTAAGGCGTAGTGCGTAGGGAAAAGAGCGGGTAACTTAATTATAATGATCGCACTCGTGTTTCGTCCCGCAAAGCGGGATCCTCGATTTGCCGATCATCATATGTATCGATATGAAAAATCGGGATAAATCGTATTCGTTATATTACAATATTACGAGCAGGAAAAACGAATTACGAATACGGTTTCAATCTTTGGTTTTTAATGACTAAGTGACTCAATTACTGTTTGTACTATTTCACATAATACTCATGCAGCGGTCGGGTTATGGGTGATGCATTTTTTGCAAAGCGAATCGCTTCAATTTCAGCACTGGCTGAGGTTAATGCAGTAATAAAAGGGATATTCAGTTCTACTGCAAGACGCCTCATGGCATAGCCATCTCGTTTTGCTCGAAAAGTGAGGGTTGGGGTATTGATAATCAATTGGATCTTATCGCGGCGCATTAGATCAAGGGCATTAGGCGATTTATGTTCGCTGATTCGGTAAACAGTTTTAACCAATATTCCGTATTTTCGAAGAAATTCTGCAGTACCTCGCGTTGCCACGATAGTAAACCCGAGATCAATAAAATCTTCTGCTAATTTTACTACTTTTGGCTTGTCTTCATCCCTTACCGTCATATAGACGGTACCATGATCGCTGAATTTGTTATCACAAAGGATCGCCTTATAATATGCCGCTCCAAAACTTCGGTCGATCGACATTATCTCGCCGGTCGATTTCATTTCCGGTCCAAGAATGGGATCGACACCTGGCAATTTCAGAAAGGGGAAAGAGGGTCCTTTTATCGATACAAACCTACTCCTTGAGCCGATCATCTTCTGTCCTTTGATAAGATATGGTAATTTCTTGCCGATGATAATTTTGGTTGCCAATGCTGCGAGTGGTATACCGATCGTTTTTGATACATACGGGATCGTCCTTGAAGCCCTGGGATTTGCCTCTAAAACGAATACTTCACTGTTTTTAATTGCAAATTGTATATTGATAAATCCCTTAGTGTTTAAAGCGAGGGCAAGTTTCTCTGTTAGAGTTCTTATCTTTCGCACTATGCTCTTTGAAAGCGTATACGGGGGCATTACACAATATGAGTCACCGGAATGAACTCCGGCTTGCTCGATATGCTCCATAATACCGGCAACATAAACATCTTGTCCGTCGCACAGTGCATCGACATCGACTTCAATAGCATCAGCAATATATTTATCAACGAGTACGGGGTGTTCTTTAGAGACTTTTGCTGCACTCTCGATGTATTTTTCAAGACCTTCAGGTTCATATACTATCTCCATAGCTCGACCACCGAGGACATAACTGGGTCTGACGATCACTGGATAGCCAACCTTTTCTGCGACAATTTTTACATCCTCGTATGCATAGCCAGTTCCAAATGCTGGATGTTTTATTTTGAGGTTTTTTAGAAGCTGGGAAAATATTTTTCGGTTTTCAGCACGATGAATGTCTTCAGGTTGGGTGCCCAGGATAGATATTTTTCTATCACTCTTCTCGTTGAGCTTAGCTAGAGGTAGGGCAAGGTTCACTGAGGTTTGCCCGCCAAATTGTAGGATAATTTTATCACAGCTTTCTTCCCTAAGAACATTGAGAATATCTTCAAACGTCAGGGGTTCGAAATAAAGTCGACTCGAAACATCAAAATCGGTGGAAACGGTTTCCGGGTTACTGTTTACCATGACAGCTTCAAAACCAGCATCTTTTAAGGTTAATGCCGCATGCACACAGCAATAATCGAATTCTATGCCCTGACCGATGCGGATCGGTCCTGAGCCAACGATCAATATTCTTTTTTCACTGCGTTTTTTCTTTTTATATGAGGGAGCAGTATAATAAGTGGAATAGAAATAGGGTGTTATAGCTCTGAACTCCCCGGCGCACGTATCAACCATGTTGAAACCAGGTCTTATGTCATATGAATTTCTCAACCCTCGTATATGATCAGCTGTCTGCCCAGTGAGTTGGGCAATGGTCTGGTCTGAATAGCCGAGGATTTTTGCTTCTTTGAGCAGTGATTCACTGAGAGGTTCTTTTTTCAGTTTTTTCTCAAAAGCGACAATTCTCGCAATTTTTTGGATGAAGAACCGATCTATCTTTGTCAATTCCGATATCTTGCGGATAGAGTAGCCGCGGCGTAACGCCTCGGCAATACAAAAGAGCAATCGATCCGTTGGTTCCTGCAGCTCTCTTATCAGTTCATATTCGATGATAGGTTCAGCAGCAAAGCCGTATTGGTCGATTTCCAGAGCCCGAACTGCTTTTTGAAGAGCTTCCTCTATGGTGCTGCCGATCGCCATCGCTTCACCCGTGGATTTCATCTGAGTTGTTATTCTGCGATCGACGGTAGGGAATTTATCAAACGGCCAACGCGGTATCTTAACGACAACATAATCCAGGGCTGGTTCAAAAGCGGCGAATGTTTTTTTGGTTACGGCATTTGGTATTTCATCTAATGTCATGCCAACCGCGATTTTCGCACTGACCCGGGCTATCGGATATCCTGTTGCCTTTGATGCGAGTGCTGACGAACGTGAGACCCGTGGGTTTACTTCGATTATTCTATATTCCCACCGGTTCCGGTCTACCGCGAACTGGATATTGCAGCCTCCGCATATTTTCAGAGCTCTTATGATTTTTAAACTAATGCTTCTCAGGTTTTGGTTTTCTTTATCCGTGAGCGTCTGAGCTGGAGCGACAACTGTACTTTCGCCCGTGTGAACACCCATGGGATTGATATTTTCCATACTACATATCGTTATACAATTATCACTACCATCACGCATCACCTCATATTCAAATTCTTTCCAGCCCAGAAGGTTTTCTTCTACTAGAACTTGTTTGATCGGTGATTGTCTTAATCCTGCTGAAGCTATCTCCTGCATATCCGCCCAGGATCCAGCAACGCCACTCCCGGTCCCACCAAGGGTATAAGCAGGTCTCACAAGAACCGGGTAGGAGATCTGTTCTACTGCTTGGCGAACTTGTTCAAGGGTCTGGCATACGAAGCTTTTAGGGCTGGGTTCATTTACGGATTCCATGAGATTACGGAAAGCTTGTCTATTTTCAGCCATTTCTATTGTTTCATAGTTCGAACCGAGTAATTCGACCGAATATCTATTTAGTATACCTTGTTTCGCTAATTCATACGATAGATTCAAGGCGACCTGTCCGCCAAAACCTGGTAATAGTCCATCAGGACGTTCCTTTGCGATAATCTTCGTTAATGTATCGACATTCAGTGGTTCGATATAAACAATATCAGCAGTTCGCGCATCGGTTTGGATTGTCGCAGGGTTTGAGTTGACAATGATCGTGCGATATCCTTCTTCCCTAAGTGACCAACTTGCTTGAGAGCCTGAAAAATCAAATTCCGCAGCCTGCCCGATTATGATAGGCCCGGAACCGATGATGAGTATCTTTTTTAGGTCCTTGCGTTTGGGCATGATGTAAGTTCCATAAATTCTTTAAAAAGAAACCAGGTATCATGTGGACCGGGTGCAGCTTCAGGATGAAATTGCACTGAAAAAACAGGTCTTTCCCGATGTCGTATCCCTTCGACTGTCCCGTCATTGACATTTACCCAGGTAATTTCAGCATCGAGATTTTTATCAGCGCACAGCGCGTATCCATGATTTTGCGATGTGATATATATCTTCTTAGTGCGGAGGTGTTTAACCGCATGGTTTGACCCACGGTGGCCAAACTTCAATTTATACGTTTTGAATCCAAGCACGAGCCCTAATATTTGATGACCGAGACAAATACCCAATAGCGGATATTTGTTGATAAGTTTTTCGACTGATTTCGCAGTTGTGGAAAGTAAACTTTGATGTGCTGGGTTCCCTGGTCCATTAGAGATAACAATGCCGTGCGGCTTTAATTTTTCTATGTTTTGAAAAGATGTATCATAAGGGACCTGATAGACCGTTGCATATTTTTTTAAGTGGTATAAGATCGACTTCTTAACACCGCAGTCGATCATTATAATTCGCTTTGATCCGTTAAAGTGGGTGATCTTCTTAGTGCAGGATACGCTACCAACCAAGTTTTCAGTATCTGGATGAGGTGTTTTGTTTAGCTTGCGCAGTAACATCTGCAGATCAACTTTTGTCGAGCTTGCCACAACCAATGCTTTCATGGTACCGTATTCTCTGATCTTCAAGGTAAGAGCGCGTGTGTCGATATCATAAAGACAAGGTATTTTTGATTGGGTAAGGAATTTATCGAGGTGCATACCTCGGTATGAAGAAAAAAATGGTGCTTTTACAATAAGTGCTCTTATCTGAACCCTGTCCGATTCAAAACTCTTTTTTCGTAAACCATAATTGCCGATCAAAGGATAGGTCATCAAGAGGATTTGACCCGCATATGAGGGATCAGTAAATGCTTCCTCATAGCCGGTCATCGATGTATTAAAAACTATTTCACCAAAAACATCTTTCCTGGCACCGGTATGTTGGGCTTTGATGATTGTTCCGTCCTCGAGGACGAGGAGAGCATGTGGCATTCTAAAAATAGATTATACATTATTAATATAGTTTGTCAATGTAAAACTTGAAGTTGATTTAGGCCCGCCCCACCTTGGGGAGCGAGACCGGGGAAGCTAGCAATGAAGTAATCCCGCATCCAAACCATAACCTGCAAACCAGTCTTGTTACATATCTTCGATGAAATGTGTTGTGATATCACCTTTGATGAATTTTTCATGGTTCATGATCTTCTGGTGAAAAGGTATCGTTGTTGGTATACCTTCTATGACGATCTCATCGAGTGCATTTTTCATACGCGCGATCGATTCCTGGCGTGTTGATCCGTGACATATTAATTTACCGATCAATGAATCATAGTAACTTGGGATATTATACCCGGCAAATATATGAGTATCAAATCGGATGCCAAGACCTTGAGGCATATGGAAAAAATTGATCCGACCAGGCATCGGGATAAAATTACGTTCAGGATTCTCAGCATTGATACGACATTCGATGGCATGACCATGTAATCTGATATTCTTTTGTTTAAATACTAACTTCTCACCAAGAGCGACTCTTATCTGCTCTTTTAGAAGATCTATGCCGGTCACCATCTCTGTTACTGGATGCTCAACTTGTATTCTTGTATTCATTTCCATAAAATAAAAATTCTTATTTTTGTCCATGAGAAATTCAATAGTACCTGCAGAACGATAGGAGATCTTCTGCGCCGCCATAATTGCGTTCTTCATGAGTGTCTGCCTTATTTTGCTATCTAGCCCAGTTGCCGGAGATTCTTCCAATAGCTTCTGATGACGACGTTGAATAGAACAATCCCTTTCGCCAAGTGCTATGACATTTCCATAATTGTCGCCCAGTATTTGAACCTCGATATGTCTGGGACGATCAATGAGTTTCTCTATATAGATTCTGCCGTCGCCAAATGCTGCTTTGGCTTCAGCTTGAGCAATACGAAAACCTGATTCAAGCTCTTCATTGTTGCGGGCAATCCTCATGCCTTTACCGCCGCCGCCTGACGCAGCTTTCAACATAATTGGATAACCGATCTCTTGAGTTATTTTTTTTACTTTAGCGAGTGATTCTAATGCGCCGTCACTGCCAGGAATCCCCGGAACACCTGCCTGCAACATGGTTTTCTTCGCCTTGATTTTATCTCCCATATCCCTTATATGATTGGGGGCAGGACCGATAAAGGTTATCCCGCAGGATTCGCATATCTCAGCAAATTCCGGGTTTTCCGCCAGGAATCCGTAGCCCGGATGAATTGCTTTTGCTCCGGTTATCTCAGCGGCGCTAATAATCCTTGTGATATTAAGATAAGAGTCTTTACTCGGTGGTGGTCCTATGCACACTGCTTCGTCAGCGATCCGAGTATGTAAGGCATCACTATCGACTTCTGAATATACTGCAACTGTATCGAGTTTGAGCTCTTTAGCCGCCCGGATAATGCGTATTGCAATCTCACCACGGTTGGCAATCAGGATTTTTTGAAATTTCATAAGGAGACCTGGGATTTAATCAGATAAATAAGGCTTCAGACGGGTTTTTTCATCACCCACATGCGAGCGAATCCATTTTATCTATTTTTTGTCGAACGAACCCCAGCCTCTTTCAGCAGTAGCTTCGATGCCCACAAGTCTCAATTTGAACTCGTCAGGGTTAGTAACGGCTTGGATTGCGTCGTCGTATGCGATCAACCCATCTTTGTACAATTTGAATATGGATTGGTCGAATGTTTGCATGCCATACTGTCCATAGCCTTCCTCGATAGCTGACTGGACCAGCATTGTTTTCACCGGATCAAGCAGATAATCTCTGATCGACGGTGTCGTTAGAAGAACTTCAACAGCTGGGATCCTTCCTTTGCCATCAGCCCGTGCCAATAAGCGAAGTGAAACAACACCAACCAGGGTCGTCGCAAGCAAGACACGGATGTGCTGATGCTGATGGGGTGGATAAAAAGAAATAATTCGGTTAATTGTTTCTGTTGCGTTCAATGTATGAAGTGTTGAAAGTACAAGATGACCTGTATCTGCTGCTTTCAACGCAGTATCCATTGTTTCTCGATCTCTAATCTCACCGATCAGAATCACGTCTGGATCTTGACGGAGAATGTGTCGTAGAGCAATAGAGAAAGAGATCGTATCCATTAGTACTTCTCGTTGACATATGATCGATAGATTGTCGCGGAAAAGGTATTCGATTGGATCTTCGATAGTAATAATGTGGCGTGAAGTGTTTTCGTTGATATGTTCGATCATGGCAGCCAGGCTCGTTGATTTTCCACTTCCGGTAGTGCCAGTGCAGAGAATGAGACCGCGTGGTTTTAGAGCTAGATCTTTTATAACAAGAGGGAGGTTTAGTTCTTCAATTCGCTTAACCGAGATGGGGATAGCCCGCATTGCAATAGCAAGGCTGCCGCGCTGCAGAAATATATTAACCCTGAACCTTCCTATTCCTCTGACCCCGATCGCAAAGTCCATTTCTTTCAAACGTTCAAAAGTCTGCTGTTGGGATGATGTCATGATCTGGTAAGCCATGGTTTTGATCGTTTCCGGGGTCAAGGATTCTCCTTTCTCCGCGACTAGCTTACCATCGATTCTAAATACTGGTGTTGAATTTGCTTTCAGATGTAAATCCGAAGCATTAACTTTTATCATTTTATCAAGGAGTGTTTTCAGTTCCATAGTTCATTCTCCTATTAATGGGGTTAAGTTTGCTCAACCATGAATAGCTCTTGATTATATTCTACCGGGTCCTCATTCTTTGCGAGTATTTTAACGATTTTTCCAGTAACATCTGATTCAATTTCATTCATCAATTTCATCGCTTCGACAATACAGACGGCTTGACCGGGTTTCACAACATCCCCGATGTCGACATATGGCGGTGCATCCGGGGCGGGTGATCGATAGAAAGTACCCACGATCGGCGATCTTATCGCCACAAGATTTTCATTTGATTTTACATCTTCTTTAATCGGTACTTCAGTTTTTTCTTGAGAAAGACCAGCATGCTCAACCTTCACTGATGCTGCATTATTCGCGGACCTTGAGATCCTGATTTTCCTGCCAAAGAAGTTAGTTACTTCGATCTCTGCAACATTACTGTTCTCGAGTATCTTCACAAGTCTTTGGATATCTTTAAACCTCATTTGAGCAATCCTCCCAACCAATCCTTGAACGACTGGAAATCTTCTTCTTGTGGTTTTTGATCGGTTCCAGGAGAAGGACTTTCAGCTGAAGTCTCGCTGACCTCAGGTGTCTGGGGACCTGGGGTTCCTAGATCTTCACTCTTTTGTTCGGTAGCAGTTTCGGGGCTAAAAGAAGTAGTTTCTTCCTTTATTATTTCTGGTTTTTTGATTTCCTCTGCTTCTTCTATTGGTTTAAGTATATCTTCAGTAGTTTCACGTTGATCAGATGGTGTTGTGACTGTTGGTTGTGGTGTTCTAACTGTCGGTTCAGGTTCTGTAATATCCACAAGTTTTGGCATTACATATTTTTCCTGTTCCGCCGTGGGTTCTGAAGTTGTTTCTATTGGTTGCAATAAATCAGCTGCACTATCAGATTCCTGGGGGGTCATGGTTTCTTGTCCAGGTTCAGAAGTGACTGGTTCTGGGGTAACTATTTCAGGTTCTGAAGCTGCTTCTATTGGTTGCAGAAGATCCTGTTCGTTTGGTTTTTCCTCAGGTTTCTCGACGGGTTCAGGGATCCTTTCTACTTCAGTAGGTTGACTGGGTTCTACTGCTTGTTCTGTCGCGGCAGGCTCGATTGGTTCAAGAAGGTCCAGCCCTTCAGGTTCTTCAACAGCTGTTGTCTCAGGAGTGACGGTTGGTTGAACTGGTTCAGCGGTTACTGGTTGTGACATTGGGCTTTCATCCGGGATTGGCTTTGGAGTTAGCGGTACTTCTGGTTTTACACCAGCATCATATTGAGAAAACTCTTCGGGCTTTTCTTCAGGTACTGTTTCTTGAGTTGAAATCGGTGCGGTGGCTGATTTTGGCTCGATCGGAGTTGTATCATTTTTATTGTCGAGATCTTCAGGTTGAAAATAAGTGTCCAGTTGGAGCCCTTCAATTTTTTCTTCTTCTAACGCTTGGCTTTCTTTCTTCGTTTTTTCCTTCAACTTGGTAACTTTTTGTTGGAGAACCAAGTCAGTTGGATCACTGAACGACAAATTTTCATAAATTGACAGAGCTTTTTCGAGATTACCCTGTGTTTCATATTCTTGAGCCATAGCCACAGTGTAGAGAGGTTCTTTTTTATGTAATGATTCAAGATAAGTGAGTTTTTCTTTTGCCGGGGCATCAAAAGGATCAATAGCGAGGATACCTTTATATGCTTCCATTTGTCCACCTTCATCTTTGGTAGCTTCACAGGTTTGAGCGAGCATTCTTAATGCAACAATATTCTGGGGATCATAGTTTAGGGTTTTGCCGAATGACTCCTTGGCTTTTTCATACATTCTTTTATCAAAACAGCATTTGCCGAGTATCAAATAAGCGAGTGGATAGTTGGGATTGAACGCTAAACCTTTATTTAATATCTCAAGAGCTTCATCGATCATGTTGCTTTTCCGGTAAGCATCAGCGAGTTGCACAAAAATCTTTGATTTCGGGTCTTTGTTGTAGCGTTCGCTCAGTCGGGCAATCTCAGAAAAGTCTTTTTCTCCCATTTCTTCCTCCATTCTCTTTTATAGTATATATTAATCATATAATAAACTTTGTCAAGTCTCATTCCGGCTTCCGTTTAACTAACTGGAAGGAATTCATGATCACCTCGAGAGTTGTGAAATAATCACTTTTTCTCTTGCCCGGATTAAAAAGCACCGCATCAATAATAAACAGAGTATCGTCGTCGGTCAGGAAATATGAAATAAAAGGACCACCAGCGACGAGTGAGTCATTTTGCCATACTCCCTTCAGTTTTAAACCCTTCATATCTTTATATTCTATTTTCTCACTATTAACCAAGTCATTCAGGATGTAATCACCATTATAGTACTTGGCGGTGAGTGCATTGCGTTTTTCTATGACCATTGTCCGGGATAGATCGTGACTTACAGGTTCTTTGTAAAAAAAGATACTTCGGTCTGGTAAATGGGTGTGGAAGAAAAGGAAATTTTCATTCCAGTATGTGGAATCTATCATCCATGATTTTGTAAGATCAAAGGTTACACCAAATTTTTCCAGAGTTTTTTTGTGTTTTTTATCGATATCTCTGTAATAGTAATTCTTCTTTATACGCTGGTAATAGTTTTCTTCAAGAATATCGGAAATGATATTCCTATACTTTTCAATACCTCGAGAGATATAGACAGGCTCAGATACTGCCATAATGACAACGAGTTGTTCCCTTGCCCAAAGATCGTTGAGTTTAAACAACGTAAAAGTATCTTTTTTAGTAGCCAGCTTAGCGTCATCATTTAGCAACGTACCAATCGATTCATCTTCGAGCGTTCCATAGATGATGATTGTATGATATCGATTGAATTGTTTAATCGCCGTATCTGCTTTAAAAAGAAAGGTGAACAATCCTTCTTTTTGAGGGACATAGTTGTATAATTGGACATTATCAATTATCATGCTACTGTCGATCGAGGATGCTGCGACAACAACCTCGTAGCTCTTCCCGATATTGGAGGGGATATTTGTACAGGATATTATTAAGGTTAGCGCCATGAGGGCAGCGATAATAAAACAGGATTTTATCATACACGTTGGGAGTTTTTTCATGATTACCTCCTTAACCAATGCTCAATAATTTTTCTTTTGGAGCCAGTTTCTTCAATTTTTTCTTAATTGCGATTAATTCCGGAGACTGTATGTCCGGATCTTTTGAGATAACTGCGAAAGCGTCATCACGGGCAAGAAAAAGCAATTCTTTGTCATCTTCAAGGTCACCAATTTTTAAATCAGGTAAACCATGTTGTTTTTTGCCAAGGATCTCACCAGGTCCACGTAGCTTTATGTCCTTTTGGGCGAGTGCAAACCCATCATTATTCTTTTCAAAATACGCTATACGCTCATAGGTTTCATCTGCAACATAACGGTCGAGGATTAAAAAACAGTATGATTTTTGTGAGCCACGACCGATGCGGCCTCTTAACTGATGGAGTTGAGCTAATCCGAATCGCTCCGGATGTTCGATAATCATTATACTGGCATTTGGAATATCGACACCCACTTCGACGACCGTCGTGGCGATGAGCATATCAAGTTTTCCAGCACGGAATGCGTTCATTATTTTGAAACGCTCCGAACTTTTTAGCCGACCATGAATAACACCGATCGAAAAATTCTTAAAAATCGAAGTTATCTCTTTATATACTTCTTCTACTGATTTTAGATCAAGTTTTTCGGATTTTTCAATTAACGGGCATATTATGAAAGCCTGGCGTCCTTTATTTAACTCATCCTTTATGAATGAATGAATTCCGGGTTTCTGGTTTTCCTTTATTATTCTTGTTGATACCGTACCACGTCTTGGCGGTTTATCTTTTAATATGGAAACATCCAAATCTCCATATAGTGTTAGCGCCAGAGTCCGTGGTATTGGTGTTGCAGAAAGCACAAGAAAATCCGGATTAATACCTTTATTGACAAGAGCCGCTCGCTGCATAACACCAAACCGGTGTTGTTCATCAACGACAACAAGACCAAGTTTGTTGAATTTGATCTCTTCTTCAATAAGTGCGTGAGTTCCAAATATGATCTGTGCTCTGCCATTTGCTATTTTTTCAACTATATCTTTGCGTTCTGTAGTTTTTATACTACTGGTCAGAAGAACCGTTTCAACACCCAACTCTTCTAATATTTTAGATAAACCGATATAATGTTGCTCGGCCAGTATTTCCGTTGGTGCCATAAGTGCTGACTGATAACCGTTTTCAATCGCAATAAGCATAGAGTATAGCGCGACAACTGTTTTACCTGCACCAACATCGCCCTGGAGTAGTCGGTTCATGGGTTTAGGTTTTGCCATATCCGCAGCTATGCCTTTTATGACCTCAGTCTGTCCTTTGGTTAATTCAAACGGCAAGGCGCCAAGCAGACGCTCTGTCAAAGTACCTCGGTCTACCAAACTAATGCCGTTCTTCGCTTTGGCAAGAGATCGTCGTTTGGCTAAAATTAATTCGAAGAAGAAAAATTCATCATATACTAAACGCCGCCGCGCCTCAAATGCAATGTTGAGACTTTGTGGAAAATGAAGATTGATTATTGCTTTATCCAGGGGCATCAAATCATTTTGCAGGATCAGAGTTTGAGGCAACGTTTCTACGATACCATCGAGACATTCATCGATGCATATTTTGACCGCGCGTTTTATATCCCAAAGCCCGAGTCCCTCAGTCAATGGATATATCGGTATGACAGCCCCCATGTTTTTTTCAGTTTCTACCTCGGTAATAACTTCATAAATGGGATTAACAAGTTGCCGACCATAAAAAAAAGTTATCTTACCAGATACTAAAAGGTTATCTCCTATTTTGAACTTCTTTTTGAGATCAGGACGATTGAACCATTTAACATTTATTGTATCTGAATCATCAGCAATGAGTACTTTGACGAGCTGGATACGGTTTCTTGTTCGTTGAAGTTCGATCGCCTTGATCTTACCTAAGATCGTTGCTTCATCGTTAATCTTCAAATCTCTTATCGGGCGCATTGTGGAGTAATCTACATACCTCCTCGGGACAAGAAATAATAAATCATTGACTGTTTCAACGTTTATTTTTTTGAAATATGATGAACGTTTTGGACCTATCCCTTTAATATATTGCACTGAACTTTTGAGTTTAAGGTAAGTTTTTTTCACTATCCAGATTTCGAAACCAGTTCCATTTCTTTATGGAACGTGTCCGGATTGATGGCCTTTAATTCAGCTTCCTCCCTTGTGATGATATTCTTTTGGACCGCCCTAGCAAGCGATGCATCAAAGGTTATCATACCCATTTGTTGGGATGTCTGTAAGATCGATGAAATTTGGTGAGTTTTTGATTCCCGTATCAGATTTCTTACTGCCGGGATAGCGATCAGTATTTCGGACACCGCAATTCGTCCCTTTCCATCAGCGCGTTTTAGGAGATTTTGGGATATGACACAAAGCAGGTTCAGCGAGAGTTGCATTCTAATTTGGTTTTGCTGATGGGGTGGAAAGACATCGATGATACGATCGATAGTGGAAATGGAATCAGCAGTGTGCAATGTTGTAATTACCATATGCCCTGTTTCAGCTGCAGTTATCGCTAGCGCGATCGTTTCTAGATCTCTCATTTCGCCCACCAGGATAACATCAGGGTCTTGTCGCAGTACGAATTTTAGGGCACTGGCAAAAGAGTGGGTATCTTTCCCGACTTCTCTCTGGGTCACCAATGCCTTTTTACTTTGATGTACGAATTCAACAGGGTCTTCAACTGTTACAATATGGCATGTATCGTTAGTATTCCGATAATCGAGCAAAGCCGCCTGAGTCGTTGATTTACCACAACCAGAAGGTCCTGTTACAACGATCAATCCGCGTGGTCGCATAGCCATTTTCTTCATTCCTTCAGAAAATCCTATTTCATCGAGGCTAGGTATTTTTGAAGGTATCAAGCGGAAGACACCACCTAAATTACCCTTTTGTTTGAATAGATTGATTCTAAACCTTTCACCAGTTGGCATTGTATATGAAAAATCAAGTTCAAAAGTCTTTTTATATTCTTCGACCTGCTTTTTTGCTAACAGTTCAATAAGACCGGTTTCAATATCGACCTTGCTGAGCGGTGGTAGATCGAGTAGCTTTAGGTCACCATTGACCCGCATGATTGGCGGTGAATTGACTTTGAGTATGAGGTCTGACGCCTTATATTGAATCTGTGCATTGATGAGGTCGTGCAGTTTGATCATCGTTTGGCCTTTTTTTCGAATTCATCCGGGTTATTGCAATGGGCGAGTGCTTCTTCATATTCAATTACTCCCTGATTGAATAGATTCCAGAGGTATTGGTCCAACTGGATCATTCCTAACCTTGAACCAGTCTGTATCGAAGTGTAAATCTGGGGTGTTTTACCTTCTCGTATCGCACTTCTTATTGCTGGCGTACAAACCATGATCTCAAAAGCAGCGGCTCTTCCACCTGCACCTTTACGACGCACCAGGGTTTCCGTGATCACAGCTTGAAGAGTAGTTGAAAGTTGAAGACGGATTTGCTGTTGTTGGGCTGGTGGAAAAACATCGATTATCCGGTCGATGGTTTGCACGGCATCGATAGTATGCAAAGTCGAGAACACAAGATGACCTGTTTCTGCTGCAGTTATGGTTTGAGCAACGGTCTCCAGGTCGCGCATCTCACCGACTAAAACTATATCGGGATTCTGCCTGATCACCCGACGTAATGCCTCTGCATAAGAAAGCGTATCAATACCTATTTCCCGTTGTTCGATTATTGATTTACGGTCACGGTGCAAAAATTCAATAGGATCTTCCACCGTAATTATGTGTTTTTTGCTATTTTGATTGATGTGTTCTATAATAGCCGCTAAACTTGTTGACTTGCCACTGCCGGTTGGACCGGTTACAAGGACCAGCCCGCGGGGGAGACCCGCGATCTTTTTAAATACTGCAGGGAAACCCCATTCATCGATCGTCTTTATCTTTAGCGGAATGATCCGCATCACCGCGCCAATATGGCCCATTTGTAAAAAACAGTTGACCCTGAAACGTGCCACACCGGATATTTCATAGGCCATGTCGAATTCTAATGTTTTGCAAAATTGATTTTTCTGCAACGGGCTCATAAGACCAAAGATAAGATATTCAAGGTTCTGGTCGGTAAGTGGTTTTTGCTCCATCCGTTGGAGCTTGCCAGTGACCCTAAGAATAGGTGGTTCACCAAAGCGAAGGTGGAGGTCTGAACCTTCTCTAAGAACTAATTCTTCAAGCAGGATATCTAATTCTATTTGAGCCATATGGACTATTTACTGACTCACTTACGGTGTTCTTATAAAGGCGCGAAGCCCGATTGATGTATCGGTAATATAGTCTAACTGACCTATTTTAGAGGAGGAAATTTTGATCATATGAACAGCTAATGTATTTATTAATGTATCAGCTCGGTATACGATCAATTCCGTTCCCGTAAGAGTCGTATCGACCAGAGGGTTGGTGAGTATTTCCAAGATCGTTTCAACCGGTGTGTTCAAAATACTATCGATCGTCGTGAAAGATGTTCTATAGATCGCTATATCTGTTTCGTCAAAACCAGTTAGGACGTCAAATGTAATGGTTAAGGTACTATCTACTATAGTGATAAACTCAGTGTCTGGTGCTACAAAATGTTGGGTTCCAGGGATCGTAAAATCAGCCGTAATTAAAGAATCCACAGCTTTACCGGTGAGGAAACCAAGACGATAGGAGACATCAGCATTTGGTGTCAATAGATTAGAAGTATCAGTGTAGGTCATCAGCGAGCCGATAGGGCTTACATAGCCGATAGAATCATAACTGCTCGCTAATTGTCTTTCAACAATCACACCGTCACCATCAGGTATGCCCCAGACCCAGGTCCAGGATAGGTTAACAAGTGTCTCTTCAATATCACCGGCTGTGTTTTCGAAGATAACCATTTCTGCAGTATGTTTGAGTACACACTCAGTGTTGATCTCAAGGCCAGTATTACAGGTGAACAGGAAGAGTGTTATCATTAAAACAGCAATTCGCTTCATAATTCCTCCTTCATGTTCGTAAAGAATAACCAATTTTGCATTGTTTGTCAAGGGGAATCTATGATTTTTTCCGATGAATTGTATGAGTGATGGTATACGGAACTTAGTACTGAAATTTTGGTCTTGATACTGCGATACAAATACCTATAGCCATGTAGCAGGCAAGGAGTGAAGAACCACCATAACTGATAAATGGCAAGGGTACACCGGTTATTGGCAGCAGTCCCAGAGTGATCCCCATGTTCACAAAGGTCTGATATCCTATCCACGCAAGTACCCCTGAGATAAAGATGCTGGCAAAGCGATTTTTTGTTGATCGTACAAGAAGCAGCAATTTATAAAGCAGGTAGCTAAAGACAACTGTTGTTAAAATGATCCCGATTAACCCGAATTCCTCGCCGAGACAGGAAAAGACAAAATCAGTATGTCTAAGGGGTAAAAATTCCAGCTTTTTCTGGGTACCGGATAAGAAACCCTTACCGATAATACCACCTGAACCGATCGCTATCTTTGACTGAATAGTCTGCCACGCCATACCCCGTGGATCGACCCAGGGAGAAAAAAATGACACAATCCGTTCTTGTTGATAAGGTTTTAAGAGATTCCAGACAAGGGGCATTATAAGACCGGCAAGGAAATTGCCAACGACCCCATAAATGAAATAACTCATTTGTTTTTGAAAATACAAAAAAATCGTTAAGCCAATGAAATACACAACCCATACATAAATGGCAAAACTCGCGGCAGCTGAGATAAGAGGAGAAAAGTAAATAAAAATCCTCGCAGCCGGCATACCAGCCCAGAATAACATGAGGAGGAGGATCGGGAAGAATATCTGAGCACTCCCCAGATCAGGTTCTAAAAATATTAAAAGAGCTGGTATTGCAACTATGACCAGCGGGATCATAAGATCTGAGAAACGTTTTAATCTTTTTCGACCAGCAAGGTAACTTGCCAGGAAAATGACGGTAGCGAATTTTGCAAATTCTGATGGTTGGATAGCTATAGTGCCGATCCGAAACCATCTTTTTGGGTACGACCCATGGGTGAAGAGTAAGAGCAAAAGAAGGATTATAACTGCTGTATAAATTACCGGCGCGATGTTTGACCAGAATCTTGGCGGGATTCTTGAAATGATTATCGCGGTAAACATTCCAATAGCTAACCAAATTACCTGTTTAACAAATATTTGCATATCGGCCGTCGAAAATATCATAATGAGACCAATAAGCGATAAGATAGTAACTGCAATAATGATACCGAAGCTTGTTTTATTTTGCATTTTGTGCGATTCTTTGTTTATTGAGGTATGTGCTAATGATCTTACCAACGATCGGTGCTGCAATACTCCCGCCGTGTCCAGCATTCTCCACAATCAGACAAACCATAATCTTTGGTTCATCCTGCGGTGCAAAACCTATGAAAAGAGCATGATCTTCACCATGAGGATTCTGGACCGTTCCGGTTTTACCGCAGACCACGAAATCATTGAGACGTGCCAATTGGCCAGTCCCGGATGCGACAACCCCGGCAAGCATTTCTTCAACGATTTTTATGGTTTTACCAGATATCGTGGTTGGATGATATGCATATTCTTCAACGGTGATGACATGGGGCACAACCGTTTTCCCATCATTAGTAAATATAGTATAGGCGCATGCCATTTGGAGCGGCGTGGCGAGTAGGTCGCCCTGCCCGATACTCAAATTAAAGATGTGACCGTCAGTCCAGTTTTTTCCGTATTTTTTCTCAAAAAGAATTCGGTCAGGCAAACAGCCTTTTTTCTCGCCGGGTAGATCGATCCCGGTAAGTTTGCCAAAACCAAACTCCTGACTTTTTGATGCGATCGTATCGATACCTGTCAACCGACCGAGCTGATAGAAATAGACATCACACGAGTTGACTACCGCGCCAGCAAGGTCCAATCTACCGTGCTTTTTCCAGCATTTGAATGTTCTTCTGCCCAAACGGTATCTGCCGGTGCACGGCATAAAGGTCTTTTCCGGTGTGATAATATTAGCGTCCAAGGCGGCCAGGGCAATGAATGGTTTGAATGTGGAACCACACGGGTAACAACTCATCAACGCCCGGTTGTACATCGGCGCATCCGGTGTAGTATTGATTATTTGCCATTCTTTTTTCTGTAATCCATGGACAAACAAATTAGGATCAAAACCTGGTTTTGAATAGAGAACAAGGATACCGCCACTTTTTGGATCTAAACATACACAAGCAGCTCTTTGATATTCAGTCAAGTAAACCGCAACTGATTCGGCAAGCACAACATCGACTGTTGTATAGAGATCCTGTCCATGGGTAACCGGGATGGGTCGTTTTTCAGTAATTTTACCGATTTCTCTGCCCAGGGCGTCGACCTCGATGAATTCAACACCGGGTTTACCCCTCAACTGCTCTTCATAATACTCCTCGAGCCCCATTCTCCCGATATAATCATTGATCGAGTATTTGTTCGAATGTTCTATCTCTGCAGACGTTATCTCACCTACATAACCAAGGATATGACAGAGCAGTTCACCGTATGGATAGTTCCTTAACGGTTCAACACCTACTTCAACACCGTTCATATCGTCGATATTTTCTTCAATAATCGAGAGTTCTTCATATGATATATCATGTGCTATTTTAACGGGCATGAAGGGATTTTTCTCAAGCTTGAATTTATCCAGAGCAGTTTCTTTATCTATTTCAAGAATCTCGGATATATGATCCAAGGTAGTATCATCAATGATAGATTGGATCACGGAAACATAAAAGCCAGGTCTTGTGTTGGCTATTTCAAATCCATTCCGGTCAAAGATCTTACCCCGCGGTGTAGTTATATGACGCTGTCTTATCCGATTCTTTTCAGAAAGGCGTGAATACTTCTTGCCTTCAATTATCTGTAATCTGATACTTGCTAGAATGATGATGATTGCGCCGCCGATTATAATATTGCGCAAGAGTCTAAATTTTTTTATGTTTTCATCCATACCCGGTACTTTAGCTTGTTCAATATCAGAACAAAAGGCAAGAAACTTAAGATGGTCAGGAAAATACAGAACACCCTAAAAGGTGCAGAAAACGCGAGATATGTTACGATCGTTTTTGCAAGGTAATAAGCAGTGAATACGATCCAACTTACCCAAATACTGTGGACGATGTATTTTTTTATATAGAGCATAATTTGCACAAGAAGAATATAAATAATGATATTAACACCTAAGACTACGGGATAGAAGAGGTCAATAAGAAGCCCAGTTAAAAACGAAAAGATCAGCGTGAATCTTTCATTTTCATGAAAGACTAAATAGAACACCAGAATCGAGATCAGATCAACATATAGATTGAAGGGTAATAAAACATAGAGTAATACAAAATACCATAGGTACTTCATTTCCTTTTTTCGTTACTGGTCGATATTATCATCAATCTGGGCACTCATTTGCCCGGGAGTTTTGTCAGATGACGGCTCGTTACCGTACACAAGATAAACATAATTGAGTTGATTGACCCGAACACTTGGTTTCAAATAAACAGGTTTGAAAAATAGATCAGAGGATTCGTCAATTTTTTTAACTGTTCCGATCAGGATACCCTCAGGAAAAATGTTACTCATACCTGAAGTAAACACTGAGTCGCCAATGTTTATTTCATCTTCGATTCTAATAAAATCAAAAATCAGGTTGCCTTGATTTTTTACAATACCATGAATGCCGGTATTTGCGTCCAACGCACTTACCGTAAAGCCGCGTTTCTCAACGGTTTCAACGATCGTATAATCAGCACCGACATATTTCGTTTTACCGATCAAACCGTCTATGGAGAGCACTGGTTGTTCAGTTCGGACTTCGTTTTTGTATCCGGCATCGATGTACAGGTATCCATTGATATTTGACGGATCGCGTCCGATTATTTGTGCTTTCTTAAGTCGGTACATGGTAGTTTGGTAATCTGTTGTGTCACGGAGTACTATTTTCTTCCATTCAGCTTTTTCAAGACGTAATTGGTTTACAGTTGTTTCAAGTTCGGTGATACGGTCACTCGAGATGGTCAGAAAATCGAGGAGTGTTGTTATCGTTCTTACCGGGAACAACAGAATCGGGGAAATACGGGTTGAAATAGTCAGTTTGGTATGTTCACCTAATGACAGGAAAGTTATGGAGATTATTAGTAAAACAGAAAAAAAAACTAACTGACGGCGCGACAACTATTCT
Organism: bacterium; assembly: GCA_049647165.1. GTDB lineage: Bacteria > Hydrothermota > Tepidihabitantia > SM23-42 > SM23-42 > JAUVZL01. The sequence goes on from JBARXB010000047.1 coordinate 64,500, forward strand.
CTCTTCATTTGGAATATTACTTTTTCGTAGGTGGGCATGTCATCGAGTATTTTACCAGCTCCGATAACGATTGCCTTATTTGGTTCATTAGCAATCCTTACCGGCAAATTGGTTTCCTCGCGGATCAGGGTATCGATACCATCTAACAATGAACCACCTCCTGCCATGTAAATGCCCGAGTTTACAATATCGGCCGCGAGCTCAGGAGGGGTTTTCTCCAGAGTTAATCTTATTGCTTCAATGATCATTGAGAGTGGCTCCTGGATAGCTTCTCTGACTTCATTGCTGGTAAGTTTTATTGTTTTCGGGATTCCCGAGACCAGATCGCGGCCTCGGACTTCATAGCTTTTATCCTCTGCAGTAGGGAAGGCATTACCGATATCGATTTTTATTTGTTCTGCGGTCTGCTCACCGATAATAAGATTGTAATTCTTTTTAATATATTGGAGTATCGAATCGTCCATTTCATCACCAGCAATTCGCACTGAACTATTCGTGACAATACCCGAGAGCGCAATGACTGCGATCTCTGTGGTCCCACCACCGATATCGATGATCATATTGCCAGTAGGTGATTGAACGGGTAGATCTATACCGATAGCCGCAGCGATTGGTTCAGATACGAGGAATACTTCTCGAGCACCAGCCGCTTCAGCCGAGTCACGAACTGCTCTCTTCTCAACCTCAGTTATACCAGAGGGAACACATATTATGATTCTCGGGCGAGTGAACAATCTTTTTTTCTGAACTTTTTCAATGAAAGTACGCAAGAGAAGTTCAACCATCTCAAAGTCCGCAATTACACCATCTTTCATAGGTCGGATTGCCTTTATTTCAACTGGTGTCCTACCAAGCATCCTTTTAGCTTCGTCGCCAACCGCCAGACATTTTTTGGTTTTTGTATCGATCGCAACTACGGTTGGTTCATTGAGAACGATACCTCGATCGTTTACATAGATCAGGGTGGTACAGGTTCCCAGATCAATAGCGATATCACTAACGAATTGGCTTCTTACAAGCCTGAAAAATTTTAAAACTGAAGTCAAATTGATGGCCACTTCGTTTCCTCCTTTCATTGAATAATATTTATTTTTTGAACAAAGTCAAGAGACAAAGCACTTTGTGGTGGATTTGACCTATGGCTTGACACAATCTGTTTCTTAGGTAAAATTGTAAAAAGACCGGGAGACAAGTTCTATCTCCATGTCACTGTGTTTTAGAAAACAGGGGGAATGATGAAACAAGAAAGGCGGAAAAAAACCGAGCGGCGCGGACTGAAGCGAAGAAAGAAATTGACTGAGAAACAGTTCAAAGAGGTCATCGAGAAAGAGAAGGTCACACCTGGTGATAAGCGATCCTATGAAAAACGGAGGAAAGCAAAACGCCGCAAGCGACAGATGGGTATTTGATATTGACAGAACAGATATGTTAGATATAATTAGAATATCATGCCAATCTTAGAATTCTCATGCAATGAATGTCATAATAAATTTGAGGATTTGATATTAAAGAAAGAAGAAATGGGTGCGATAATGTGTCCACATTGCCGAGGCAGGAATTTAACCCGATTATGCTCGACATTCGGTTTTCGCAATGACGGTAAATTTTCAAATAATTCTGGTTCGTCATGCACAGGTTGTTCATTAACTTCTTGTGCAGGATGTTTTAAAGAGAAGGAGGCAAGATGAGGAGAGAACTATTGGTTGAAAAGATTGGTGAAAAATTCGGACCCGCCTTTACCAAGGCAGATATTGAAAAATTGATAGATGCATTCTTAGATACGCTCTTTGATGTCCTTACCAAAGACAAAAGGGTTGAGCTGCGGAGATTCGGAACTTTTGAACTGAGAAGACGTCCTGGACGTACAGCCCGGGCACCAAAAAGCGGTAAGGAATACACCTTAGCTGATCGATATGTTCCTTTTTTCCGACCCTCAAAGATATTTAAAAACGAGATAAATAAACGAATTAAACCGGAATAAATAACCAGAGCAGCATCTATGACGAGATAGATATTTACCGGGTTGTAGGTATATCTTAATAAAACAATAAGGCGGTATATTGTGATTGAGACAATTGCAATATACCGCACTTTTATTACAACCATCACAAAAATATGCAAATAACATAAAAATAACATAATGTGTATAATATATAGAAATTGATGATCGAACTGAGCACTATGCAAAGTTTTAATGACCATTTTTTGCAGAAGTCACATCATTGACATTATTTAGTAAGCGGGTTATAATTATTGCTGTCATAACATGAAGGAAGGAGGATTATGAAGAGAATCATACTTTTTTGTTTACCTTTGCTGCTCAGCGCTGGAACCGTCGGTAAAATTAGCGGGCGTATTATGGATTATGAAACTGGTGATGCGCTTGTAGGTGCCAATGTTTGTATTACGTCGATTCTTTGTGGCGGAGCATCAGATAACGAGGGTGGTTTTTTTATCCTAAATATACCACCCGGCAATTATGAAATTGAAGCATCGATGATCGGTTATCGCACTGAGATAAAGCGCGATGTTAAGGTATATGCTGATCGAACAACATATCTTGATTTTGTCTTGGCACCAAGTGTCATTGAAATCGAGAATCCAATCATTGTCGTGGCTGAAGAACCAGTTATTGAAATTGACATGACCTCCAAAGAAATAAGGATAACACGCGATGAAATGGACCTGCTGCCGGTCACCACCACCAAAGAGGTTATCGCTCTACAAGGTGGTGTGACTACTGATGCGAGCGGTGATTTGCACATTCGCGGTGGCCGTACTGGTGAACTTGCGTATTACATTGATGGGATTGAAGTATCCAACCCACTGTTAAATAATGCCCCTGAATTTGAAAAGAATATTGTGTCAGAAATGTCCATTCTTTCCGGTACCTTCAACGCTGAGTACGGTAATGTTATGAGCGGCGTTGTTAACATTGTGACTCCGGAGGGGAGCTCCAAGCTGTCTTCGCATGTTGAATACACTTCTTTTGCACTTAACTCATCACCGTACCGCAAGGCTGATTGGATAAATCCGGATTCGGCTACCGATGTTCACCGCGATTCAGTTGGGAATTCACTATACGAGCCCCAAGAACTTGATATCGCATTTTCCGGGGAGATGAACGCACATATCACGGGTCCGGTTCCATTTGACAAGGATACACGTTTTTATTTAAGTACGCATTATCTGAACCAGGAATCATACCTTCCATTTGGTTATGATTATGGTTATGGTGCGCAGGGTAAATTAACTCGCCGTTTTGGTCCGAAGTTCAAAGCGTTCATTGATGTCCATTATTCCTTTGGAGAAGAGCAGAACTATAGCCATCTGTATAAATATCTTTACGATAATTATCTTGTTAACTACACACGTAACATAAGGGTCATTGGTGGAATTAATCATGCCTTGCGCAATAATCTTTTTTATAATCTCAGGTTCGGTTATATAGTTGATAGTATCGAGACGAAGTCTTCGGATCTGGTAGCTGATACTGTTATCGAACCTGGCTACGATAATTACTCTGAGTTTTATATCTCTGGATATCCAATATTCTGGCAAGAAGTTGTTACGAAAAAATACGCGATAAAAGCTGATATAACACTCCAGGCAGCCAAAATTCATAATTTGAAATTCGGAATCGAAAGCAATTTCCACAGGTTTGATTTGAATAATCGTCGGCAATTATTCACGCGAGGTCCACTCGTTTATCAAGAATACACAAGAGAACCGCTGGATGGTGCAGTATTTCTGCAGGATAAGATCGAACATAATTATCTGGTAGTGAATGCTGGCTTGCGCTTTGATTATTACTATCCAAGTGCTCAAATGTGGGAAGATATCGAGGATCCGACATCACAAGTTAGTGATGTTGAGCCGCGCTACCAACTTTCTCCACGTCTTGGGTTATCGCATCCGATCACAGAAAATGCAATGTTCCATTTTGCCTACGGTCATTTTTTCCAAACACCTCCCTATGAGATTATGTATTTCAATAACAACTACATAACATATCCTGAGTCTATCCCACAGTATGGTCTGGTCGGTAATCCGCGTATCGAACCGCAGCGTACTACGACATACGAAGCGGGCATTAAATACGCGATAAAAAACGTCTACGGAATTGATGTCACACTTTTTTTAAAGGATATCAAGAACCTGCTGGCGACCACAGAGGTACGTAGCTTTCCCTTTGATTATATAATCTATACGAATGAAGATTTTGGTTCAGTACAGGGTTTTGACATTACGATCAAACGGAGATTGGTCGCTGGATTTGGATTTAATCTTAACTATACATACCAGGTTGCCCGTGGTAATCGTTCTTTTGCCATGCAGGGATTTTTTGATGTTTATACTGGTTTACCGGAGAGAATGAAAGAATACTACTTGGATTTTGATCGGCGTCATACTGTTGCTGGAGTGATCAATATTGCATTCAACACACTTGGTGGTTTGGGATTAAATTTTAAAGCAGCAAGCGGTTTGCCTTATACGCCTTATATCAGCGAGGGCGTTGTTGTTGAGGAAAATTCAGCTCGCATGGCCTGGGAATATTCCTTTGATATAATGGTCCATCAGGGTATTAAATTCGGCAGGACGATCGTGGATTTTTTTGTAAAGGGTACTAATGTTACAGATCATATAAATCCTCTTTATGTTTATTCACGCAGTGGCGAACCGTGGAATACCGGTGAGCCTGCTGGCGGTCTTATGGGTTCCGAAGACTATATTATGAATCCGGCACATGTCGGACCGCGCCGGATAATAAAAGCAGGTATCAGCATAGGATTCTGACAAAGGAGCTTGCATGATATTAATACTATTTTTAATGCTATACCCTGAAGTCGATAAGGCATTGGGTATATCAGATAAAGGTGAATTATCGAACGTCACATCCAATTTCGGACTGATCTCTTACCATCACTATTTCACACCGGCTTTTCACTGGACTAATGCTGCTCCTTTCCCGCAGCAGTATTGTGTCGGGTTTGGATTCTGCGCAGCTCGCAATGATACTGTTGTTGAATCTTTTGATCACGTGACTCCTGAATGGGCGCCTCTTGAAGGTTCATATGGTACGTTATATTCTGGAGAAGTAACATCATCTGATGGAACACCAATAGTAGCGACATCGGACAATATCGAGACCTGGCCGTGGGTGGCTGGAGAGCGTGTATGGCCTGGCCCTTTTCGCCGGGATTCCACCGGGCAGGAAGTTGAAGGTGAGTTCACCTCAGATCAGGATTTATTTTTTATTTTTAATGACCAGGATGTATTTGGTTTGCAGGTCGATCAATCTGTATATTCGTACGGCAGGATCTATGCACAGGATTTTCTCTTTTACGATTTTAACATATACAATACCCAAAATACGATCCTTGATGATATCTATCTCGGGTTTCGCTGCAAACTGCGCTGCGATTATGATATGCAGGATTATATCGGGTTGTATCGTGATTCCACTGTAACCTTTGTCTACTACTGGGATGCAGACGGTGTTCCTCAAGATCCATGGGAATCAGTGGGTATGATCGGAATTGGATTTCTAAATCAGCAGATAACCGATTTCCATTACTACCAGAAACAAGATGAACCAGATGCTAACTATGATAATATGTATTATCCGGTAATCATATCTGATCCGTCTGATCCGGATATTGATTCAACATTGTTCTTCCATGGTGCTGATATACATATCGATGATCCATCTTTGGTTCAAGCTTTACCACCGGAATCCACGAGCGCTTATAATTTTATAGTTTCATCCGGGCCCAAAACATTTACCCCGAATGACACCATGCAACTTACAGTAGTAGTTGTTTGTGGCGAAGATTCGCTCGATCTTTTTAGCAATCTGAATATGGCAATGATAATGGCAGATAATTATTTCTTGGGCAGCGGACCACCTTTGCCGCCGGTTGTCTATGGTATACCTGGAGAAAAGAGAGCAACACTTTACTGGGAATCCGAGCCTTCAGAATCATCTTCTGATATAATGACTGGTAAGTACGATTTTGAGGGATATAAAATATACCGCAGTGAAGATCAGGGCGCAACATGGGGTAAGGAGATAACAAATAATAAAGGTGAAGTCGTTGGTTATGTTCCGATCGCACAATTTGATCTTCGGGATTCTATTTTCGGCATCGATCCAGCATTTCCTTATCAGTCATTAGGTGATGAGACCGGTTTGAAGCATACCTTTGCGGATTCGTCAGTTTATAACGGAATTGAATATTGGTATTGTGTTGCTGCATATGATCAAGGTAACCAGGTACCAGATTCGCTGGAGCCTTCGTATGAAAACCCCAAAGGAAGACCACAAGCGGCAAACATCGTATCCGTGATCCCTGCTCGAATGGCTTCGGGTTATGTCCCGGGGTATATTCAGGGAGGTGATACACTGCAATCAGTCGGCAGTCCTTGTGAAGGATTGGCTATTGTCAGTATTCTCGACCCGGGCCAGCTCCAGGCGCACAGCTATGAGATAACTTTTAATGATTCACTATTTGAAGATACTGCCTGGGTGGATTCTGTGACTTTCAATTTCGTTGATTTAACGTCTGGTGAGACTTTGTTCGCATACCAGGAACTTTCTGACTCATCACTCGATAATATTCCTTTTGTCGATGGTTTTCGTTTGACTCTCCTAAACAGCGGTAGCGGCGTGAAATTTCTTGGCTGGACAGATGTCGCCAGTGACACCTGTACATTTGATTGGTGGACTGGTTATGTAGGCTCCATGGGACCTATCTATACATATATCTCAGGTACATCTGATTTCCGCGTCGTCGTTGATCATGCAAATCCGGCAAATGCACAGATCGAGGATGGATTTGGTGGTACTTATCCGCCGATTCAAATACCGATTCGTGTATATGATATCACGGATTCTCTTAACCCGGTTGATGTAAGCGATTCCACGTGGCTGCTCGACTTTGCCTATGCATTTCCGGGTAACCCGCTTTTCGGGCCTGAAGGCTGGGACCTTGTCCCTGGTGGTGCTGGTTATAACCCTGATCCATCCGGTCAAGATTTTGGATTTGTGGATCAAATCGGATGCTGGAATGAAAACGGTGATGCGGTATATTTTGCCACGCAGAATGGTCCGGATACTGAAACTCCACCATCAGAAGGTGATGAATTTACGATCCTGACATACAAACCATTTTCTTCCAGTGTTAAGTACGAATTCACGATCATGCCTTTCTCGATCAATACAGAACAGATCGACCTATCCGCAGTCCGTGTCGTACCGAATCCGTACATGCTGCATTCAAAATACGAAAGTACGCCGTATGACCGCAGGTTGATGTTTGCAAATTTACCCCAGCAATGTGAGATACAAATATACAATATTGCAGGTGAACATATCAACACGATACAACACACCAATAATCTTAGCTATGAATACTGGGATCTACGTACCAAATATGGACTTGAGGTTGCTTATGGGCTATACATATTTGTCGTCAAAGCTGATGCCCAAACCAAAGCAAAAGGCAAGTTCGTTATTATTAAATAGGAGAGATCGCATGAAGATATCTTTGTCGAATTTACCACTTTTAGCGATACGGTTTATATTGAGCATTATGATCCTCGTTACGATTGGTCACGGATTCAATAAGGTAGGTACGACTGCCGCACCTTTCTTAAAGATCGAATTTGGTGCCCGGGCCGTTGCCATGGGTGGTTCTTTTGTCGCTCTGGCTAACGATCCTTCAGGTGTTTATTATAATCCCGCGGGTATTGCTGAACTTCAGAATGCATATATTTCTGGCGGGCACACTGAGTGGTTTACCGACCTTAACTACGAGTATGCTGCTTTTGTATTGCCTATGAAAAGAATCAATTTCTGTCTCTGGGGTACATTTCTTTCGTCTGCTGATATGGAAGTAACGACCGTTGAAGTACCAGAAGGGACAGGTCAATACTTCAAATATATCGATGGTTTGCTTGCTTTTACAACTTCGGCGTTATTATCAGACCGTCTCTCGATCGGTTTTTCGGCGAAATATATTCAACAGTCACTATACAATGAAAGTGCCGCTACTCTGGCGTTGGATATAGGTTCAATTTTAAGAACTCCACTTACCGGCACAAGATTGGGTATGTGCCTGGTGAATTATGGCGGCAGGATGCAATTAGCAGGTAATGACCTGATCGTCGAAGCTGATCCTTGGCCTGAATATCAGGGTAATTCTGAAGTTGAAGCACGTCTATCGACAGAATCTTTTCCTTTACCCATGGCCTTTAAATTGGGTCTCGCTTTTCAAATTATCGATCATGAAGATGCTTTTATTACCCATGATAATTACCAGCTTAAGATCGCGGTTGACGGGATCCATCCAAATGACGGTGAAGAGAAACTACAAGTCGGAGTTGAATACGGCATATATGATATTCTATTTTTAAGAGGTGGTTATAAGGTGAACTATGATACACAAAAATTCACCGCCGGTGCTGGAGTTAAAGCAGGAATAGCTGGCCGCGATATCTACCTCGACTATGCATACGTTGATATGGACATATTAGACGCGACGCACCGCATGACCTTAACGATAGGATTTTGACAAGGAGGTTTCATGAATAGAAGAAGTTTTCTTAAATATTTCGGCTTTGCTATGCCTGTAGCTGCGTTTATCAGTAGTTTGCCGAAATTGCTCTTGGCCGGGAAATTGGAACATTCGAAAAAGGAATTCTGGAAAGATAAAAAATTTGTCCAGAATGTAGTCGATATGAAAGGCTATGAAAAGGGTTTGATCAAGGCTAAGATCGATGGTAACTGGAAGGAATTTAAAATACGTAAGGCGAGTGATGAGTTCATTAAATGGAATGCAGAAAAACGATTGAAATTCCTTGAGGATATAAAAAAAGGACAGATGAATTGGGGCGGACCACATCAGGGTGCAGTAGCGACATATGGACTCGGTCGCCTCGATTCAGAGTTTACGGTCAATAATGCGATTAAGGGTATGGGCTTGGCACCCAAAGATGAGAATCTTGATAAAGCGATTAAACGACTAAACGATACTTATGAAAGTCCTATGCCTGAGAAAATGGATATTTTGAAATCAATGTATGAAGACCCTGATTTCTTTGACTGGCGTAAACAAACTTCTCTGGAACTTTACAGTTCACCAACCTTTGAAACCCATACATTTCTCAATGTCATGGATAATCCGGTGGCAACGATCGTGTACCTTGATATTCCGTCTTTTGAGATACGTACGATAGCACGCGTCGTTCACCCCGACAATAAGACGGCATTGGCATCAGAAAAGAAATTACTTGAATTCGTCAACCTCGCCCATGAATATATGCACGGTAAATTTTCCCGCATCTTCCCGCTTTTATTATTCTATATGATCGAGGAATTCGATAATACACCGGGTTCAAAATTGGGAATTAGAACTGTACCGGAAAGACCGAAAGAAGATTAGAAAAAAGGAGGCATTATGAAAGTTTTGTGCACTGTTTGTATATTATGTAGCTTACTGTTCAGTCAGGTCTTGTACGAAGAATACTTTACCGACGGTAATATGCAGCTCGATTGGCATGCATGGTTCACTGATACTCTGGGTATCGGTGATAGTATGGCTGTTATCAATGACCCGACTACTCCAGGTGGTGATTCATGGGCAGGTAGGATATCAAATGAATACATGGGTGTAGCTGGATTGACCTATTCCGGTATGGCAAATATGGAGCATTATTATATTGAAGCATGGATATATACCATAGTCACGACTGCAAGCGGTCCGTATAATGGTGTAGCAGCCAGGATGAATCCATCGACCCGCTATTATTATCGTTTGGTATCTGATTTTGATAATAGTGGTCGGATAAGACTGGGGCTGGTCGGCAGTGGTGGATATCCAGTTGCTTTGAGAGACTGGGCATCTGGAGAGATCCCGGGCGGTGTTCCAACGACATCATCGTGGCATAAATTCAAATTAGATGTATCACACGATTCGATATGGTGTTATTATGATGACCAGGAACTCCCGGGTTGTCCGATCATAAACGACAGTGTATCTTCAGGCTATTTTGGTATATACACCTTCAGTATGTCTGATACAGCTTCGACCAAATGCGATAATATTATCGTGCTCGATGTGACCGGTATTGAGGAGCAAGGAATAAATACTAAAGCCGTTTTTTCGGTGTCACCGAATCCTTTCCGCGATCGTTTAAATATTTCCTGTAATACGGAGTATGGGGGAAAGGTTAGAAAGCTATCAGTCTACGATGCAAGCGGTCGTAAGGTGAAAGATCTGTTAGTGTCTATTGCTTACTCACTAGTGCCTGCAACTATCTCCTGGGATGGCAAAGATGACCGGGGCAACAGTACAGCACCTGGGGTATATTTCATTGTTGATGATCACGGTAATACTGTTAGAAATGTAGTCAAGCTGCATTAGGAATACCTGTAAAAAAAAAGGCGCTGAATAGAATCAGCGCCTTTTTTTATCGTTCATATTACATCATATTTTGACTATCTTTCTTGTGAATATCTTATTGTCAATATTTACTTTCAGAACATAAATACCTGCGGTGAGTTCATTTCCGGATTTATCATCCAGCAAGAGAGCTATACTGTGTTGCCCAGCTCCCAGATGATAGGTTATATTTTTCAGTTTTCTGCCGGCACAATCATAAATAGAGATCGCCAATTCTTGTTCAGTCTTCAGGGTAAAATTCATTTGAGCATGTTTGGTCACTGGATTGCTTTGCACGGTAAATATTGATTTCGTATTCTTATCTGCGCTATGCTCGGCGATTCCTGTATTATGGCCGAGTGGTATTAGAAATGGGTCAGCTGACAGGGTCATGCCATAGTGCCAGCACAACCGGTCAAAGGACATGCCGACTGAATCATAGATGCAGGCAAACCAGTATTTGAATGCTTCGCCGAGAGTTTTTCCTTGACCAAGCGGTCTATAGAAATATTGAAAATCGCGCATACTGCCACTTTTTGTAGAACCGATCGAACCCACACCCGAGCTTGCATTGAAAATAGCCTGGTTACCACCGCAATTACCTGATGCTGTATACCGGCTGAACGAGCAAGCGAAAAAATTGTAGAAATTAGAAGGCGGGTCTTGATTAGTATATTCGTAAGAATAATAATAATCATGTGAATGGCTAGAATCATATGCAAATTCATGACCACCAGGCCATGAGTGTGCACAGACTAGCACACAAGCCTGGGTTGTATCGAGGTTTCGGCGATAAATAGTCGCTCGCGTCGTCTCCGCATCCCAGTAAAGTCTGGTGTCAGAATACAGGAGTGCTACGTCTCCAGCCCACTGATTTGCCCATGGCCTCCAGGCATCATCGACAAAGACCAGGGCACGTTGAGTTAATAGCAACGTATCATGACGAAAGGAATTATTTTTTCTGAAATAGTTTTGCAGGAGCAATGTGTCATCACCCAATCCTGTTGGGTAAAGCCGGCCAACAAATATATCGGGGTGGACATTACCATTATGCCCATCGTATTTACCATTCCCGGTATTCATCGTATCGAGCCATGTGCCGTCAAGATCCATGAAAAAAAGGTCGATAGGAAAATCAGCGTAGCCATTTGTACCAAAATCGTTGGCGATTTCGAACCAGGCGATAGGAAGGTTGCCTATGAACAATGCACCAACAAGACCGTTCCCGTTATAAAGGTTCTGGAGCATTGTCCGAAGTGTCTCTGGTGTTCCGCCGGTCATTTGATAACTGTATACTGTATACCCTTCGGTCTGTAAATTATTGGTTAACTGGTTCAATTCGCTGGTCAGAGCATTGGCAATACTTTGCTCAGCAAATATCGCGATGTTACCGGCCCGGTCACCATGTTTTATGTAGTCGAGTGTGTAGGAAAAATCCGTGTACGGATGCGTTTCAATCCATTCTTCAAATGATTCTGGTCTTGAACCATCAGGACCAGCCCACTGTAAAAGTGTTACATTGTTTTGTGCTGCAGCTAAAGTCAATATCATAACTGAAAAAAATATTATTCTTCTCATAAAACCTCCTTGGTAAATTCTATGGATAACTAATGCAAAGTCAAGTGCGTGTTATTGTATTCGATTTCATATGGTTTTTCTTGACTTGTTTTAACTTGGAGTATATAATAGCCGCGTGAATAATTCACTTGCCGAGCTGAATGAAGAACAACAAAAAGCCGTAAGAATTACAAAGGGTCCAATTCTCATCCTTGCTGGCGCAGGCAGCGGAAAAACAAGGGTCATTACATACCGGATCGCGCATTTATTAAAAAAGGGGATCGTTGACCCGCGTGGCATATTAGCGATCACATTTACCAATAAGGCGGCCGATGAAATGCGGACACGTATATATAACTTGCTCGATAATGCCTATCACATGTGGATCAGGACATTTCATTCCAGTTGTGCAAGAATTTTAAGGGAAGTTTTGGTACATAAACCATCGACTCAGGATATTATTGGTGCGACTTCCAACTTCACTATTTATGATGAACAAGATCAGATCGGGTTGATGAAGGAGTGCTTAAAAGATCTAAATATTGATCCGCGGGAATTCTCTCCATCGGCAGTCGCTGCATATATTAATCGCGTCAAACAAGACCTACGTAAGGTTAAAGATATTGATAGTGATCTTATGAAAGAGCTATACAAGCACTATGATAGAAAGCTTTCAGAATATAATGCACTTGATTTTGGTGATTTAATAATGCGGGTCGTGAGGGTATTACAAAATGAAGAGGATATTTTATCCTATTATCAGAAGCGCTTCAAATATATTCTCGTTGATGAATATCAGGATACTAACAATGCCCAATATGTTTTGACAAAGCTCCTTGCTCAAGAACACCGCAATCTGTGTGTTGTTGGTGATGATGATCAATCCATATACTCCTGGCGTGGTGCTGAAATAAGAAATATCCTTGAATTCGAAAAAGATTTTCCTGATGCCGTGGTGATAAAGCTTGAACAAAATTACCGATCAACCAGAACGATTCTTCAGGCCGCATCCGCCGTGGTTCTAAATAATGAACATCGTAAGACAAAAGTACTCTGGTCTGATAATGAACAAGGGGAGAAAATTGAATTCAGCGCACTCGACGATGCCTATGCAGAGGCGGCATTTGTTGCCCGGAAGATCATCGAAGCAAAATTTCAGGGCATGGAATTGGGACAAATAGCGATTTTTTATCGTATCAATTTTCAATCGCGCGTTTTTGAAGAAGCATTTATCAGATTTCAGATACCCTATGAAGTCGTTGGTGCTTTGAAATTTTATGAAAGAGCTGAAATAAAGGATGTTCTGGGTTACCTTAGGGTGATCGATAACCCACGTGATGCAGTGAGTTTACGTCGTATCATCAATGTTCCGACGCGGAAGATCGGTCATATCACACTGGAAAGACTCGTCGCCTACGCCAAGCGTGTAAAGATCTCTCTTTATGATGCATTGAAGGACACCGAGAAGATTGAGGACCTAACCCGGAAGACGAAAAAACGGGTCAGGGAGTTCAGCAATTTAATGGAGCAGTTACGCAGAGATAGTGCTAACATGGATCTTTATGATTTTGTTTTGGAGGTTGTGAAAAATTCTGCGTATATGGAAAATTTTGATCCGGAAAAAAGTGAAAAAGACTATATCCGGCGTAAAAATGTAGAAGAGCTTTTAATTTCTATAAAAGACTATGCAAAACAGAGTCCCGATGCGACGCTGAGCAGGTATTTGGCAGATGTTACGCTGCACAGTCAGATCGATGAGTGGGATGCATCGTCGCAACGGGTCAGTCTTATGACATTACATAACGCAAAAGGACTCGAGTTTGATACTGTTTTCATAACCGGTCTGGAAGATGGTTTGATACCGCATTACAAGTCCAAGTCTGAGTTGGATCAATATGAAGAAGAACGCCGTCTGTTATATGTTGGTATAACCCGTGCTCGTCAAAAATTGTTCTTAACGTATGCCCGGCAACGACCAACATTCCGGGGTGGATTAATGTATACGATGATCTCACCTTTTTTCCGAGAGATCCCCGATGATGTCTTTGCCACTACCTTGGGGTCAGGTCTTGACTTAGAGACATAACCATGTATGTTACATTATGGCAAGACAATTAAGAATTGAGTTCGAAAACGCATTTTATCATATTACATCACGCGGTATTGAACGTAGATCCATTTTTCTTGATCGCAATGATCGCAATAGATTTTTATTTTATTTGCGAGAAAACTTGCAGAGATATAATGTTATTATGTTTGCATATGTACTAATGAAAAATCATTACCATCTATTTATTGAAACCTTGTCACCGAATTTAAGTAGATTCATGCATGACGTTAACACTTCATACACAGTATATTTTAATAGAAGGCGTAATCGTGTTGGACCACTTCTCCAGGGGCGCTACAAATCAATACTCGTGGATAGCGAGACATATATGTTGGAACTCAGTCGTTATATACATCTTAATCCAGTTCGTGCCAGTTTTGTTGAGCGTGCAGAAGAATACATGTGGAGTAGTTTTCGTGTATATCTTGGTAAGGACAAAGATCAGTGGGTAGATACTTCGTGGGTAAAAGAGAGATTAGGACGTCGCTGGTGTATTCAATATCGTGAATTTGTGCAACAAGGTGTGGGTACTAAAAATCCTTTTGATAATTTAAAAGCAGGATTTATACTTGGTTCTGATACTTTTGTTGATGAGATTAAATCAATGCTGGATAATAAATGTGCAGATATAGAAATCCCCGCATCAAAAGAGCTAATAGGGCTAAAATTGGATATAATAATCGAGGAAACGTGTAAATACTTTCAGGTAGACAGAAATGCTATTATCAAAAGAAGTCGGGGTTCTTTACCTCGCAAAGTTGCGCTCTTCCTGTCCAGGAAGTTAACGCAAGTATCAATAAGTGAGGTTGCATCAACTTTTAGTATAGAATACCCTGCAGTTTCCAAGGCAGTAGGACGGATACGCAGTGAAATGGAACAGAATGAAGAGATGAAAAGAATAATTAAGGATTTAGAAAGTAGGTGCTTATGTCTCTAAGTCAAGACCTGACCCCAATAAGGGAACTTTTTCCGATAACAAAGGAATTTGTTTATTTCAATCATGCGGGTACTGGTCCTTTGTCAACGCCAGCCCGGGAGGTGATGGAAGAATGCATGGCGATATTCACGGCACATGCCGAATTACCGGTCGATGAATATTTTGCCAAAGTCAAAGAATGGCGCATGACTGTAGCAAATTTAATGAATGTCAAACCCCAGGAGATCACATTTGTCCACAATACTTCAGAAGCTTTATATATCGCCCTTATGAATGTCCCCTTAGAAAGGGGTGATAAGGTTTTGGTCATGGAAGAAGCTTTTCCAGCGATACGATATATTGTAAAGAATAATCTACCTGGGATCGAGAAGATCTTTGTGCCTTTTTTAAATAACGATCCGGTCGAGGTCGTAAGAGATAATCTCGATGATAAATTGAAAGTCGTTGTGCTTGAACTCGCTCATTATCTGACCGGTGAGATGTTTAACATTGAGCCACTCGCGAAATTTCTTAGAGAAAGAAACATTTTTCTTATCGTTGATGGTATCCAGGTAGTAGGCGCACTGAATTTAGATATTTCAACAATGGGGGTGGATTTTCTTGCCTGTGGAGCGGGTAAATGGCTTTTTGGACCGACTGGTGCAGGATTTCTGTACGTTAACAGGAAGCATATCAGCAAACTCAAGGGCACCCATGTCGGATGGCTTGGTGCTCAATGGCGCGGTTTTGAGGATTGTCAAATCAGTCCACCGCTTTACCCTGATGCGCGTATGTTTGAACTCGGATCGAGGAATATTATCGGTCTCAGCGCATTGGCGGAGAACATAAATATTTTGCTTAAATACGGTATGGCTAATGTCCAGAAGAGTATTATGTCTTTAAAGGATGACATGCGCCAGAAGTTCGGTGGTTTGGGTTATGAGATATTAACACCGATCAGACCACCACAGTCAGGGATTCTGACGGTCCGACCTCCAGGTAATGCACAAGAAATATTCCGACGTCTGAAAAACGAGAATATTATTGTATCATTGAGAAGCGGTGCGCTTCGTTTCTCTCCCCATTTCTATAATACAAAAAACGAGATAGAGAGAATATTTAGAATACTACGTCAGTAAAGACGTTTGCAACGTTTAGAGCGTTTTGTAAAGAAGCTCATCAGGATATCAGGAGATCAGCGGGCAGCATATCAGAAAACCAGAATATCAGGTTCTTTTTGTTTTTCTGGTTTATCTAGTTTATCTGGATCATTTGGTTTTTTTTTCTCCATTACCCCGTTTCTCCATTTCACCTGTTTTCCCGTTCGTATCTCGCTGCTTACTGCTTAGTTCCTAGTGCTTTCTATCTTTTCCCTTGCTAGTTCCTGGTATCTAGTTTTTATTATCGCAGTAGTATCGCCTTTTTCGTTATGGTTTTTGTATCGGTCTGTAAACGTACGAAGTAAACACCAGCTGGTACACGTCGGTTTTCTTTATCAAAACCTTGCCATGCGATCTGACCGGATGCCATCAACTCCTCAGCGCAATATTCTTTTATAATCCGGCCAGTGACATCGTAGATCTTCATCGTCATACCATTAGTGCTGAGCAGGCCGCTGATATTATTGATTTTAATAGTCATTGCATTTCTAAAAGGATTGGGGTGAATTGTCATCGTTTCAAATATCGCGCTGCTGTTTAAATCCTCCTCGATAAATGTGACGTGTTCAGCATTGACATCGTCGATATAAAATCCTTCACTAACACCGTCTCCACCATCACTTATAAAAGCAATGCGCACCTGGATTGTATCGCCTGCCGGGTACTGTTCGAGTGAGAATTTTTCCTCGAACCAGTCGCTCTGGATGCCCCGACCATCGAGCGCGCCGCCCGTGCCTATAAAATCAAGGGTGTCAGTATAACCATTACCCATTATTATAACGTAGATTCCATCTGTACCGTAAAGCGGCACGTGGAACCAGCGGTAGAATTTTAGTATTGAGTTTGTATTTATCATGAATGGTATTGTTTGTATGTAGCAGTTCATATTGTGTACATACAGACCATTGTTTTCATCACCGCAGTACCATGAATGGGTTTGAGAGAATGCCCGGCGTGTGGAAATATGCCAGAGATTATTAGTGCCGGCAGTCGTCCACAAGCTGGAACCGGATTCCATGTCATCAAAGAATCCAGTTTGTCCGACGATCAGCAGGAAGTTATCACTGTGACTGTAGGTTTCCGAGGTTAGCATAAAAGCCAGATTCGGATGATGACCTTGCGGACAAGCCGGGGATACTACGATACTGAAAGGACCGGCATTTGCCGATGATTCTGGTGGAATATCAGGACACGCTCCACTGTCTGCCAACAAAGTAATATAGGGATCAGACGTTGTAAGAGTTACCATCGGTGTATGTGCATAGCCATAACCCGTGTTTGATATCTCAAGATAGATGCTTTCCGTATCGCCCGGCATAGTTGGTGGCTCGCTGATTACCAGACCTTGGAAATCGAATACCGGTGTACTGATAAGGATTGTGGGGGAGTAGTTGATCGTTCTGGCAGCATCGGTTATTTCAAGATCAAAATGGATGCCGTGACCATTGGTTGCGCAGTCAGAAGAAATTTGAAACGCATTTTCTATATACAGGGATTCACCGACATTTAGCGAACTTATATTCTCAGTGCTATCCTGGATCGTAGTCAGCGGATCCAGGGTCGTCAGTATCATTTGAATATTATTTGATGTTGCACTTCCAGTATTCTTTATCACGATATCCAGGAATACATTTTCAAAGGGATTTACAATACCGTCGTCATTACCTAATGAGTCTTCAATTACATATGCCAAGAAATCTACATAAGAACCAGTAATAACTGGTATTATTGTTTCCTCGCAAAGGTGGTTTTGAGCAGTTACAGTTAGATCAAAATCACCTGATGTTGATGTGGTTGCGTTCAGGAAAACAGAACCGCTTGCATCGGTATATTGTGCATCATATGACTCTGAACCTTTCATCAAACACACCAAAGCATCTTCAATAGGAGCCTCAGTATTTTTATCCTTGACCGAGATCAAAATGCTACTTGTGCCTTGAGGTATTGACTGCGGGTACGATACAACAAGGGTTTCAGGGATATCTGTCCAAATAGGCATTTCTGGATCACCGAGCAAATTCAGTTGATATTGATGCCAGCGGTAAACGTTCTTCTCTCTTGAGAACGGGATATAATGCATTTTGCAGAAGGCAAGCATATTACCGACTTTGAAATGGTTTTCTTTGAGCAGGGAATAGTAGAGGCGGCTGTCAAAACGGTCTGAATAACCGTGCCCTGGATTACCAGGTGAACCCCAGCCATAACTTGAGTTGCCAAGAAAAGCAACGCCGCCGCCATTCGCACTCGTTACATAGGATTCTGCAATACAGTTGTAATCATATGCCGTTGTCCAGCAACCGATCGAGGTCATAATTCCAAAGCGAGGTGCATTGGTCAGCGTGTCAAAATCTGCATTATGCAGATAACCTGTTCCTGCGCCCATGCTATTGATCCAACCGTGGCCATCGTGATTTATCAGGCTTTGTCCCTGGCGCAGTGCATTTTTAAAAGCACTTGGAGAAAGATTACCCTGACTGTGATAGAGCTTAGTGATATTGAAATAATTGGGGAAGGATTCATCTTCGATCCCGTTTTTGTGCACGCCCATGTCCGTATATGGGTTTGACCAGAGGATATCAGCTGAGAACATCGCGTCGTCAAGATATGCCAGTTCAGGCGTTTTTTCATATGTCAGCACCTTATTCACAAAACGCTGAGCCTCGTAGAGATTACTCGTGGGCGCGCGACCAATAATGAGGTCAGGATACAGATCCACACTATCTTCAATTTCACCATAACTGCCGTCATTATCGAAATCCCAGGATCCCTGTAGATCGGCATAATACAGATCAGCGGGCATGGTATCTTCGCGGCCAGGTTGTATCCCTGCACTGCAAGACATTGCATATGCAAATCGACAGGGGATTATATCTGTATCGCCGCCTAATAGAACATATTTGACATTTGAGTCGGGCAGAGTTTTAAGATAGTTTCTGATCGCTGCTGGATCATCTTCTCCAGTGTAATTTGCCAATATCCAGTCAGTCGTACGGATCTCAGTTTTAATACCTTTTTTAGTTTTCCAGTCTGCCAAACGCTGGAATACTGAGTCCATTGATGTATGTGTAATGATCAGGTAATCGAATTGGTTGGTTTGCAACCGCGCTGGACTATAACTAATATATTCAGGGTTTATGACCAGTTCTTTAAGAGTACTTGAAAGGGCCTGCCGGCGTGTACCACCCTGATAGGTAATTTCAAAAGTAAGTGAGTTTGTTATCTTGAGAATTTTACTCTGTGGTATGTATTGTATTGGATAGAAGATGAGTTCACATATCTGATAGTTATCATAAAAACTGTAGCCTTCTATTACCAGTTTATTCTCTGGATACGGTATATTCGAAGAATAAATATTTTGATCTGGTTCACCCAATCGTACAGCTGTTTTTTGGGACAGAATATTTGGTGGATGTACATAGCTCGGCATGAATTCTCCGGTCAACTCACTGACCTCTTCATTGAGGATGCGGATACCGGTAACCTGTGCACCATAAGGCAGGGCAATGCGGACTGCTTTTGCCGGGATTTCTGGTGCACCGATCTGGTCGGAAATTTCATATCCATTTATCCTGACTTTGGTATATTCCATATTTGTTTGTAAAACAACATCACTGCTATTGACTTCAATACTGTGGATTGAAGTGCTGCTCATGAGCATTAATGTTAAAGTCACAGATAGTATCATGACTACTCCTTTTTTCTTGAAGCGAAGTTAACACAATCTCCGCCTAATTGTTTTGCCTCATAACAAGCGTTATCAGCTATTTCAACCAGGGTATTTTTATTGTCGCCATCCTGGGGGAATGCGGCGATACCAATACTCAAAGTGATACGTGGTTCAATAGCTTGGGCTGCAATCGTTTTTCTCATCCGTTCTGCGACCTCAAGGGCGAATGTACTGTCGGTTTCCGGTAAAACTGCAATGAATTCGTCACCCCCGTGACGCCCTAATAAGTCGACATCTCTTATCGCTGATTTCATAAGGTTAGAGTATTTCCTTAAGATCTTATCTCCAGCCGGATGTCCAAAAGCATCATTATACTTCTTAAAATTATCAAAATCTATCATCAAAACGGAGAAAGAACGGTGATACCGTCCAGCTCTCCTGATCTCTGCGTCTATGAACATATCAAAACTTCGACGGTTCGGTAATGCGGTGAGAGGGTCGGTCAAGGATAGCGCTTTTGTTTGTTCAAATAACTGCGCGTTATACAGGGCAACTGCGATTTGAGCACTCGCCGCAGAAACAAGCCTCATATCGTCTTCTGTAAAACCATTGAGTTCAGGGCTTTCTACATCCAGGACACCGATGACTTTTTCCCCGAGCATGAGCGGGAAGCAGAGTTCACTTTTCGCTTTCTCTGCGCCCACGATATAATGGGGATCTTTTGATAGATCAGGGCTATAGTACATCTTCTTGGTTTGAGCAACGTGACCGGTTATCCCGTCCCGACCGATCTTAAAGCGCATTTTTTTAGTATATTCAGGATAATTTATATACGAACGGACGAATAGTTCTTGTTTTTCTTCATCGACAAGCATTATCGCCAGGTTAAGATAACCCAGTGTATCTTTTAAACGCTGTAGTATATTTGTGAGAAGTTTATCAAAATCCAGTGTTGACATAAAACTCTGACTGATTTCGTAAAGAAGTGCCATTTCCTGAGCTTCCCGGGTGATTTTCTTGTAGAGTTCAGTATTATTGAGAGCGATCGCCGCCTGATTGCACAGGATTACCAGATAATCGATCTCGTTTCTTGAATAATCTCTTTGTGTAAATGAATCTACATAGAGAATGCCGATAGGTTTTCCTCTGGCAATCAAGGGTACGGCTACAGTAGCTGCTTTTTTATCGTCATTATTTATAGGATTAATATTACCATGTTTGCTTAAATCTGAAATAACAACAGGTTTCTGGGTTTTAAGGGTTTGGATGGAGATGTCATTTGTTAAGCGCGCAGTTTTTATGTAACGCTTTGGCAAGTCTGTATCTTTATTGTATTCGAAAGCATCAAGGACTTTTGTCCCGGTATCATCAACGAGAACAAGAGCACCAACATCACTGTTTGTGATAGATACTGCAGTAGAAAGGAATACCCGCATAATCTCATTGATACTAAATGAGGAAGTCAAAAATAGTCCGACTTCCTCAAGAACTGTTAGAGCTTGTGTTTTTCCTTCACTTTGGCTGATCATTCGTGAATATTCGATCGCCAGTGCTGCAAGCCTCGTAAAGAATTCCAAAGCATTTTCTTTTTCAAAGGTCGCCTGAGGATTTCGGTAATAGATGTTCAGACAACCGATCGGTTCCTCTTTGATAAGTAGTGGTGCACAGACTAATGATACAATACCTTCCTTACCAGCCCATTGAACTGTGAAGTCGTCATCTATTTCGCGGAATAATTTCAGCACATCGGGTATAAAACGGGGTTTTTTTGTTTGACATACTTTACCGGCGACTTCCTGGTCACGATGAACTTTAACAACTCTTAGATAATCAGCTGACAGATTATATGATCTTGCTATTGTCAGGTATTCCTTATTATTATCAAAGAGCATGATCGAAGATGCAAATGCATCGAAGAAAGAACAAGCGGTTTTGGTTATAGATTCAAAAACACTGTTAATTTCTTTTTTTTCAAGTAAAGACTCAGTAATAGCGGTCAGACTTTTATATACATCTTTTTCCATAATTTTCTAATTATATAATGATATTACTAATTGTCAACGGACTGGTATAGAAGTAAGTATATAAGGATATAGTAGAAGTAGATAATAGGAACTAAGAACTAGGAAACGGAGAACAGGAGAAACGGGGAAATGGAGCCAAAGATTGGAACCGTATTCGTAATTCGTTTTTCGTGCTCGTAATGTTGGATTATAACGAATACGATTTATCCCGCTTGCCCCGTAGTGATAAACAGCGGGGTAGGTGTTTACACCAGCGGGACGATCTTAACGCGTCAATATTTTTGTTCTTTTCCAATCTTTATATACTCTCAAAATGAGCAAAAGCGTGGCGATAAGAAGGCAGAGTATAGGTAATGCATTGCCAATATACAGGAATACTGTTTTATCAGGTGATATAGATAGTTGTTTGAGTATAAAAGTTTGTGTGAAGAGTTTGCTTTCCAGTAAAATCCTTCCGTACTTATCGACGACCATGGATATACCAGTATTTGCACATCGAATAAGCGGAACACCATTTTCAACCGTGCGCAGAATCGCCATATCATTATGTTGCTGGGGACCGGATATCTTTCCGAACCAGCCGTCATTTGTGATATTAATTAGCAGCCCAGCACCGCTGGCTACAAATTTGCGGGATAGTTCGGGGAAAATTGATTCAAAGCAAATCAGGCATGAAAAAGTCAAGTGTTCGCTATTAAATACGGTGAAGCTATTCCCTGGTGTATAATCTCCACCGCCGACGTCAATTTTCTTTAATACGGTAAGGTATTGGTCAAAAGGTATATGTTCGCCAAAGGGCACGAGATGGGTTTTTCTGTATTCTTCAATAATGCCTTTACCTGGCATAATAAGTACTGCACCATTATATATTTCGCGGTCTTCATGGTCATAGATCGGTGTGCCTGTAAATATGGGCGATTTTATCCTATCAGCTAACGCATACACACGATCTTGATACGCCCCCGGGAATGTCAGAAAAATAGGGGTAGCGGTTTCAGGCCATACAATAATGTCAGGTGAACGTTCATAACGCTCCAAAGATACGTCATTACATTGTTCAGATAATTGAATAAGGCGTTTAAAAGTTAACTCCCGCATGGCTTTGGTGAACTTCAGGTTTGGGTCAATATTCGGTTGTACAATACCGATAACCAATGGTTCTTCAGTCGTTCCATCCATTCTAACGACTCCATAGATAAGGGGGAGACCAAAGGCAATAATAAAGATGATTAGATATCTTAACGTTTTTGTTTTGATTAATTTGTAGAGTATTACATTGATTAGAATAAGCCAACCCGAAAGACCGTACACACCATAAAGTGACGCTTGCTGAATAAACAGCGGGTATCGGGCTTGCGAGTAACCAAATACAAGCCAGGGGAAACCTAATTCACCAGTGCCCCGGATAAATTCCAAACCCGCTATCACAAGGGGGAGTGACCAAATGCCTATTTTTTTCGTAATAAGAAAACCGACGCCATAATAAATGCCGAAATAAAGAAATAAAATTATCAAACCGAAGAATAAAAGTATTTTTATATTTGTTTCAATTTGCAGAAAAACAAGCCAGAACAGCGAGAATAAAGAAAATAGAAAACCAAAGATAATACCTGCCTTGAAGGCCTTTGCCGGTTTGACTTTGGTAATAACGAAAAGAAGAGGAACCAGAGCAAACCATGCAAGAAAGTGAAGACCTATTGGGTGAAAGGACAGCGACATAAGGATCGATGATAATAAGATGAAGAAATACTGCTTCTTATTCATATTGTTGCTATGCGATTATTTGACCCTATAATTATTAGCAGTGGATGGTATGAACCCATCACTATAAGTTCACTAATTTTTGTTCACGTGCAGATTTATAAAAGGCTTCAGTTATTTCAGCTATTCTTAGTCCATCTTCATATGTTATCGGTGGTTTCTGATCTTTTATTAGAAAATTCAGAAAGCTATTTGCCTGGAGTTCATAGGATTCACGGTATAAATTAGTGTGTTCCAGCATTGGTGTGACATTGTACAATTCGTGGTGTAATTCCTTTTGTATTTTCAACGGATTAAGCAATGCAGCGCCTTTTTTCCCAAACACGTTACAGTATAGGAAATCATCCTCAAATAGCAATGACCAGCTCACCTCGATTGTAAGAAGTGTACCGTCAGTAAAATTGATGATACACATTGCCGTGTCCTCCACTTCTGCTTCTGGCTCCCGTTTATGAATTGAAGCAAATATCGACGCTGCTTTTTTACTTTTTAGAAAATACAAGCCGATGTCTAAAAGATTTGTACCCAAACTAAGAAAAGCTCCACCGCCACTTTTAAGCTTCTCGAGCCGCCACGGGCTCAGTATCCACTCTCTACGACCGATAAGCCACCCTGCTTTTATATAATAAGGGTCACCTAATTCCCCATCCTTAATAAAATTTTTCAGAGTTTGGACATCAGGTCTCAAGCGGTTATTAGCGGCAAGAGCCAATTTCTTACCGGATGATTGAGTGACCTTGATCATTTCCGTTGCTTCATCGAGATTTATCGCCATCGGATTTTCACAGAAGACATGCTTACCATACTTGAGTGCTGCGATTGTCATTGGTGCGTGAAGGTAATTTGGGGTACTGATGACCAACGCATCAATTTGCGCATCCGCGATGATATCCTGGAAGTCTTGATACTTTTTCGGTATCTGGTATTTTGTGCAGAGGTGGTCTATTATTCTGATATCTGAATCACATATAGCGATCAAAGAGCAAGCTGGATTCTTTTTGAAAAACGGTATATGGGCGATTTGAGCATGTGCGCCACAACCAACAATTCCGATATTGATCTTATCATTCATGTTTGCTCCTATTAGGTTCCGAAATAAAGAGTAAACTCATGAGGGTGTGGTCTAATGTGTACTTCTTCAAATTGTTTTGTCTTTACTTCTATCCAGGAATCGATCAGGTCTTCTGAGAAAATACCTCCCCGAAATAAGAAATCGTGGTCTTTTTTCAATGCACTTATCGCTTCATAAACATTGGTCGGTAATTTTTCTCGTTTATCAACCTTGAAGCGATTCTTAATACCATCAATACCAGCAAGCAAGATTGCGGAAAGAGCAAGGTAGGGGTTAGCGGTAGCGTCTGGAATGCGGTATTCTATTTCCATCATCTTTTTATTCTTTAAATATTTAGGCAAACGGATTGCGGTCTTTCGATTTCCTACAGCAAAGTCCGTATAAGTCGGTGCTTCGAAACCAGGGATAAGTCTCTTGTAGGAATTGGTACTTGGGTTGGTTAAAGCACACAGCGCACGAGAATGGTGGAGAATCCCTGCAATATAATGTAAACATAATTCAGACAGATGTTTGTTC
This sequence comes from bacterium, assembly GCA_049647165.1. GTDB lineage: Bacteria > Hydrothermota > Tepidihabitantia > SM23-42 > SM23-42 > JAUVZL01. The sequence continues at coordinate 89,728 of JBARXB010000047.1, forward strand.
TTTTTTGGATGATAGAAAAGAGAACCTTTTTTGCTACCTAAATACTGATGTAAATGGAGCCCACAACCTGGTTCATTGAACAAAGGTTTAGGCATAAAAGTAACATATTTACCGAACTGTTGGCTTAGACATTTAAAGATATATTTTGCAAGAAAAATGTTATCAGCAGTTCGACACAGGGGTTCAAAAAGCAATTCAATCTCCATCTGTCCCATGGGTCCTACTTCTGGGTGGTGATATTTGGTTTTAATATCACAGTGTGATAATGTTGTAACCAGTGCATTCCGGAAATCAGAATAGCGATCTTCAGGCGGTCCAATATGATAACCTCCTTTATGCATCACCGGATAGGATGATCGTTCTGGATCACCGGATTGTACTTTATAGTAGCTGTATCCTGGTCCCTCATTGAAACTGCAATTCTCAAAGATGTAGAATTCCAACTCTGGTTGAAAAAAAGCCTCGGTTTTGAATTCTTTTTTCAGGTATTTAACTGCTGTTTCCGCGATGTGACGGGTATCTCGATGAAAAGGTTTCAATGTGTCAGGAGTGTATACGCTACACAAAAATGAAGCGGTCTTTTTTTCAAAAAACGGATCAAAGAAAAGGGTCCCAAGATCAGGGAATAATAACATATCTCCTTTCTCAACTTCTTTATAGCCAGGCAGACTCGAACCATCCGCACCGACACCGTCCTGTGCGACTATCTCGAAACGCTCGATCGGTACGGTGATATGATGGAGATTCCCAGTTAGAGCTGCATATTTTAGATCGACAAATTCGGTTCCAGCTTTGTTAAACTTACTTTTGAGTTCAGCTATTCTGGTTTGTTTCATATTATGAGATTATAAACAAAAAATTATTTATGTCAATCAAAAAGAGTTTCTTCATTATCCGCCCGGGAAAATTTTTATTACCTGGAGCGAATCTTTATGGACTTGACTTTCAATTGTTTTTAATTATAGTTTTATGAAGGAGAAACTATAGTCACTTAAATAATTAATTGGCTAAATGGATAAAATTATTTCTTTGCTTTTTGATTTTTTATCTAAGGATTTAACTGGTTATCATTTAATCAGTGTGTCTGTATTATGAAGATAGGTATAGGTGCTGATCATCGCGGCGTTGTTCTTAAAACTAAAATAATAGAATTTCTGCAGGGAACAGGATATGATATCATCGATTATGGCACTGTTTCTGCTGCATCGGTTGATTATCCAAAAATCGGCTTTCGTCTTGCCCATGATGTTGCAATGAGGAAGATGCGTTTTGGGATACTCATGTGCTATACAGGTCAAGGTATGGCAATGACTGCAAATAAAGTGCCGGGTGTGCGGGCAGCGATTTGCACAACTCCAAAAATCGCTGAACTAACACGAGCCCATAACGATGCCAATATTTTAGTTTTGCCAGCCGGGTTTATTAGATTTGACAAGAAAACAAGAGCGATCATAAAAACTTTCTTAAGTACAAAATTTGAAGGTGGTCGTCATTTTCGGCGGTTAAAGATAATAAAAAAATATGAGCGGGATCATATAATCCGGGACGGATTATGAAAGTTCTTCCTATTGCATTTGATTCACTGGGCGTGCGCAGTATGGCGACATATGTAGAAACCGATGATGTTAAGATCGTCATCGATCCGGGAGTTTCCGTTTCCCCAGATCGTTACTCCTTACCACCACATCGTATAGAATTAGACCGCCGACATGAGATGTTAGCTGCGGTGAAACACTGGACAAGTGTCGCTGATATTGTGATCATAACTCATTATCATTACGACCACCATAATCCTGACGATGAAGGATTATATAGAGATAAAGAGGTTTTTCTAAAACATCCAAGAGAATCAATTAATCAAAGTCAGAAACAACGGGCTGAAGCACTTCTTGCGATGATCGAACCATGTGCAAAAGGGATAAATATTGCTGATGGCAGGGAGTTTAATTTTGGAAATACAAAGGTTTCTTTTTCCGAACCGGTTCTCCATGGACTTTCTACTAGACTCGGTTATGTTATAGAAGTATTCGTAGGCGAGAAAGAAAAATTTCTCTTCACATCTGATGTTCAAGGTTTATTAGATACGTCAGCGATCGATTTCATTATTAAAAAAGCACCAGATACTATAATCGTCGATGGTCCGGCAACATATTTACTGGGTTCTCATTATAAAAAGAGCCATATTACACAATCGATCGCTAATATAAAACATATCGTGCAGAAAACCCCAGTCAAAGATCTGATCGTTGATCACCATTTACTACGTGATATCAATTGGGCAGATTACCTGCATGAACTCCATGAACTGAGAAGAGATGTTAGGGTGTGTTCAGCGGCAGGTTATTTAGGTAGGCCCGAAGATATCCTTGAGGCAAAGAGAAGAGAGCTCTACGAGGGTTCATCTTGTGGGTAATTCTGTGAAAAACAATGTGGATAAATGCGTAAAAATTGTGGATAAATGTAAGAGCCTTAAATTTCAAGCGTTTTGGCCATTTATTAATAAATGCCTTTATGAGTTATCCACAACCTGTTCATAATTCGAATAAATGAAAAAAGACGATATATCCCAGATAAATGAGCTTAAAACGGTTCATAAAGACCTGTGTTCAGAGATTGCTAAGCTGATAATCGGTCAAAAACAGGTCATTGATCAGGTGCTCATAAGTTTATTCTGTGATGGTCATGCCTTGATCATCGGCGTGCCTGGTTTGGCAAAGACAATGCTTGTGAATACGATTGCCAGTATCCTTGATCTATCCTTTAACCGGATTCAGTTCACGCCCGACCTCATGCCAGCAGATATCACCGGTACTGAAGTAATCGAAGAGGATTTAACCACCGGGAAAAGAAGTTTTCGCTTTGTCCGCGGTCCGATCTTTGCGAATGTCCTTCTTGCCGATGAGATCAACCGGGCACCACCCAAGACCCAATCGGCATTGCTCCAGGCAATGCAGGAATATCAGGTTACCTACGCTGGACAAACATATGAGTTATCACGACCTTTCTATGTATTGGCCACTCAGAATCCGATTGAGCAAGAAGGTACTTATCCACTACCTGAAGCCCAGCTTGACCGTTTTATGTTTACGATAAACATTGACTACCCGAGTTCTAAAGAAGAGGTTGAGATAGTCAAAACTACAACATCAGCATATGAAGCTGATTTAAAAAAAATCATCGCTGCGACTAAGTTAAAATCGCTGCAAAAACTGGTGAGGAAAATGCCGGTAGCAGATGATATTATTGAAAGGACTATAAAGCTGGTCAGTATGACAAGACCGAGGCAGGATACAAGTCCGGAAATCGTTAGAAAATACGTTGGTTGGGGTGCTGGTCCAAGAGCATCTCAATATCTTATTCTTGGTGCCAAAACAAGGGCCGCACTCGATGGCCGTTATTCACCCAATTTTGGCGACATTAAATATGTTGCCCATCCAGTCCTGCGCCATCGCATAATAACAAATTTTGCTGCAGAAGCAGAAGATATCAGAGCCGATGATATAATAGATGAGTTATTAAAGGCATTTTAATAGATGTCCGATAAACCCCGCTCATCGTAGATGGGCGTGGGTAAATCGGACGACTACGGGTTAGTCCAGTTTCTGTAGAGGTTTGATTTATCAAACAAAATACGTAAAACTAACTAGATGCTAAAGGGCGAAAAATGTAAATATGAAAAGGAAAAGAAAACTGCGTCTAAACCATTATAATTACATCTCAAACGGCTACTACTTTGTTACTATCTGTACCTACTATAACAGGCCTTATCTCGTGGGGAAAAATCGCGATGTGGTCGCTCGATTCATTGAGCAGATAGCATCAAAAACAGAGGGCGTTGCGTTAGATTATTATGTGCTCATGCCGACACATACGCATTTGATTTTGACACTTGAAAAAAGTGAATTGAGATTGGGAGAAGTTATCCGAAGGATAAAGGCAGTAACCAGTAAAGAAACACAAATGAAATTATGGCAGCCGAATTACTATGAGCATATTATAAGAAACGAAAATGCATTGAATAGAATACGTGAATATATCATCAACAACCCATTAGCGGAAAAAATAAAATTTGAACAGTTTTATAAATAGATGTCCGATAAACCCCGCTCATCGTAGATGGGCGTGGGTAAATCGGACGACTACAGGTGGTTTATGGTCCGATAAATTGGGTGACTACGGGTGAGTCATTTTTTTGTAGTGGTTTGATTTATCAAACATCACCCGATAAATCGGGTGACTACGGGTTGGTTTATGGTCTGATAAACCCCGCTCATCGTAGATGGGCGTGGGTAAATCGGACGACTACAGGTCAGGCTCAAAAAAAAGGGACGGTATAACCGTCCCTTTTTACTATTTTAGAGCGCTCTACGCTTTGCGCATTACGCCCTACAGTCTTTTGTCTTATCTGATTATCGTCATGGTCTTGCCAGCTGTACCTTCAGGTGTTTCGATTTGGACAAAGTATACGCCAGATGCGAGGTCTGCACTGTTGATATTCAATGAATATTCACCAGCTGGTTTTACTTCATTGACCAGGTTATCCACGACACGACCAGTAGCATCAAAAACTGACACCTTGACCAATCCTTCGTTCATCACGACAAAGGAAAGTCGTGCTGAACCATGTGATGGATTGGGTGCTAGGTTGACAACGCCCATAGCAGATTGGTTATCTGATATTTCTTCAATACCAGTCCAGGATTCAGAGCTAAACCAGATACTGTATTGAGCACCATGATAAGCTGTCCAGGCACATATCGCATCGCCATTACCTGGATTATAACCAACTGATGCACCATAGACGCCACTCAGATCGAGTGTGGGGTCATCAAGGACACTGGTTGATCCTGTCCAGTTATTTGGATCGCCGATAGGACAGAACTTGTACCGTACATCCTCTTCAGTAGTGCGGTCCTGGCGGCAAACACCATAAAAGCCAGTGCTGTTGACGTCAACCCAGATGTCAGGGACATAGTTTTCATAGGAGTTGGTTATCCATGCATTGCTGTCGATCCAGTTAGTGCCGTCATTTGTTGAATACCAGTTTACTACGTCTCTATCACTGGAAAAGCTGGTATCATTTTCTACGGCAAGAACTGACCAGTTCGTATTTCCATGTCCACCAGCAATCGCCGGATCATACTCATCACGACCATTATCATAGGGGGTGATATCGACTGGACCGTTCCATGTGCTGCCATAATCATCAGACCACCAGCCGCGTACGCCTCGGTCAAATGTTTGCGGGTAGGCCGCCGGATGCAGGTATGCAACGAGCCACAGCATATCTGCTGTACTAGAACCCCAAGCAATACGGGTGCCAGCATAGTATATATTAGCACCACTAGAAGCGCGGACTCTGGTAGGACCAACTTCCCACGCGCTGACGTCGATTTCATAACTCACCGCGGCCATAACCCGTGTACTGTCTGGACCAGTACCATAATTCTCTGTCCAGGTAGCGTATAGGTATTCACCGGAATAATTAGGGGCATCAGTCGTTAAATTAAGCTTACTGTAATCGAGTGGGTTGAATCCACCGCTCGGTGAACCATAATATATCGGATTGTCAGTAGCACCGGGCAAACAGACCTTGAACCAGGTTCTCATTTCATTTGATGCCGGGTGGTCGAGAATATACCAGTAAACAAGAGTGTCATTTATGACCATGATACCGGGATCAAAGATCGTGGTCGTGGACGCAAAGCCGCTATTCCAGTAATCTGACCAAGTCGCGCCATTATTAGTCGAACGGCGTACTGTACCATAGTATAGAGAACCGCTATAATGGACTGCAATGGCATACAGATGACCATTGCTGAGCGCAGCAACACGAGCGGGCTTAGTATTTGTGCGCGAATCTACCTGCACATCATTGCCCCATAGTGGCGCGGCGCCAGGCTCAGTTGAATGATCTTCATTAGGTTCCCACATTTTTCGGTTTTGATCATTACTGCCTTGTTCCATAGGTTGCATTTCGACTGTATGATTCTGAAACCACCACAAGCTGATCTGTTGATGAAGCTCGGCAGCCAGTTCATGATTTCCGTTTTTTCTTGCTGCTTTCATTTCAGCAGTTGCAGCCTGGGCATCAAAATCAGCCGGTATTTCGATCGTCTGTGTTGACATCGTTTGATTTGGCACAACAATATCACCGTCAGCAATACCAGCATATGCCATGACTACACAGCATACGAATAATGTAAGTACTATTTTTTTCATTATCTTTTCTCCTTTTTATATGTTTATATATATTATTGTTTAGCTTTTTCCCCACATGTTTCTTTTTACTCAGCAGCACCTCCTTTCATTGACTATGATAAGGCAAAACATACTTCATGTCAAAGTTAATTTGTTTCACACAAAACATTTTATTACCTATTTTAATTATAGGGCAAATGAACGATTTGTCAAGTATTTTATATATATGCTTTATGGTATTTAAGTCTCAAAATAGACTTTGGGTCTTGCTAAGTAGTTATTTAGTTTTTACTCACCTGCTACATCATAGAATACGAGACCGGAAATTAGTTTGGGATAAAAATCCGTTGATTTTTGAGGCATCCTTTCTTTATTCTGCGCAACTTTTTTCACCTGCTCAGAGCGAGTAGGATTCATTAGAAAACAGAATTGGAATGCACCTACATCAACGCGGCGCATGGCATCTGTTATACTCCGTTCGTATCTTATGTGGTTTTCTATATTTTCAGGTTTTATGTCGAGAACATCTTCGATCAACAAAGTGTGAAGAATCGCAACATCAAGGTTTCGGTATTCATCGCTTCGCTCAGCAAGCTGCTCTTCCATGATTTTCTTTGATTTTAGAGTCAGGATATACGCAGTCTGTGAGCTGTAAAACCCAAAAGAACCGCCTTCCATTTCTTTTAAATCATCAGTAATACTATCTTTATCTGTTTTCTTAATTGTAAAATATTTCTCAGTTTTCTTAAGAAAATCTATCAAGCTAAAATCATCGACGCCTTTAACGAGTCGGTGGGTAGGTAAAATAACCAAACCCGGGTCTTCAATATTGACGAGGGCGATCATTTTAAAATTCGCGGGATGGTCAACATCTATATCTGTTAATTCGTTTCTGTAGTTAAAAGCCGTTTCATACCGGTGATGTCCATCAGCGATTACGAATATCGAAGTTTTTAAGGATTTAGCGATCTGCTCGATCAGCCCTTTATCACTAATTCGCCATAATTTGTGCGTGATGTTCTTATCATCTTTGGCCTCGATGAACGGTTTTTCTTCACATGTTCCTTGGAGCAGTGTGTTCACTGAATTTTTTGGATCAGTATAGAGCAAAAAGACCGGTTCAAAATCCTTTTTCGTGATATTCAATAGGTTCAACCGATCAGCCTTTGGTTTGGAGAGTGTTTTTTCATGAGGCAGTATATTTCCTTTACCCAATTCTTCTAGTCTAACCAGGCAGACAAAACCTTTCCTCACATATGCCATTTTGTTGATAGTGAATTCTTGCCAATAAGGATATATTGTTTCTTCGCCATCACTTACGAAGATTTCATCTTTCAACCAGGTCTCAGCATATCTTCTTGCATCGCGGTATTCTCGTTGACGGTTGTGTCCCTCAGAGTATTTCGTAAGCACCAGACGTATGAAATTATAGGGGCTTCGGTTTTTATACTCACGTTCCATTTTATTCGATACCTGATCATAGGGTTGACATATTAAATTCGTTAGATCTGGTAACTTTTCAGGGTTGTATCTTATTCCTTTAAAGGGTTTTATCTCAGGCATTGTATCTCCTTGTTTTGGTTTGATAAATTTATGGTCAGATAGTCATATGGTCCCATGGTCTTATTGTCACGACTATCTGACGATCTAACCATCCGACTATCAAACCATCCGACGGTCAGACTATCCTTTCAGCGCGTCCCTCACTAATTCGGCAACTTGAGTACCAGCACGATTTTGCCCTTCTTTAGTCTGTGCTCCGATATGGGGTGTGACTATCACCTGTTCGAGTTCGAAAAGTTTGTTCTCCTTGGCTGGTTCAATTTCAAAGACATCAACACACGCTACACGCACTTTCCCTGAACTGATTGCTTCATACAATGCATTTTCATCAACCACGCCGCCACGTGCACAGTTAATGATCACGACATTATCTTTCATTTTAGTAAAAGCATTTTTGTTAAGAATATGCTCGGTTTCTTTGGTTCTGGGGATATGGAGCGAAATATAGTCTGATTCTTTAATTAGAGTATCAAGATCGACAACTTCGGCATATTCACTCGTTTTCACATATGGATCAAAAGCTTGTACTGACATACCCATTGCCTTAGCACGCTTGGCGAGTTCAGTGCCGATGCGTCCCAGACCGATGATCCCGAGTTTTTTGCCGTACAGCTCAAATCCCTTAAATTTTTTCTTTTCCCATTTTGACGCACGGGTCGACGCATTTGCCTGAGGAATCCTCCGTGCTGCGGCAAACATCATACCCAGGGCGAGTTCTGCAACTGAGATCGAAGTCGCGGTCGGCGTATTGACTACTTTAATATTCTTATTTTTAGCTGCCTCCTGGTCGATATTATCTAGCCCAATGCCAGCTCGCCCAATGACTTTTAAATTGCGACCAGCTTCGATTATCTCTTTAGTTACTTTGGTCGCACTCCTTACAATAATTGCGTCGTATTCAGGAATGATCTTTACCAGTTCTTCAGGACCAAGACCGCTCTGTTCCGTAACTTCAAATCCGGCATCTTTTAGTATTTCAACACCTTGCGGAGCAATTGGATCTGAAACCAAGACTTTCATTCTTATCCTCCTTACTTATGATAAATACATAAAGTCCCAAATGCCTAAACCCCGTTAGATGTGTACTATCTGAACGGGGTAAATTCTTATTTTCACAGATGTAATATTTCATTAATATTGTCGATCAATTCTTTGATTTCATCAAGCGTTAAATCACCCATATGAGCGATCCTGAAGGCTTGTTCCTTTAGCTTCCCATAACCATTAGATATTGCAAAACCACGTTTTCCCAGTTCGCCATTAAGGTCAGCGATACTGGTACCCTTGGTGTTATTCATACATGAAACAGTAACTGATTCATACCCGGGTTCTGGAAACATGCTAAAGTTCTTCTTACCCCATTCCTGTACATATTTAGCCATTTCAAGATGCCGCTGGTATCTATTTTCCATTCCTTCCTTCTTTATTTTTTCAAGCTGTCTATCCATGGCATTCATCAAGGAAATAGCGGGAGTTGTTGGTGTTTGTCCTTTTTTGTCAAAGTAATCTTTAAGACCGACAAGATCACAATAGAAGCCGCGACCTTTCACGGTTTTTGCTTTTTCCAATGCTTTATCACTAACGATACAGACCGCGAGACCAGGCGGTAGGGCAAAGGCTTTCTGGGAGGAAGCTAAACATACATCAATACCGAGTTTATCGATCTCAATTTTATCACCCATTAAAGAGCTAACTGCATCGACCAGGAATAGCACATCAGGATATTTTTTCATGACTTCAGCTATTTCCTCGATCGGGTTACGCATACCAGTAGATGTTTCATTCTGCACGAGGGTAACAGCTTCGTATTTTTTCTCTTTTAGTTTAGCTTCTACCATTTCAGGTTTTATGGCTTTACCCCAATCGAGTGTTATCGCCTCTGGATTTCTATCGCATTTTTGAGCGATCTTGAACCACCGTTCACTAAATGCGCCATTTACGCAGCATAGAACTTCCTTATTCACGCAGTTTCTGATTCCTCCTTCCATAAAGGCCGTTCCTGAAGCAGTCAGCACTGTAATAAAATTATCTGTCTCGAGCAATTCATGAAGTTTGCTAATGATACCTGTATAAAGCTCGGTAAACGCCTTCATACGATGCCCGATCATCTTTTTAGACTGAGCATCCAGGATATCCTGTCTGACCTCAGTCGGTCCCGGGATGAACAATTTCTTATGCATCATTCCTCCTTAATTGTTTTATCCTTCTAATCTTGGGATTCAGGTATCGTTTTCCGTAATGCGTCATTTTGCACTGCTTTTTTGCATTCGTTCCCATGATACTTGATCCCGGAAATTATTCTTTAATGATTTTGACCCAGACCTCACGCGCTCTTGGGCCATCAAATTCGCATAAATATACGCCTTGCCATGTGCCAAAACAGATCTTGCCATTTTCTATAAAAAGGGTTTGCGAAGACCCAGTTATGGTTGATTTTACATGTGCATCGGCATTACCCTCGGTATGAGCATATTCTTTATTAACCGGTATGAGTTTATTCAGAGTATTAGATATATCGGTCTGTACCGCTGGATCACAGTTCTCATTGACGGTTAACGCAGCTGTTGTGTGCGGGCAGAATATATGTAAAAGACCTGCGTTGACATTTTGTTTTTCTACTATGTGACGAATTTGTTTTGTAATATCACATAATTCATTGCGTTCGTGTGTTTTCACGCTAATCTTCTCGATCATTGGGTATATTATATCTAATTTATAACGATTGTCAATTGTCCAGACAGGGTATTGACAAGTCGTTGCTTGTTGCTATATTAATTAGGGTAGTTTGATATGAGTAAGGAGAGAAGCAGGGTAAAACTTTTCACAAGAATCGATCGTATTCTTGGTTCATCATATAACTTGAGCAGCGTCATCAGGAGAATATACCAGGAAATCAGTAAAGTCATGGACTGCAGCAATTTTTATATTGCGCTATATAATCGTCGTGATAATATGATCGGTTTCGAGATATACACGATCGATGGTGAGGAGCTTAATGTTACACCCCGTGTTCTTTCAAAAGGAATGACCGAACATGTTATCAAAACCAGAAAACCTGTTCGTGTAAACCGCAATTTAAGGCAATACTGCAAGAAGATCGGCATAAAACCGATTGGTAAGGATGCCAAAAGCTGGTTAGGTGTTCCGATGATATATAAAGGTAATGTTGAAGGTGTCATGACTATTCAAGATTATAACAATAGTGATGCCTATACTGATGAAGATGAATATCTATTGAGTCGCATCGCCATGCGTGCTGCAGTTGTTGTTGCCAATACCAGATTAATCGAAGAAGAGGTAAAAAGAGCCAAGGAACTTGAAGTGATGAATAAGATCGCTCACCGGTTGACAAAGAGCCTTAATGTCGCAGAGATCTGTGAAAGTGTTACCAAATCAATTCTTCAATATTTCGATAATTTTAACATTTCAATTTTTTTATTGGAGAACAATGCAGTAGTTTTAAGAAGATTGTCAAAAGGTTTTCAAGATGAAGTACCAAGGAATCTCAAACTTGAAAAGGGCGTGGGCATAGTTGGTGCGGTGGCAAAGACCGGCAAGAAGATAGTAGCCAACGATGTAACTAATGAGAAACTTTACCGTGCTTACGGACAGACGTGTACAAAATCAGAGATCGCACTACCTTTAAAGATAGGAAAAAGGACAATTGGAGTACTAAATATCGAATGTAATGAAATGAATGTATTTACGAGTAATACCATCAGGATTCTTGAGTTGATTGCAGACCGTCTGAGCGTTGCCCTGCATAATGCGCGTCTTTATGAACAAGCTCAAAATAGCGCAAAAGAGTTTGCGGTTTCTTTTACCATTGCCAAATCTTTGATATCTACCCTGGAGCTTGATGATGTCCTCGATACGATCCTAAAGGTTATCCGTGATACTTTTGGTTATGCAAATATCGCGATCTTACTTGTCGACGGCGATGAGCTCTACGTTAAAGCAGCCTATGGTTATGCAATTAAGATCATGAAGAATGTCAGGTTGAAGATCGGAGAGCAGGGTATCTGCGGCAAAGTTGCCGCAACCGGGAAAATGTTTTATGCGCCGGATGTTTCTAAAGTTCCTTTTTACTACCAGGGTAAGAAATCGATCAAGTCCGAAGCAGCCATTCCATTGAAGATAAAGGGTGAGCTGATTGGCGTTCTTGACATTGAGACTGATAAGCCGGGTGCTTTTACTGATAAAGATCTGCGTATGTTTTCGGTATTTGCTTCACAAGCTGCTATTGCAATCGAGAACGCGAGATTGTATGACGAGACCAAAGAGCTTTCATTGACCGATACCTTGACCAAGATCGCCAACCGAAGGCATTTCAACCTTGTCTTTGATAACGAAATGAAAAAGGCAAGGGGATATTCAAGGCAGTTAAGTTTAGCTATGATCGATCTGGATGATTTCAAACTTTTCAATGATGATCTTGGTCACGTAGCAGGTGATAAGCTGCTTTCTCACATTGCCGATTTGTTAAAGGATAATTTACGGGATACGGATTTTGTTGCGCGTTACGGTGGGGAAGAATTTGTGATAGTATTTCCTGAAACAAGTCATCCGCTGGCTTTAAAAGTTTCAGAAAGATTACGTAATGCGGTTGAGGTTAAACAACTGAATGTGAAAGGTAAGGGCAGGAAAAAGATGACCATATCGATCGGCGTTGCTACCTACCCTAGCAATGCAGACAACAAAGTAGAATTGGTCCAAATCGCCGACCGTGCTCTTTACCGTGCGAAAAAGCTCGGTAAGAATCGCATTGAATCGGCCTGATAATTTTTTTAATTACCCCTTGATTTTATGACCAAGATATGTATAATACATCATGACTTATAAAGGAGGTATGATGAAAAAGTTGTTATTACTGGGCTTAATGAGCATGCTTCTTGTAGCTTTCTGTGGTGCACCACCTGAAGGCGAAACAGAAATACCGACTAAAGGTGTTGATGTAGCATATGGAAAGCTAAGCGAAGGGGAACTCCAGAAGTTCATGAAGGTTTTTCCTGTAGCAAAAGGCGAGATAGAGAAAAGCGGTAAGGAATTTGATAGCAATAATGATAATATCGAATCCTGGATCGGGCAGTTTGCAACTGTGAATAAGGAAGTTGCTGGTTTGGATGCTAAATTGTCCGCCGCTGGTATGTCGTGGAACGAATTCTGGCCGGCTTTTGCAAAAACCTGGACAGCTTCGATCGCCGTTATGATGACAGAAGAAATGGGTGAAATGGAAGAGGGTATGGCTGAAATCAAAAAACAGCTTAATGATCCCAAGATCCCTGATGCTCAAAAGGAAATGATGAAGGCGGCACTTGGCGCTATGGAGGAGATGAAGAAGATAGCGGATAAGGTTCCTCAAGAAAATAAAGATGTTGTTAAAAAACACTGGGACGAACTTACCAAGTTGTTTGATATGGATTAATTCCTGCTAATTTCTTAGAAAATGTGGGCAAGGAATTGAAAACCCTGCCCACATTTTATTTTGTACAGTGATATTACATGGTTTTTAAAAAAATAATAGAAAATCTAGAGTCGCAATCTCTGTTTCGTACATTTGTTATCATTTTTGTCTGGATTCTCCTGCGTAGTTTCCTGGAGGGAGTTTTCGAAAGTTCCAAACATATTGGTTTTACAACATTTTCCTATAGATCTCTGCTCATGTATTTTGTCCATTTCCCGATTTTTTATCTCGGTCTTTTCTTCATTTTAGTGATCGTGTTATGTTTAATGACAAGAGCATCCATCGATCGAGTAACCAGTGTCGCAAGCTATGGTCTTGGGTTGATCGTTCTCATCCCGTTTATTGATTCTTTCTGGGGCGGCTTTCTTTTGACATATCCATTGCGTATAGAACCATATTTCATTAATTTTTTTAATCCTTTTATTGATCTAAGTAATATCGGAATATCACCCGGTCAGCGCATTATTACTTTTTTCATTGTTATGCTCATCGCGATTTATGTATACACTAAAACCAGATCCATATTAAGAACATTAGCGACTGGTTTCCTGAGTTTGATGATAATCATGCTTTGGGGCGGATTGACCACACTACTCGCTAATAACCATCCAGAATATTATTTTGTTTCAGGCGGCTTTTTGTATTCTGATACCCAGAAGTTTACGGGGATTTATGGTTTACTTTTTTTACCGATATATTTTCTTTTCTCGTATTTATATAACCGGGAAAATCTGTGTAGTATCCTTGGATCAATGCGCTTAGAGCGAATGTTCCTGTTCGGAGGAATGGGTGTTTTTGGTTATCTTCTGGCAAAGCATCATGCATCGATGACAAACGCTAATCCCTTTGACCCTTTAGCCATTGCACTGATGTTTATAATACTGGCCTTTGCTTTCTGGGTATTACAGATTATTAATGACTTCTGTGATATAAAGAGTGATCGACTCACGCGCAGGAGAAATCCCCTGCTCAATAAACATATTAGGAAACCATACTTCATATGGGGCATGATTTTGTCTTTGTTTGTATTGATATACGCTTTTATGATCAACTACACAGCTTTCCTCATAATGATCGTCTTTCTTTCCCTTGGTTTTGTGTATTCAATACCACCGATCCGATTAAAGCGTATACCTTTCATTTCAACTTTTGTCCATGCTTTGGCTATTATCCTCGCAATGGCCATAGGTTATTCGCTTATCTTTGGGAGCCGGGCTCTGCATATTATACCTAAATCACTAATTCTACCTACTCTTATTGGTGTCACGCTGGGTTTTTCAGCTAAGGATATTAATGACCGTGCAGCTGATAAAATAGACCATGTTTATACCTTAGCAGTGCTTTTCTACGCTGAGGATACATTTATTCACCGCTTGCCATTATCTCTGCTCATTGCATTTTCATATTTGATATATGCGATATTCATACCGCAAACATTACCTGGTGCAGTTTTGTGGTCATTATTGACTTTTGCTGTGACATTATTTTCAAGAAAACCGAAAGAGTGGATTTATTTTTTACTACTCTATACCTTTGGCCTCTATCTCCTCTATATAATGACTCAATAAATCGTATCTCCAATTTGGTGTAGTCGCCTCAGTTCATTGGGCTGTATTGATAAACCCCGCTCCTTTTGTAAGGGGTGTGGGTAAATCAGGTAACTACAACGGAGCGTATCTTCCGGAGCTTGTCCAGCCCATCGATGATGAGCTGGATAAAGCATGTCTTCTGCCTTGACTTTATTTCCGATTGTTATATTATTTAAGAATAAAAAGGTGGTAGTATGAGAAAACTGACAATTCTTTTCATTGGGGTATTCCTAATTGTTGCTTTTATGTATGCTCTTGAATACCTGGAGTCTTCAGGCGGCCTGGGAACACCCGAGTTGGAAGCCGGTAGAACGGAAATTGAATTCGCTGACATCGACAATGACGGAGATATTGATATTCTTTCTATCGGCGACCATGGTTCACCTTATATTAATACCAATGAACACGGGATCATGGTTTGGTTTGGTGATGGACAGGGTAACTGGAGTGTTTATCAAAATGGTAATTTTGGTTATGGGGGTATTGCGATCGGTGATTTGAACAATGATGGTCACATGGATGTGGGTTATGGAATGCATCACAATTACTCGAGCAATGATTTTGGAGATTCTATACTCGAGGCAGCTTTGGGTGATGGTACTGGTCAGAACTGGACTGCCTGGGATGATGGTATTTCTACGGGCGGCGACTGGGGTATGTTTTCGACTGATTTTGCTGATATAAATAATGATGGATATCTGGATATTGGTTCCGTGTCTTTTGGTGCTGATGACGGGGTACACATATGCACAAACAATGGGGATGGTACCTGGTTGTACTCTTTTGGTTTCTCCGGTGGCAATTCTACAATGTTCTTTACATTTGGGGATATTAACGGGGATGGCAATAGTGATTTTGTCGCCGGTCACCAATACGGCAGTATATATCTTGGCGATGGTGCAGGAAATTTTACTCAGGCAGACGGTAATTTACCACCGGGGGGTACTTTGGGTCGGTGTGGTCCTTCGCTGGGTGATGTGAATAATGATGGAAATCAGGATTTTGCCTATAGTAATAGTAATGGTGGAATTGAGGTCTGGGTATGGAATGGTAGTAATACTTGGGTCGATTATTCAGGAACTTTACCAAGCAGTGGTCCATATTACGGCACTCAGCTATGCGATCTGGATATTGATGGCAATATAGATGTTGCGGCATTTGGTGATAGCACGGTTACTGTATGGTCGGGTGATGGTGCGGGCAACTGGAGTGAAGCAACGACTTTTTTTACACCTGGACCAGGTGATTGTGAAGCCTTTCGGGTAGGTGGTGATGCAGATCATAATGGTTATCCGGATATCGCCCTGGTCAGTGAAGAGGGTGATGGATGGAATCCTATAAACCATCTACATTTTTATAAAGAGACGAGTTCGCCCGGCAGTTTGTTTATTTTTCCTGTATTCCCGCGTGGCAGTGAAACCTTTATCGCCGGGTCAATTCATTTTATAGACTGGACCTGTGGTGTGCCAAGCGGTATTGCACTGATCGATCTTGAACTATCCACTACCGGGTCTTCTGGTCCCTGGACTGAGATAATAACTGATACACCGAATAATTGTCGTTACCAGTGGTCGATCCCTACAGGACTTTCGTCAGATAATTGCTATATTCGATACACAGCCGCAACTACAACCGATACTAATACTGCAGTTACCCCAGCGAGTTTTCGGATTTCACCGGCAACTTCAGTAGATGAAGTTGAGCGTAGTGAGCTATCAGGTATGAGCTTAGATGTACATCCAACAGTTTCCGGGAAAAATATAATGTTAACCATTACAACTAATGGAACAACAAAATCCTGGATTAAGGTCTATGATAATACAGGGAAAGTCATCAGGAAATTAATCGAGGTAAAAGGTTCAGGAAATTTCAATATTAAGTGGGATAGAAAAGATACAAAGAGGAGATATGTACCATCAGGAATATATTTTATTTCTTTGGAAACAAAAGAGCAGAGTATTACTAAAAAGATC
>JBARXB010000048.1:0-2427 GCA_049647165.1 bacterium
ACGGACTGGTGGTCCGTTGGGTTAAACATTATGCTATTCTAATTCACCTCATAAAAAACACCGAATAGAGTGAATGTCCGCTTCTTCTCGACAAAATATCCCAGCTCTACCCGCTCGCCTTCCCTCAGCCTGTGCGCCCGCACAGCTTGCACTCGCGCGTCTCGGTGTAGAGCAGCTGACACTTCTCGCAGAGGTAGAAATCGCACCAAGTGTTCTCTGAGGTTTGCGGTACGCATTCGGCTTTACACTTCGGACAGTTCACGTTACCCCACGGGATATTGTAGCTAGGATCGAAAGTCTGTCAATACCTTGACAACAACCTCAGCAGCTATATAATAAATTAGAAACATTAATTAGGGCGGAAGTATTAAAAACTGAAGATTCCATATTGAGGGGAGTGCTTTATGGAAGACATAAATATTGATGAAATCATAAGCTGCTTGGACAAGATTGCCAATATACTGCACGATAAACCGGCACAGGCAATGAGGGAGCTGAGACAGATCAGTGCAAGAGTCGACAGTCAGGTTCCGTATCGTGACGGTCATAACCAAAGAGTCAGCAGATACTCATTGGAGCTCGGGAAGCAACTCGAGTTAAATGAAGAAGAAATGGTCATCCTTGAAACTGCAGCTTTGCTCCATGACTTCGGCAAAATATGTATCGATGAAACAATTCTTATAAAGCCCTCATCATTAACCGAGCGAGAAAAGATTGAAATACAACAACACGCCATAAAGGGATACTATATACTGGCCGGCTTCGCTGAATTCGAGCAAGCTTTAGACGGTGTGAGAACTCATCACGAGCGGTTTGATGGCCGGGGCTATCCGGAAGGACTCGTGGATGGAAATATCCCCTTGATTGGCAGGATCATCGCTGTTGCCGATTCATATGACGCAATGACCTCAAAAAGACCTTACCGAGAAGCAAGAACAAAAGAGCAAGCCGCAGAAGAACTCAAGACTTGTTCAGGCGCGCAGTTCGATCCTATCTTGGTAGATGCCTTTATTAATGTTCTTGACATTAGTGCAAGGCGAAAAAAGATATAATGATACTTAAGTCCTGACAAATTATCACACGCTTCGTGTAATTTATTAAAGAGGGTGAAAAAATGATTCTTATAGTCGAAACAGATGTGACCGTGCGCAAGAAACTCAGCGATTTGCTCAGCCGGGAAAGGATTATCGGTATTGATTCGGTGCAGCAAATGCTTGAAATGATATGTAAATTCAAGAACAACCTGAATCTTATAGTAACAGATATTCATCAGCTTCATGAAATTATATCAAATAAGGTAATTTTCAGACTTTGTGAGAAATTACACATTGACACTCCACCGATTGTAGGGGTCTATAAAGCTGGTGATGAAAAGATCAAGGCGGAATTCGAAAAGAATAATGTAGGGTATAAGCTTCTTAAATATAATGACAAAGATTGTAGTTTCCCAGAGCAATATATTGAAACAATAAAAGAAGTATATCCTGGAGTGCATGCCGATGTCGAAAAGGCAAGAGGGATTTGGTTAGAAGAGAAAAAAAATGATGGTCTGGTCGATATACGCAAATGGATTGAAGAAGAAGGATTCTTAGAAATAATAGACAAAATAAAAATTGGGGAATCAGAAAAAAAAGCCAGTACAGGCAAATTAAAAACAAAGAGTTCAAGTAAAGACTATAAAAAATTGTATTTTGAAATCAAACAAAAGTATGATGAACTCTTGAAGTATGTGAAGGAATTAACGGATTCTGTCTAAACCAGTGATAGACCTCCCTTACGCTTTTTTCTTGTTTCGTACATATTCAAACACCAAGGCTACAAGTGTAAAAAGCAACATCGTAGTAGTGAATCGTAAGTATGACAATGCACTTAATCCCCAAAGGGACTTATTGAACAAAAAGAGCCTTGCCACAACAGCTAAAATGAGACTGATAATTGCGACAATACTCGATATATAGTAGATAATTTTCATCGTACCTCCTGGCGCATTGTATCTGAATATCTGTGGTTGTCAACATAAGACAACAGACCTGTGACAATTTATCACACATTCCTCATGTCACCCCTTGACAGCTAACGATACTTAAGTATAATATACAGAGAAGGTATGTTACTCGTGGGAGCTATACCTGCGGGTGATGTATCTTTTTGTGTTATAGAAGGAGGTAAGAGCCATGCCACATTATAGAAAGAAACGAAGTACTGATACCTGGCACTGGTGCAAAAACTGCCCTGGTTGGCCAACATCGAGTTATGAAGAAGAATGGCACTCTGATACAGAAAGACCAGCAGTCGGCGAGCTATGTAATCAATGCAGATCCAAGGAAAAAGCGAACGATTGCACAACATAGATTACTAAAACAACCAGCTATCGTAAAAAGCATAACACCGACACTTGGCATTGGTGTACCAACTGCACCAATTGGC
>JBARXB010000049.1:0-6831 GCA_049647165.1 bacterium
CTATTTGGTGTCCGGGTTGTGGTATTGGCACCGTTGTCAACACGTTCATACGGGCTGTTGAAGGATCAGAGATCGATCCAAATAAGATATGTGTCGTCTCTGGTATCGGCTGTACTGGAAAAGTTGCTGAATACTTGAATTTCAAATCTTTTATAACGACAGACGGTAAGATATTTGACTGTGCGGTAAATATTAGACTTGAACATGTAAATCTACAGGTAGTTGTTTTTTCGAATAATGCCGATTTCCTTGCCTCTGGGGCGCAGGATTTTAGCGAAATTGGGAAAAAAGGTGTAGATATCCTCTTGATACACATTAATAATATTTTCTATACAGTTACAGAACATGGTGTTTTGCCGTCTACGCCATTTGTGCGGATTTCGTTCGATCAAAATTTCGTGTTACCATTTAATATCCCCCATTTAGCAAAATCGTACGGCGCTCAGTATGTAGCGAGGTGGACACCACTTCGTGCCGGATGGTTAATGCATTCTATAATAAATGCTTTTCCAAAAAAAGGTTTTTCTGTTATTGAAGTTATCTCACCTTGCTTAATGTATTATGTAGGCGATGATAGAATTGGAGATGCCGCGGAAAGAATGGAATTCTATGATAGACATTCAGTTATGAAACAAGGCGAATGCACGGAAAACCTTGATATCAGAGCTGATGATAAGCTCATAATCGGGAAATTTGTGGACGAATAATGAAAGCAAGAATTCATATAATAAAAGAGAGATGTAAAGGATGCAATATATGTATAGAGATTTGCCAGGCAGGTGTTTTAGAAATATCTGAAGAAAAGAATACAAACGGTCATCATCCACCCTGTGTCAAAAATCCAGATGAATGCATAAACTGTGGAATGTGCGAGATGTTTTGTCCTGACTTTGCCATTTGGGTCACACTGTCAGAAGAGGAGAAAATTGTCTTATGAAATATGAAATTATACGTAAAGAAGAGCTTGGCGGCGAAAATTATTTAATCGAAATCGCAACACGGCAGATAGCTGAGAGATACCGACCCGGTCAATTTGTAATAATTCGCGTTGATGAAAACGGTGAGCGGATTCCTCTAACCGTGGCTGATTTTGATGCTGGACAAGGTACGATTACATTAATATATCAGGCGGTTGGCAAAAGTACACACCAATTAGCGACTCTAAATGCTGGGGATGCTATTCTCGATTGCGTGGGTCCCTTAGGCAAACCGAGTGAAATCAAAAAATTTGGTCGGGTTATATGTGTCGGTGGTGGAACAGGCATTGCGTGTATCTATCCTCTCATAAGAGCATTAGTGAATATAGGGAATGAGGTGATATCAATAATCGGTGCCAGAACTGCATCACTATTGATATTAGAGAAGGAAATAGACGAACTGAATTTTCGAACATGTATCGCTACTGATGACGGTTCTAAAGGACACCACGGTTTTGTGACTGATGTACTGAGGAATCTTCTGGATGAATATGAAAATTCCGGGGGTATCCAACAGGTATTTGCAATTGGTCCTCCAATAATGATGAAAGCGGTATCCGATGTAACCAGACCGCGTCGTATCAAAACTGTGGTGAGTTTGAATGCGATTATGCTGGATGGTACTGGAATGTGTGGATCCTGTCGTGTCTTCGTTGACGGTGAGATGAAATTAGCATGTATTGATGGTCCGGAGTTTGATGCCCATAAGGTAAACTTTGAAGATTTAATAAGTCGCCTTGGGATGTTTAAAGAAAAGGAATCTGAAGCGGCCCACTGTTATTTAAAGCGGACTGGAGTGGAACGATGATTCAGATAGGTGGTGAACGTGTTGCTATGCAGGAACAGCTTGCTCTGCAGCGAATAAGAAATTTTCGTTCTGTGCCGTATGGTTATACAAGGGAAGAAGCACTTGCAGAAGCCCAAAGATGCATTCAGTGCATACATGCTCCTTGTGAGGAAATGTGCCCTGTTCATATGCAGATTAAAGCGATGATAAGAGAAATTGTTGCGGGCGATTTCAAACGGGCTTTTCTTATCGCCAAAAAAGATAATGCGATTCCAGCGATTACTGGACGGGTATGTCCTCAGGAGGAACAGTGCGAAGGGGTTTGTCCGCTGGCGAAAACAGGTAATGGAATAAACGTCGGTAAATTGGAAGCTTTTATCGCCGATTGGGCAATGGAAAACGGAATCAAGGAAGAATTTCTTATAAAGGAGAGAGCTGAGAAAGTCGCAGTTATTGGATCAGGTCCTGTGGGTATAAGCTGTGCCGTGGATTTGCGTAGATATGGCTATCAGGTGACAATGTTTGAAGCTCTTCATAAGGCTGGAGGCGTATTGCAATATGGTATTCCTGCTTTCAGGCTCCCAAAAGATATTGTTGATTATGAAATATCGTATCTCAATGATATTGGTGTTGATGTCATACTGAATCAAATAGTTGGACAGAACATAATGTTTATTGAGTTGCGCGAGAAATTTGGTGCAGTCTTCATAGGAACCGGAGCCGGCGCACCTCAGTTTCTTGGTATCGAAGGGGAGAGACTAAAAGGACTTTATTCAGCTAATGAATTTCTCTTCCGAACGAATTTAATGAAAGCTTATAAATTCCCAGAATATGATACGCCGATCGTTTGTGGTAACGCAGTTGGAGTTATCGGAGCCGGGAATGTAGCCATGGATGTGGCGCGATGCGCCCTCAGACTCGGTTCCAAGAATGTGTATATACTTTATCGAAGGACAAAGAAACAATCTCCGGCAAGGGTAGAGGAACTGCAACATGCTCTTGAGGAAGGTATAAAATTTATAGAATTGGTAAACCCAACCAGAGTTTTTGGCAACAAAGATGGTTGGGTCAATGCCATTGAGTTGATTAGGATGAAACTCGGTGAACCCGATAAAAGTGGTCGACCCAGACCAATAAAAATTGAGGGTAGCGAGTTTATTATGAAATTGGATACAGTTGTAGAATCTCTTGGCACTAAACCTAACAGACTCTTCCTCGATATGACTCCTGAGTTGGAAACAACTCGATGGGGTACTATTAAGGTTGATGAGAATCTGATGACCAAGATCAAAGGAGTGGCTGCAGGGGGTGATGCAATAAGAGGTAATGCAACTGTAATTCTCGCTCTTGGGGATGGTAGAAAAGCCGCAAAGTCGATTCATGAATATCTTACAAGGGGGTGAAGATGAAAAAAACTGGAGTCTTTATTTGTCATTGTGGTAGCAATATCGCTGAAACAGTTGATATTGATAAGGTAAACAAAGAAATTGATAAATACCCCGGCGTCGTGTATGCAGATAATTATGTATACATGTGCTCCGAGCCAGGGCAGAAAAAGATCGAAAAGATTATTAGAGAGAAAAAACTGGATAGTGTGGTTGTGGCATGTTGTTCGCCCACCTTGCATGAGGTCACTTTTCGTACAACTTGTGAGTTAGCTGGTCTTAACCCATATCAATGCGAGATTGCAAATATCCGTGAGCAATGTAGCTGGGTTCATGAAGATAAGAAAAAAGCATCTGAAAAAGCTATTAAAATAATCAAAACTATGATTAAAAAAGTAAATCAGAACGAATCGCTCAAGCCGATCAGTATTCCTATTACAAGGCGCGCTCTCGTTGTCGGTGGCGGGATTGCAGGAATACAGGCAGCTTTGGATATAGCCAATGCAGGATATGAGGTCTTGCTTGTTGAAAAGAACCCTTCCATCGGTGGGCATATGATACAGTTATCAGAAACTTTTCCTACGCTTGATTGTTCGCAGTGCATTCTGACTCCCAAGATGGTGGAGGTGTCACGACATTCAAAAATTAAATTGTTGACATATAGTGAAATTCAAGAAGTTACAGGTTATGTAGGTAATTTCAATGTGAAAGTGCTGAAAAAACCAAGATATGTAATCGAGGATAAATGTACACTTTGCAATAAGTGTGTGGATGTCTGCCCCATAGCTACAGCGAGTGAGTATGACAGGAATCTTGCAGCGCGTAAGGCCATATATCTGCCATTCCCTCAGGCAATTCCAGCTACCTACACGATAGATATTTCTAAATGTCCTGGTTTTTTCCCGATAGCTTGTGGTAAGTGCGCAGAGGTGTGTGAACCTAAGGCTATAGATTTTGACATGCAGGCTGAGATAATAGAAGAAAAAGTTGGAGCTGTTGTGGTAGCGACCGGTTTTGATTTATACTCTCCGGAAAAAATACCAGAGTATGGAGCAGGGAAAGATGAAGATATATTAGACGGGTTACAATTCGAGCGTCTCTTGTCAGCAACAGGGCCAACAGGAGGTGAGATTAGAAGACTCTCTGATGAAAAAGTACCCAAGAGAGTAGTATTTGTGAGTTGTGCTGGGTCAAGGGATACAGAAAAACATCTGCCTTATTGTTCAAAAATCTGTTGCATGTACGCGGCGAAGCATGCGATGTTATATAAACACAAAGTCCCGGATGGCGAAGCGATTATTTTTTATATTGATATCAGAGCAGGTGGAAAAGGTTATGAGGAATTTGTTACAAGGGCTCAGAAAGAAGATGAAGTTATCTATATTCGGGGTAAGGTATCGAAGATAATCAGGGACGATGGTAAACTTATAGTTATGGGAGCTGATACTATAGCAGGTAAACAGCTTGAGGTTGAATGCGATATGGTGGTTCTTTCACTGGCGATGGTTCCGAATAAAGATATTAAGGATGTCCTTTCCAAACTTAAAATTGCTGCTGATGAGCATGGATTCTTATCAGAGGCACATCCGAAATTGAGACCTGTTGAGAGTATATCTGCCGGCTTCTTCGTTGCTGGAGCTTCGCAGGCTCCTAAAGACATACCTGAAGCTGTGGCTCAGGCATCAGGTGCTGCGAGTAAAGTAACTGATTTATTCTCATCAGCTGAATTGAAGCACGAGCCTGTGGTCGCGTGCGTAGATGAAAACATTTGCAGTGGTTGCGGTATTTGCATTCCGCTATGTCCTTATGGCGCAAGGGAATTAGAGCTCGTAGATGATAGAAATATCGCTAAAGTTAATGATGTATTATGCGAAGCCTGTGGTTCATGTGTAGCAGCATGTCCTTCAGGAGCAACAGGTCAGTTTAACTTCACGGATAGACAGGTATATGACATGATAAATGCAGCCCTTGCAAGTGAAAGAGAAGCTGAGAACTGATGGGGAAATCAAATATGATAACGCTTTTGATAAGTGGATTAGAGCTTCTGGGAGTGTCAGAAACATTAGGTGTTTTATGTAAAATAGGAGGACAAAATGACAGAGCCAAAAATATTGATAATCGATGATGAGAAGACAATTTGCGATGCCTGTTCCCAAATATTCACCAGAGATGGATATTTGGTCAGGACATGTCCCAATGGAACATCAGGTTTGAGAGAAATTGATAGTTTTAAACCTGATGTCGTTTTTTTGGATTTGAAAATGCCCGGTATGGGTGGTATGGAAGTTCTAGAGAGGATAAAAGACAAGGATAAAAGCGTAGTACCTATTATTATAACGGGTTATGGCACGATTGAATCGACTGTCGAATCAATGAAAAAAGGTGCATTTGATGTTCTAACCAAACCACTTACTGTAGAGAAACTAGAAGTGGTGACCAAAAAAGCATTGGGGAAGAAAGGAATTCCAGCTAAGAATCAGCACTTACAAGAAGAAGTGTTGGACATGAAAACTGATCAATACACTCATACTGCTGATCTTGTTGCATTTGTAAAGCCCCTTGATTTACCACCTTCACTATATCCATTCGCCAAGTGCACAGATTGGCAGGAGAATATGGCAGCTGAACAAGATGTTCGTTTTTTGATTTTGAAAATCAGAGGAACAATTGATTCATATCATGCGATTGTCGTGAAGAATAATATGGCTATAGAACAGGTGGAGGAAAAAATCCACAAAGACTTAGGCATTGTTAAACTCTCTGAGGTAACTCGGGAGAAACTAAAAGAACTCATGGCAAAATTTCATAGTGGAGAATTTACATATTTTGTGGGACAGCAACTTAACAAAGCGGAATTTCCACATAGACACTGATGAAGATGAATTGCTACATAATCCGAAGTACCTTTGTTGTTAATCGACAGTATAACCTTACAACAATGTGAAGAAAATCGCATTTGGTAGAATAAGGAGGAAAAAATGGTAGAAATAGATAGGCTGAAGAAATTCAAGATATTACAAGGGCTGAACGAAAGGGAGTTAGAAACCATTGCTCAACTCGCGAAGAAAAGGACATACGAAGCAGGTTCGAGAATATTTGAGGAAAAAGCACTTGCCACACATCTGTATCTCGTACTGGAAGGAAAGATTGAAGTTAAGGTGCGTTGCATAGGTTCCGAACAAATCAAAATTGACGAGGTCGGACCCGGAAGGATATTCGGTTGGTCAGCGGTTACTGAGCCATACACATTTACAGCTGCAACCTGGGCTGTAGAACAATCAGAAGTCATTGTTTTTGATGGCCGTAAGTTACGAGATCTCTTTGCGAACAATAATCATATTGGGTACCGGGTTGTAAAAGAAGTGGCTGTTGTAATTTCTAAAAGATTAAAGGGGATTGAAGCGAAATTTGTTGAGATACTATGCAAAGAAAATAAAAGCGAGGGTACAGAAACATCAACGTAAGAAAGGAAATGAGGAATAAAATAAATTTTATTTAGATTTTGGAATAGGAAGGGAGGATAAGATGAAAGTTTTTCCTAATGGTTTAAAAGTCATCAGGGGGGAAGTCAAGATCATTAAGGACAGGTGTAAAGGGTGCGGTTTTTGTATTGAATACTGCCCCATGAAGGTTTTGGAGGTATCACAGGAGTTTAATACAAAGGGGTATCATTTTCCGACCG
>JBARXB010000050.1:0-105123 GCA_049647165.1 bacterium
GAGCACGGCAATCTAATTTTTATTTGCGGGGTTTTAAATATTTATTCATCATGCAGAAACCTAAGTGATATAGAATGATTACTAAAATTGAAGGGGAGAAGTACAATTATAAGATAGTGTCTGAAAATGAGGATGAAGATATCTGTTTTTTCATCAAGGCGATACATAAGCTTACTGGAAGATATTCTTGCATTAATAATCTTAATGCGATATTGTCTGAATTTAATGTTGGTATAGATGACCCGAAAATTGAAGATTCTATGTGGGTACTTACAAAAGAAAACGCCCGACATTTGGAGAAGACTGCAAAACAAATTCTTTCGGATCCATCCTTTCGTGATTATATTGAAAGACAACTGGATGACGACAGGACATTAGGAGAATGGGAGAATCAGATAATTTTTACTGCATAGGGGCATGCATACTTGAGGTCGTTATGCTCATTTTATCATTTAGTCAATTGACTAAATAACAAAATGGGAGAACTAAGCAGTAAGCACTATGCAGTTGGCACCAAACACTCTTTTTAAGGAGACAGATTTATGAAAAACATATTTGCAATCTCAGTTGAGGAAGCTCAGTATTTTGCTCAGGAGAAGATCGGTAGAAAATTAACCTGCGAAGAATTATATAATGTAAAGAAAATGGTCGAATTCGGTTTAGAGTGTTGTTGGGAGGAGGTTTTAATCACTGCGATCAGAGAAGTGAACAAGCAGAGTCTTAGTCAAAACCGGATTTGAGGATAAACCCTCTAAATTTCAAGTTTAGCAATAAGGAGGATTATGATGAAATTTCCAAAAGAACGATTTTTCTGGATTGGTCTCTGTATAGTTTTTGTAATTGTAATTTTTGTTTTGTTGTTTTATAATTTTAGCACTCAAAGTGAACTTCGCGATTCCCTGGAAAAAGGTGAACTCCTATCGGAACAAATCGGAACTTTAGAAGGTTCTTTGAAACAACTTGAAAAACGATTGCGTGATGTATCGGCGCTAAATAGTTGGGATATTGATAGATTTAAGGCAAAAGGTTTACAGAACCCTATTGAGGATTTAATTACAGACCTTAGTGCTCACAGAGAATTAATACCATACAAGGGTGTTCTGGGAGGGACAATGAACTTTAGCCAAAAACATATATTAACTTCCAAATGGGTGTTTGCCTCTTTTGATGATGGCCATATAGGCGGTTACATGCTGCTTGAGTACACAGTATCAAACGCTGGCAAGATTTTTTGGAGAGTTATTGATTCATATTTGATTTAGAGGATTGCCCCAGGTGAAATAATCAATAGATAATATTTAACAGGGCAGGCATCCTCCAATTTTAAACCTAACGGTTACAGTGATACATCAGTTGATGTCAGCTATTGATTTTCGATTCAGAATATTGACATGGCAGTGTTGGTGGATACAATTTAATCATGGTTGATGGTTTTGGAAATACCAACGAAAATCGAGACAAAAGCAAAACGGATGGGCATAATGAATAAGACTGTAAAAGTGTTTTTGATACTATTAATAATTAGTGGGATCCTAAATGTAATTTTTTTGATATATATACTTCAGCTAAGAGAGTATAGTTATAATAAAGAGCAGCACGAATCAGAAATAGGTGAGGAAGATGTTGATTTAATGACAAATCCACTGGGAAGAGAAATGGAAGCTTTAGAAATTGTTAAAGATGAGGATGGCTTTGAAATAGATACTGTTTCATATGTTAAGGTGGAAGTGAAACCTAAACCAATTAGCATTCCAAAAGCCCAATGGCCGAAAGGAGCAAGAGGTGAATTCTGCGATATATTGATTAAGGCATTAGTTGACATTGACGGTAGTATCATTGATGCTGAGATTTTCAAAACAAGTGGAGGTCAGAAAATGGAAGAGGCAGCTCTTGCTGCTGCGAAAAAAGCCAAATTCACTCCGGCACAGCATCGAGGTAAATTTGTGCGTGTTTGGATAGTATTGCCAATAATTTTTACTTTATAGACGTGGTGGTCAGGCTAGAAATTCAAAAAGGGGGTACGGATTTAGGTAGATAAAAAGGGCAGGCATTCTCCAATTATGGCAAAAAAAGGAGGCAATTATGTACACTAATAAAAAAAACTCTGTTTTTATATTAATATTACTCGGAGTAATAATTATCTTGCCGAAGAGCGGTGTATTCGCTCAGGATAACTCTGATTTACAAACACTTGTTAAAGGAAATAATGCTTTTGCTTTAGATCTGTATGCACAACTGAAGACTCAAGAAGGGAATCTTTTCTTATCGCCATACAGCATTTCTACAGCGCTTGCCATGACTTTTGCCGGAGCTCGTGAGAATACCGAAAAACAAATGGCTCAAGTATTACATTTCACATTAGAACAAGAGCGTCTGCATTCAGAATTTCACGATCTTCAGATACAGCTAAAAAATCGTGTCAAAGAGGGTATTGAGTTGAATATCGCAAATGCACTGTGGCTTCAGTCCGGTTATAATTTTCTTAAGGATTTTCTTGAACTGACCGAGGAGCATTATGATGCAGGTCTTAATCATGTTAATTTTGCGAAAGACAGTGATGCTGCGCGTAAGAAGATAAACATATGGGTTGAGCAAAAGACAAATAACAGAATACAGGAGTTGATTAAACCCGGCATGATTACTTCCCTTACTCGTCTTGTTTTGACAAATGCGATCTATTTTAAAGGTAAATGGGCAAGCCAGTTCGAAGAAGAACTGACACAGGAGAATCCCTTCTATATCACACCTGAGACCACAGTGAATGTACCAATGATGAATCAAGAAGAAAGGTTTAAATATTTTGAGAGCGATGAGTTACAGGTTCTTGAAGTTCCTTATAAGGGCGATGATTTGTCTATGGTTATCTTGTTACCTATAAAAAAGGATGGTTTAACCGAATTGGAAGACTCTGTTAATACAGATAGGCTCCGGGAATGGATGGATGCTTTGGCATGGCGCCAGGTTACAGTATTCTTTCCTAAATTCACGATGACATGTGAATTTAAGTTGAGATCCGCGCTTGCTGATATGGGTATGCCAATTGCTTTTACTCCAGGGGCTGATTTTTCAGGAATGACCGGAGAAAAAGATTTATTTATCAGTGAAGTGGTTCACAAGGCATTCGTGGATATTTCAGAAGAGGGTACTGAGGCAGCTGCCGCAACAGCCGTGATTATGGAATGTATGTCTGTAGTAGAACCTACTCCGCCCGCAGTATTCCGGGCAGACCATCCATTTATTTTTGTGATTCGTGATAATCATTCCGAAAGTATTCTGTTTATTGGCAGAGTTGTTGATCCCGCCAAATAGATGACCTTTTAGGGGCAAGTCAGATAGTCTAATGGTTTAATGGTCCAATTTGGCTTAGAATTATCCTGGGAAGAGGTTATAATCACTGCAATCCGGAAGGTACATGAACAGAGTCTTGGTCAAAAATAGTTTTGAGAGACAAGTGCTTTCAATCAATGAGGCATTTCCGTATTTAGGTAATTGGCAAAATGCCACTATTTGTTCTCTTTCATATATAAAGTTCTAAATTTCAGGTATTTTTGAATATCTATGGACTGATCTATCCGATTTTTGTATCTCGTCAAGGGATTGTCCGAGAGTAAATACATCTCTATATTGAGCGTCTTTTTCTCCTTGACTTGCGATTGATTCTATATATAATATCCAATCATGAACAAAATATTAGTAGAAAAGGATTTCAAAAGAAGAATTGAAGAGATAAGTGATCAGAAATTATCTGATTGCTATCAATGCGGTAGGTGCACGGCTGGATGCCCGTTTGCCAGATTCATGGACGCACCGCCAAACCAGGTGATAAGGTTTATGCAGCTTGGTTTGAAA
This sequence comes from bacterium, assembly GCA_049647165.1. Classification (GTDB taxonomy): domain Bacteria; phylum Hydrothermota; class Tepidihabitantia; order SM23-42; family SM23-42; genus JAUVZL01. The sequence goes on from JBARXB010000050.1 coordinate 3,850, forward strand.
GATGATGTTCTAAAATCACAGGGACCATGGTTCTGCGCGGCGTGCCTGGTCTGTCAAACAAGATGTCCGCGTGGAGTCGATATCCCAAGGTTAATGGAAGCAGTGAGGACTATTCATTTGCGTGCTAAAGAAGGTTTGTTCGACGTATCGGAAATTGATAAGGAATTCCTTATGGATGCTCCGCCGCTTGCATTGATGAGTGCGTTCAGTAAATACACATACTAACATGAAATTACCGTATTATCCAGGATGCACGCTATATACCAAGGCAAAACCTTTGAATACTTCGCTGCTTTCGTGTTTTGATGCAATCGGCGTAGAACTCGCTGAATTGCCTCATTGGTATTGCTGTGGTACAACTTTCACTTTAGCGCGGGATAACCGTATGTCATTGATCGCGCCCTTACGCATATTGGCAAAAGCTCAGCATGAAGGTGAACGAGTTCTTGTACCCTGTTCAATATGTTATAATACATTAAAAAGAACGAATTTTATATTGAAAGAGGATGAAGAAACGCTTGATATTATCAATGAGCATCTTGAAGAGTCGTACGATGGCAATGAAACAGTGCTGCATCCGCTTGAATTCTTCAGAGATAATGAAAAATTACTGAGGAGTAAAGTCAAAAAGAGTCTGAAGGAATTTAAAGTGGGCTGCTATTATGGCTGTCTCCTTTTGAGGCCAGAGACTGAGATTCAGTTCGATGATCCAGAAAAACCGACAATTTTTGAGACTTTTGTGAGTATGATCGGTGCTACCCCGATTGATTTCCCTCTTAAGGTTGAGTGTTGTGGTTCGTACCTCGTTGTTAATTCTCCGGATGCTGCAGTTGAAGCATCCTATAAACTTCTCCGCAATGCTCAGGGCAATGGCGCAGATGTTGTCGTTACGTCATGTCCGCTTTGTCACTATAATCTTGATGCATTGCAGGATAAAATTAAAAAAGCACACCCTGAATTCAAAGAGATTCCGGTATTTTATTTTAGCCAGCTATTGGCGATAGCACTGGGTGTGGAGAAACAGAATTTGGGTTTGGAACAAAACAAGGTATCACCGTATGAAATATTGAAGGAGTATGATTTATTATGAAGAGAATCGGCGTCTTTATATGCCACTGTGGCATCAATATAGCAAAGACTGTTGATGTCGAGGCATTAACTGAGGAGATCAAGAAATACCCTGGGGTCGAGTATGCAGAGAACTACAAGTACATGTGTTCTGACCCTGGACAAAATATCGTGATCAATGCTATCAAAGAACATAAACTTGATGCGGTTGTTGTTGCCGCATGTTCACCGACTCTGCATGAGAATACGTTCCGGAATGCATCTGAAAGGGGTGGTCTGAATCGGTATGTTTGCGAGATGGCAAATATTCGTGAACATTGTTCATGGGTTCATGATGATAAAGAAATTGCGTCAAAAAAAGCCGCTCATATTATCAAGAGTATCGTTGAAAAAGTCAAATATAATGAGCCTTTGGAACCAATACATGTGAGTGTCACCAAACGAGCACTCGTTATCGGTGGTGGTATTGCTGGGATACAGGCAGCTTTAGATATTGCTAATGCAGGCGTTGAGACAATATTAGTTGAGAAAGGTCCATCTATTGGTGGCCGTATGGCTCAGCTTTCAGAGACTTTCCCGACTTTGGACTGCTCACAGTGCATTTTAACACCGAAGATGGTCGAAGTCTCCCAACATAAAAATATAAAACTTTTATGCTACTCTGAAATTGAGGAAATTACTGGGAGTGTCGGTAATTTCAAGGTAAAGATAAAAAGAAAAACGGCGTATGTTGATCATGCAAAATGCACGGGGTGCGGTATATGTTTTGAGAAGTGTCCAATAAAAGTTGATTCTGAATTCGAAGAAAACATGGGCAAAAGAAAAGCTATATATACACCCTTTCCACAAGCTGTGCCCAATAAACCGATTATTGATAAAGAGCACTGTACCTTCTTTCTGAAACCCGGAAAATGTCGAGTATGTCAGATCGTATGTCCTGTAGAGGCGGTTGATTTTGAACAGCAAGATATGCTCATCGAAGAAGAGGTAGGTGCAATAGTCGTTGCTACAGGTTTTGACCTTTATGAACCGGAAAGACTCAAGGAGTACGGTTACGGCACTATCCCTGATGTTGTGACATCGCTCCAATTTGAGCGGTTATTGTCCGCATCCGGTCCAACCGCTGGTGATGTCAGACGTATTTCTGATGGGAAAGAGCCTAAACGTATTGTTTTCATACAGTGTGCTGGTTCGCGGGATAAAGAGAATCATCTCGAATATTGTTCAAAGATATGCTGCATGTATACCGCAAAACATGCGCTTTTATACAAACACCGTGTCCCTGATGGTGAACCAATAATCTTCTATATCGATGTACGGACTGGCGGTAAGGGTTATGAGGAGTTCTATAACCGGGTAACTGATGAAGGAACAACATATATCCGCGGTAAAGTGTCGAAGGTATATCAAGACAACGGTAGAATAGTTGTCCTCGGGGCTGATACACTTTCTGGTAAGCAGGTCGAGGTCGAAGCGGATATGGTCGTTTTAGCGACCGGGATGGTTCCGACGCGTAATAATGTGGAATTAGTAAGAACGCTAAAAATACAGTGTGATGCAAATGATTTTTTGACCGAAGCACATCCAAAACTCAGGCCGGTCGAGAGCAATACGGCTGGTATATATCTTGCTGGAGCTGCTCAAGGACCCAAGGATATTCCAGAAGTCGTTGCTCAGGCTTCTGGTGCGGCCAGCAAAGCGATCGCTATGCTGACACAAGATGAGATAACATTCGAACCGACGATTGCCGGTGTTGATGAGGATCTCTGTTCTGGTTGCAGTATCTGCGTTGGCGTATGCCCATATAATGCTCGGGAACTTGACAGAGAAAAAATGGTCATCAAGGTTGTTGAAGCGCTGTGTCAAGGTTGTGGCTCTTGTAGTTCAGCGTGCCCATCAGGTGCAGCACAACAGCGAAATCTCATTGATAAACAGATCGAACAAATGGTTACATCAGCACTGGAGGATAAATGAGCGAGAATGATTTCGAACCAAAGATCATCGGATTCTTTTGCAAGTGGTGCACCTCGGCAGCTGCCGATTTAGCTGGTACGTCCAGGAAAAAATACCCGGCGAATTTAGTACCCATTAGGTTCTTTTGTTCGTCAAGGATAGATCCTCAACACGTGCTCCATGCTTTTCAAAGTGGTGCTGATGGTGTTTTGATTGGCGGATGTCATTTTGGCGATTGTCACTACCAGGATGGTAACTATAAAACTGCTCGTCGCATTGCGTTACTGCATAACCTTCTCGATGATATGGGTGTTTCAAAGCAACGGCTCAGGCTTGAGTGGATATCTGCTGCAGAAGGCGAACGGTTTACAAAGGTAGTGAAGGAATTCACTGAGGAGATAAAAAAAATGGGTCCATTAAAAGGAAATGGTGTATGAATAGTTATGAGGCGATGTTCATTTTCAAACCTGATGTTGATGAAGAAGCGTTAGAAAAGGAAATAAAGAGTGTTGAGCGAACTATCAAGACACGTGGTAAGGGAGAGGTGAAATTCAGTAATTTAGGAAAAAAAACCTTGGCTTATGAGGTTATGAAATGCAGAGAGGGCATTTATGTTAACTATTTGTTCACCGCACAACCTCTAAGCATTACGAAGATCAAGGAGGCATTGAAACACAAGGCTGATATTTTACGTTTCATGATCCTTGCTAAGGGAAAATAACAATGAATCAATTACGTCTTGGATATTTAAATAATGTACTATTGATCGGCAGATTAGTTGCCGATCCTGAACTAAGATACACTCAAAAAGGTGCTCCAGTATGTGATTTTCGCATTGCATGTTCACGCCGATATAAGAACCGCGAAACAGGGGAGTGGCAAGAGGAAACCCTCTTTATAAATATTGTTGCCTGGCGCAGGCAGGCTGAGTTAGCAAATGATTATCTGAAAAAAGGCAGTGCAGTGCTTATCGAGGGCAGTTTAAGATCACGACAGTGGGAGACCAATCAAGGTGACAAACGTTCAGCAACTGAAGTTGTTGCCAGGCGTATTCAATTTCTTGATATGCCGCAAAAAGATATGACACCGGGTGAAGGTGAAGGTTCAATTGGGGTTGAGAGCGAAGGTGAAATGAAAGAAGATACCGGTGACATCGATACCCCTTTTTAGCGCACTAACTTCAATCGTGAGGAAGGAACATGAGAAGAAAAAAAGGTAGATGTCGATTTTGTAGAAATAAAGTAGATGAAATCGATTATAAGGATACATCACTCCTTAAAGGTTTCATTAATGAACGCGGGAAGATACTTAGTTCTAAGATAACCAGGTTATGCTCTTTTCATCAAAGAAGGTTAGCACAAGCGATAAAGAGAGCTCGAGAAATTGCTCTTCTTCCTTATGAGATAAGGTAATGAAGATAATATTACTCAAGGCAGTTGAAAGATTAGGCAAACCATACGATATCGTTACTGTAAAAGATGGTTATGCAAGGAATTATTTAATACCAAGGAATTTTGCTATTCCTGCAGACAAGGCTAATGTAGTCGGCCTTGAAAAAAACAAAAAGCGATTTTCTAAAACCATCGAAAGTCAGAAAAAGGCGAGCATGGGGTTGGCTGAACAAATAGATAATGCTACCGTAAAAACAACGATAAAGCTGGGTGTTGATGGGAAATCATTTGGTAGTATCACTTCTCAGGATATGGTTGAATTATTGAATTCTGAAGGTATTGAAATCAGTAAAAAGAATATTGTCCTTGAAGAATCGATTAAGCAACCTGGAGTGTATGATATTAAGGTGCACCTTGGTGAAAGTATCGACGCAGTCTTCAAATTGGTTGTTTTAGAGGAAGGTGAGTAGATTTTAGAAGTATTTGTGAATGGTGTTGTAGAAGATCGCCAAAATCTATCATATGTTGTTTTACTTAGGGAAAAATTTGGAGAGCGTACACTTCCTATATGGATAGGGGAACCTGAAGCGTTGGCTATTGCCAGATCGCTTGAATCATTAGAATATCCAAGACCGCTTACCCATGATCTGTTAAAAATAGTACTTGATGCTTTTCAGGCGAAGGTTGCAAAGATAGAGGTCGTTGCTTTGAAAGATGAAACTTACTATGCTAAGATATATATTGAAAGCGATAACCGATTTTTTGTAATAGACGCTCGACCTTCTGATTCGATTGCCCTTGCTATGCGCACCAGAAGTACGATATTTGTCGACCCGAAAGTTATGGATCAAAATGGTCGGGTGCTTGAAGGTGACACCACTGTATCTCAATTAAAACGCCGTTTAAGAGACACAAAACCTGAGCAGTTTGGCGATTTCAATTTCAAAAAATAGTATATTTCAGAATATAAAAGTCGTATTATGATACAGAAAAGAACCCTTGATTTGACAAAGATATCGAAAATTGAAAAAAGAATGATCGAAGAGATACTGTCAATGAAAAGACGAGCGGTTAATCGAATTATGGTTCCAATTGATGAGGTCGTTGCATTTGCTTACAACCAAACGGTAAATGAAGTAATCGAATCCTATAAAATTCAGCACTATTCTCGCTATCCTGTTTATTTTAAGAATATGGATCAGATCGTCGGTTTGCTTTTCATTAAGGATATTATCACCTTCTGGCACAAAGCAAAGGATAAACCAGTCGTTGAATTTGTACGTTTTCCTCATTTTGTATATGAAGACCGACCTGCTCTCGATACGTTTTTGGAATTGCAGAAACTTAGGCTTTCAGTTGGTGTTGTGATGGATGAATTTGGCGGGATTTCCGGTATAATCACGCTTGAGGATCTTATTGAAGAGATCGTCGGTGAAATTGAAGATGAATTAGATGAACGACAGAAACCATTCGTTGAAAAAATTTCAGAACAGGAGTACATAGTCAATACCCGTATGGAAATCGATGATTTCTCGGAATATTTCAACATTTCGATAGATGAAGATAGTGATGTAACTACAGTAAGTGGTTTGATCCTTATCAATGCCGATTGCATACCAAAAGTGGGCGAAGTAGTTACCTACAAAAATCTGAAATTCAAGATTTTAGAAGGAACGAAAAGGAAAATCAGCAAAGTGAAAGTGATTTTGAAATGACAGTATGCGCTAGGAACTAGGCACTAAGAAGAAAGAACTGACTATACAGATCGGAGTAACGGTGTACCGGAGAGAAAGCGTAGTGAGTAATGCGTACAGAGTAGGGCGAAAAAGAACAACGATATTAACGATCTAAACGATCCAAAGAAACCAAAAAGACTAAGAAAACTATATTAGTGGAGCTAATGATGTAGTGCTTCGTAGATTATTTTCGAATATTTTTCACCGATACCAGGAACCTTCGCCAGATCTTCTTCAGATGCCTTTCTTATCTCCTCGATACTACCAAAATACGAAAGAAGGGTTACTTTTCTTTTTTGCCCAATGCCATGTATACGATCGAGCATGGATGTAGTAATGGTTTTTCTTCTTATTTTTCGATGGTATATAATGGCAAAGCGGTGAGCCTCATCGCGCAATCTTTTTAATAGGGTGAGTCCTTTTGAAGTTGCTGATAATGCAATAACACTACCATTGTGGTTAAAGAGCTCTTCATTTCTTTTTGCAAGAGCAAATACCGGAATATCGATATCGATCGATTTAATCGCATGGATTGCGGCATTTAACTGCCCCTTTCCACCATCAATAAGCAAAAGGTCGGGATTTTTTTTCTCTTTTTTTAAATCCTTTACTCGACGACTTACAATTTCATGTATCATGGCAAAATCATTTTGACCGCTCGTTCTTTTTATTCGATAACGTCTATAGCGCTGTTTACTTGGTCGTCCATCATAAAAAGCGACTGAGGCACCGACTGCGAATTTTTCTTTCAAATTTGAAATATCGAATGCCTCTACCCAGCGGGGAGGTCTTGCCAAATGAAGTGTATTCTGAAGTTCCAGGATTGCCGGATGTATGCGTTTTTTAAGAACATGTTTTGCAAGCTCGCTTGCTGCATTTTTTTGCGCCCAGTTCAATAGACGTTTTGTTTCTCCTCTTTTCCCTGTTGCAATTCTGACTGCGAAGCCCCTTTCTTTAAACCATTTATTCTGTGTTTCCCATTCAATCGGTAACGGTGATATAATGATCTCCTTCGGAATAAATGAAATATGCGTATAGATGAGTCTAATGAAGGAACTGGCGATCTCAGCATCATCAATCCCGGAAATGATCCTGAGATCGAAGATTTCTTTAGCGATCAATCGGCCTTCCCTTATTCTAAATAAACAAGCGATACATATTGACCGACTTTTGCTGATACCGATGATGTCTCGAGCAATAATTGAATTAGTAACAACCTGTTGACGTTGGGATATTCGTCTTATAGCCAGCACCTGATTACGGAGTAACGCGGCACCTTCAAAATTCTCTTTTTTTGCACAATGCCACATCGCTTTTTCAACTTCCTTTTCCAGTTCGTTTGAATTACCTCTCAGAAATTTTACTGCTTTTTCCACAAATATCTGATACTTATCTTGTTCGATCTCGCCAGTGCACGGCGCACTGCATCTACCGAGGTTGAATTCGAGACAGGGACGGGAGTATTTTTTACTTAGATCTATTGTGCATGAAACCAATTTGAATATTCGACACAGCGCATCTCTTGTTTGGCGAAGTGCTCGCGCATTTGTATATGGTCCAAAGATCAAAGAGCCATCGGGTGTAATTTCACGTGTGAAAAGCACCCTGGGAAAAATTTCTTTGATTGTGATCTTTAAATAGGGGAATTTCTTATCGTCTTTTAAACGAACATTGAAACGAGGTTTATTAAGTTTTATCAATGATTCTTCAAGGGTAAGTGCTTCAGTATCAGAGTTTGTTATTATGATATCAACCGTTGTACTATAAGAGAGCAAGATTTTCTTTCTGCTGTCTTCTTTTGTCAGGTAAGAAGTAAGTCTTTTGTTCAGGTCAGCTGCTTTACCTATATAGATAATTTTGTTCTTAGAATTTTTGAACAAATATACACCAGGGGAATGGGGAGCACTTGAAATCTTCTGTTTCAAAGAGCGATTCATACCTGTTCAGTTATTGTGGTCCATTTTATGAATTTATCCTTTCACTACACCGATTGGTTTCATCCGTGCGACTTTACGAGAAATACCAGCTTCGTGAACTGCATTGACGACCATATCTATATTTTTATAAGCATCAGGCATCTCTTGTCTCAGGATTTCATCGCTTGCCGATAGAACATATATGCCTTTTTCTGCAAGTTCCTGGTCGATACGTCTCCCTTTTGTTTGACGCATTGCTGCAGATCGGGATAAAAGCCTGCCCGCACCATGGCACGTCGACCCAAAGGTCTCATCCATTGCTTGTTGAGTACCCAACAGCAAGTATGAGTGCGTACCCATGTCTCCAGGGATTATGACTGGTTGACCGATACTTTTATAGATCGTAGGTATATCACTGTGTCCTGGAGCAAATGCTCGAGTAGCACCTTTGCGGTGGACACATACATTCTTTATTTCACCGGCAACCACATGCCTTTCGAATTTAGCTATATTATGTGCAACGTCATAAATTAAGTTCATGCCCAGAGCTTCGGCATTCTTGCCTAAGACGTTTTCAAATGCTTCTCTAACCCAATGCATAATACATTGGCGATTTGCCCATGCATAATTTGCCGCACATGCCATTTGTTGAAAATATGCTTTACCTTCAGGTGATTCAATAGGCGCGCATGCCAATTGTCGATCGGGGATATCGATACCGTATTTTTGTGTGACTTTACCGAGTATTTTTACATTATCATCACAAATTTGATAACCCAGACCTCTTGAACCAGTATGTATCATGATCGTAACCTGCCCGATATCTTCAATACCCAGAACTTTTGCTGCTTTTACATCATAAATATCCTCAATAACCTGGATCTCAAGGAAATGATTTCCAGCTCCGAGCGTACCCAATTGTGGTCGACCGCGCTCTATTGCTTTTCTCGATACTTTATCTGGATTAGCACCTGCGAGTGCACCATTTTCCTCTATTTTCTCGACATCTTCTGACCAGCCATAACCCTTTTTTAGTGCCCATTGTGCACCTTTTTGTAAGACTTCCATTACTTCGCTGTGGTCAATACGTATTTTGCCTTTCGAACCTACGCCTGACGGTACATTATTAAAAAGAGATTTGACTAAATCTTTGATGCGTCCGCTTATATCTTTTTCAGCTAAGTTTGTACGCAGTAGTCGTACACCGCAGTTAATATCATATCCAACACCACCGGGTGAGATCACACCTCTATTTATGTCAAAAGCAGCAACACCGCCGATAGGAAAACCATACCCCCAATGGATATCTGGCATTGCCATGGAATAACCAACAATGCCAGGCAGGGTTGCTACATTAGCGACTTGTTCTGGAGCTTTGTCCTTTTCTATAGTATCGAGCATATCTTGTGAAGTATAGATCAAGCCGTCTGTTCTCATCCCTGGCTTGTAACTTTTAGGTATCTTGTAGCGATTCTTATCCATTTTTATTAATTTACCATGCCAGTCCATAAAACGTCCTCCTTATAACGATATCCACCATTTATCTATCTTTGCTATATTATATAATAATACCCGTCAATTTCAAGGTATTACCTACAGCAATAGTATATCCAGCAATTCATGCTTGACTCGGGTACACTTCTTGATTATGATTGACCGTGCTTAGCACTCTGAGAATGGCTATTGATGTCCTTGCAACACGTGATCGGAAATTAGCGTTAGAGATCGTAACAAGAAAAGAACTTGGTTACCAGAAAGCAAAGGAACTCAATGAACAGTACGTTGACCGGTTGAAAAGGGGATTAAAAGAAACTCTGGAAACAAGTACTGTACATGTGGATCTTATTAGTGATCTTGAGAGAATTAATTTTCATGCGTCTGTGTTTGCTGAGGGTTTACAGTGAAGTCAAAAAGATATATTTTGACAACAGTTATTCTACTTGTCATACTGGGGATTTTCATGACCCTGGGGATAGTCAATAGTCGGCGTGAAATGATGAATTTGATAAAGGAAGAGGCTCGTTCATTCCTTTTGATAGTTGCTTCAACCCAGGAAAATTCTATATTTGCTGAGGGCAAGTATGAAGATGAGATCATTGATAAGCTGATAAGCGTTTGTGATTATCTTGAATCCATAAACTTAAACACTACTACATTAAATAGAATAAGTCAGAGCTTTCAATTGAATTCCATCGCGATTTTCGATCTCCAAACAGCAAAGATGGTTTTAAGCTCAGGTAACCCTCTACGGATAATGAGTAATGCTTTCAACGTCAAAGAAAAGATAATATATGATTATTTCGATATCGGTTCGAAGAAGAACCTTCGCTTTGTTTATAAAACCCAACGTAATCTCTATCAGATAGAGATCTCGGCCGAAGAAATCCAAAGATTTAGACAAGAATTTGGTATTAATAAAATAATCACACAATTGACTGTAAACCCGATGATCAAATATCTTGTTCTTCAAGACAAGAAGGGGATTATCTTTGCCACACCAAATGTCCAGACTATAACAAAGATTGAAGATGATACAATGCTGGTTAGAGTCTATGAACAACATACTGAAACAAGCAGAATAACGGAGTTCGAGGATTCGGGTATCCTTGAACTGCTACGACCTTTTACTGTGAGTGGGCAGACATATGGTTTATTCCGGATCGGGATTAGCCTTGATGGTTACTACCGTCATGTCCGGGCTACAGAACGGCAGCTTATTATGCTTTTTATCATTCTGTTTGGTGCCGGTTTTGTATTGTTCTATTTCTTCTCTAGATATCAATCCTATATGGATCTTCGAGAATTGTTTGATAAGACACTTGCCGCAGTAGAAGATGGAGTGTTGATGGTTGACCGCAATACTATGGTTATTGGAATCAACAAAGCTTTCAGTCGCTTGTCCGCTTTTGATGAAAAGATTATCCTTAACCATGATTATTTCACTTTATTTAAAGACGACCCATTTGATTTAGGCCAGGTTTTGCAGAAAGGAACTAAGGTTATTAATGAGAAACGCATATTCGAAAGGAGTATTCTGTATTCGACATATCCATTGCTTGATACTAAGAAAAAGATAAACGGTGCAATTTCAGTATTACGTGATGTCACGGAATTGAGAACTTTTGAAAAGGAAAGGGAAGAAACTGAGCGTCTTAAGTTTCTCGGTAACCTCGTTGCAAATTTCGCTCACGAGATCAGGAATCCATTAAATGGTCTTAGTATCGCTACCCAGAGATTGATAAAAGAGTTCAGTCAGGATAACAACGAATATAAACGGTTAGTCACGACGATCAAACAAGAGATCGATGCGCTGAGTAACATCCTCAATGATTTTCTTAGTCTAGCCCGACCCAGGATGAAAGAAAATAAGGAGTTCAACCTCTCTATCTTAGCTCAAACGACAATAAATTTCATTAAAGAACAAACAGATAAATTCGGTATAGAGTTAAAGTATAACATTAAGAAAGACATTAAAATAAACGGTAATATGGATGATTTTAAAAGGGCTGTTTTGAATATTATTATTAATAGCATAGAAGCATTAAGTCATGTTAGGGGTAGAAAGAAAATAATTACTCTGGACCTTTCCAGAGATGGAAAAATCATTCACTTGAAAATAACCGATAATGGACAGGGTATGGATTTAGAGGAAAAAAAGAGGATATTTACACCCTATTATACAACCAAGAAAAAAGGCACTGGGCTTGGACTTTATATTGCTCAGAAGATTATCAAAGATCACAATGGTGTGATAAGCGTTTCTAGTGAACAAAATAGAGGAACGATCTTTGATATTCAAATGAACACTTAATTGTTAGCCATTATCAATAACGTATATACCAATTCCAGGTGTTTATGCTACAAGTATTGAGAAAAAAGTCGGTTCTCATATAGGAACCTTATCGGCTATAGTCATTATTGACACCCATTAGAATCTAAATAGAATAAATACATGGCAGTTTTTCTTTTCACTGATATTGAGGGGTCAACTAAGAAATGGGAAGAACATCCCGAACTGATGAAAAAGAGCCTCGTGAAACACGATATCCTAATCAAAGATAAAGTTGAAAAATATGGTGGTAAGATAATTAAGCACACTGGTGATGGTGTTTTTGCAGTCTTTGATAATGGCCAACCACTTGAATGCGCGCTCCAGATCCAGAAGGGCTTAGCTGATAAAAACTGGGGTGAATTTAGTGAGTTGCGAGTACGGATCGGATTGCATGCGGGACATGCTGATCAACGCGGTAATGATTTTTTTGGTCCGGCTATCAATCGAACTGCCAGGGTAATGAGTATTGCTTGGGGTGGACAGATTATCATGACTCCATCGGTAAAGAACTCGGTAAAGCTTCCAGAAAATGCAAGCTTGGAGGATCTTGGTATTCATTTACTGAAGGATCTTGGTGAGCCACAGAATATCTATCAGCTCAAGCATCCAGACTTGCCGTTAACTGATTTTCCTCCGATACGTTCGCTGTCTGCTCGACCACATAATTTGCCGATCCAAAGTACACCATTCCTTGGTCGGGAAGAGGAACTGGGGGAGATAAGCAAACTTCTCGATGATCCTTCGTGTCGTTTATTGACTCTCATAGGACCTGGTGGTATTGGTAAAACACGAGTTGCTATACAATCAGCTGCTGAGAATATCGAAAATTTTACCCATGGCGTTTATTTTATTACCCTTGAACCCTTGACTTCAGTGGATTTTTTAATCTCCACAATAGCCAATGCTCTTAAGTACTCATTTTATACCCAAAAAGATCAAAAAACTCAGCTGCTCGATTATCTGCGTGAAAAAGAAGTTCTCTTGATACTCGATAATTTTGAGCATCTCATCGAGGGTGCTGGTATTATAGCGGAAATGCTCAGCGCCGCACCCAAGATTAAAATCCTCGTGACATCGCGTGAGCTGTTAAATCTGCGAGGTGAGTGGATCCTGCAGATAAATGGTATGGATGTCCCCGAAGGTGAGAGGATCGATGTTGAAGGCTACAGTGCAGTACAATTGTTTTTTTATAATGCACGTAGGGTGAATGCCGGGCTTTCATTTTCTGATGAAGATCGTCTTTATGTTGTTCGGATTTCACAACTCGTTGGTGGTTTACCATTAGGCATTGAACTTGCGTCGGCATGGTTGCGTACGCTGTCATGTAAGGAAATCGCTCAAGAAATAGAAAAATCAATTGATTTTCTTTTTACGACTTTACGCGACGTGCCTGAGCGGCATCGAAGTCTCAAAGCAGTTTTTGAATATTCCTGGAAGCTACTTTCGGATGATGAAAAGAAGACACTCAGAAAACTTGCTATTTTTCATGGTGGATTTAGTAGACAAGCAGCCGATAAGGTAGCAAAAGTTTCTCTGCCAATTTTATCGTCACTTGTCGACAAATCGCTGCTGCGTAGGAACACCTCAGGTCGCTATGAAATGTTGGAAGTATTAAGACAGTATGCGATTCAGAAGCTTACAGAGGCCGGCGAGGAGAAGACAATTGTGGAAAAACAGCACGTTCTTTACTTTTCAGATTTCATGAAGGAACGTGAAACGCACCTTGTTGATATTAAACAAGATCTTGTACTCCACGAAATTACCGAAGATATGCGGAATGTTAAAGCGGCATGGCACTACATCATTGAACATGATGATTTAGAACAACTTGAAAAATTACTCGTTGCTTTTATCGCCTATTTTGATATTCAGGGGTGGTACCAAGAGGCTAAAAAAGAACTTGAATCTGCACTGGAGATGATCCGCTCAGTAGATTCAGGCTATGAAAAAAGCATGATCTACAATATCGCTACTGCACGATATGCTGGTATATTCTATCGCTTAGGTTCATTCAAGCAGGCACAAGAATACCTCGAGAAAAGTCTCGTCGTCTTTCGTAAGTTAGCAATAAAAAATGAAATAGCATTTACCATTAACTGCCTGGGGAACATAAATAATGTCCTCGGTCGTTATGAGGATGCAAAGGAGTTCTATGAGGAATGTCTCGACATAAGCAAAGAATTAGACATCAAAAAGGGATTACTTGGCAGTTATAATAATCTTGGTGTGATATATTACAACCAAAAGAAATACGATGAGGCAAGGGATCATTTTGACGAGAGTCAAAAAATAAGTGAGCAGTGTGGGTATGATCATGGTATCGCAATGGCTGCTGCGAATAAAGGTCTGATCGCACATGCCCTGGGTGACTATGATGAAGCAAAAAAGATGCTTTTAAAAAGCCTTGAAATGGATAGAAAGATCGGGACAAAGATCGGTACTGCAAACTCGCTACATAACTTGGGTCTTATTTACAAATCAGCTGGTGATTATCAGGAAGCAAAGGATTTTTATGAGGAAGCAATGACAATACGGCGAGAAATAGGTGATCGCATGGGCATCGCCATATCTCTGAATAATTTGGGAAATCTTGCCCACCATATCGGTGAATATGAAAAAAGTATTACGTATCATGAAGAGAGTCTTGCCATGAGACGGGAAATAGGAGATCTTCTTGGTCAAGCGATGTCTTTTTTGAATTTAGCGAGCGGCTTTGTCGAAACAGGAGACTTAAAAAAAGCGAGAGATTACTACCTTGATTGTATGCAAATGAACCATAAGGTTAAAGATAAAGAAACTTCACTGCAATGTCTTGCTGGAGTCAGTGAGTACATTATTCTTAAAGGAAATAAGGAATTGAGCCTTGAAATCCTCACTTTTTTGAATCAATACAAAACCGATGATAAGGAATTTCAGAGTGAAATAGGTTCTGCACTTATTAAACTAAAGACTCAGGTTTCCAATGAATTGATAAAGGAAGTAAGGCAACGAGTTAAATCAAAAACACTTGAAGACATGGTCGAGATGTCTGTTTCTTATTTAAAAAAAATGACACCGCCTAGAAAGAGTGGCAATGTCGGATATAAGTGCTAATTTGAAAGGAGCATAATGATTGGAAAAAAAGAAGCCAGAAGAATTTTAGGGATGGTTTATAAACAAAGTAAAGCTGATCAGGTTGAGGTATCGATCTTCAATCACGAACAGTCTTTAACACGTTTTGCTAATAACTATATTCATCAGAATGTCAACGAAGCCAATAGTAGTATTTCGATCAGAGCTATTTTTGGTAGAAAAATAGGATTTGCTTCGACCAATTCACTTAACCCGAAGAAAATAAAGGACACACTTCGCTGGGCTGAGAAAATAGCCGACTTACAGCGCGAGAATAAGGACTTTACATCTTTGCCCAGTGTAAACAGCAAACAATACCGCATGGTCAAGACTTTCGCCAAAAATACAGCATCTATTTCGACAACCGACCGCGCAAATGCAGTTGCCCAGATCGTCAATACTGCAGCTAAATACTCACTCAATAGCTATGGTTCGGTTTCCAATGGTATTGCTGAGATCTGCATCGGAAATTCGTTGGGAACATTCGCTTACGCAACATGCGGTGATGTTTTTTGTAATATTGTTATGTCGGGTGATAATTCTACTGGCTACGCTCAAGAGGGGACGCGTGATATAAGAGATATTGATTTTAGAAAACTTGCTGAAATCGCTGCTCAAAAAGCAATTCTTTCGGCAAATCCAGTTGAGTTAGCACCTGGTCAGTATACGACGATCTTTGAACCTCTTGCAGCATGTGAATTTCTCGATTATCTTGGTTATTATGCATTCAATGGAAAAATGTATAATGAGGGAAGATCGTTTCTTTGCGGCAAAATCGGTAAAAAAATACTTGATACACGGATAACCATATTCGATGACCCTTTTCTCGAAAAGGGTTTTGCATTTCCTTTTGATTTTGAGGGAGTACCGAAGAAAAAACTTATTTTAATCAATAAGGGTGTTGCGAAAAATATTGTCCATGATTCGCTGACTGCAGTTAGAGCAAACAGCAAATCTACAGGTCATGCCTTATCAGCACCTAATCCTTTTGGTCCAGTTCCGATGCATCTTGTGTTAAAGAGTGGTCAAAAGAGCGTGGACAAAATGATTAAGGAGACGAAAAAAGGCATTCTTGTAACGAGATTCCATTACACAAACATTATTGATCCTTACCGACTAACATTCACCGGTATGACAAGAGATGGAACATTTCTTATTAAAGATGGCCTTATAACCAAAGGGATTAAGAATTTCAGATTTACAGAGAATATTATTGATTGTTACAAGCGGTTAGTCGATATCGGTCGACAAAGCTATCTTGTCGCCTCAGACCCAGGTTACGGCGGTAGGTTCGCAAGTGGCACGGTGACTCCTGCAGTAAAGATAAGGAAGTTTTCATTTACTAGTGGTACCGAGTTTTGATGACAAAATATATAAAACTCCTTCGACCGAGCCAGTGGTCTAAAAATGTCTTTATTTTTGCAGGTCTGATCTTTAGTAGACAATTTTACAATATCGGAGATGTTCTGTCTACAATTTACGCATTTTTTATATTTTCATTGTTGGCAAGCAGTATCTATATACTCAATGACATTCATGATTATGAAGAAGACAAAATGCATCCGACTAAATCAAAAAGACCAATTGCGACCGGTGAAATAACTCGAACGCGTGCATGGTTTGCTTCACTTTCAATATTACTATTATCGCTTCTTGCTGCCTGGTTTTTAAATAAATGGTTTCTCGTAGTTTGTTTTGTTTACGCTGGTTTGATGATATTTTATTCTTGGCAAATCAAACAAATAGTCATTCTTGATGTTTTATTTGTCGCTTTTGGATATGTTCTTCGAGCGGTTGCCGGCGCCGTGGTAATCAGTGTTGAAATATCTTCCTGGCTCCTTTTATGTACGTTATTATTGGCATTATTCCTGGTATTGTCAAAGCGGCGTACCGAAATTGTTACACTCGGAGAAAAAGCTTTGGAACATCGAAAGATCCTCAGCCAGTATCCTGTGAGTTTATTGAATCAGATGATCGCAGTTGTCACTTCAGCATGCATTGTATCCTATTGTTTATATACTTTAGCGCCCGAGACCGTAACTAAATTCAATACGAGGAATCTTATTTTTACCGTTCCTTTTGTAATATATGGTATTTTTCGGTACCTGTTTATCACCTACCGAAAACTTGAAGGAGATATCCCCGAGAAGATAATACTAACGGACTTGCCTTTACAGATCTGTCTGTTTTTGTGGGCAGTATCCTGTATCGTGATTTTAGTAATTATTTAATTATTGATCACTATTTTTCTTGTGAGTCTTTGTACGTTTGTTTCTCCAACAATATAGTATATACCATTGGCAAGGTCTCTATTTTGGGAATCTTTACTCAGCCATACTACGGTCGTAGATGAAGGATTATCAAAATCTCTGAGCATACGACCATTCACATCATATACTTTCAACGATGAAAACTGATTCGGATTTTCAATATAAATAGTCATTGCATTCCTCGTCGGATTAGGAAAGACAAGAATATCTGGTTTGTTTTTGAAAATCAGGCTATTTGATTCTTTTTTACGGAGAAATACTTCGATCTCGGTCATGATATCTGGTTCGACGATAATATTATTCAGGTATTTTGATTCATAACCGTTTTTATGTATCTGAATATCATACGACCCATCGTTGATCATTCTCAAAAAACGCCCATATAATTTGTCGCTCATTCTGGGTGGAAGTGTTGGGTCATAAAAACCATCTATTGTTATTTCGGCATGGAGTGGTTCACCGGTTAGCGAATCGTAGACACATCCAGTTATACCACTGCCAGTGACCCGGTCTAGAAGATAATGGGCACCAACGATATTTCTTTGGCATACATCATCGACCATTGAGCCTGGTATTATTGTCGTTGTACATACTTCGACACAATAGCAGAAAGTACCACATACACCGTATATCCAGTTACGTGCCCGTCCATCGACGCCAATCCCCGGTAAGGCGACATAGTGTCCGTTACCAACTTCATTAACGATCGTTTTTGACAGTGAATCAGCGATTTCTCTTATGAACGGATAATCAGGCGAGTAATAACCAGCTGCGCGCCATGGATAGTATACAACTTCACCAAGACCCGTGCGCGCTGAATGATAGGTAATACAAACGGAGAAATTACGCGATAGACATAGATCACGCAAAGCACATACTTCGTTTTCTGACCATGGATACGGACCGCGATAATATTCAGAGGGTGGGTCAGTACTGCCACCTGATGTCCAATAGAAATCATAATTCCTGTTCAGGTCAACGCCATCGTAAGTTAGGTCAAAAGAGCCGTTATTATTATTATCCCGTTTGTTTTTACGCCATGTTGTATCGATGCCCTGGGTAACGATAGCGTGACCTTCGGGATTTAATAATGGAACGAACCATATTTCACGTTCGTTGATCCATTCAGTGATTCTCGGGTCTATCTGATACCCGGTAATAAGCTCATTGATCATAAACATACAGATTTCAATGCCCAATACTTCTTCAGCGTGGTGGCAAGCTACATAAAGTATTTCCGGTTCATCTTCATCGACTTTTGCATTATCCGATATCTTTAGTGCAAAGATGGCCATTGAATCATTAGTTGAATATCCTATTGTATCAAGCTTGGTGATTTTTGGATACTGAATAGATATGGAATCGAGTTCAAGAGCCAGTTTATCAAAGGTATGGTATCTCGGGTCGAGTGACAAAAGGAAGAGTAACAAAATCATTTTATAATAACTGCCTTTTTTACTTTCTTTTCATTCATGGTTTCACAACTAACAAAGTAAACACCATTTGCGACCCGTCGTCCATTTTCATCATAACCATCCCAGGAGATGAGCGTAGGGTGCAGGGCGTCAAGTGTGTGGTATGAAAGATCTTTGACCAGACGACCGGAAACATCGTAAATTTTTATAGTATTCTGGAATTGGGACTCTGGAGCTTGGAATATGATACTTAGCATGCCTTTCGATGGATTAGGGAAGATCTCAAAACTAAAGCTATTTTTGTGGTTCAAAGGTTTGTATTCTTCAATGCCTGGATAACCATATATGTATGAAGTGAAATAATCATCTTTGTAATATGTCCCGGAGTTAGCTTCAAAATGGAGCGATAACCCGATCGTACTATCTGCCGGTGCGGTACTTATATGTACGCGATAGGGAGCGCTATAGTTATTTGCTGTGGCGCCGACAGTCATATCACCGTATACAAAAATGCTGTCAAGGATAGTTGCATCACTGTCGGTTGACCGCAGTATTCCATTGACTGCAGAGGCTGTAGTATCACCACGGTTGTCGATCGTCATATAGACATCGATCGTTTCATCGGGTTCCACTATCCCGTTATTATTACCGCCGGCTGAATCACTGAGCGTATAATCAAGAATGTGTAGCCAGGGCGTATTGATCGAGCCATCAGGTGGTTTGGTTGTAACCAAAATAGCACGGTTTGCGACTATCGGTTGGGCATTGGGGTCATAAATACTATTGAAAACATATCGTAAGCCACGGGTCTCTGTTTCGTCTTCTATACCTACCGTATTACTGGTGGCATCGGCAACATATAGATATTGATATATGCATTCTCCATCACCGGTCGGCGTCTGATAGTATTGGGGATCGAAAATAATGATCTGAAATGTTTCTCTTGTTGAGGAACTTCCATAATGAGCACATTCTTCGAATTGTAATATCCAACGATTATTGATAGTGTCATTATAACAATAGATATCACCGTATAGACTGGGGTCAAGGTCATCCCAAAAAGCAGCGAGTGTTCTACGCGGTCCACTCGGTGCTGGTAGTGATGTATTATCACCAAAGCGGTGGGTTGAGTGGTCTAATTCCAAAAAGCCATTTGAACACATGCCGATCGAAGAATAGTCAATATTATAATATTTAAAAGTAAAAGGAAGGGGATAAGTTACTGTATCAGCATCTTCATTTGTAATTTCGCTCACCAATTGACCTGGACCGCTCGGTGGTCCGATATCAAACCAGTCAAATACCGGTGCATGCCCCGAGCTTGTGTCAGTATTATCATACATATAATAACCATAGGGGTCAGGTCCTGTACCACCGCCCAGACTTTGAACGTTCAATGAGAAATTCGCATTCCATGAATTATTATTACCATCTACGAGCAAGAGATTAAAATCAAGATCATGCCCGCCCGGGCAAAAAGGCGATATCGTAATAGTATACGGACTGGAGCCCAGGGAGGAATCCATTGGATTGATATGGCCAAAACTGACGATACTATCGATTATCGATACCATAGTATCTTGAGTAGTCAATATGCCAAGTACGCTGTGAGCGGTTGAAGCGCCGATATTCGTTATCAGCGAGCGCAGCAGAATTGTCTCACCATTTTCAACTAGACCATTATTATTAGATAATGAATCGCTTACTACTAAATCTGTATAGATTAAAAATGCACTTGTATCCGTGACCATGATCTGCGCTTGGTAAGGGATAACGTTTCTTGCGGTTACGGTCAAAGTCAATGATCCAGGTATAAGATTGTCTAACTGGAGTATTATTTTTCCATCCGTGGCCGTATACCCGTATTTGTGGAATATTGTATCGATGGTGATGCAAACGAGTGCAGATTCAAGTGGTGTACTGTTAAAATGCACAAGGACACTTAGTGACTCATCGTTTACATAGATAGTTGAATCGTGAAAAACCTCGGTGGTTTTTGGGATCGCAGTCCAGATATTCATTTCGGGATCACCGATAGTCATGAATCCATTGAACTCACTGGAGCTTCCATACATATCATATACTGCGGCTCGTCCTCCTTCACAAGCTTGCCCAAAGGTTCTTTGCCGTTCGCTGAAGAGAGTTCTGAAAAACCCTTTGCACACAGCACTGCGCAAGTAGGCACCACTTGTAACGACAGTTGTTGCGGCAAAATAAGCAGCACCGCCGCGCGGTAAGGTTGGTGAGCCTGTTAAAAACCAGCGTTCTGCTGTCGCCGGGGTTGAGCCCGTGCCGATAGTTCGGCAGGTTATAGATAAGACAATAGGTAATTTATTACCGTTCGACGTCGCATCAGGATTGACATCGAATGGCGACCACCAGTTATTGACACCCTGACCCCGGTACAGGACAAATGCACGACCATTATTTACGGCCTGGACAACATCATTTGCATTGTTTCCAGCGGCACGAGATAGGGTATCGATGTCATTATATTCGTAGCTCTGCATGAGACTGCGTGCATATTTCACATCATCCCAGTATATTGAATCATCATATGTGTCATAGTCATCTCTGACTATCAAACATGCATTGATAAACCATAGTGAATCAGTAAGATCAGGATTTTTTTCATACAAGAGCATTTTATTAACGACCGTCTCTGCCTCATTTGCGCTCCGTACTGTAAGTCTCCCTGGTAGTATTTCATTATAAATATCACCGTCCATATTCGTATAGTAGTTGTCAGTATAGACACCGCTAATCGTTGGTAAAGGGAGATAGTTAGGCGCACCAACAAGAAGCAAAAATTCTGGAGTGATATCCCATGTATTATAGGCATTTTCGACATATGATTTGATTTGGGCTGATGAGGAACCGATTTCAGATAACTTTACAGTTTTGGTTTTCACGCCTTTATTATGCTTCCACTGGACAAGCGGTTGAATAGCATCATAAAAATCGTCGTGAGTTATGACTAAATACCTTGCTCCTGTTTGTTGGGCAATACAAAAAGTTGTTATTATGGTCAATAAAGATAGTGTTTTATTCATGCTATATTATACCGATAAAGTGGTTGAAATCAAGAGATGGGATGGTTTTATTATACGCTAACTATCTGAGATATATGATTTTGTGTATTATTGTCTGGTTATCTGTTTCCAGACTGATGAAATAGATACCCTGGGCTACTTTTCGGTTATTCATGTCAGTACCGTCCCAGGAAATGAGCGTGGAGGGTAGGGCGTCATGAGTAAGCTGCGAAAGATTCTTAATCAAACGACCGGAAACATCGAATATCCTCAAGGTATTCTGGGATTTGGAACTTGGTGCTTGAATCTTGATATTCGTCATTCCACGGGAGGGATTTGGGTATATTAAAAATATTATTTCTGCAGAATTTATTCGCTCGTCATATTCGTATATTCCGAGCGGTGGTATCCCAAAATAGGCCATTATTGAGTCAATCAACGTGTATTTGGTCGATGGCTCAAAATCGTCCTGGAGTCCGCCCAGCTCAAAAGATATACCGACGGTGCGGTTATTAGCCGCAACGCCGCATCCGAAAGTGTTCTCGGGTTTTTCAAAAATGCGAAAACCCGGGCTATCTGGGTCAATACGGTCGAGAGAATTGGCACCTCCGGAATAACTGAATGACATCGATTCAGTAAAAGTACCATCTTTGCCATCTACTGAATAAAGAGGTCCAATGCTATTGGCAATAGGGAATAAAGAGAACATGGTATGGAACTGATAACCATGGTAGTAATGAGGATCAGCATACCAGACATCACCGCCTTCCAAATATACCCTACCATCTAATATTGATAAATAGCGCTCGATTTCCTGGCCGGTTTGGCTAGTATCAGTAATTATATAATTATTAGGATAAGTACCCAGGCATATAAATAGACATTTATAAAGGGAAAGGAAATCATTGATCGGTAAGGTATCTGTATAATCGCCGTAGAAATTGAGAGAATCGAGTATCGCATCGATGATTGGACCGCTTGTACCGCCAACATCTTTATCAAGAACAAGGTAATCCTTTTGACCAGCATATATTACGAAATTCAAGGTATCGATATAAACCCCGGCATGTATTTCTAACATTAAGTTGATTGGGTAACAAGAAGGTGTTGAGGGTGCCGTTGTAATGATGAAGGGATCAGTCTGATTTGAACCAGTGCTATTGGAGGCAATCGTACCGAATGAAGAGATTGAATCGACCGGGATAAAAAATGAATCATTTGAGAATATCTTACCGACTGCATTTTCTGCTCGATATGAACCGGTATTGGCGATATCCACGATGAGTTGATTGGTGTCACCAATCCCCGTGTATTTTACCGAGCCGGGAAAATGGTAATCTCGATACTTAAGGATCGGTGCATGGACTGTAAAGTTGAATTCAGAAACCCATGAGGAGTCAGTATCGTCGGTTATCAATAGATTTAAAAACAATCGGTGGGTATCTGGGCAATTTGCAGCAACGACAACATTATAGCCATCGATTGAAGAAAAAGCTGAATCAAGACCATTGATATCACCGAAATATTTGATCGTATCATGCAGCGTGATAAAAGAATCGGGCATATCTCCTTGGATAATCCCCGTCACATTGTATGCAGTTGAATCGCCCCAGTTCTTTAATTTCACCGGGATCTCGATATCTTCACCCGGATTGGCTATGCTATCGCCATTTCCTCCTGGTGTATCGAAAAGTGTGAAGGAACTCAATAAGATATAAGAAGCACCACTGAGGTTCACCCTGATTATTCTATTGTATGGTAAAAGGTTTCGACCGGTAAGAGTAATGCTTATTGAATCACCGGGAATTTTAAAAGAATCAATGAATTGGATATTCCCTGACCCATCAGTGCGACCATAATGATAAATGTTTGAATCCTCTTTGGACATCATGCAAACAAGAGCACTCTCGACAGACACTGCATTATATTGGACATTGATATTTACTATACTGCTGTCATTTGAGACCCATAGTACTGAATCATGTGTCACATCAACATGACGCGGTGTAGTAGTTCGAACCGTCATTTCCGGGTCACCAAGGCAGGTCCATGAATTATATTCCAGGATATTGCCGAATAAGGCATAGTAATTTAAACGACCCTGTTCGGCTGCTTTACCGAGTGTACTGAGACTATCGCAGGAAATGCTCTGGAGAGTTCCCCTGGCTAAAGCACTCCGAAATTCAGCTGCATTAAAGAGCCCGGTAGTTGTTCCAAAAAAACCTACTGTTCCTTTAGGCTCCTCAGGAGTTCCCGCATTTAGCCATTCATAGCCAATCCCCTGAATTGTCTGACAGGTGGCCGAGATAACGATAGGCAGCTTTTGTCCATTGTGCATTAGATAAGGATAAATACCCCAGAATGGCCAGTCCCATGACCACCACCCAACGCCGCGATACATCATATACGAACGACCTTCATTTATTGCAGCTATGACATCGGCGCTGTCATGGCCAGCATATTCGGTAAAAGAATCAATATGAACAAACCCTGCATTATTCATGAGGGTGTGCATATACCGTGCATCTGCATAGTAAACTGAATCAGCCGGCAGGGGATCCTGGTCTTCATTAACCACGGTTGTACCCTTTTTAAACCAAAGCCGACTCTGTGTGGCTGGTGTTTTATCATAACTGAGCACTTTACTAACGATCGTTTGGACCTCGAGAGTGTCAAAGACATAGAAGCGTCCAGGGATGATTTCGTTATGGAAATCCCCGGTCATATCAGCATAATAATTATCCGTATTACCGATATTCCCCAGGTAATCATAGCGGGGGAAAGGTAGTTGGTTAGGATTACCGACAAGAAGAATATATTCAGGTTTTATTGACCATGAATTATAAGCATTAATAAGATAATCTCTGATCTGGGTAGAGTCACTGCCAGTTTGAGATAAGGTAACGATCATAGTCTTTAAGCCCTTCTGGGTTTTCCATTCCGCAAGGGGCTGGAGTACTCGTGAATAATCGTCGTGGGTTATTATCAAATAACGAGCACCAGTTTGTCCAAAACAAATACTTGTTAGGATCACGAGAATTATCGAGGATTTTAACAGGTGCATGATCTCCTGATACAATTATAATAATGTCTGTGAAAATACTGTGAAATATTCATGCTGTCGTTATAAATATTTTATTAAGCTTGTTATTTTAACAGAACAAGTTTTCTGTTTAAATTATACCCGGTGCTTTTCAGTTCGATAAAATAAATACCTGGTACAACTTTGTGTCCGTTATTATCCGCGCCGTCCCAGGACACAAGAGTAGGTAGTATGGAGTAAGCAGTAGGCAGCTCAAGATTTTTGACTAACCTGCCACTAACATCGAAAATTCTTAGAGTATTTTGGAATTTAGAATTTGGAAGTTGGAGTTTGATATTCGCTATTTTCCTGAAGGGATTGGGATAAACAGTCAATCCCGGAGTTTCAGCCATCGAGTTCTTATTTTCCTCGAGTATCCCCACATCGTTCCAATTTTGCCCGCCATTTGTCGTGTACATAAGGTGGCTGTTGCCACATGCCAGACCATGCATATTGTCTGAGAAATCAACATCAAAGAGTGTTGCTGTTCCTGGCGAGGATTGAAATACCCAGGTATTCCCATTATTTGTAGTATGGATGATCGTTCCATTCATACCGACCGCCCATCCTTCGCTGCCGACAAAATCCACTGCTCTGAGGTAATAAGCACTAGCTGGCGCGGTAATATTGTTCCAATTTTGACCACCATTGGTAGTCCTCATGATAACAGGTGAATTGTCGGCTTCATCTCCACCGACAACGATACCGTCAAGAAGATTAAAAAAGTGAACATCAAAAAAATCTTTATAATCCGAGACTTGGTAGACGGAATCCCAATTGATTCCTCCATCAGTAGATTTGAGTATTAATCCTTGTCCCAGAAGCATTGAATCAGCGTACCCGGCCACGATCCAGCCATCCCATTCATTAACAAATGAGACGCCGTAGAATTCAGCGCTGTACCATGGTGTAAAAATCTGGTCCCAGTAACCACCACCATCGATCGTGCGACCAACTGTTCCATCACCGCATGCTGCCCAGCCTTTATCCTGGTCAATAAATTCGACACGTGTTGCATATTTTGAAAGACCCACAGCCTGTCTAATCCAATCAAGACCCCCATTATCAGTATGAAGGATTTCACCGAGTATACCACATGTCCAGGCAGATGATTGATCAAAACAGCCAACATCAAAGAACCTTTTCAAACTATCAGGCGTATTGCTTTGAACCTGCCATGTAGCGCCGCCGTCGGTTGTATGAAAGATAAGAGCAGTATCAATACAAACGGTCCAGCCGTCTGTATCATTGGGCGCAAGTGCAACGCCATGATAATTAAGGGCGAATGTCCCTGATATTATTGCGAGAATAATGATAAAGCGTTTCATAATACCTCCTTAAATAAACAATAAACTAATTTAACTCAGTCTTCCTTTTTTATAAAGAAGTAGGTCAACTATTTTATAAATACGATTTTTTCAATAATATTCAAGTCATCAGTTTCTAAATGCACGAAGTAAATACCGGCCGGAACTTTCTGACAGATATTATTAGTGCCGTCCCAGGATACAAGAGTAGGTAGTATGGAGTAGGCAGTAGGCAGCTCAAGATTTTTGACTAACCTACCGCTAACATCGAAAATTCTCAGAGTATTTTGGAATTTGGAATTTGGAAATTGGAGCTTGATATTCGCTATTTGCCTGGAGGGATTGGGATACACCTTCAAGAATAGTTCATTCATAGATATCTGGTCGTTCTCTTCCACTCCGGGAAAAGTGTCTGGTGGATCAGTGGTGAATTTGATCGCTCGATTGTTTGCTAAGACTGCTGCGCCAGGACTATACATATTGTCAAAAGAGTATTCCAGACCAATAGTATGTTTTTTATTTTCAATACCGACGGTTGCATAATTATGCCAAATGTCATCATTAGTAATATCCCGGTACTGGAATATGATCTCACCATCACCTGATGACGTTGGATAGATATTCGGATCAAAAAGGATAATTTCAAATGTCTGGAGTTCTGATGGCGTGGGATTGGTTGGATTATGGATATGTTGTATGCGCGAGTATTCGATAATAAAACGGTCGTTTGATGAATCAAACCAGTAACAGACACTTCCGCTTGAATCAGTCGCATTTGGATCGAGGTCATCCCAAAAAGCTGCGATAAGAAGCGGAGGACCTCCAGCCGAGGGGATATGCCAGTTATACATATCTGCGATCCAGGACGAATCCATAACTACATAACCATTCGAGCATATAGAAATTTTATTGTGTGTATCACCATAATATTTAAAATCGAAAGGTAAACTGATCGTTTTTGCTTCATCTTTATCCAAATGCAGAGTATCTCCAGGTCCGGCCAATTCAGGATCGATTTCGATCCAGTTATAAATCGGTCGTTCTGTATACCCAACATCAGTATCATCATATGCAAAATAACCATATTCATCAGGTCCTGAAGGTTCATTAGTATTGACTACACCGATTATTATCTTAAAACTGATCGTATCCCGGAAATTATTATCGCCGGTTAATACTGTTGTGAGATCTATCGGATGCCCTGGAGCAATTGATGGAGCAGCACTCACTGTGAAGTGATTGCTGCTGTTTGTTGACGAATCATCAACCTGGATATTACCGAATGTTCCGATTGAATCGATGACAATGACGCCCTGGTTTTCCGATCTTAAGATGCCGGATATATTATTTCCCGCAAGACCACCTGCATTCAGCAATGAAACGATCAAATCACTAGTTTCACCGGGTTCAAGAAGACCATTACCGCCATCGAGTATTTGGTGCCATTGATAGTAAAGGTCAGGCGCCATAATGTCGAGCCACAAACCTGAGTTCCAGGTGCCCTGGGTACTCGATATTTCAAGATTGAATTTTATCGTGTGGTTATTCTTTGCGTCCGTCGATACATTGAAATCAAAAGGCGAAGCATTGGCAGTTGCGCCGGGTGCTATGGAGCCGTAGGTTTGTATAGAATCGGTTATATTAATGAGCGGGTCAGATGATGATAGCTTTGCTGAGACGCTCGTTGCGGTCGTTGTATTGCCGAAATTCCTAAGGGTAATGGATAAGGCTATGGGTTCCCCAGGATTGATTTGACCATTATTATTGCCTCCAGAATCATCGATCGAGTGGTTATCATAACCGACAAAGACTGATGCTGTACTAATTAGGCAATGACCGAGATACGGCTTGAAGTTGTGTCTGGTGACAGTTACAAATAAGGTATCAACACTTGAAGTAGCAAAATTAAGTTCAGCATTACCTGATGGGTCTGTGAAAGCTACTTCTTTTACCTCATTTTCCTTATACAGGCTGACTAGAGCATTTTCTACTGGTTGACTGTTTGAATTCTCAACATGAATAGCCATGTAATTAGAACCGATCGGTAGTGTAGTTGCATGGCTCATAATGAAAGTATCAGGGGTATCAGTCCAGACATCGAGCGAAGGGTCTCCCTGAAGATTATATGTATGGAAATAGAAGGAGCTTCCTGATGACCATGCCGTATCACCCGGGAAATTCGAATAAACTTCCATTTTACCACGATAAAGGGCTGGACCAAGGTTATAGATATGTTCTTCTAGAATCCCCCAGTAAATACCATAATCGAGACAGTTATTCCATCGACTTGAAGTAGTGGTTGCTGAAGCTCCAAAAAAGGCCACGCCGCCTTTTGGGGTTACTGGATTCCCGGCTCTTATCCAGGCCTCACCAAAGCAGGTGGCTTGTCCGAAATTGCCATTCCAGCATGTAAGACTCGTTACAACGGGCAATTTCCAGCCATTAGATAGACCGATAACGTCGGTATTGTGGAAATTCGGATATACCCATCCATCAGGGTCAGCGATCCCACCCCGGTAATTAACAAAGAGAACACCTTGATTCACTGAATTGGTAATCTCAGTAGCTCCAGACACGGGTGGATAATATACTGTATCAATAGTCGTAAAACCGTATTCGTACAAGCGGTCTTTGACCCATCGCTTTGTTGGGATCGGTGTCGTCATTGTGTCTATAGGGTAATTCGCAGCAACCATCAAAGCACGGGTGAACCATGAAGGGTCAGTTGTATATGGTGTCTGTTCATAACCGAGTATCTTGGCGATTATTGTATTCAATTCGTTGGTATTATTGGCTGGCAACCTGCCGATGAGTAATTCAGCGAGGAAATCGTCTCCATCGATTAAGGTATAGGGGTAATCAGTTCGACTCACCGGTGTAGTCGTTGAAGCAGGAGGTAATTGTGGTGTATCACCGATCAGAAGAACATATTCTGGCGTAGGTGACCACGTATGATATGCGCTTGCTATATAATTTTTAATATCGGTTGGACTGCTGCCAGTTTCTGAAAGGGTCTTGACCGATACATACCACCCTTTTTTCTCTTTCCATCGGGCGAATGGAAGAACTTCATTATAGAAAGCATCCGGGGTGATGATTAGAAAACCTTGAGGTTCTGTATTCTCAAGATCAGATAAGTTTAAGATAAGCTGTTGATAAGCTTTTTTCATCGATGGTGCAAGATCGATATCATAATTACTTGATGAATGATTGATTGAAATACCAATGGATTTGTATGATCGTATAATATTTCCCTTTAAGAAATTAGGCCATATTATTATCGGGTAAACTGTATGGTTTTTTATTAATAAGGACTCACCGACCTGGACTGGTATTTGATTTTCTACCTTGATATCTTTTTCAATAGTCGGGGCGAGGATTTCTGATATTTGGTATGTAAATGTGGGTTTTTCTTGAGCAATAATAAATCTTGTGATCGGCTGATTGAGCCCGTTATTTAATTTTGAAAACTCTACTTGAATCCTTGTTGTATTAGGGGTTGATTCCAGAATCTCTACATCGTTTACTTGGTTGGTAACAGCAATCAAAAATAGTAATAAAATCACTGTGTATTCTCCTCGATTATTATCAGAAGACCCATATCACGATCAGCAAGGTAGACAGTGTCGCCTTTTGCATAAACCCCGTTTGCATATGAAGTTTTGAGTTCACCATAGAAAAGTGGATCGGTCGGCGTCTCAATATTAATGATCTGGAGACCACCATCACCATCTGCGAGAAACGCTTTATTATCTTCAACGAAAATATCGTTTGCATAGTCGGGCGTATCATACTGACCTGCAAAAACCGGATTTGCAGGATATGAGATGTCGATAACGATTAGTCCTGACCGTCCGTCGGCAATATATGCATAGTCGCCCTTAACAAATATATTGCGTGCGTTTGATGGTGTGTCGATCCATCCAACGAGTGCTTCGCTGTCTGGTTTAGCCAGATTAAAAATATGAAGACCCATTTGTTCACAGGCCAGGTAGACGATTGAATCGATGACATAAATACCGTTTATATTACCGGGCGTGGAAAATCTTCTGACGAATGTGGGGTACTGCGGGAAACTTACATCCTCTACTACAAACCAATAACCACCCGCCATATACACGAACATGGTATCGTTTTGAGGAGCAACAACATTGTATCCATAGTACCAATTGTCCTCGCCGACAAAGACCGGATTTTCAGGATCTGCTACGTTTATGATCCGGACTCCACCTTGAGTATGATTGACTGCTAAATATGCGAAAGTATCTCGTACCGCAACACCGACAATACTTTTTTCACTTGTGTACTCGCCAATGATATAAGGATTTTCAGGATTACTTACATCAACGATCTGTAGTCCACCTTGGTCATTAGCGACATAAACGAGGTTATTGATTATATCGAGGTCTTCAGCATAGCCGGGCAGATGACAAGTACTCAAAATTTCAAATAAATGACCGTTTTCATCTGGTGTCGGACGACCACAAGTGATTATCAGAGCTATAAGACCGATCATGTAAATGGCTTTTCTCATCTAGCCTCCTAATGGTAAAAACTCAAACCAGCACCAACCTTGTATTTATCGTAGTCCTTTATTTTATCAATGTCAAGAGGGGATACCTCAGATGTTGCATTTCTCCATTGCCGGACAAAATATATTCGCAAATACATACCGGTAAATACCTTAAGGTCAGCTCTTGTTGAAATATTATGGGTATGGTCCAGGCGACCAAAATGTATGGAATCAGCACTGAACTCAGTTGTAAATTTCTTAAAACCATATGTATATCCCAGTTTGAGCCTTGTTGGTAGGATTGTTTTAAATTCAAAATTGATCTCGCTGTCCAGGACATGTCGTTGATATGAACCGTCAGGAGCAGATTCCAGCGCAGTTGTAATTAGCGATGAATCATTCCTTAAAGATGTATATTCATAGCCCAGCCAGATTGCCAATCTTTCATTTATTCCGATATTAGAGCCAAAGCTGATATTGTGCGAAGAAGCATCGTATAGATCGAATTCAGATATATAATCATCCCATGTACGCTTATAGCGCAATTCGAGTCTGATCCATGGTTTCATATCCATCGACAGTTTTGCGTCCAGGCTGGGGTATCTTACTTCACATCCAATATAATCAGTACTCTGCCCCTGGGGGTTTTTATAAAAGCGGATTAGATAGCTGGGGATAGTTTGAAAAGACAATTTGAGCGCATATTTGCCAAATGACTGTCTGATACCGAACGATATTCTCAAATAATCCTTCTCATTATTAAGCATATAATGACTGGGTTTTACATTTAGACTGAAAGTAGTCGTATGCTTACCAAAGAACTTATTTCGTAAATAGTACTGTAAATTCGCGCTGACTATGAGATCATCATAAGTCTCAAAAGGGAAGCGGTAGGAGTTAACTGAATTTACAAAATCATCGATATATTCATCTGAATAAGTAAAGATATTGTTATCATAGATAAAATCTGTTGTGAATTGGTAAGAATAATCCCAGACTGCAATGAGCATGATGAGCAGATTCATTAGTCCTCTACCTGAAATCTCAATGCTGCTTCTTTTGCTATGCTACCGGTCAAGCTAAATTTCACTACATGCCATCCAGCGTTTACATTGATATAAAAAGAACGTGCATTAGAAGGCACTAAATCTTGTCGGTTTTCATACCTTATAGTCTCAGATTTGTAGCATTTTATAGTGTATTTGTCAATTTTTCCTTTATCATCGACGAGAATCGTATAGTTCTGTTCACCAGCTACCATTGAGGTATAACTCAACCGGGATATAACTTTTAATCTTGCCGGCCCACTAATGCCGAGGGTGACCTCTTGTTTGTCAGTAAGTCCATAGTATTTAACTATTTTTTCACCTTCAATCGCTTCCAAAATAGAGCTATAGTTGGTAGCGGGTATATCCTTCCATTTTTTTGGAGCTTCGTATTTGACCTTTACAAGTATTGTATCATTAGGTGAGTACCAGTTCATCAGCTTATAGGTATTCATACCTTCATCGACTTCAATATAAAAAGAACGCCACTTGCTCAAAGGTCTTCCGAATTTGTCCTTGGTCACAACAGATTTTTCTGACTCAAAGGTTTTAATCTGCTCATCTGCAATATTATCCTGAAGAATGATCTTGTAGATTTTACTACCCTTAAAATCACTTGACCAGGGGATCCTTGTGTAGACACGCAGATAAGTCGGACCCTCAACCGTTAAGGTGACCGGTTCACCTTTAACTAAAAGGCTATATTGTTCAGTTTTCTTTGTAACGATCTCTATGTCCCACTTTTTATCAGGTGAGAAATCTTTGATTTGAGAAAACACACAAATCAACATAAACAGTTGGATCATTTTTTCTCCTTCTTAAAATATTGTTCGATATTAAACCTGAGAACTGTGATAAGAACTATCACCAAAATTATAAGCGATATGATAGCTAGTGTAACTGAATACTTATAGGTGTAGTATAGACGGTCTTCACCTATATTTGGTAACGGTATTGGAGCATCAGGCAAGCCGTATCTTGCTGCGAGTTGGGAGATGTTATCCAAATTGATTATCGGTACACCAGCCCGTGAAAATCGCGCGATAACACCCTTACCTTGTTTTACCTGACCTCCTGGTATGAAACCATAACCAGGATCAATACTCATCCATGACGTCGTGTGTTCACCAACGTTGATAAATAACTTTATATTCCTAGATGCTTGAAAAAGAGCCATTCGTTTTTCGATTGCATCATCAAGGTTTTCGTTTAGTATTAGGGTAATTTTATTTCTTCTTATTGAGGTTTCAAGATATTCTCTACCTTCCGGGCTCAGGCCGCGACCCATATCATCTTCGCCCCCCAAAGAGGCAAATGCTGTACGATACTGTAACAATCCTTGATTGAACAACAAATATTCCATGTCGAGGTAAGTAAATTGAGGATAATTTGCTCCCCACATGGACGACCCTGCGGCAGTTATTATCACAGGTTCAATACCCAATACTTCAAGAGCACTGAGTACCGCGATATTTAATGCCGGGAACGAGCCGGTTAGCGATACCGCAACAGCGTCCCCCTTTTTAACCGATGTTCTCTTTATTAACTTGACCACTAATGCGGCAAGATTCGGATTTGTCGACGTAAGTTTTGCATTTAGATCACCTCTTTCTGTTGTGATCGGGGAATATTGAGTACCGATAAGTCCGGTCTCATTCGGGTCATTTATTCGGTCGATCGGGATATTCAGACTATCGATCGCCTTTTTTACTTCGTCAAAACACTGCTGGGTTAATTGAGCTGCCGCGATTTTTTCCTCATAAAATTTAGTTCTCACTTTGTGCTTTGATCGAATTTCAAAGACCATCAATAAGACCGTTATGAAAGTTACTAAGATAAGTATTAAAATAGGGATTTTACCTTCACGTCGCTTCATTGTATGACCACTCCGTTATGGATAATAATAATGACTAACCGGACCAGACTGGAAACAATGATCATCGCGGATAAAGTGGGTATTATCCCCTGACGTGCGATCCAATAAGCTATTAGACCGGGTATGACAAAACCGACCGTTTCAATATTCAAACTTAGCGAATCAATGGCGAGTATCGGTGATATCTTGGTGAAGTAAGCTATTAAATACCCGACAAGGATAGATACAATGAGCAGTCTTCGGCCATATATGATGATATAAAATGAGATCACTTTGACAATAAGAAAAGTTATAATACCAGCGAGAATCGTGCTGACAACCTGGATCGGGTTGTGGAGTACCAAGGCGATATAGCCAGGTACTACAATACCACCTGCGGCTAGACCGATCATCTCAGTCATTATAAGGCTTAAGAACATACCGATTCCAACTGCTTCGATTAACATTATTGGCTCCTGTGTTTTAGAAATTCCTCGAGCATCATGAAACCGAATCCAACCGTATTTCCTAAGGCAAAGAGTAAGCTATTGTCAGTAATGATGTTTGCAATTTCATCAACGACCTGTGTTGGGTTTTTGTTGCCAAGGTCGATGATCTTTTCACTTTTACCCTTGATTTTCTTTTGGAGTTGTTTCCTTAAAACACCAGTACCTTTACCCGTCAATATTATATGGTCAGCTATCATATGTTTTTGAATGAGGTCAGCGATCTGAAAAGAACGATCGATCCGGTCATCTCGACAATTGATTAAAAGATTGATTTCACTATATTTTTTCTCGGTTGCTGCCCATATAAGAAGAGTTGATTCAGGATCATTTGCGGCCATCGCATTGATCATGACTACCTTATTCGAACCAAATTGAAGTACGTGTTTCCTTAAAGCACCGGGGTCAGGTTCCATGGTTTGCATGCCCATCAAGGCGGTTTGCCTCTCGATCCCGTAATGTCGGCAAACGGCAAGGGCAAGTGCGATATTTTCTTTATGCTCGATGTAGGAGAATTTTTCCTGGTCCTTATTCGATATTTCCTTATCCAATGCGGTTGATATCTGAACATTTCTTTTGTTTATTTCACCGTCGAATCTATTGAAAATTTTAGATTCTGATGTGATGACCATACAATGATCCGGTACTGCTTGAATAAATGATCGAGCAATATCATTTATCGTTGGACCCATTACATCGAGGTGGTCGGGGCGAACATTGGTGATCACGACCATATTGGGTTCGACAATTTGAAGAGATTCGGATTGTTGCAGGTCGGGTCGTAACGCCATACATTCCAGTACAATAGCGTCAGGTCCATACCCCTGAACTTTCTTGACGATCCTGATCTGTTCGCTGATATTTGCCATACCCAATCTGCTCACATGTTTCTCAATACCGTCAACCATGATCAACCTCGGAGATGTGCCGGTGGTTTTTGCGAAAACCTGTTTGCCGCCGGCCCTCAGCCCGGCGGCAATGAGTCTTGTAACAGACGATTTACCCCTTGTGCCATTGACCCAGATCCTTATTGGGATAGATCTCAATCGTCTTGTATGTGTTATCTTCTCAAAACGATATAATGCTAAGAAAATAATTAGGATAGTAACAACCGCGTAGGTGCCGAATGATACCACTGCTAATTATAGGTAGATTTTCTATTTTGTCAATTAGTCGTTACGAGCTATAACATTGCACGGGCGATTCATGAGCAAACCGTTATGGATAAACATTTTCCTTTAATTATTGTCATAATGTTATAATGAGATACGATAAATTTACACAAAAAGCCCAAGAGGCGCTGGGTATTGCCCAGGAAATAGTCGACGAGTACAATCAACAGGAGCTCGATACCGAGCACGTCTTTTTAGCACTTCTAAAACAGGAGGATGGGTTAGTACCAGAAATAGTTAAGCGTATCGGTATGACGCCTGAAACGATCCAATATAAACTCGATCGATCTTTGGAACTCAGGCCTAAAGTATACGGTAGCACATCGGCTCAGCTTTATATTACACCGCGCGCCAAGCAATTATTCACGACCGCACGTACCGAAGCCGAGCGGATGAAAGATGAATATGTCGGCTGCGAGCATCTCTTTTTGGGGATCGTTGAGGAACGTGAAGGTGAGTCATGTAAGATCATAAGAGAGTTAGGGATCACCAAGGAAAAAGTTTATCAAGCACTACAGATCATTAGAGGATCGCAGCGTGTTACTGACCAGGATGCTGAGAACAAGTACCTGGCTTTGGAAAGATTCGCCCGTGACCTTACCCAGCTTGCCAAACAAGGAAAACTTGATCCAGTCATAGGCCGGGATGATGAAATTAAGCGTGTTGTACAAGTTCTATCACGTCGGACAAAGAATAATCCAGTATTAATAGGTGATGCCGGAGTTGGAAAAACAGCGATTGTCGAAGGTCTTGCTCAGCAAATAATCGATAAGAATGTTCCGGAAATACTAAAGGGAAAAAGGATACTTTCTCTTGATATGGGTGCTCTTGTGGCCGGTTCAAAATACCGTGGAGAATTTGAGGATCGGCTCAAAGCTGTTATGGACGAGATAAGAAAGGGGAAGGGTGAGATCATTCTTTTTATTGATGAAATGCACACGATCGTCGGTGCTGGTGCAGCAGAGGGAGCGATCGACGCATCGAATATGTTAAAACCAGCTTTGGCAAGGGGTGAGTTACAGTGTATTGGTGCAACAACTTCGAATGAATATCGCAAGTACATTGAAAAAGATGCTGCGTTGGAAAGACGGTTTGCGCCGATTTTTGTGAGCGAACCAACGATCGTTGATACAATTGAGATCCTTAAGGGATTAAAAAAGCGCTATGAATCTCATCACGGAATAATTATTGACGATAGTGCTATCGAGGCAGCTGCGAGATTATCTGATCGCTATATAACTGAACGCTATTTACCGGACAAGGCGATTGACCTTATCGATGAAGCTTGTGCAAGAGCACGGATCGAAATATATTCAATGCCAGATGACCTTAAAGAAATGGAAAAAAAGATCGAGAAGCTCAATAAAGAAGGCAAGGAAGCAGTGGATATCAGGAACTATGAACGGGCAGCTGAACTGCGGGATGAAGTTGAAAATCTACAGAAGGAGTTTAAGGAGAAAAAGCAAGCATGGATGAAAAAACGTGGTATCGATGACAGGATATGTGAAGATGATATTGCTCATATTGTATCGACTTGGACCGGGATACCTGTTTCCAGTATGATCGAATCAGAGATGGACAAGCTCCTAAAGATGGAAGAACGTATACACCAGCGTTTGGTCGGTCAAGATGATGCTGTAGTAGCAGTAAGCGATGCGATACGACGTTCAAGAGCCGGGCTCAAAGATCCAAATAGACCGATCGGTTCATTTATATTTTTAGGTCCAACCGGCGTCGGTAAAACCGAACTCGCTAAATCGCTGGCTGAATTTCTCTTTGACACAGAAGAAGCAATGGTTCGTATCGATATGACCGAATATCAAGAAAAACACACAGTATCACGACTTATCGGCGCACCACCAGGCTATGTAGGCTACGAAGAAGGTGGGCAATTAACCGAGGCACTTCGCCGCAGGCCGTATCGTGTTATACTCCTTGATGAGTTTGAAAAAGCACACCCCGATATCTTTAATATTTTGCTACAAATTCTTGATGATGGTAGATTGACAGATGGACAGGGGCGCACCGTAGATTTCAAAAATACGATTGTGATTATGACATCAAATGTTGGTAGCGAGGTTATAATGAAAGGTCTAAAAAATGGTGAGTTTGATTATGAGAAGAGTAAAAAAGAAGTCTATGAGCTACTACAAAGAAGTGTTAAACCTGAGTTTTTGAATCGTGTAGATGAAGTTATCGTTTTTAAACCCCTTGAATTTGAAGAGATCAAAGGTATCGTGGAAAGAGAACTCAAAAAAGTTGAAAAGAACATCGGAGATTATGGTTATAAAATAATCTTTTCTAATGAAGTTAAAGATTTTCTAAGTCATGAAGGTTTTGATCCTATGTACGGCGCAAGGCCATTACGACGAGCGATTCAAAGGTTTGTTGAGAATCCACTTTCCAAGAGCATCATTGCTGGCAAGTTTAAAAAAGGCAACACGATCAAGGTCGCCATGGAACAGGGTAAAGTTGTTTTTCACTAGTCGTTATAAATGTTGCTGCAAATATCTTTTTGTAAATTCTAACGTAGAATAACGAGTTTCAGAATATCCCGTGTCGTTTCAGTCTCCAACAAAATAAAATAAGTACCGTTTTGTACTGAAGCATAGCTCTCGTTTTTAATGTCCCACACTATGGTTTTTATACCAACGCTGTGATTAGATGTCAGAATCGTTTTAATATGCCTACCCGTGCAATCGAAAACACGCAGTGACACATGTCCGTTTCTAATAATATTATAGGTAAGAACCACACTATTATCTGTCACCGGATTCTGATTTGCTTTCAATAGCCAAGGTGTGTGCTGATCTGGTATATTTTGATCTTCTTCAATGCCCCCAGGTGATCCAAAGATCTGGTATGAAGATTCATAAGGCTCACTAAAAACTGTTGAAGCAGATACCCACAGGTCATAGCCAAAGAGACCACTCTTAAAATAACATTCCTGACCGTCACCCCAACCAGGTGAATTATTTGGCCACGAGCAGTTATTTCCCCAATGTGGCGGCCAGATAAGATGGGCAATAAAAGCGATCCAGTATACCTGACTGCCTAAGATAGTGAATTGAGGGATCGATGCCTCATAACGATAATAACCGCCAAGATCTATTTCACTAAAAGCAATACGTTTTGCATGTATCGGTTCCTGTTTTGGCTGTTGATATCCTGTGCTGTCTTCGTAGAATTCGATCTGAAAATCAACGATTTGATTCGTCGCCATGGACCAATACCCACCCCACCATACTAGAGAATCGATATGAGCATCATAAGGAACTGTGAAATTATCGGCGATACGTGATTCAAAAGGGTAAGCACTATCTATCATCGATTGACAAAATGCATTCATGCCTGTAGCGCTTTGATCAAAAAGTACATCTCTGTTCAATGGGTAAGCAATGCAATATTGTTTCAGGAGGGAAAAACCAGAGTATGATACAACCTATAATTATATTATTAGTTTTTATCCTCACTATATGCACCACTCTATTGATTATATTTGGAGAAAAGAGATTTGTCAAGACAGATAAGCAAATACTTGATTTCTCGATTTGCTCTGCTATAATTAAATATGCCTGAGTTGCCTGAACTCGAAGTTTTGAGAGAGTATTTCAGCTCGCTGATAAGAAATAAAACAATCATTAGTTTTATTGTTCTCAAGCCATACATACTTAAAAATTATTTTCAGGGTGATTTAACTGGGCAGGCGATTGAACATATCCAAAGACAGGGTAAATACCTGGTTTTTGAATTAACCTCGATGCGTTTGATATGTCATTTGATGCTGCGCGGGGCATTACGTTTTCTCTTGCCCGGGGCAAAGATCAGGAAGACAGCCGCAGCGGTTATAGAGTTTACTGATCATTCAAAAATAGAGTTCAGTGAAATGGGGTATAAAAAGCGCATGTCGTTGCATATAGTTCCACCTTATACTAATCTTAGACAAATAGAAAGATTGGGGATTGACCCTTTATCAAATGATTTTACCTTGAAAAAGCTTTCGTTTATGCTTAATGCGAAGGCACGTCAGTTGAAACCTTTTCTGAAAGACCAGGCTATAATATCGGGATTGGGTAATACGTACGCTGATGAAATCCTGTGGTTGGCATGTTTGTCACCTTTTAAGACCAGTAGCAGACTAAGTGATGATGAGATAAAGCATTTATACACGGCGATTAGAAATGTCCTTGAGGGAGCAATAACCATAATCCGGGAAAAGGGCGTAACAGAGAAAAGGTCATTTTTGCAGATACACAGAAGAAAAGGCAAACCCTGTCCCCGGTGCAAGGAAAAGATTCATCATGTCAGTTTCAGTAATTCCGATACTTTTTATTGTCCAAAATGCCAGACTGGTGGTCGTGTATTAAAGGACCGGCGCATGTCTAAATTTAGTCGATAAACAATAATATTTATGATGTTATTTGATAATCTAGTTGAATACTCCAAAAAAATTAGAGAGACACGCTTAAGGAATGAAAAGATCAATATCATCGTGCAGTTTTTAAGATCACTTTCCAAGAAAGATTCTGAAATTGGGGCTAATTTTATATCCGGTAAAATACGTCAAGGAAAGCTTAATTTAGCATGGAAAAGTCTTTCTGTTTTTATGAATACGGGTAAAGTCTCAAGCAAACCAGTCAATCTGTTAGATGTCGACCGATATCTGGATTCGGCAAAAAGGGCGCGGGGTGGCGAAAAGGTAAAAGTTTTAGTGCCTCTTTTTGAGCATTTATCAGTACAGGCAAGAGAATATTTAGTTGCACTTATCCTCAATGACCTGCATCAAGGAGCGGGTGAGGGGTTAGTTAAACTTGCAATAGCGAAATATTTTGGGCTTGACGATTCTGAAATTGAACAGGCATACCTGCAAAATCCGGATCTAGGGTTTTTGTTTAAATACCTGGTCGATCACGGCAAGACAGGTATTAGATCATTAAGTATCGTTATTTTCCGTCCGGTCAAACCAATGCTTGCAGAGATTAGCAGTTCAATGAAGGATCTCGTAAATGAATTTGACGGACTTTCAATTGAATACAAACTTGACGGCATACGCGTTCAGGTACACCGGGATGAGAATCAGATAAAGATATTTTCAAGGAATCTAAAGGATATTTCGGTACATTTTCCTGAAGTAGTTGATATTGCCAAGGCGATCCCAGTAAAGAGATTTATCTTAGATGGGGAAGCCATCGGGGTTGATAGAAAAGGACGTCCCGTGCCTTTCCAGGTATTGGGGAAGAGGACCATGCGCAAGGAAGATATTGCAGAAATGATGGAGCAGGTCCCTGTTATTCCCAAATTTTTCGATGTTCTTTATTTTGATCGAGAAGACCTTACTGCAAAGACCTATATCGAACGACAAAAGATATTAAGTGATATTATCACGGATAAAAATTATCTTGCTACCAAGACAAGACCGATAAATAAACAGGACATAGATCAGTTCTTCAACCGCTCTGTGGAATCAGGTAATGAGGGCATTGTAGCAAAATTTATTGATTCGCCTTACCGACCCGGGAAAAGGGGAAAATACTGGTATAAATTTAAACAAATATACACGATAGACTGTGTAGTATTAGCTGCCGAGTGGGGGCATGGTCGCAGAAAGGGCTTGCTTTCAAACATTCATCTCGGTATCCTTGATGAAACGAAAACAAAATATCTTATGGTAGGAAAGACGTTCAAGGGGTTGACTGACAAGATGCTCGTTTGGTTTACACAACATCTACCTGCGTTAAAAGTCCATGAAGATGCATGGACAGTATATGTGCAACCCGTTATTGTCGTTGAAATAGCATTCAATGAAGTACAGAAAAGTCCCAAATATGATTCTGGTTTTGCACTCAGGTTTGCAAGAGTGAAGCACATAAGGAATGATAAGACAGCAAAGCAAATCAACACGATCATGGATTTGGTGAAGTTAAGGAGATGTCATGATTGAAGTCGATGGCAACTATCTTGAAGGCGGTGGTCAAATAATCCGTACTGCTATTGCTTTGTCAGTAATAACTAAGAAATCGGTACATATTTTTAATATCCGTAAGGGAAGGAAAAACCCGGGGTTAAGACCACAACATCTTGAGGCGATCACTAGTGTAGC
The DNA here is from genome assembly GCA_049647165.1 of bacterium. Classification (GTDB taxonomy): domain Bacteria; phylum Hydrothermota; class Tepidihabitantia; order SM23-42; family SM23-42; genus JAUVZL01. Next base: position 45,155 of record JBARXB010000050.1, read on the forward strand.
TACGACATGTGGTGCTTCAGTCGATGGTTTGAGGATCCAATCTCAGAACCTAACTTTTTGTCCCGGTCAAATCCATGGTGGTTCCTATACGATCGACACACGTACTGCTGGTTCTGTAACACTTGTGATGCAGACGCTTTTACCGATCGCAGCTTTTAGTGATTTAGCATTTCGCTGGGTAGTTAAAGGTGGCACCGCGGTTCCCTTTAGTCCTTCGATAACATATTTTCAAGATGTTTTTTGCTTTTATTTGAGACTAATGGGTGTCCCGGTTTCAGTGCACCTCAATAAACACGGTTTTTATCCTGCTGGAGGTGGGGAAATAGCGGTCAGCGTAAAACCTAGTCGAATAAAAAATATCGAGATGATCGAGCGGGGCAGGTTAGATAAAATCCGTGTTTTTTCATACGCATCTTTTCATCTGAAAGAGAAACGTGTTGCTGAACGGATGGCCGATGGTTTCCGGGAAATTATTCCCGAAGCTAATTTCGAAACTTCTTATGTTAGTTCCCTTTCACCGGGTTGTTTTGTGACTGGTCTGGCTATTTACAACAACAGCTGTCGTATGGGTGCTTGTGCACTTGGTGAAATAAGGAAACGAGCAGAGGATGTGGGTCGTGATGCTGCTCGTCACTTGAAGGATGGTGATGATTCCGAAGCAGTAATTGATTATTGGATGGTGGATCAAATAATTCCGTATATGGCATTAGCAGTTATCAAGACTGGTTTGCCCTCAAAAATCAAAATCCCTTCTTTGACCGGACATGGGGAAACTAATATCTGGGTCGTTAAGATATTCCTGCCCGTTGAATTTAAGATTCAAAATAACATTATGGAATGCTTTAAACGGAGTAGCGAGAATTAAGGCGCGGGATATGATGTTATGATATTATACAAAGAATTTGCAAATCTATATGCAAAGGGACCTTACAGTTTTAGTGAGCGACTTGTGAAATATCTGCCAAAGGTGTTCAATCGTTTTCGTATTCAACCAAAAAAGGTTTTAGACCTCTGCTGCGGTGATGGTCGGTTTGTTATTGCCATGGTAAGAAAAGGTATTGATGTAACCGGTGTTGATGCATCACCACATATGCTCAAATACGCAAGTCAACGGGCGCGTAAAGCCCGGGTCAAGGTGCAGCTCGCGGTTCAGAAGATGCAGCATTTAAATACCCAAACGAGATTTGATCTCGTCACTTGCTGGTTTGATAGTATCAATTACCTGTTGACCAAAAGCGATCTTGATAAGACCTTTCGGAATATCAACCGGGTTTTAAATAATGGCGGCATTTTTATATTCGATATCAATACGATCTACGGCCTTTCTGTTAACTGGCAAGACAATTCTCCTTGTGTTCTACAAGATACTGATAGACTATTTGAGGTTCACATCTGTCCGCCCAATTTTAAAAGAAATATCGCAACCCTCAAAATCGTCGGTTTCATAAGACAGGGTCGTTATTGGCGACGCATCGAAGAGGTTCACCAAGAAAGAGGTTATCGTTTGAAGGAAATAAGAAAATCCTTTCGAAAGGCGCACTTCATAGAACTCGGTTGTTGGGAAAGCTTGAAAACTATGAAAAAACCAAAACGTGACAGCGGCAAAGTTTTTTTTATACTAAGAAAAATACATTAAGGAACATAATATAAAATACGATAGGCGAAATGGTTAACTACATTTTGAATATACAGTAAACAAAACAAGTATATATAGCTATAGATATGCACTTATCTTCCTGATCCTTGACTTTATTCACATTCAACATATAATAGACACTTGTGGTTCTTTAATTGAGCAATTGAACGATTGCACAATTGTACAACCATCGAACTGCAAAAAAGAGAGGAGAGAGAATGTATAAAATAATGCGCGAAAAACCCATGAAGGAAATAGTATATAGAGAATCGCGTGTCGCCCGGGTACTCGGTGATCCGGCTAAATATGCGATAACAAATGTGCTTTTACTGCGCGGTCCACTAAATGGTATTGAGATCGCAAATAGAGTACGACGTTCAAAATCAACGGTTTCACACCATCTTAACATGCTAAGAAATTTAGAGATCGTCAGGTATGAAGTGAAGAATGACGGTGTGTATTATTGGATCAAGTATCCCAAGGAGCTCAGAGCCATACTCAATACTCTAAAAGTATTTATCAAACGTACCCGCAAAGGACTTGCAAGCGAAACATAATGCAGATACGTTATCTAAAAATGGGTGAAGAGAAAAAGTGGTGTGATTTGCTGGATGATGAGTTTAGTGAATCTTTTACAGAATCATCTGATTATCGTCGTCAAAGTCATATCGTTGTTGAAGAACACCATAGATTTATTGGTGGTATGGAATTGATCATAGATGAACCCGAACTGGTTTTATTATTTAATCCGACAATCAAAGGCAAAAATGAGATGAATATAATTGAACATCTCCTACGCAAAGGGATCGAAGCAGCAGAATCATTAGATGTCAGGAAAATATTTAGCTTAATCCACAAGAGCAATGATAACTTAAAGATAATTCAGACTGCATTGCAGGATATTGATTTCGAATTGGGTATGGAAAAAGTACTATATCAGCGTAAACCAATACCTTTTTCTAAATATAAATCTGATTTACATTTTGTTTATAAGTCTCTTGGAGAAATTGGTGAAGAAGACTTCATCAAGATATTTGAAAAAATTTATCAACCGGATATTTTTGAATCTGACCCTCGAAAATGCTTTTTGGGATTACAGAGAATGGCTGATAAAACCAAACGGTTTTATCTTGGAGAATGGGAAGTGGCGTATATTGAAAATCAAGCAGTTGGAATTACAATGCCTCAGCTCCATGATGAAAAGAGTGAATGCGGCAGCAATTTCCTGGTTGGTGTTATTCCCGAAGTAAGGAGAAAAGGGATTGGAAAAATACTGCAAAGAAGAGCGATTGAAAAGCTAATAAAGCAAGGGGTTAAATCGATCTTTGGGTCAACCCATGCAAACAATGCTCCAATGATAAGGATATTTGAATCCTTGGGATATGAATTTACAGAATACCAGTACTTTTATTGTTATAAACCTACAACAGACAGCAATACAAAAGAATAGCATTCTTAGGCTGGATATTATTTTATAGTCCGATAAAGCCGGTGCTCAGGACGACATCGTCGAACCAGCATGTATCATTTTTAAAATTGTTATGAATATGGATCCCAAGATTGATACGTTTGCATACTTTGTTTTTCCTATGTCAATATAGCAAACTGTTCGTTAGAGAAATGCAATGTTCTTGACAATCCTTATGCATATTGTACAATGAAAATACAGGAAAGGAAAAGAGGTCTTTTTGAAATACCGAAAATACAAAGATACAATAGGAAGCATATTATATAATATCATCGGGTCGCGATTCGGAGAGATTGGTGTGGTATGGCGCAAGGGCCGTACAGGCATTAAGGTCGTTCGTATAGTATTACCAAAATCATTAGAAACAACGATAATGAGGATAATGTCTCTTTTCCCGCATGCATTAAAGGGTAATTCATCATATATAACCAGTTTGTGCCAAGACATCGATGCTTTTACCAGAGGGAAACCCGTGAGTTTTTCATTGAATAGTATCGATCTTTCACAACTCAAAGATTTTCAGAAAAAGGTAATATTACTGGAGAGAAAAATACCGCGCGGTCAGGTTAGTACTTATGGCAGGTTAGCTTTTAAATTGGGTTATCCTCGAGCGGCTCGCGGAGTGGGGCAAGCACTGGCAAAAAATCCTTTCCCAATTATTATTCCGTGCCACCGGACAATAAAGTCCGATCACTCGCTTGGCGGATACATCGGCGGTATTACCATGAAGAAAAAGCTCTTGGAACTTGAGGGGATTGAGTTTGATCGGAGAGGTAGAGTAGCAACGAAAATAATATGGTAAAAACAGGATCTTATTATTCTTCGATAGAAAATTCCCAACAACAGTAGTAATCTTCGGGGTGCGGATCAGGTGGACAGGTAATACACCGTGTTTTTATCCGTGGGTCTATCGTTTTAGCGAAATATTCATATTCAATAATACCGACCGGCTTGCATGGAAAATCCGGTAGATTTTTTCTTTTGCGTGCGGATTGAACGCGACAATCTACCATGCGAAAGACGCACCGTTTTTCAGTGACATCAAACATTTCCTGGATATTAATGAATGCATACAGTCGGAATTTGAGGGCTTGTATCAATGCCACAATACCTCCACCAGGTTTTATGTTGAGCCTTTTCATTATTCTTTTTGCTTCGATTTGAGTAAACTGCTTCCACGCATTCCCATCGAGTTCAATAGCCGTTTTCATATCGTATTTCTTTTCTACTTCTTGAAACCATAAACCATCATGAGCAAGCCAGTTTTTTGCTGCATCTCGTAATAGCTCAAGCAATTGCTCCTTGCTTAGATCTTCTGGTTCAAGCATTAGACCTCCTAATAAACCCTCACCCTAACCCTCTCCCTGAAAGGGAGAGGGAAATGGAAAGATGCACTCCCTGAAAGGGAGAGGGAAATGGAAAGATGTACTCCCTGAAAGGGAGAGGGAAATGGCAAGATGCGCTCTCTGGAACGGAGAGGATATATACAACGCGTTCCTCAAAGAATTTCATAATAATCCCGGTCACTATGACGGATTTTTCTTATTTTCTTATTCTTTATTAAGCTGTCTATATGTTTTACTATTTCATGCCTGCTTAATCCTGTTATGCTTTTAATATCTTGCATGGTTACAGGGCGTCTTTTAATAAGATTGATGACCTGCGATTGTGTTTTAACAAATGATACTGGTGCTGGTTCTTTTTTAAAATCAGCAATGATCTCGCATTTTTCGCCAAAAAGAAGCTGTATAGGTTTGAGTTCCTCGATCGATAAAGGTGAAGCAGTGTTTTCGCTAGGTGGTCTTACCACGGTGTTCAGATGGATCTTATCTGGACTGATCCTATTGACAACCCGACGCAGCTCTTCGAGTGCTTGCGGTTGATCATTGATACCCTTAACCAACATTATTTCCAACCATATATTCCCGGTGTAGCTTTCCCTGAAGTCGATCAATCCCTGGATGATCGAGTTTATTGAGAGATCAGGATGTCCACGGTTGATATTATTGAAAAAAGTATCACTTGCTGCGCAGAGTGTTGGTAATACCACATTAGCAGACGTGAGATTGACCCGAACTTCTGAAATATTTATCAGTGAACTGTTCGTAAGGACAGCAACTGGTATGGTAGTAAGTTTCTTTGTTTCATTGATCAATTTACCAAGACCCAAGTGGAGGGTCGGTTCACCTGAACCAGAAAACGTAATATAGTCGATTTGTTGGTTTTTGTCGATGACATCTTTGATTTCTTCAATGATATCTGCAATAGGTGTATATTCTTTACGTTCGAGCGTGATATTTGTAGTTTTACCAAGTTGACAATAAATACAATTAAAAGTGCAGTTTTTAAACGGGATAATATCAACACCCAATGAAAAACCCAAGCGCCGTGAAGGCACAGGCCCGTAAGTATATTTACTTTTCATAATCCTTACTGATCAATACCATACTCCCACATGTTATATCAATATCTCTGGCAATGATCGGACATTTGACTTGTAAAAGAAAAAAAAGTGGCCGGTTTTGGTCCGAGAGGGTTTCATAATTACCCTGTCCCTTACTTATAATCATATCAGCATTGTTGAATATTTCTTTAAAATGCTCAGAGCAGAGCTCTAATATTGTACCAGGTGCATCGCATCCAGACGTGATTATCTCCGCGACTTTATCAATACCGGCATTTTTTGCATCTTCAAACACAGCATCATTTATAATAGGCTGACTACGTACTGCATACATCACAGGAATAGCGAGTTGTTCAATCAGTAAACGGTCAAAAACTGTTTCTCCTGCATTGTCCGCGATATAGAGTATGGCGGATGCCTTTTTCATAGTCCCTTTAAACTTATCGTAGTGACATACATCAAAGTCTCTGTCAAATAGATTTTCCAGGTCATGCATAATAGCGAAATGGGGATTGGCTCCAAGATCTATAGCATTACCCAGACAGGCGTATCTCAATGCTGTATAAAGGGGATCGTCGGCCTGAGTTATCTGCTTTTTGAAATCATTATATCGAGACATTAGTTGAACAGTACACTGTTCCTTGATTTCTTTAAAAGGATCAGTAATACCTGCAGTGTTGTAGATCGCTTTATAGACCAACATACCGATTTCAGGTGGGGTTGTGTTCATCGATATATCAGGCAGCAGTTTTGCAATATGGTCAAATATCTCTTTGATCTTGTGTTCATCAAGTTTTGCGATCTTTGCTGCGGCAAGGGCTTGTTTAAAAAAACAGGGGATACACTCTATGTATGTTTTCGTTTTATCCTATTCCTTTCACTAAGAATGACAATTGTCGGTTTGAGTTTCCTTGCTTGTTCGCAGCTTGTGATCTGATAGGATAACAAGCAAAGCTTATCACCAACGTTGCCTTTTTTGGAAGCAGGACCATATAAAACAAACCTTCCTGATCCAGATTTTTCCTCGATCACATAGGTTTCGAATCGTTCACCATTATTGTAATTCAATACATGAATTTTTTCTCCCGGTAGAATATTAGCCGCTTTCATTATTTTCCCATCAATACCCATACTACCTCTGTAGAACAAGTGAGTGTGCGTAACCCTTGCTTTAGTGATCTTTGATTTCAAAATTTCAACAAAAATTGAAGCGTGGCGTTTTTTCAACCCATCGTGAATGACTGCTCGGTGACTTGAAAATGCGATGTCGGGTAATTTATTGATCGGGAAGAATTTCGCTTCAATGGCATCATCACCCGGTTTTGGTTTGCCACTTAAAAAATGCATTTCATAGCCGATAAGAATTACACTGCCATATAATTTTGTATTTTCGATATATACCCCAATGAGATCCTGGACCGTACCTTTCATGTTGGTTTCTTCTTTTAATTCACGGATCACTGCACATTCTGGGGTTTCAGTCTGCTCAATAAAGCCTGTAGGCAAAGCCCATTTGCCGCGACTCGGCGCGACACCTCTTTTCACTAAGAGTATTTTATCGTCTTTGTTTTGTACAAATGCAGCAACACTCGGCAGAGGATTAAAATAGAAGGTCCAGCCACATTTTTTGCAGGTAAGACGCAGGTGGTCGTCCTCTTTTGATTTTGTCAGAGCACAACTACATACTGGACAAAATTTATAAGTTTTCATCAATTTCCCTTTTTCTCTTGTTCAATTCTTTGATTACTATGTCGACCGCAATATTATTTTGGCGTGCGAGTTCTTCTATAGTACCCCAGAAAGCCTGACCGCAGACCAGGCATGGAAGACCGAGTTCAATGAAAATTTTTGAAAGTGACGGATCGCTATTGAGCAGATCTTCGACCTGATTGTCACCTGTTATCTCCATTCTCTATTATATCTATAATGGTCAAAAAATCAAGCTTATGCTATTTAATAAAAATACACTTGACTTCATATCTGAATCGATTATAATGTGTTACTAATTTCATAATAGTAACACGATAAGAGGAGGAATTGGTGAGCAAATTTTTAGCAGGATTATTTTTCTGTGTTGTTTTGTTCGCACATTATCTTTATAGTCAAGATATTGCTGAGGACTCAATACATATTTACTATTTAGATGAGATCGTGGTAACCGCAACCCGTTATAAGATGATGCTCAGAGATATATCGGCAACGGTAAGCGTCGTTACTGAATCTGATTTGGCCGGAATGAATCTCCACCGCAGTACTGATATCCTCGGATATCTGCCCGGCATTTTTATTAATAAGACCGGTGATTTCGGGAGGGCTGATGTGGATATCAGGGGTATTGGCGACCGAGGTAGGTCTGTCATGGTATTGATCGATGGGAGACCGGTAAAAATGGGATTGTACGGTTGCACGATCACTCATTCGTTACCAATGGATAACGTGGAACGTATTGAAGTAGTTCGTGGTCCGGCTTCTGTTCTTTATGGATCAGATGCCCTGGGTGGCGTCATTAATATCATAACGAAAAAGCCGGTTTCTCGTTTTGAGGGGGATTTCGATATTTCTATTGCCAGCTACAATACGCAACAATACCGGTTAAGGACTGGTAGTAGCATCAAACCGTGGCATTTTTATACGACTGCTGATTACCGATTGAGTAACGGCCATGTCGATAACTCAGCCTATGATGGCAAGAACTGGACTGGTCGACTCGGTCTTGACATAAACAATTTTATTACTGCTGTTTTGAGCGCCAATTACTTCAGCGGCCGAAAAGAAGAACCGCTGCGCAGTACTGATCCTGATACTATATCTTCGGATATCTGGAATGATTATGAACGCGCAGCATTTGATCTTACTATTACTGGTCATTGGTCCAAGCAGCAAATAATGACCAAAGCGTATCGTAATCAGGGCGAACATGAATTCTCTGATGGTTGGCATTCAAAAGACTATAATAATGGGTTTTTGAGTCAGGGGACAATTGATCTGGGCATTGGGAATAAGCTGACGGTCGGTGCTGATTTAAGACAGCAGGGTGGTGAAAGAATTGGAATAGATTCAATACCCTGGGAAAAAACTGAATATGGTGTATTCTTCCATGATGAACAGATACTATTCGACAAGACTGTCTTTTCGCTTGGTGCGCGTCTAAATCATGATGGCGTGTCCGGTAATACTATTTCACCGCAGATTGGTTTTGTTATGCAACCATTCGATGCTACTATTGTTCGCGCCAGTATTAACAAAGGATTTCGTTCGCCACAGATAAATGAGCTCTATCTTTTTCCCGCTTCCAACACTAATTTGAAAGCTGAAGTGGTCTGGAATTATGAGGCCGGTGTAAATCAGAGGATTATCCGCGGTCTGAATATAGAAGTCACTAGTTTTATCATGAAAGGCTCTAACATGATCCAGACCGTTATCAATGATAATCCGCCGCCATTATATATATTCGATAATTCCGGCGCTTTCGAATTCCACGGCGTAGAAGTTGGTATGATTGGCAATTACCGTAATATTGTACATGCACGTATCAACCATTCATTCCTTGATCCAGCAGAGCATACGACTGGAAGACCCAAACACAAGACCGATACTTACCTAAGGTTGGTGCATACATTAATCGATTTGGGATTCAGCGCTCAATATGTTACTGAATATTTTGCCGCCGACAGTTCACAGGATCCCATAGACGATTATTTGATTGTCGGTTCTAAGATCACGTGGAAACTTCCCTTTGGTTTACAGCCATTTGTCGCAGTCGACAATATTCTAGATTACAAATACGATATTTATGTTAACCTGCCGGGTAGCTCAGCTGGATTATACCAGATGCCGCGGCGCATCTATACTGCTGGATTTAGTTACAAGTTTTAGAGACCCCCACCCTTACCCTCCCCCTTCAAGGGGGAGGGTATAGGAGGGGGTGAAAGGAGGATTATTGTCTAGTCGACAAGTTAAGAACGTAGTTCTATTTGCTCTACTTGTTTTTAGTCTGGTGATACATGTTCATTGCGAGCAATCTTCGACTGATAAAATCAAAATAACCACCACTACGGCATTACTTGGTTCTATCGTGCACGCGATCGGGGCAGATAGGATCGAAGTCTCTACAATCGTGCCTGCCGGTATGTGCCCCGGTCACTTTGATCTGAAGGCAGATAATGTGCAGCAGCTTAGTAATTCTAAGGTTCTGCTCAGCCACGGTTGGGAAACCTGGACCGGCAAATTACTCGATGCGGTCGATAGTAAACCGCTCCTGCGCAAAGTAGGTTCAAGCGGTAATTTGATGATTCCTGATAACCATCTCGTTGCTGCTGCTAATATCACATCACTGCTGTGTTCTCTGGACAACTCCAACCGTGACTTTTATATTGAAAACCATCGTCGTTACATCAGTATGATCGATTCTCTGGTCAGGGAGATAATGATAAGATCAGCCGAGATCAAAGGAACCAAGGTCATCTGCTCTGCATTGCAAGAAGAATTCATACAGTGGCTGGGTCTGGATATTGTACTGGTTTACCCAAGGGCTGAAGAATTGACTCCAATGATACTTGCTGAAGCGATCAGCCGGGCAAAAAATGAAAATATCGAACTTGTTATCGATAATCTCCAGAGCGGTGCTGATGTCGGCGTCGTTATTGCCGAAGAAACGAAGACCGAACATATTGTTCTTACGAATTTTCCTCTCGGGGATCTGTATCCTGAAACACTGATGCAGAATTTTTTGACTGTCGTGCAGGCACTACAGTGACCTGGGATATTGAAATTTCTGGTGCGACAGTTTCGTACCGTGAACATATAGCGCTTAAGAATATCTCGCTTCGCATTGAGGCAGGGAGTTTTACCGCTGCGGTTGGACCCAACGGAGCTGGCAAGACTACCTTACTTACGCTTATCAATGGGCTAGGTAAACTACAGCGCGGTACAGTCAAGATATTCGGGACTCTTGTCACTGTGCTAAATCGGAATAAGTTCCGAAAAGAAATTGGCTATGTACCCCAGCAGATGAATATCGATGTACGGATGCCCATATCCGTGTATGATATTATTATGCTCGGACGCTATAGCAAAATAGGTTTATTCCGCAATCCGGGAAAGAGGGATTACACAGTAGTAGATAATATATGCCAGCTTGTTGGTATTGATAGATTGCTTGGAAAACCCATTGGACATCTCTCTGGCGGCGAGATGCAGAAAGTGTCGATAGCACGAGCTTTGGCTCAAGAACCGAGGATCTTATTACTTGATGAACCGACCGCGAACCTTGATCCTTGTGCTCAGCACGAAATTGTTGAATTAATCGAACGTATATACGGCGTGGAGAAAATAACGATAATATTCGTTACTCATCTTATTAATCATTTGCCGAATCTTTGTACAGATGCATTACTATTAAAGGGTGGTCATATAATAGCCTCTGGTGGTATTCATAAAGTATTCACTAAAGATCTTCTCTCCAAAGTCTACGATTTCGATATTGAACCACCAAAAATGGATAGTGTTCTGTGACATTAATTTCTGCAGGGTGTCATTCCCGCGAAAGCGGGAATCCAGAAGATTTTTTCCTGTGGATTGCGTCCTCCGGCTTGACCGGAGGATCAAGTCGGGCAATGACAAGATGGCGTTTTCAAGAATTTATGTCAAAGAGCACTAGAGGCAGATAGAATGTTCGAAATCCTCCAATATCACTTCATACAACGTGCCCTGGTGGCCTCCATTCTTGGTGGTGCCGTTTGCGGCATCGTTGGCGTGTGGGTAGTTATGATGCGTATACCCTTTGTTGGTGTAGCAATGTCCCATGCTGCGTTTGCCGGTGCAATTTTCGGATTATTACTGCATATCAATCCACTGCTTATGGCTTTTATTTTTTGTCTTGCATCGACTGCTTTGATTGGACCAATTGCCGATCGGGGAGATATTGATCCTAATATATCTATTGGCATCATCTTTTCCATCGTGCTCGGCATCGCTTTCTTGGGTATGGGAATGATAAAAGGACCGAAGACTGAGGCACTCAATTTTATCTGGGGTAATATACTGATTATATCTACCAATGATTTATATTTCCTTTTTCTCATGAGCGCAGTCGTTATTGCTTTTCTTCTTCTTATGTATAAAGAGATACAAGCTATCCTCTTTAACCGAGAACTTGCGCGCGCAATCGGTCTTCCTGAAACCGTACTGTTTTACTGTTTGCTGTTTCTTTGCGGTGCGACCGTAACCGTGAATCTCAATATCATTGGAGGACTATTGATTTTCAGCCTTATTGTCAATTCTCCCTCAGCTGCTTACCAGCTCACTTATAAGCTTAAAACGATGTATATTCTCTCTGTTTGTTTTGGCATCGGTTCATGCCTGCTGGGTCTTTTTTTCTCCTATCTTTTCAATGTGCCATCCGGCGCTGTGATAATAATCGTATCAAGCATGATTTTCGGTATTAGTTTAATTCTTTCTCCAAAAAGGAAAGTAAAGAAATATGAAGTTTCAGAGACCTAAAATCCTTACATACCAGGACACCATCCGGTTCCATGGACACAATGGTCCATTTTTAGCTCTGGGCTATAAGCTTGGTAAACATATCAATAGCAAGCATAGACCTGAAGGAATCATGGGTTTGAATATCATCGTAAAAGTCAAACCGGAAAAACCTTTTACCTGTCTCATTGACGGTCTACAATGTTCAACTTTCGCGACAATGGGTAAGGGAAATATGACAGCTAAAATAAGTCGGGGTAAAGCTATCACTGTGTCGGTAGTAGCAGGTAAGAAAAAATACACTTATTACATCACTCAGCAAGCAATGGATATTTGCCTTGGTGCAGAAGATTTAGATAAGGCTGCAAGGAAGATTTTCAGAACACCTTTTGGTCAATTGTTCAATTTATCATTACCGTAGAATAGTTATATTTCTTGACACCACGGAGATATCATTTATAATAAATTGCATGAATTCAGTGATTAGGATTACAGAAGAAGAATCAGGCAGGGTTAGAGTTTCATCGACAGGGCTGGATGTCGGCAATATAGTTCCGATATCAATGCAAAATCAGGAGTATATCCGAACTCAAGTTCCGATATAAACGAGTTAGGCAAAACTGACTATTATGAAAGAGGGTGAGATATAGTGAGAGTTCTTGGCATAGCATTTGGTGCAAGAAAAACAGGAAACTGCTCAAGGCTTGTGAAACATTGTTTGCAAAGGTTCAAGGTGCAAGGTTTTCAAACAGAATTTTTGAATGCTAATGAATTTGAAATTACTCCATGCAGCCAGTGTGGTTACGAATGCTTTGCTGATAAAAAATGTCCTATCAAAGATGGTGTTCCTGAAATTTATAAAAAATGTGGAGATGCTGACATTCTGATTTTTGCAGTCCCGACCTATGGCGGGCATCTTTCCTCTATATATTTTGCTTTCGCTGAACGGTCACAAGGAATTTTCAAAAGTCTTCCGGGGTGGAAAGAATTAATTAAAAAGATTAACTTTATAATTATAGGTAACCTTTCGGCAGGTGGGGACATGGCTCTTCACGAGGCCCTCTATAATTTCGCGAACCTCGATTTCTGGCCAGAGACGCTCCTATTTCCCGCAAGAGAGTATGATAGAAGCTCAACCATGGGTGATTTAATTGAGATCCCTGAAGTGAAAAAGCGACTTGATAGGTTTGTGGGGATGATATTAAAAAATGTTGAGAGACGATAGTCGGCGTTGCCTAACACAGCATATACGCTGCGGGCTAATGCCCTTGCCCTTCGGGACATTGCTCCCTTCGGTCGCAACGTCGTATATGCTGGGAACGTTGGGCGAAATTATCTTTGGGGATAACTAATGAAAGATACAATACTTACAAAAACTGGAAAATTGCATGAGAGATTCTTACCAGCGATATACTTTGATACATCCGTGCTTATAGATTATAAGAAATGTTTCAGCTTATACGATATTATGCTGTCTAATTTATAAAGGTGCGATTGATGAAGCATTTAGGTGTTCATCATGTGAAGAACGATATGCTTTAATAGAGGGTGCACATATAATGATAAGCGATAAATTGTCTCACAAAAAATGGAGATGGGATAAAAGCATTTTCTCTGATATGAAGATGGAAAAATTGATGCAACAATATAGGCGATATGTTAATAAAGAGACAAGAGAAGCTCAAAAAATTTGGTTGAATGAAATGAAAGATTATATCGATGACTTTCAAGGCTTCGTTGTTGACATAGCAACCGGTTTAGGAGGTCTGTTTGAAACCCTACTGAAATCAAAAGCAAATTTCTATCCTATAGCGACTGATGTTGATCAAAATGTATTAATCTGGACAAAAAGGAAGATGGAGGAAAAATATTCAAAGGAATTTTTGGCCGTAGCGTTTGATGCTAAACATTTGCCTTTCAAGGATGATGTTTTAAATTATACTACATCTCTGGCGGGGTTCAATAATGTACCGGTTACAGGTCTGGTTTTAGAAGAAGTTTACAGGACGCTAAAACATGGAGGTAGATTAGTGGCAATGCATTCTTTTGTTGAGGAAAATAGTAATTCTGCAAACTTGGCAAAACAACATGGGCTCGAGAGAGCATGGATAGAAAAATATATGATTAATGACCTGACTAAAGCTGGTTTCAGGAAAGTAAAGACACATATAGTAACCTCGGCTATATGGGCAGAAAATCCTATGGACGTATTCCCGGTAGCTAAAGATACACAATATTTTGCGATTATTGAGGCGGAAAAATGAAGGATTATTTACTTTGTTTAACTGCGGGAATCTGGTTCGGGCTAAAGCCCTTGCCCTTCGGGACATTGCTCCTTTCGGTTGCAACGTCGTATATGCTGGGAACGTTAAGTGAAATTGCCCAAAGCGCTTTGAAAACCATGAAAGTCATTGAAGCAAATAAAAAGAGTAACCTATACAGTATAGAGGGGTGGAAAAATGAAGATGAGTAAAATAGAAAAAAGGTTTGTTAACAGTAAACGGCATGCACAAAAGAATCTAGAATTTGTTGAACGATTGTTTAATAGAATCGATTTACATAATACAACCCAAGTATTGGAAATAGGATGTGGTGTTGGAATAGTCTCGGCACATTTGACCAATAGGTATAATATGAATGTTGTAGGAATAGATTTAGATTCAGAACAAATTGCAATAGCAAAAATGTATAACAACGAGAGTGAACACTTAAAATTCATAGAAGCGGATTCTACAAAACTTCCGTTCAGAAATCAGGAATTTGATATGGTACTATCGCTATATGTTATGCACCATATAGGCAATTGGGAGAAGACATTAGAAGAAATAAATCGAGTTTTAAAACCAAATGGTTATTTTATTTTCTATGATCTCGCATATTCAAGATTTACCACAAGAATTTTTAGACCCATCGTGAATAATTATGGTGTTTATACAATTGGTGATGTAACTCATTGTTTAAGAAAAAATAACTTTGAAACTATTCATAAAGAGGAACCTAAAGGGATAATAATGAAAAACTATAGTATGGTGTTTAGGAAATTAGAGTGAAATTATAGGCGGAAAGTGTTAATATATATAGAGTGCCATTTCAGTTTCCAAGAGTTCCTAACACTCCCGATGGTGCAAGAATATATGTTGATTCTGCATATAAATGAAGTATAAAGATGGGCTTTGGGCAACTCTTCGCAATTCTTCGGATTGCTCGGTGCTATTGCACTCACTTAACGAGCGGGTATCTGGCTTGCTTCGTTGTACTCACTCGACGCAAGTTTTCGTCGCATCGGTCCGAAAACTTCAGATACACGCCAGCCGTTGTACGCCATTTTCGCTAAATGGGAAATACACAATGAAAAATAAATATAATATAAATCTACATGATCTCAGTCCCATTGACATGGTTATTGGTGATAATCAAGAAGATAAAAGACTTCTAAAGGAATTTAGATCTGAAGCTGAAAGTTTTTTACGAAATAAGAAATGGTGTCAAAAAATAAAAAATGGCTATTGGGGATTTGGAATTGGAGGAATAATTGGTATTTTTCTATTTGAGATATTACCAATATCAAAAGATATAGATGAATATATATGGATTGTTGTAGGTGATTTACCATCTGCTTATATATCACCAGTTTACTGTAAAAATGTAAAGGAAGTTTTAGAAGGGTATATATTTGAAATGAGAAAATGGATATCTGCTGTACATAATAATGATGATATAGATAAACTAATTCCAGTAAATACTAAACCAACAATGGAAAATGCTAATTCATTAGAATTAAGATTACAATTTCTTGAGGATAAAATATTACCAACTTTATAAAATAACGCGAAAACGGCGTACAACAACGGCTTGCCGGCTCCGGCGCATACGCGCCTCCGCCCAAATTGGCACATGTTTCAAAGCGAATGTGGGTTTAAGTCGTATAATTAAAAAATGGATAAGGCACTTGTGCCAACTTCGGCAAGCCTTGTCCGTTGTATGAAATGGCAAGAGAGGTATAAAGTGTACTGGATAGACGAGATAGATAATAGACTTAAGGAAAATTGGGAAGAGCAATATTCCTTGTGGTACAAGGGAGTGCCAGATGAAGGGAAATTAGAGGAAAAAGCTAGAGAAGTAAGAGAGCTTCTGCTTGACCCTTCTCTATTAGCGGAAACTGAAAAACTTCTTAGAAAGGGAGAAAATGCAGTAAGGAGAAGGAAGGCAGAAATCTTGAAGAAGAAAATTATACAAACAAAGATTGAATATGATAAAAGGTTGTTTAGTTTACGTAATGAAATAGAGAAAAGAGCAGATAATTTTTTGCCTTCTATTGGGAGTAAAAAAGTCAAAATCAATGAGATGTCTAATATCTTAATGAGAAGCAAAAATAGAGGTTTGAGGAAGGAAGCATACTACAGCTGGAAACCTTTACTTAATTCTATTGAGAATCAAGCACAGGAAAGTATAAAACTTGCTAATAAACTTGCAAATGAGGCAGGATTTAAAAGTTACCCTGACCTTATCTTTTCTTTTGAAAATCTTTCACACAATTGCCTTTCTGAAATTTGCAGAAACATAAAAAAGAATACAGAAAGAGTATGGCGAGGGTTTCTTGAAAAAAGCAAGAAAGAAATTTCTGATTTACAGATTTATGACTTGAAATTTATGTTTTACAAATTTTTCTTACCTCCTGATAAATATTTTGCAAAAGAAGAAATGATGGAGAAGCTAAAATCTACTCTTGAATCCTTTGGAATAGATATGAATTCTTTGCCTGTAAAGGTAGAAACTCAAGATATGGCATGTTCCGGTGGCTGTTATAACCTTAAAATGGGTGAAAACATAAGAATTACATACAACCCAGTGGGTGGGTATATGGATTACCGGGCCCTTTTTCATGAGTTTGGTCACGCAATACATTATTTATATTTACCAAGGAGTTTTCTTCTTATGGACGAACCTTCTTTTAAAGAAGGGATGGCAGATATATGGTCGGAATTTATTGATACAAAGGAGTGGCTCCAAAAATTTACTTCAATGCCTGAAAATAAAATAGAAGCATTTCTTAATGTACTTGAGTTAGATGAAGCATACCGTTATAGACAATTTATTAAAGAACTTTCTTTTGAACTGGAATTGTACAAAAATCCCGAAGCCAATTTTGGAAGTGTGTGGCAAGGTGTGAGCAAAAAGTATCTTGGAATTAACGATGATTCTGGTATCTGGTCAGAATTTGTGTTTTCTGCTCCTCTATATATGAAGGATTATATTCTCGCCAAATTGATCGAGAATAGCACTTTCCGCTTCTTTAGAAAAGAATTTAGCGAGATAATTGGAAATAGAGAAGTAATTGGCTTTTTAATAGAAAAATATTACAAGCCTGGGAATTTCATTCCTTGGCAAGAGAAGATAGAAAGAGCAACCGGTGAAAGAGTATAACAAGCAAAATTCAAATCTTATGGGCAATGAGGCAAAAAGTCAACTTGCCACTTCAGATAACAGCATGTTTGCGACGCTTCGCTAAATCCCTTCGGGACTTCGCAAACACGCGAAACGTTAAGCGCAACTGTTGAAGTACAATCGAAACTATGAAGGTGATAGAGAAACCATGAGAATTGCTCTTGTTGTAAATCATGTTACACCGGATACTAACGCTAATTTGATATCGATTATAGATACTATCCATAAATGCGCTGATAAGGAGGTTGATTTAGCTATTTATCCTGAAGCGGCTGTAACAGGGTTAATTAATAATGATGATCCTGTTCATGATATTCCACTAGGAGAACCTATTCCGGGAAACGTTATCTTACATTTTCATGCACCATAAATGGTGCAACTACAATTTATTGGCGAAATGCCCGGTGGTTTATTTTTAAAACCTGATGAATCCCCACAATGCGTGAGCTCTCTAAAACGAGGGCAGCCAGTACAGTGTAACATTAATTTCCGATAGCTGCCATTCCCGCGAAAGCGGGAATCCAGAAAGTTGCTTACTATGGATTACCCGATCAAGTCGGGTAATGACAATATAGTAGATTATCAATAACTTACATTACGATGCACTAGTCAACTACAATTGTAGAGTTACTGAGAAGAGCATTAAATAGTTTAATCAAATACTGCTCAATGTATGTCGTCATTCCGCACCTGATGCGGAATCCAGTCTTTTGTATTTCCTTATTTTCCTGGATTCCCTGGTTCCCCTGATCAAGTCAGAGGACAGGCTTGCCAGGGAATGACAGAAGAAACTCTGTAGCATGCTATGGAGAACTATCAAATTAAACTATTTGAGGTTCGGTGTAATAAAAGGTAGATTTTCCTCTTGAATTTTAGCGAAATATGGATTTAATCTTATATGGCTCTGCGACCAAAGGTTCTTTTAACCCGTAGATTTCCAGAACCGGGAATTGAATTACTCAGAAGACACGTTGATTTATCCATCAACCCTCTTGATGATCCGATGCCGAGACAGGATATAATAACAGAAATTGAAGACAAAGACGGTTTGCTGTGCTTATTGACGGATAATATCGACGCGGAAATTATCCGTGCTGGTAAACAACTCAAGGTGATTGCCAATTATGCGGTCGGTTATAATAATATCGATCTCAAAGAAGCAACAAAACGTAAAATACCGGTTACCAATACACCCGATGTACTAACCGAGACGACTGCGGATCTGACTTTTGCTCTCCTGCTATCAATAGCTCGCCGGATCGTAGAAGCAGATAAATTTTTACGTCAAGGTAAGTTTATCGGATGGTCGCCGATGTTATTATTAGGGCATGATGTCCATGAAAAAAATCTTGGTATAATAGGTTTCGGCCGGATCGGTCGAGCAGTCGCACGCCGGGCCAAGGGTTTTGGGATGAAAGTACTATATTACGATCTAGTACGCTTATCAGATGATGAAGAAAAAATCCTTGGAGTCAAATATGACAAACTTGATGATCTGCTGAAAGAATCAGATTTTGTGTGTATTCATGTATCTCTCAATGAGCAAACTCATCATTTGATTACAAAAGAAAAGCTCACTCTAATGAAACCGTCCTCATACCTTATAAATGTAGCAAGAGGTCCAATCATCGATGAACAGGCCCTTGCTGAGGCACTACATAAGAAAATAATAGCAGGTTGCGCACTCGATGTATATGAGCGTGAACCCGCGATAAATAAAAAGCTCCTCAGCATGGATAATACGGTTCTTGTGCCACATATCGGTTCAGCATCTATTGAAACCAGAACAAATATGGCACTGATGGTTGCGGAAAATGTAATAGCCGTGCTTGTTGAAAATGGAAGAGCACCTAATACGGTTAATCCGAAGATATACGAAGGGTGGCATTAGCAAGCTAATGCACTCCGGGATATACTCGACATCGCAAGCTAATGCACTCCGGGATATACTCGACATTGCAAGCTAATGCACTCCGGGATATACTCGACATCGCAAGCTAATGCACTCCGGGATATACTCGACATTAGCAAGCTAATGCACTCCGGGATATAGTGAAAGTCCTTATTGCTCCTAATACCTTCAAGGAATCCTTGAATTCAATTGATGTTGCGCATTATATTTCGAGGGGTTTGAGGAAATCATCAAAAAGATTTGAAATCATTGAATTGCCCTTGGCCGATGGTGGTACAGGAACCTCGCGCATAATAACTCAGGCCCTTGGGGGTAAATTCATGACCTGTAAAGTTACCGGTCCCGTTGCTAAAGATATCACTGCAACATACGGTATTGCTCCAAGACAGGGGGTGGCGATAATTGAACTAGCAGAGGCAGCCGGTCTGTCCTTGATACCAAAGCAAGAACGTGATCCTTTAAAAACCACAACTGTCGGCGTGGGTGAGTTGATCCTCGATGCGCTCGATAATCAGTATCGAAAGGTAATTTTATGCATTGGTGATTCCTCGACGATTGATTGCGGGGTTGGTGCTTTGTCGGTTTTCGGCATTAAGTTTTTGAACCGTGAGGGAAGGTCGATCGACCTCAATTGCTTGGGTTTATTAGATTTATACAAAATCGACACTTCACAGATAAAAAACCGTATTAAATCAACAAGAATCACTATAGCATCTGATGTACGTAACATTCTTACCGGAAAAAATGGTGCATTGGCTTATGCGCGGCAAAAAGGGGCAAAACCGAGTGACATGATTCTAATCGATAAAGGCTTAAGGAAATTTAGAAGAATTGTCCTCAAACAGTATCAGATCGATTTAGACAAAATACCTGGTTCTGGAGCGGCGGGAGGTATTGGCGGAG
The DNA here is from genome assembly GCA_049647165.1 of bacterium. Taxonomy (GTDB): domain Bacteria; phylum Hydrothermota; class Tepidihabitantia; order SM23-42; family SM23-42; genus JAUVZL01. The sequence continues at coordinate 65,403 of JBARXB010000050.1, forward strand.
CTTTTGTTGCGATGTTGGGATCACAGATCATATCCGGTTTTGGTTTGATTAAAGAGCTGACCTATTTTGAAGATGCAGTCCGGGCATGTGATGTTGTGATTACCGGAGAGGGGCGCGTCGATAAAGAGAGTTTTTCCGGAAAAACACTGGAGCGGGTCTTGGTTCTGGCTGGCAAATATAAGAAACCAGTGATTCTAATTTGTGGGCATATCACAGCCGATGCCAAGAAACTCAAAAAGTATGAGATTCAGGCAAAGTACACTCTGGCAAAATCAGATAGATCATTAGAAAAAGCAATCAATGATGCACCAAAGCTTCTAGAGCAGCTGGCGATAAAAATAGGCAAGGCTCTTATAAAACAGCCTATTAATACAGACGATAGGTGATTTTTTCTAAAAGATCGATCACCGCATAATGTTTGGGAAAAGGTCCTGGATTGATCATGATGGTCGAGCCAAGTTCGTCAACACCTTGCGCTTCATGGATATGCCCGCAAATAACGACATCGGGTTTAAATCTATCAATAAATTCTCTAATTGTTTTGCTGCCGACATGGCTTGTCAGGAATGTTCTATCGAGTTTGGTTTTTGCAGGTGGTGCATGGGATACAAAAACATGGTGGCGAACGTCATTTTCTTTATTGAAACTTCCCAAGATCGAACTTATGTCGGATTCGTTACATTCTTGTGGGGTATTAAAGGGTGTTTTACCCGACCCTCCTAATCCATAAAATGCAATATTGTTAATGGTTTTCGTAATACCGTGTAGGTTCACGCCCATTTTTATTAAGGTATCATTGACATCTGGATGATCACAGTTGCCCGGAATCGCCAGGATATTTTTGTTGTACAACTGGATATTTTGTAGTAATGACCTGGCTTCTTTATCATGACCAAAATTCGTAAGGTCACCAGCTATCACGATGAGATCGACGCTAGACATAAGTTCTTTTACTTCAGTATTATGATTCTGACGCCCATGTATATCAGTAATCGCTAAGATACGCATTATAGAGTGGTCCGGTTCAGGTTAGAACCTCGTCAATAATTCGTTAAGCAGTTTTAAATAATCAAGCAGCAATCTAGTGATCAGGAAATTTTTTCGGACATGAGCTTTGCCTTTCTTACCAACCTTTTCTGCAAGCTTGGGATTTCTTAGTAGCTCAATTATAAGCGATGCGAATTCATGGGTTGCTTTTGGCGGTGCTGAAAAACCGGTTTCACCATTTTTTATCTGGAGTGGTATGCCACCTATTGTTGATGCAACGACCGCTTTTTCCTTCCATAAGCCCTCAGTAACAGTCAACCCAAAACCTTCTCTAAGTGACTTTTGTATAATAACTGCCGCTTTTCGCTGAAGCGCATTGACCAGGATATTATTAAGGGATGTGATGAGTATGATGTCACCATTTTTTGTGTGATTTGCGGCTTTCTTTCTGACTCGCTCATATGTTTGACTGCTCTCCGGGTCATCAATGGCGGCGCTACCACAGAGTACTAGTCGGCAATCGTTTTTTTCTTTTACCATATTAAATATATCAATAACCCCTTCAGGATCTTTCCATTTATCAAAACGTGATATTTGACAAAGAAATGGTTTATCTGTAGGGACTTTGAACTTTTTTAATGTTTTTTCAATTACTTTATCAGAGATATCGATATTTTTAGATGATAATGGATCAATTGCCGGGTGTATTACTCTTTGTTCAACTGGGAGTTCTTTCCTCCTGTATTTCTCATGCGAAACGATCATCATATCATATCTTAATATATGATTTTTCAGGAAATTCCACAATTCCGGTTCTGGGTGTGAAAGGTCAACATGGACACGCCATATCCATGGTTGTTTTTTCTTGTAAAATTTAATCAAAGGAAGAGGTTGTGGATCATGGACAATAACACAATCATGATCGATATGATTATATTTAGAAAAATCCTCATTGGCCTCGATATATAGTCTTTTTTTCATATCAGTCAGATGAATCGTATCACCTTGTAGCGCATTGTGGAATTTCTTGGTAATGTTAAAGAAATCAGGTGCACCACGCAATTGTCGCCATCCTGTTTCGGTACCTGCATCATTCATTAGTGGTACAAGAGCACTCAGCATTTCAGCAACACCACCGCCATAATATGTCGAATTAATATGGACAATAGATTTGCCACAGAGTTGGCGTGCGGCTTTAAATATTTCGAACATTATGTCTTCATCGACTATATTTGAATAGTCGTCAATCCGATGCGCCATATGAAAACCTCCTATCTATTGTAACATCTTTCCTTGATAAGATTATATTTACATAATGGTGTATTGCAAGGGTTTTTGAAATTCAACTTCTAAGCATGGCTTTCAGTAATTTTCGCACCGCCTCTGGGTCGTCGATCCTGTAACGTGCCTCTGAAACACCGTGACCGACCTTTATTGAAAATGCATTTTGTGGCAGCATAGAAAAAATGTCTTCATCTGTCCGGTCATCTCCAACCGCTAATATGAAATCCCATTTTTTTCTTTTTATCCACCTGAGAGAAGCACGACCTTTGTTTATGCCGATATTTTTGATTTCTACCACTTTGCTGCCCTCAAGCACTCCTATATTTAGGTTACTGGTAAGATGCCTCAGCGTTTCCTTGAGTTCACCCGATCGAATTTTTGCTAATTTAGGGTCGGTTCTACGATAATGCCAAACAAGAGAATAGTCCTTCTCTTCGATGAATGAACCGGGAGTTCGATCCACGAAAACTTCAAGCATCGGCTTTATTCGCTTCTTCCATGCATTTTTTAGTGGTTCGATGAGTTGCCATTTTTTATTTGTGGTTTTTATCCAAACACCATGTTCGGCGATCAAATTGATACCTGGAATAGTAAACCATTCATCGAGTGTCTGCCTCTGGCGTCCGCTTACAATTACCACGATGTTCTTTGAGTCTTGATTCAGTTTTCTGAGGATCCATGTGATTTCATCACTTGGGCGCGCATCGTTAGGATCCTCTTTAAAGGAAATCAACGTACCGTCGTAGTCAAGTAGGATCAATCTATGTTTACTTCTCGAATACTCTTTGATCAAAGTACTTGTGATTCGAGGATTCAACTTACTCATATGCGAAATACCTTGCATCTTTTTTATATGTAACAGTTTTTCCATAAAATCATGGGCCCATCGTTCAATACTGTATCTTCTAAGACGTTCTTGCATAACCTTGTTGCGTCGTATCTGCTCTTGAATTGGCATATCAATAGACTGTTTGATAGCTTCAGCAATTTGTTCCTTATTATTTGGGTTAACAATGATCGCCTCACCCAGTTCCTGGGCGGCTCCGGTCATTTCACTGAGGATCAAGACCCCGGTGGCTTTTGTTTTACTTGCAATATACTCCTTGGCAATGAGATTCATACCGTCCCTAAGTGGTGTAATGAGTGCAATATCACCAATACAATATAGGGGAACCAATTTATCAAAAGGCATAAATCGATACAAATACCAAATGGGTACCCAACCGATATCCCCATATTTGCCGTTTATTCTGCTGATGAGTTCATCAACATGCTTTTTTAAAATAGCATACTGGTCAACACCGGTGCGTGAAGGAACTGCGACAAGGATAAGTGTTACTTTTTTCCTGTACTCAGGGTATTTGTTTAAGAAAAGATCAAAAGCTTCTAACCTCTCTGCTATGCCTTTAGTGTAATCGAGACGGTCAACACTAATGATTATTTTACGATCACCCAGCTTCTTCTTAAGTCTGACAATCTCTCTTTTTACCTTGTTCTGCTCGCTCGCGTAATGGAATCGATCATAGTCAATACCCATAGGAAAGGCATCTACCATGATTCTACGTTGGACAGTACGTATGTGACCTGATTTATATTCATATCCCAGCAGTCTGCGTGCGCTTTCAGTAAAGTGATGGACATAATCATGGGTGTGAAAACCAATAAGGTCAGCGCCCATAAAACCTTCAACTATCTCTGTCCGACAGGGTAGAAGCCGAAAGATCTCTGAACTGGGAAACGGAATATGCAAAAAGAACCCTATGGCGATTTTTGGGTTTTTCTGACGTAATAACTTTGGCAAAAGCATGAGCTGATAGTCATGCACCCATATTTTGTCCCCTGGTTCAACGAGACTATTAACTATTTCACTGAATTGTTCATTGACGCGCTGGTATGCTTTCCAGAATTTCGTAGCGTAAAGTGTATTTTCAGTAAAATAGTGAAAAAGCGGCCAGATAACTTTATTACAAAATCCATAGTAGTAATTTTCAATATCATAGTTTGATAAAAATACCGGATAGCAACCTTTGTCAACGAGTTTTCTTTTAACTAGGTTTTTTTCCTCTGCATCTTTACTCAACACATATCCTGGCCATCCGATCCATAGACTTTTATATGATTTATGAAATGTGTCGAGACCAGTGGCAAGGCCACCAACACTGGATTGCATTTTTAAAGTGCTTCCTCTTTTTGTTATTGTGATGGGTAGTCGATTTGATACGATTATAAGTTTGGCCATTACAAATATCCTTACCTATATTACTCAACTTAAAACATAAGTCAAGAAAGTCATGAAATAACACATACAATTGCTGCTCTGTTTATTTGCATTGAGCTTCCAAAATATCTTAAATGGTTGTTCGAGTTCTAATTTACTCCGATATTATCGAGCTAATTTGTTTTCAATGATCCCGTCGACGATTTTGTTTAGCGCCTTAGCTGCATCAGATTCAGCACGGTGGAGGATGAATGGTTTACCATCGTCACCTAACTCGACGATACTTGGATCGATCGGGATCCGTCCAAGGAACGGTACACCTAGTTCTTTTGCAGCACGTTCGCCGCCACCTTTTTTGAATAGGTTAATCTGTTTACCACAATGAGGGCACTTCAGACCGCTCATATTTTCAACAATGCCGTATATTTTCAGATTAAGTCGACGCGCAAAATTGACCGCTTTTCCCGAATCCAGCAAAGACACTTCCTGTGGCGTTGTTACGATTATTGCACCAGTTGCCGGTATCAACTGCGCAACTGATAGTGGTTCGTCACCAGTGCCAGGCGGTGAATCAATGACCAGCCAATCAAGGTCGCCCCATATCACATCACCAAGAAATTGCTGAATTATCTTCATTTTTAAAGGGCCGCGCCATATTACCGGAGTTGTAGTATCCTGCAAAAGAAATGACATGGATATGAGGGAAAGATTCTTGGTAACTGTGACCGGGAGGATACGGTTATCATCAGCAGTCTCCAGGCGCTTTTTATCAACACCCAACATCATCGCTAAATTTGGACCGTGGATGTCGATATCTAAAAGACCTACTTTAAGTTGTCTTTCACTCAATGAAAAACCGATATTTACCGCGATCGTGCTTTTGCCAACACCGCCTTTTCCTGAAAAAACGAGTATTCTGTTTTTGATTTTACTCAATGTTTCCTGAATTTTGATATCATCTTCACTCATAGTTTTTTCTTTCATTATACCTTCTTTTTTTTATAGTCAAGATATTTTTTACTTTACGCTTTCCAAGATTTTATCGAGAAATGCATTTTCCGCAAGAGCTCCTTCGAATTGAACTGTCTCATTGATGACAACTTTTGGTACTGCAAGAACACCATATTTCTGAGCCAACTCCGGGAACTCTTGTGCGTTTACCATATCAGCTTTGATATTATCGTTTTCGACCGCCATACTGTGTGCCATTGAAGCGGCGGGTGCACAATAGGGGCAGGATAACGTAACAAATACCTGGATGTGTACTGGTTTAGATATCGTTTTTAATTTTTCAATTGTTTGTGAAGACAGTTCGGAGCTTGATTTTGATACGATCTGTATTGCGTTTAAGAGCGTGGCAAATTCGTGACCTGCAGGTATGCCATACATCCTCACTCCAAAATCCTTATTCGATTGTACCAGGGTAACAGGGACTCTATCGACACCATAGGCCTTGACTTTATCATCATCTTTAGCGATATCGTAAACTTCTATACTGATCTTGTCAGATAATTCAGAAACCTCTTTCATGAGTGTCTCATTATCTTTACAGGCCGGGCATTCGCGACCCGGGATAGTTATCGTATCGTCGCGTGTGAAGACAATTAACTTAATTGGATCTTTCAGATCCTTAAATATGTTTTTTACTTCTTCTTTTACTTTTTCATCTAAAACAGCCATTACTTCTCCTTATTATCCTTTTGTTTGCTGAATTTGTTTAAATATACAAATTCATTAATCGGTAATCTCGCTGGTCGATCTTTTTCTGCTTCGACCTGTTTATCGGAAAGGTGGGGATTTACTTTATCTGATTTCTTACCGACAATGACCAATGCAATAACTTCCATATCGGAAGGAATATTCAGAATCTCCCTGGTCTTTTTTGGACTAAAACCAGCGATAGGGTGGGCGACCAAGCCGAGTTCTGTTGCTCGCAATATCAGAGAAGCTGTAGCCATACCAGTATCAAAAGCGTAATACTTTCTATCTTTAATGATACAATCGAGCTCTGGTTTTGATAATACTGCGATCAGCATTGAAGCTGCTTGTGCCCACTCATTACCAGGTGAAAGTGCAGCATGCATCATTTTTAGCATACCCGGAGCATAAACAAAAACATAACGCCACGGTTGGTTGTTAAAACAAGAACAGAAAAGTTGTGCGCTGGTCGCTAATTCATTGATCATGTTCTGGCTGATCACAACAGGTTCAAGCGAACGATATGCTCGTCTTTTCTTTATGGCGTCAAGAACATCCATTATTACTCCAGGAATTTACTCCCATATTATCAGACCTTTATTCGACATGTGGTAAAACTGGTCTTCAAGAATACGTTGGTGTTTATTCTCTTCTTCAGCAAGATTCATGAAAATAGCTTTGCCCTCAGTTTCCTCAATCATATCAGCGATTTCTCGGTACTTTGACTGAGCATCTTTTTCTGCCGCTATTGCGATATTTAAAACAGCAACGATTTCATCTTTATTTGGCTCGACTTCGCCTTCGATCTCAGATTTAACATCCGGCATAAGGTCTGGTGCAATTACTGTTCCAAGAGCATTCCCCTGATTCCTCATGTCGATAATTCCTTTTACACGCTCATAATGTCTACCCTCAAAATCAGCCAGCTCTTTGAAAAGCTTCTTGCCAGCTTGGCTTTGGGCTTTGTTAGAAGCATCCATATAAAATACTTGTGCTTTAGCCTCCGCATTCATTGCTCCGTTTAAAAGATCATCTATTTTACTCATTATTTTTTCTCCCTATTATTTTTCAAGAATGTGACTATTTCCTCAATATCTGGTAGCTTTGAGATATCATATATCTTGATGAATATCACCCGCTGGTTTTCATCAACGATGATATTAACTCGCTCTGAGAAACCATCTTTTTCTCGAAATATCCCCAGTTTCTTCGCAATTTCACCGTGAGGCCAGAAATCAGAGAGTAAGCGAGTGTTCTTAATACCTAATTCCTTCTCTGCCCAGGCCTTTTTTGATGGGACACTATCAATACTGAGCCCGAAGGCAACAGTATTCAACTCATCAAACCGTTTTTTATTAACCTCCAGTGATTTCATCTGTTGCGCGCAAATATTAGTCCAGGCAAGCGGATGAAACGATAGTAATAGCTTCTTCCCGCGAAAATCTGCAATGTTGATTTTTTCTTTATTATGGTCAAACAATGTAAAATCCGGCAGCTGCTCACCAACTTTGATCGGATCGTTTATCATCGAGAACCTCCTTTTACCCAACCTACACCTGTTATTATACTCGAGTTTTTCACAGAATCAATGACATCCTTTTCTTTTCACAATCTCCAATTCAACTCAATTTATATAATTATGACATCATTGCGGAGCTATTGTTTACCTACATTTTCATAGGTATTTAAGGTCTCGATCATGTTGTAAAAGGTACGGACTTCTTTCGTATCTTAATCGATTTCCGTGTTGATTTGTATTCTTATTCAATGAATTTGGCAAATCGTTCTCGCTTTGCTCTGCAAACCGGGCAGATCTCAGGAGGATCATTACGGGCGCATAAATAACCACATACCTTACATCTCCATACAGGATAGTCCAGCGAAGAATTAAGAGAAGTTGCTGGTTTTTCACCAATTTTATCTCTTTCTTCCCTTGGTGGTCTTCGCTCAGGGATCGAACCGGCAGATATTTTCCCATCTATGACTACTTGCGAAACATAGAGTCCGCAATAACATGCGCCATGTTCAGTAAGATCGGCATCACGGTAATCGCACGGGCATATGATATCCCGGTCATTTCTTTCTACTCCATCGGCAAGCCGGCATGGACAAGCCCAATATCCATATCTTTTTTCATTTGTCAAAAGACCCTCAACCAGTTCCCTTGTAAACTCGATATCTGGATTCAACCGATAGCCTGCTGCTTCTGCCTCTTTTTTTAATTTTTCATACTGGCTTTCAATTTGTTTTTGGTATTGCAGCGCATTATTCATTATTTATCAACTCCTTAATTTTTTGTACATCATACCCTACTATGCTTTCTTTATCATTAACAACAATAGTCGGGAATGACCCACGCGGGTTCCATCTCTCCAGTTCCTTTTTTGCATTCGCTTTCTCATCATCGTCTAGTAGATCCACAAAAACATAGTCATAAGCTATACCTAACTCACCAAGCAGTCTCTTTGTCTTCTTACACCAAACACATGTGCTTAGTGCATAAAGCATGATCTTCCCTTTGTTTTTTCCATCAATATGCGTGAATTCCATATTTTACTCCCTTGTCTTGTAGTATGTTGCGTCTATGATTCAGTTTCTGTTTTCACGTACTTTGCCGGGTCTTCATCGAATGCTCTTTTACAACCAGGAGCACAAAAGAAATAGGTTTTACCCTTGTATTCACTCTTGTATTGGGTTGTTTTTTCATCGACTTCCATTTTGCAAATAGGATCAATAACCATCATTGATCACCTCCTTTTAATTTTACCGGTGGCGAATATTTCTTTAACATTAAAGAGAGGGTCACCACCGTTACTGAACTCAATGCCATTGCTAGTCCAGCAAATTCCGGGCGAAAAGTAATTCCAAAAAATGGATATAATAACCCAGCGGCGACCGGAATTAATATAATATTATATGCAAATGCCCAGAATAAATTCTGCTTTATTCTTTTCATCACTTTCTTGCTCAATTGAATCGCTGCCACTACATCTAAAAGATCATCGCTGATGAGTATTATATCACCGCTTTCTACAGCGATATCTGTACCACTGCCAATAGCGATGCCTATGTCTGATTGAGCCAGTGCCGGCGCATCATTAATGCCATCACCGACAAAAGCGACAACTTCGGATTTCTTCTGTAATTTCTTAACCTCATTGGTTTTATCCTCGGGTAGAACTTCGGCAATAATATCATCTATCCCAGTTTCTTTTGCTATGGCATGTGCTGTCTGTCTATTATCGCCAGTGACCATAATTACTTTAAGGTTCATTTTTTTCAATTGTTCGATTGCGCTTTTGCTAGTGGGCTTTAGGGTATCAGCTATCCCGATTAAACCGATTATTTCTTTGTCGACAGCGATCAGACTTATGGTCTTACCTGATGATGTCAGACTATGGATTTTTTCTTCAAGTTCTGACGGTAAAGATATGTTTTTCTCGGTGAATAAAGACTTTTTACCGATAAGTATTTCTTCCTTTCCTATATCAGCGCGTACTCCTTTGCCTTCAATCGTATCGAAATGCGTCACATTTATCAATGTCTGTTTGTAATCTTTAGCCTTATTTACTACGGCAATGGCGAATGGATGTTGGGAATTTTTTTCAACGCTTGCCGCCAGCTTCAATAGATGTCTATTATCGAATTTCAAACTTACCAAATCAGTAACTTCAGGGAGACCCTTGGTAAGAGTACCCGTTTTATCAAAAATCACTGCCGTGAGTTTTTCAGCGCGTTCAAGTGCCGAACCGTTCTTAATGAGGATACCAAGTTCTGCGCCTCGACCAATACCGACTGTTACTGCAGTCGGCGTCGCAAGACCAAGGGCACATGGGCAAGCAATTACAAGAATCGAGATCAATCGAGTTAGAGCAAAGAGCAGCGTGTTATCTAATATAAAATACCAGATAACAAACGATACTACAGCGATCGCTAATACCGATGGGATAAAGTATGAAACTACCCTATCGGCGATTCTCTGAACCGGTGGTTTAGACCCCTGAGCTTGCTCGACTAACCTGATGATCTGCGCTAAAAGAGTGTCCTTGCCGATCTTGAGTGCTTTGATCTTGATTACGCTGTTTTTGTTGATCGTTCCACCGACTGTCTTGTCACCGGCCTTTTTAAGTGAGGGGATTGGTTCTCCTGTGATCATTGCTTCATCAACATAGCTCTTACCATCGATCACTTCACCGTCAACCGGTATTTGCTCACCTGGTTTCACAATAATAATATCACCGATAGTTACATGCTCGATCGCTATGTTCATTTCTTTCTCATCACGGATCACAGTCGCTGTTTTTGCCTGAAGACCCATTAATTTTTTAATTGCATCGGATGTTCTGCCTTTTGCTTTTGCTTCTAAATATCGACCAAAGGTTAGAAAGGATGCGAGCATTATCGATGCTTCATAAAAAAGGAATTCTCTTGTTAGGACGATTTCAAAGGTGCCCAGAATACTCGATAAGAACGCGACTCCAATACCCATCGAGTACATAACATCCATACTGAGATTTTTATTCTTCAAGGCACGATAAGCTGCTTTGAATATCGGTAGAGAAACATAGATGAAAACGGGTGTTGTCAAAATTAACATCCCATAAGGTGCGAAAGACGGAAGGGATAATGGTAGATACATAAGTACCATTAACGGGATACCAACAGCAAAACCGGTGATAAATCTATTGCGCCGTGCTTTTAATTCTTTTGCCCTTATTTTTCTTTCCATATCTATTGTCTGATCACCCTCGATACCGATATACTGATAGCCTGCATCTTCAATCGCTTTTTTCATTTCCGGAACGGCAGTTAGCTGTGGATCATATGTAACAAAAGCTTTTTCAGCACCGAGGTTCACATTTACATTGATCGTACCATTTATGTTTTTAAGTGAATTCTCGATCGTGCGTACACAAGTTGCACACGTCATACCCATGATCTTAATTTCGACATCTTTTTTATTATTCTTTTTCATCTAGCGATATTCAGATCATATCATAAAATGAGGACTGCATCGACGAAGAGTTCATACTTTTCATCTTCATTAAGATCGTGAATCAATACTTTCTCGACTACCTTGACGCCTTTTATTTCGATTATTTTTGATTCATAGAGTACTTTAACATCAGTTTTATTAAGCTTGATCTTTAAATTCGATTTTACGGGTAAGTCCTTTAGCTGGGTTACAAGAACGACGCGTGGTGTGTATTTTGATATTTCTATAGCCGCTTCTGCCGTCTTGTCTCCATTGTCTACAATGATCGTTCTCTTATCTTTAAATGATGAGAGTTCATCGATTTTATAATAGACCCCCTTATCAAGAAAACCATCTTCGCCAATCAGTCTTTTTATACCTTGCTCGATTTTTTGAGTTACCCCGCTTTCACTTTTTTCCCTACCTCTATAATTTTTAATAGCATCTTTGAGAGCATCCGCGGCAAGGTTTGAACAATGCATTTTAACCGGGGGCAATCCATCCAGTTCACTAGCAACGTCATTTCTTGTAATACTCAGCGCTTGCTCTAATGTTTTTCCCATGGCTAGCTCAGTGATCATGCTCGCCGTTGCGATCGCAGAGCCACAACCAAAGGTCTTGAATTTCATGTCTATAATCTTATCGTCCTTGACCCTTATGTAAATTTCCATAAGATCACCGCAAACCGGATTTCCGACACGCCCCACCGCAACATCCTCACCTTCCAATGTGCCGACATTCCTGGGTTTACGGAAATGGTCCAGAACTTTTTCAGAATATTGCGTTGATTTCATCTTATTACTCCTCTTTATATAACGGGGATAGTTTACGTAATTTATTAACCACACCGGGTATAACATTCAGAAACGTATCGATATCTTTTTCTGTGGTGAATCTGCCACAGGTTATTTGTAGGGAACCATGTGCTTCTTCGTGCAGCAGACCCGTTGCTATCAGAGTATGTGAAGGTTCGAGTGTTTTTGAAGAACATGCGCTTCCTGTTGATACATCAATGCCTTTGTCTTTCAGTGAAAGAAGCAAAGATTCACCCTCAATACCGCTGAAGCGGAAATGTGCATTATTGGATAGTCGTCTGGAGGGATGGCCATTTAGATAGGATTTGGCGATAGTGCCCAGTATCCCTGTTATTAATTTATTTCGAAAATTCAAAAATCTTTTTGTTTCTGGAATCATTTCCGTTTTTATTATTTCGGCTGCTTTTGCCATACCTATAATACCCGGCAAATTCTCAGTACCTGAACGCAAACCGTATTCTTGACCACCGCCGATAATGATCGGGTTGATCCGGATGTCTTTTCTGAGATATAAAACCCCAACACCTTTTGGACCGTAGATATCGTTTGAAGAAAGGGTCAGCATATCAATAAGGTTTCTGCCGACATCGAGTTGCAGCAAACCTTCGGCCGCAACAGCATCGGAGTGCAAGACAATGTCCTTTTCACGACATAAAGTTGCGATATCGTCAATTTGTTGGATTGTACCTATCTCATTATTTGCCCAACCAACGGAAACAAGGATTGTATCTTTTGTGATCCGGTCGTTTATCTTTTGTACATCTACTTCACCATATTGATTCACCGGAACCTTGGATACGATAAATCCGTTCTTTTCCAGAAATTTCGCGATATTATGGATACTGATGTGCTCGATTTCAGAAATAATGATGTGATTACCTTTGCTGCGGTTTCGTATCGCGTATCCTATGATGGCAAGATTATTAGCTTCTGTTGCACCAGACGTAAAAATTATTTCCTTTGTTTGGGCACCTATGAAATCGGCAATAATTACTCTTGCATTTTCTAATGTTTTGGTAGCATCGTCACCAGTTGTGTGTAGGGAAGAGGGGTTACCAAATCTTTTATAGAAATACGGCTGCATGGAGTGAATCACTCGTGGATCAACAGGCTTTGCTGATTGGTAGTCAAGGTATATACTCATATTATTATCACGTAATCAAAACCACATAGTTGCATCAGCCTCAAGCGCAAGATCGTTCAGAGTCCCTGCGCCCACGATTTTAACACCGGAGATCAAGTCAACCTTATCCCAGCCAAACATCTGTTTTGATGCTTCGCACACATATATTTCAATCCCCATATCAAGGGTTTTTTTTAGCATCTCGGCGACACTGGGGAATGCCCCTAATTTTATCTTATCAGCTTCGCGCGTAATGAGTATTCTTAATGCCTGGCCAAGATAATAAACTCGGGGAGTGATATCCATTGCTTTTGCGGTTTGTGCAAGAACCAAAGGTGAATATTGTCTCTCTGGGATATCACTTGTTTGCACATAGAGTATTGATTTATTTGTAGCCATGATTGTGCTCCTATTTTGTTTTTTTAATTAAAAACCTAAGGATATCGCCTTCTTTTTCAAATTTCACGATTTCATGTCCAGTTCTTTTGGCGAAACGTTTTATATCCTCTTCAGCTGCAGGGTCGTCGGTAATAACAAGTAAAATTTCTCCAATATCAAGAGTATCTATCTGCTCGCGGGTCTGGAGTAAGGGCTGAGGACAGTAAAGACCCAGGCAGTCGATGGTCTTATCAGGTTTCTTTTCATCACTCATGGTTAACTCCCAATTGATCAGAGCAGCTAAAACAGGGGTGAGAAATTCTGTTCTGCCCAATATTCTTCCTTGAGAAGATCGAGTTGTTTGGTTATTGCTTCTAAATGCCCCTGTTCCCATTTCCACAATTTTATGAATAGTTCTTTGCCTATTGGATCACTTATTTCATCTATCATCTTCTTATAGAAGTCGATCGAATTGGATTCAAGCAAGGCACCGATGGACAGGGCAGACATCTCAAAGTGAGTTTCTTTAGCTCGTCCTTTTAGCTCTTCACTGAAAATGGGACTTTCTCCTTCGAATATCGCTTTTGCTTCACCAATATTTATCGCCGGTGCCCATTTGTTCGAGCTGATAAGTGATTGATAATGTTTCTGCAGTTCTTTGAAATGCTTTAACTCATCCTTAGCAAGCAGGGTAAAAACAGCTTTACCTTTCTCATCACGGGTTCTTTCTGCGGCAAGCTGATAAAACTGAATCCCATTCAATTCAGTTTGTATACCTATTCTCATGGCTTCTATCGTTTTTTTTATATCCACGTTCCGCTCTCCTTTCTTCCTTCATTATTAAGACAATCATTTAAGTGGAAAATTTATTCTAATTTATTATCTTCCTTATATTTTTTTAGTATAACATGCCAATTTCCTGAAGGTAGTGCTCAGAACTTACTTTTTTTACAAGAAGAAGCAAATAGTTGTCTTAAAACTTGCCATCCATCCTGAATTCTGCCATGTCAAACCAGAAACCGGTATTGGTAATATTATCATACTCAGCCTGGAGCAGGTCGTAATGGTATTCTTCCTCTATAATAATTTTTTCAAATATCTCTTTGATTTTTACATCTTCAGTTTTCATCGCCCATTCTTTGTATTTATCAATTGAACCCCTTTCCAATTCCATGCCGATTCTCAACGCTTCTTGATCACTGGCTCTATCTTGGTGAGATTGCTTTGCAATACGTGCTTTTAGTTGCTCAAGAACTGTATCCTTATCCATTTCCTCCTGGTCGATATATTCCTTCCATTTATCATCACCTAATACACCGGTGAATATTTCACCAAAGGTATTTATGTGACCGGTTTCATCTTGTGCGAGTTTTTTAAAAACTTCTTTACCATGTTTATTTTCAGTCAGTTCTGCAGCATGTTCATAGAAGCTTCGTCCATTTATTTCCATCTTTGTTGCATACTTTATTACATCAACAATTTCACTGCCTAAATTATCCATTAACTACCTCCTTCTAATCGTCTTCTAATCTACCCCTTGGTCGTCGGTGGGGTGAAGACACGTTGTCCTAATTCTTTATCAAGTAAGAACAGACCATCACGTTCATCGGCGATGAGTTTGATTTTTTGTACCACTTCGTAGGCTGAGGCTTCTTCTTCGACCTGCTCGGCAACGAACCACTGGAGAAAATTATGAGTAGGCTGGTCTTTCTCTGAAGATGCAAGATCCACAAGACCATTGATTAAACCTGTTACTTTTTTTTCATGTTGCAAAGTGGATTCAAAGACGGCAAGAGGGGACTCCCATCTTTTTGGTGGAGCATCAATAGCCGAGAGAGTAACTCGTCCGCCTCGTCCGAATATGTAATTGTAGAATTTCATGGCATGAGCAATTTCTTCCTGGGTCTGAACCTGCATCCAGTTTGCAAATCCTTTAAGATTCACAGATTCGAAGTAAGCCGACATTGCAAGATATAGATAAGCCGAATACATTTCTGCATTGATCTGTTGATTAAATGCGTTTTGAATATTTTCCTTTAACATTGCCGGTTTTCCTCTTTTCAGCTCTTCCATAAGCCATGAATATTACAATAGGCTCGTGCGATAACGTTGTCTGCTTCTATTCTAAATAGAGCTTCTGGTTCATTACCAGGCGACAAAAATTTTCGATACGACTCTTTATCAGCGATTACTTGTACCCACTCGATATAATGTTTTTCTTCCATCGGGTGCGGTGTACTGCCTATTTTTACCAGGATACCTTCGGGACTTCGTTCGATCACTGGAACGTGTTTTTCTTCGGCAGCATCTTCGCTATTCTCAACGACAGACTTCATAGGTTGGTCACAGCAAACAAGCTGTCCAGCACCTGAATGAAGTATCTCTATAATATTCCCGCATATTTCACACTTAAATATTTGTTGTTTTTTGGTCATTTTTTCTCCTGTTTTTTACTAATGTTTGATCTCATACCGGATAGGGTCACAAAATGCCGACGCTCTTCTTCCATAATTTTATCTATTAAACCTCGCTGGTTTTTCGGAACGAGATTCTTTATTTCTTGATAGTAAAGTATGGAAGCAACTTCATTATCCATCGCAGTATTGATCGCTGTTATCGGGTCGGTGATCTTTTTTTGCTGTTCATCAAAGGTTTTTTCATCAAAAATAATCTTGTCGGCATAGGCGCGTAGATATTCAAAATATTCACCTGGATATGATTCAAAAGGTTCATATTTTTCGATTCCTTCAACCATGCCTTCATATATTCTCTTGTGTTTTATTTCTTCATCGGCAAGATATGAAAATAATTCTTTCAATTTCGGATCATTGAATTTTTCCACCATCTGGCGATAGAATTTCTCACCGTTTTCTTCAATTCTTATAGCAAATTGAAAAACTTCACTCGGTTCAAATACACTCATTTTTTACCTCCTATATTATTTTAATTGATTTGTGTTTAGCAAGGATTGCGGCAGCCATTTGGTTCAATGCTTTGAAATCCTCTTCTCTTGGATTGCCTCTTGTGATTACCGGTTGGATAAGCTCAACTTTGAGGTTGCCGATCATACCCTGTATCGTCTCCGGCATTTTACCACCCCAACCATATGAACCGATGATCGAAGCAAACCTTGTTTTTGGGCGCAATAAATTAGCGAGGTAGGTTGCATAGATAACGGCTGGATGGGGACCAGTAAGCACGGTCGGTGAAGCGATAACTATTGTCGCTGCATCGACAAGAGCCATGGCAAGGTCACCGATATCGGTTTTTGTTAGATTGAAGGGTCTTACTGTGATCCCTTCTTGGATAAGACATTCAACAAGATATTTAACCATTCTCTCAACACTGCCGTGCATTGAAACGTAAGGGATCAGAACCTCATTTTTCACTTTGTCTGATATCCAATCTTCATAGGCGTTCATTATGAATGAGGGTTTTTTGTGAACTGGTCCGTGGCTCGGTGCGATGACGTTTATGTCGTAATTTTTGAGTTTTGCCATATGTTTTTTAATATTATTTCGAAAGGGCATCATAATCTCAGCATAATACCGTTTAGCCGCTGGATACACGTGCATCTCATCGGTCGCATATAATTCACTGCTGGCAAGATGTGAGCCAAATAGATCGCATGGGAAAAGGATCCTGTCTTCCTGCGAATAGGTGAACATTGTTTCAGGCCAGTGAACCCACGGAGCAATAATAAACTCGAGGGTTTTATCGCCCAATGATAATGTGTCACCGTCTTTAACTTCATAGAACTTTTCTTCTGATATGTGCAGGTGCGATATACAAAAGTCTTTGCACTTTGGATTGGTCACGAGCATCGATTCGGGAAATTTCTTTAAGATTGTGGGGATAGTGCCAGAGTGATCCTGCTCAGTGTGGTTGGCGATCACATAATCGATCTTTCTTATGCCAAGCGAGGTTAGATTTTCCAAGAGTATATCTGCTTTTGCAGGATCGACCGTATCGATAAGAGCGGTTTTATCACTGGTCTTGATCAAATATGAATTATACGAAGTCCCGTCTGGTAGAGGGATAAGTTCATCAAAGAGCCGTCGATCCCAATCGACTGCGCCGACAGAATAAACACCCTTTTTGATTTCACGAAACGGCATTCTTCTTACTCCTTTTCAAATTGGTCTTTGCTTGCGCCACATAGTGGACAAACCCAATTATCTGGTAATTTTTCAAAAGGCGTTCCCGGTTCAACCCCGTTTTCAGGATCTCCTTGCTCCGGGTCGTAGACATATCCACATATGATACAGATATATTTTGGCATTGTTTCTCCTTTCGTTAACTGACTTTAAGTGCAAATTGAGAATACAGTCATTTTTACCAGTTTTCTCCTAATAGCTCAAAATGAGCTTTAGGATGTGCGCATGCCGGGCACTTATCAGGTGGTTCTTTACCTTCGTGAATATAACCGCAATTCCTGCAGCGCCACTTTGTTACTGTTTCTCTTTTAAAGACTCTCTTTGTTTCAATGTTCTTGGCTAATTCCAGATACCGTTTTTCATGTTGTTTCTCCGCTACGGCCACGTATCTAAACACTTTGGCGATTTCTTTGAAGCTTTCTTCATCCGCGACCTTGGCGAATTCGGGATACATCTTTGTATGTTCATAGTTTTCCCCGGCAGCGGCCTCCTTCAGGTTATCAATCGTTGAACCAATGACCCCGGCTGGGAAAGAAGCACTAACCTCAGCTTCACCGCCTTCTAAGAACTCAAAAAACCGTTTGGCGTGTTCTTTTTCGTTATCTGCAGTCTCTGCAAAAATGCCAGATATCTGTTCATAACCTTCTTTCTTTGCTTTAGATGCAAAGTAATTATAGCGATTTCTCGCTTGTGATTCACCAGCAAATGCGGTTAGCAAATTTTTTTCTGTTCTTGATCCTTTTAGTTTTGCCATTTAAACCTCCTTTAAAACAATTACATGACCTGTTCTACGCCCTTGACCTCGGGGATTTTTTCCATTAGTCTTTTTTCAATGGACATTTTCAGGGTGAGTGTGCTCATCGGGCAACCAGCGCAAGCACCAGTTAATTTTACCTTGACAATCCCTTCATCGGTTACTTCAACTAATTCCACATCGCCGCCATCAGCCTGTAAGCCGGGTCTGATTTCAGCTAATGCTTTTTCTACCTTTTCTTTCATCTTACCTCCTTAAATAGTATTTATTAACATTTGACATCACTTTTCATAATGGCTTCAGTCCCTTTGTGCGATTCCAGACACCGTTTGCATATCCCAATGAAATATCCATGCACAGCCGTGATCTTATGACCGTTTATAGACTCGGTTTCCCGGTCAATAAAAGGACATCTTATATCAATATCAATGATCTCCCCACATTCCTTGCAGAGAAAGTGGTGGTGGGGTGCAGTCAATAGGTCATACCGTATTTCCGTACCGGTTATCGTCTCGGCTGAAACCAATTCTTTTTCAAGAAAAGCATTGAGTGTATTGTATACGGTTGTTACCGAAATAGTGGGTATTTCAGGGGCAAGAGCTTCGTATATCATTTCCGCTGTTGGATGACATTTTTCATGATTATACATATATTCCAGTATTCTCAGGCGTTGATACGTTGGTTTTAACCGGTTTGTTTTTAATAGACTTTTGAGTTGTTCCATATTTGCAATAACTTTCATCATGTATTCATTATAATCAGAAAAGCAATTTTGTCAAGGGGTAATTTTAAGTTCTTTCTCATCAAAAAAGGATTTCAATTAATTCACCAGGTTCTAATCGAAATTCCGCATCTTTTCCTTCAAAAAAACCATGTTCTTTTATCAGGTGTATATTCATATACGACCACTGAATTCTTGTATTTGTATCCAAACGTTCGACCGCGGTTATTGCCTTTGAACAGCGGAAGCCATGGGCCCATGGACAAGGAATTTGCCCTCTTGTATCACTTATCCGAACACGAAGATTTTCATCTACTTTAACCCAGGACCCCAGACCTGTCTCTGCTAATTCGCTCAGCTGTGTCATGCGAGTTGAGATATCTTCCTTTGTATGTTCCAATTTTGCTATATCTGCAGCATCAGTGTCTATTATTTCATACAGACTACGTTTGTCTGTCCCTATAAACCCACCAGCTGAGAATTTCGAACTATGTAACATTTCTTCAAGTTTTTTCATCTGAAATGTTTTTTTCATATTGAAATCACTTTATCATGCAAATTTATCATAGTAATACTTTTCCTCGGGGATCGCATATTTTCTTAGGATTTTCACGGTTGCGTCGATCATACCGGGGCTGCCACACAGATAACTTTCATATTTCCCTGCATCAGGCGCTTTCTTGAGGAATTCTTCGACGGCTGCTGTTACCCATCCAGTCGTACCATGCCATGTTGATTTTTCCTCAGGCTGGGCCACGACCGGAATAAACTCAAAATCAGGGATACCTTTTTCAAATTGCTTCATCTCGTCCACGAGGAACAGATCTTTTGTGGTATTGACACCAAAGAAAAAGACTGCTTTACGTTTAATTCCGCTGTTTTGCATGTGGTGAAGAATAGATTTGATTGGTGCAATTCCTGAACCACCGGCTATAAAAATTATCGGTGCCGCAGTCTCCCTTAAATAAAATTGACCATAAGGACCATTAATCTTGAGTTCTTGACCATCTTTTAAATGGTCAAAAAGGTATGTCGTACAAATACCCTGCGGAACACGGCGAACAATAAGTTCAATCTTCGAATTGTCGGCAGGGTCTGAAGAAATAGAATATGCCCGGTATACTTCTTCTGGACTTCCTTCATAAGCCGGTGCCAAAAGTTGGATATATTGTCCCGGTTTATATTTTATTTCTTTTGGGTCTATCAGCTTTAGATTGAATTCTTTAATGTCATAGGTATAATTCTTGGTCTTTTCACACTGGCAAACATACTCGCGTATCGATAACAACTCGGCTGGAATTTCAATATTAATAGGTTGCCGTACCTTTACCTGACAGGACAGTCGGTAACCTCCAGCACGTTCAGTATCATCTAAGAAAGGTTCTTCGGTTGGCAATAGCGGACCACCCCCTTCCATGACTTTCACTTTACAGTATCCACAAGTTCCCCGACCACCACATGCTGACGGTATAAACAGCTTTTGGTCAACAAGTATTTCAAGAAGTGATGCACCACCGCGTACAATACTTTCCTTTTCACCATTATTAATATTGAGTTCAACCTCGCCGTAATTTGAAATAACCCGTTCTGCAAAGACGAGGATTGCAGCTAAGAAACCGCTGATGCCGCTAATAATAACAGCTATTACAATAGGACTAATCATTACTCAGTTCATTTTTCCACTATTTACCTGCGAGCACGCCCGTAAATCCGATAAAAGCAAGAGCCATTAAACCAGCCAGGATAAGGGTGATCCCTGGTCCTTGAAGACCCTTTGGGATATTTGCATTGTTTAGTTTTTCGCGGATCCCGGCCATAGCTAAGATAGCCAGCATCCAACCAATACCACTACCTAGACCAAAAACAACCCCCTCACCAAGATCATACTCCCGGATGACCATAAATAGCGAAGCACCGAGGATCGCGCAGTTGACCGTTATCAAAGGCAAGAATATACCCAGGTTCTGGTAGAGAACTGGCGAATACCGTTCTATGACCATTTCTATGAATTGCACAAAAGCCGCGATAATGACAATAAATATAATGTAGCGTAAATATATAATAGCAAAAGGCTTCAAAATATATTGAAAAGCCAGCCAATCAAGGACGATCGTGCAAGTCATGACAAAAACAACAGCAAAGCCGAGACCTAATGCCGTTTTTACCTGTCGTGAAACAGATAAGAATGAACACATACCAAGGAAACGTGTGAGCAGGATATTTTCTGTAAAGATTGATGCGAATAAAATAATCAAAAGCTGCAGGGCATATGCACTTAGAGTCATTTCCCGGTTCCTTCGGTTTGTGTACTTTTAGAAAACTGCCACGATCTAAAGATCCATACAATGATCGCCAAAGTGAAAAAAGCACCAGATGGCATGACCATGATTATCCAGCGGTCCCATAGATTTGATGAGAAAAAAGGCATGGATATTCCGAGGATAGCACCCATTCCGAAAAGCTCGCGGATCACTGCGACCGCAAGTAGGACAAGAGCATATCCTAAACCTGAGAATAAGCCATCGACAAATGACAACCCGGGTTTATTTGAATTCGCAAACGCTTCAGCTCGACCCATGATTATGCAGTTGGTGATGATCAATCCCACATAAGGCCCCAGACTACGACTCATGTCAGGCCAGTATGCTCTCAGTGCTTGATCAAAAAGGATTACATAAAATGCAATGATTAGTGTTTCGATCATCATACGTACAACGCGTGGTGTCCATCGGTGCAGCAAAGATATAGTAAAGCTCGAAAGGGCCGTGGTAAATATCACCGCGATACCCATTACCATGGTATTGAGGACGAGATTGGTGACCGCAAGAGCACTGCATATTCCAAGTATCTGACGAAAAATCGGATTATCATTCCAGAGAGAGTCTAAAATAACATTCTTTATATTCTTCTGACCAGTCATCAATCTCCTTTTTGTTTGACCGCTCGCTGCCAGGTAATTAATGCTTCGTTGAGAAATATGCCTAACCGCATACTTGTCTGCGTTGCCCCGGTTACTGCGTGAACAGAGTTCTCATCAATCGGCACTGTCGTTATACGAATCTCAAGCGGCCTTGGAATGCTCGATAATTCCTTGCCGATGAATTGTTTACGAAAAGCCTCATTTACTATTTCACCTCCCAAACCCGGCGTTTCATTCTGTTCATAAAATGAAATACCGGTTACTGTTTTTTTATCGACCGCGATGCCGATTATGCCTTTGATTGTTGCCCAGAAGCCGGGGCCTTCTATAGGCAGGGCATAGGCAGTGAGCGAATCAGCTTCTATATAACGAAGCGCTGTACCGCTCGAGCTGTCAGGATCTTCTATCAATTGTGTATATAATTGATGGATTTGGCTAGTTGAAATCTTATCTGGAAGATCGATCGGTAACGCCTCAAGCACAGAACGTTCAAAGGCTATGCGGGTATTATCTTCGACTCGCTGGCGTGTAAAAATTCCAAACACGATCAAAATTGTGCTGAGTATCAATGTCAGGATAAACATATAAAAAACAGGAAACCAGATTTGATCCTTGATCTTCATTGAATATTCTGTTTACTACGTTCTTTAAATTGATTCGTATCAGGGTTGTTTTTTTTAAAGGCCAGATCGAGGATAGGAGCGAACATATTTGCCAGGAGTATTGAAAACATCAAGCCTCCATTAAAAACAGAGAAGGTGCGAATGACCGCAGCTGCTGTTGCAATGATGATCGAATAAACTATTTGAGCAAGTCGTGATTTTGGTGCGCTGATAGGATCCGTAGCCATGTAACATGCGCCGAAGAGAAAGCCACCGCCGAGCAAGGAAGGTAAGATGCCCGGCGCTGCTTTAACATTTAAGACCACAAAGAGTCCATTTATTATAACATAGGTACTAATCACAGTAATGATGATCCATCGATTCGCAGTCTTGCTTAGAATAAGATATATGGCACCCATAATTATAGCGGCGGCGCTCGTTACACCCAGTGTACCAGCAAGGCGACCAATAAATAATTGCATGATTGCTGGTGTGGCTTGACCAGCTTTAGCTAGGGCCATAGGAGTCGCGGCAGTAATAGCATCGGGGTTGATTGCAGTCGTCCACATTTTTAGAGCTCCCCAGGAGCCCTGTGCTGCAGGTGCCCAGCTTGCGGTCATCGCAGTGGGGAAGGAAATGTAGACAAACGCTCTGCCGGCCGCGGCCGGGTTAAAAATATTAAAGCCAAAACCACCAAAAACCATCTTTGAAAATACGATGGCAAAAACAATCCCAATAATAAGAACATGCCAGGGTACAGTTGGCGGCATGATAAGAGCAAAAATAATTGCAGTAACGAAAACTGCCTCACTTACTGATTTATTCATACGTCGGGTAAATAAATATTCGGCAGTGAATGCGATGAAACAGGAGACCAGTATTATTGCAAGGCAACGCCAGCCAAAAAAATATATTGAAGCCGCAATGCATGGTAGAGTGGCGATCACAACACGGCGCATTATCGGTTGTTTCATGAATATTTTCGCCCCAGCCATATCAAATCATATCCAGAGGTTTTCTGAAGTCAAGGATGAACTGTACAGCCAGGTGGAATATCGGTCCAAAGATCAAATGCCAAAGTGAAGAAAATTAGGCGATTAAGGTCGCTTTGTTTTTGGAATTAATTACTGCAAAATCATCGAAGTATGTTTTTGCATGGATAAAGATGAAATGTTGTTGCGGAACGCACAAGTACGATTGTTTTATAATGTTCCTGTGAGCAGGAAAAGACCTATAATTATAATTAGTATTGCACCACCGGTTGAGAGTATGGTCTGCAAAATAGAGCCTACCCTAGTTCTTTTTGTCAATGATTTCGTAAAGGCTTTTCTTGTTAGAATCGACAGAACACCAGTGAATGATACAGTGGCTGCCATACCAAGCGCCATAAAAATGGTGCTGATAATACCGAGCACAAAAATATCCATAGAAATGGCGAATATCAGCATAATAACAGCACCCGGGCATGGTATGATACCTACGGCAACAGCAAAAGGTATTATGCTTTCAGTCGTTTCTATTGTGGTGTAGATGTTCCGTGCTTTCTGGGCATTCTTCTTAGACCGAACGATAGCTATTTTTAACAAGAGAAACAGACCGATGAGCGTGATCGACCCGTAACTTATCAGCTTGATAATTCGGCTAAAATCCTCGAGCGGTCTTATAAATGAATATTGCAGTATGAAATATAAGATAAGCACAAGGGCTAATGCTGATCCAGCATGAAGAAATCCTATTAAAGTTCCCACGATAATCCCTTTTTTGACATCGGCACGTTCTGATAAGAAGTATGAGAAAGTAACAGTTTTGCCGTGTCCTGGACCCAGCGCGTGAATAACCCCGTAGGCGAAGGTTATAATTAGAATTATGAAAACAGGCTTTACAGATTTTCCTGTTTTTACTTCTTTTACCCATTTAGCTATTTCTTGATTGAGCCAGTGCTGAAGCGTTGAGATTTCTCGCAGGAATTTCTGTACAAAGTGCGGGTACTGGATATTCTTTTCTGGTTTTTTTGAAATGAACGGATTATCCTGGGCAAGAGCAATTGACTGAGTTAGAAGAATTGCTGCAAGAATTATCAAGATGACATGTTTTGTCATATCTTTTTTCTCATTGTCAGACGTATTGAGTAAGGATATATCTCACCATAATCCCGGGATTCTCTCATGTCTTCGAAAATTTCTATGTCATAATCGAGATCCTTGTCATTACTAACAAAAACCTTGTTATCTTCGAGTGGTAATAGATCTACATAATAGCTTTCGTCATATATACAAATCTCTATTTCTCTAAATGACGGTGTGATAACGACTGGGCACGGTATAAAAAAACTGTAGACCACCTTGCTGTCCTGTATGGATGATGAGAAATTTTTCACGGAGTTTACGTCGAAGCGATCATGATCAATTGAAACATAGGTAAAATAGTTGTAATTCTTAAGGTTTGAGAAGGCATCTTTTTCCATCGTTGCTATTTCTTTATCACTGAATATACCGTCGTTGTCCTCATCATAATTCTGAATTAGATTACTGCTGTACATTTCATCGAAAAACCACTCGGTTTCAATCCCGATCATTTGACCCTGCTCAATAATAAAAATTATGGTGTAATCAACAAAAACGTGTGGATGCGCGAATATAAGGTAGGGGATGAACAGACAAATAAATAGTCGAACATGCTTTTTCATTTAAGAGAATAAGGTCCAGGGATAATGCGCCACGCCCAAATATATTCAAGCACAGTCCAGGATGTAAGTAATAAAACGACTGACCATGCCATTTCTTGATTTAGGGATTTTGCCTTGCGGATTTTCACAAATGAAAGCAAGGCAACAATACCAATAAATACAGCAGTAGGATAGGTGAACCAGTGTGTTCGTTGCAATAAATCGAACTGTGTAATCATGAGCATATGCAAAGCCCATATACCCAGGAAATGCCCGGAAGCGAAACCGAAACGAATAGGTAAATATTGTTTTCTAAGGAGAGTGATCATTAAAGAGGACAGGATTAATAACGCAGGCAAATAGTGCCACAAAGCAATATCAAGCCATTCGAGATGCTCTAAATATTCGCCGAGAAATCCCCATAATGCAAGTCCAGAAATAATTCCCCATTGATTAGCAGATACATATCTTTCCTTCTGAATTTCACTCATCAAGATTGCGAAACCGGTAAAGAAAACAAGAGCGGTACCGATTACATGGTAGCTTACTTGACTATATCTCGATGAGAGGACTAATAGAACATAAAGACCAGCAAGACAAATAAGAGTAATAAGGAATGTTTTACCTGCGATTCTCTTCATTGAGGTGACTTTGTATTGTTCTGCCTGTCATACGGTAGTTCTGTCAAATACTATAGGATTAAATTGAGGATACTGCCAACAATGAATGTTGAGACAATCATTATAACTGCGGCTTTAATCATATCAATAATTCCCAGTTCTTTTAAAAGAATGGCAAAGGTCGCAACACACGGAAAATACATCGTCAAAACCACACATGCAATAATAAGTTGTTTTAGTGAGAGTCCTAATGGCGCAAGCATACCAACAGCCAGGTCTTTTCTTAAAAATCCGATTATCAAAGCACCAACTGCCTCAAGTGGCAAACCCATAAGTTTTGTAATTATTGGTGCAGCTATTTTTCCCAGAAATTTAATTATTCCCAGCGAATAAAGAAGATTAACAACAAACACACCTAAAAGAACAAAGGGTATGGCTTCTTTCAGAAACCAATGGATTCGCATCCAGAGTTTTTTTAAGAGCGTACTGAAATGGGGGAGACGGTACGGTGGAATTTCCGTAAATATTTCTGGACTCTCGCCTTTTATGATTAAGTTCATTAGTATACCGAATACAAACCAAACTATAAATAGTGTTCCAAAGACCGGGAAGAGTCCTCTTGCTCCATATTGCCCAATTAACCCAAATATCATTGCAATTTGTGCCATACAGGGGATTGCAATTGCCATAAGTGTGGCAGCAATAAAGCGCTCTCTTTTTGTTTCCAAAACCCTAGTACCCAGTGCTCCAGGTACGTTACAGCCTAAACCCAACATCATCGGGACAATTGCCATGCCATGTAGACCAACAGAATGCATTAATTTATCGAGCAATACAGCAAGTCTGGGTAAGTATCCTGAATCTTCAAGAAAACTCAAGACAAGATAAAATGCAATAATATAAGGTAAAACTGCGGCAATGGGAACGAATAATCCAGTAGTTAGTAATCCAAATGATTGGCCAAAGTCGATTTCTCCGTTGATGAGCTGGCCAATAAGTATATTGTGGATTATACCCTGTCCTCCTAAAACACGCGAAAATACCATCATGACGGGTAGCCAAAGGTTTTCGAATAGCGGTTCAAATACATAGCCGATTAACCCTTCACCAATAAACCTGATGATTTGAAAGACAATATACATAATTCCTAATGCAATTGGTATGCCAGTCCAGGGGTGGACAGTCAAATCACCAAGACGTTCACCAATAGTGTGGTGTTTGTGTTTGATAACTTGTACTTTCTCGATAATATTGCCTATTTCATGCCAGCGTTCCTCATTTTCATATTCATAGGTACCTTGTTTTGCTTCTCCTATTCGGCTTACTAGTTCTTTGATTCCTTCACCGGTTATTGCTACAGTTGGTACAATAGTAACACCAAGGATTTCTTGGAGCTTTGCAACATCGATTGAAATCCCTATATGTTTTGCTTCGTCCCAGAGATTCAATGCAATAATAATAGGTATTTTTTTCTTCAAAAGTTGGAGTGTTAAATTTAAATTTCTTTCTAAATTTGTGGCGTCCACTACATTTACTACAATACTATCTTTGTCATTAATCCCCTGATCAAGTACTTTTACTGCAACTTTTTCTGCTGGTGACGTGGGATCGAGACTATAGTTTCCTGGTACATCGACCACATCAATTTTGTGTTCACCCGATCCAATACAACCTTTACAAAATTCAACAGTTGTACCTGGATAATTCGAAGCGATTACACTTACGCCAGTCAAGCGGGAGAAAATGACGCTCTTGCCGACATTAGGATTACCGACAAGGAGTATTTTTCTGACTTCCATATTAATCTACTTCAATGAAAACCTTACGTGCCATGCCAAAGCCGATTGCTACTTGAGTATTTCCTGCCCGTAAGATCACCGGTCCTTGCATTATTTGTCCGCTCACTTTGGTGATCCTAACACCTGGTCTCATCCCCATCGCCTCGAGCTTCGCTCTTATACCGTGACCGCCTTGGATATTGTCAATGGTACCGGACTGTCCCGCTCCCATTTGAGTTAAACTTATATTAGCCATGTTATTTTGCCTTTCTATTTTTTCGACAGGTTCTACATAAACCATATATTTGTAGAATATGATTTTGTGGCAAAAAACCGTATTTTTTTGCCACATCCTTCTGGAATTTTTCAATACCCTGGTGTGTGAATTCTATGATTCGGCCACATTCTTTGCAGATAAGATGGTCGTGATGTTGTTCTCTGTTACGTGGCTCGAATCTTGTTTCATCTTCACCAAAATGATGCATACTTGCAATACCACATTCGACAAGTAATTTCAGGGCACGGTAGATAGTTGTATAACCGATCCCCGGGTAAATCTTCTTGATTTCAGCATACAGCTGTTCTACAGTAAAATGCCGTTTTGCCTTCACAAAATAATCAACGATAATTTCCCTTTTCTTTGAGTATTTCAACCCTTTTTTTGAAACACATTCATTGAATCCTGCCAACTCTTCTGTATTTTTGAAATTGACTTTCATTTTCATTATACATTATAATCGATTATTCGGTGTTGTCAAGGGGGGAGATGTGCAGTGGGAACTAAGAGCTAGGAACCAAAAGAGAAGTCATTATCCCAATTTTCCATATGAAAAGCAATATCGATAAAGCGAGGCCCGCTCCGTGGATTCTCGGTAGACCGGAAGATCCCGCTCCGCGGGAAGTCGCTGGGTCACTAAGTAATTGAGTCACAAAAAAACAAACCAGATAAACCAAACAGACCAGACAAACCAAAAAGACAAAAGAGATTGAAAAAATCCTGTTTCTGTATATACTTTTCGATGCGTGAATTGTTAAAATTGAGAAAATACTTATTACGCTATAAGTTTCATTTTTTATTTGGAGTTCTTGCTCTCGTCATTATTGATCTGTTACAACTCATTATCCCACGTATTTTGAAATGGGCGATCGATGACCTAGCGGCTGGTAGTGCAGACTTGAAAGGTCTTGGGTTTTATTTTATACTCATCATGCTCATCGCTGTGGGTATTGCGATAGGACGATTTTTCTGGCGATATCTTATTATCGGGTCATCAAGGCGTATAGAACGCACCATACGGACTGACCTTTATAAACACCTGCTTACCCTTGATTTTACCTATTATGACAATCAGAAGACTGGTGACCTTATGGCTCATGCAGTCAATGATATCAACGCGGTGAGGATGGCTCTCGGTTTTGGGTTTATCATTTTAATCGATGTTTTTATTATTGGCATCGCAGCTTTAGGTATGATGGTTAGTATTAATCTTAGACTCACTATATATGCGCTTATTCCATTTCCCATTATTGCTTTGGTATCGACAAGATTCGGTCGTTTAATACATAGGCTGTTCGAAAAGGTTCAGGAATCTTTTGCCGTATTAACCGAACGGGTACGTGAGAATCTTTCAGGTATGAGAGTTATTAAAGTATTTGTTCAAGAAGAAGGCGAAATGGCCAAATTTGAGAGGCAAAGTAAAGATTATATAAAGAAAAATCTAATTTTAATACGTACCTGGGGGATGTTTTTTCCAATTATAATATTTCTGGCCGCCTTGGGTCAGGTAATAGTCCTCTGGTTGGGAGGTAAATACGTTATCTTGGGTCAAATATCAATAGGTTCATTCGTCGCATTTGTTGCCTATCTGCAAATCCTTGTTTGGCCTATGATAGCGATAGGTTGGGCTATAAATCTTTTTCAACGAGGTGCTGCATCACAGGGAAGATTGAATAAGATTTTTGGGATACGTCCAAGCATTACCGGAGGGGAGTCTGTTGTTGAGCGTTTTACAGGCGCTATCGAATTCAAAGATGTTACCTTTACATACCAAAACAAGGATAATCCTGCTCTAAAAAACATAAACTTAGTGGTAGCACCAAAAGAATTCATCGGCGTCACCGGACCGATAGCATCGGGTAAAACATGTTTCGTAAATCTGATTCTTAGACTTTATGAACCACAACAAGGGATAATAACAATAGATGGTCAGGATATCAAAAATATTGCAGCAGAAGCCCTGAGAAAAAATATTGCCTATGTGCCGCAAGATACATTTTTATTCTCAGATACGATCAAAGAAAATATCATCTTTGGTAATAAGAACGCCAGTATGGTGGATATCGAGCGCGGTGCGCGTATCGCCCATATATATGATGAGATAATGAAGTTACCAGATAAATTCGATACGCTTATAGGTGAACGAGGTGTAACCCTCAGCGGTGGTCAAAAGCAGCGTATAGCATTAGCTCGTGCATTATTGATGAAATGCCC
Organism: bacterium; assembly: GCA_049647165.1. Lineage (GTDB taxonomy): Bacteria > Hydrothermota > Tepidihabitantia > SM23-42 > SM23-42 > JAUVZL01. The sequence continues at coordinate 95,589 of JBARXB010000050.1, forward strand.
GATCCTTATCCTTGATGATGCAGTATCGTCAGTTGATGCTGAGACTGAATTGAAGATACTACGATCGATCAAAAACGAAATAAGAAACCGTACATCAATTGTGATTTCCCACCGTGTATTTGTTTTTAAGGATGCGAACAGAATACTCGTTTTTGATGATGGCGAAATAGTTGAAAAAGGGACCCATCAGGAATTGCTTGAGAAAAGAGGTGTATATTATGGTATTTTTAAGATACAACAGATCGAAATGAAACTGGAAGGTAAATAATGCACGCCTTTCATCATGAAGAGCAGGACATTGGCAAGGTTTTTGACTGGGGGATCATCAAAAGACTTTTCGAATTTATAAAGCCGTATCTTAAATATTTTATTATCGCTTCAGGTTTTTTGGTCATAGCCGCAGGCGTTGAGATACTCTATCCCTATATGATAAAAGTCGCTATCGATGATTATATAGTGAAAAGTGGTCGGAAAATATATAATATTGATAAGGTTGAGGGAGTTCTTAATATTGGCGGAGACATTTACTTCGCTACACAAAAACAATTAGAAGAAATAGATGCTGCATTGCTCCGCCGATGGGAGAATGAAAATAAACTTTCACCAGAACGATATTACTATTTCAATACAGAAAAAGCAGATGACCTAATAAAAGATCTAGTTGCCAGGAAGAGTGATTTCTTTGAAGAATATGAAAATCTTGTGCTCATTGACTATGAAAACCTCAAACAGTTAAACACTTCAGAAATCACTATGCTTCGGCATGACGATATTAACGGGGTAATAAAAATCGTCATTATTTTTATCTGTGTCATTCTATTCGGAGCGATCGCCAACTACATTCAGATTTACCTCTCCCAGTATGCCGGTCAACTGTTTATGCACTCTATCAGAACCCGGGTATTTGCCAAACTACAATCTCTACATCTTGCTTTTTTTGACCGTAATCCTGTCGGTCGGCTCGTTACCCGGGCCACGAATGACGTTGAAGCGATAAATGAAGCATTTACTCAGGTTTTTGCACAGCTGACAAAAGATGTACTTTTGTTGGTCGGTATTATAGTCATAATGATGATGATCAATTTTCGTCTTGCATTGATATGTTTCATCGTTATTCCTATCCTTTTAGTTGTTACCTTTTATTTCCGTATTCGAGCAAGGAATATATATCGTTTAGTTAGGACAAAACTCGCTAATTTGAACGCGCGTCTCCAGGAAAATCTTTCCGGAATCCGGGTGATCAGGATCTTCACAAAAGAAAAAGAAAATCTGGAGAATTTTGATGGTGTCAACAAAGAATACCTCACGGCAAACCTAAAACAGGTAATGCTCATGTCATTTTTTCGACCGCTGATTGAAATAGTCAGCTCCCTTGGGATCGGGTTGGTGTTATATTATGGGGGGGGACATGTTATAACTGGAAAAGTCTCGCTTGGTGTGCTTGTTGCATTCATTAGTTATGTCGAGATGTTTTTTAGACCGATTAGGGAACTTACTGAATCTTATACATTACTACAATCAGCAATGGCTTCGAGCGAGAGGATATTTCTTCTACTTGATGAAAAAATCGGAGTCGTTGCTGGAACAAAAGCAAAAGATATCCAAACAATAAAAGGTGCAATTGAATTTAAAAATGTCTGGTTTAAATATGATAAAGATTGGGTTCTGAAGGATATTTCATTCAAGGTTACAGCCGGTGAGCATGTAGCATTTGTTGGGCCAACGGGTTCAGGAAAAACATCTATCATAAGTCTCATATCACGACTCTATGATATACAGAAAGGTACGATACTGATCGATGGAGTTGATGTTAGAGACATTATGTTACCGGCATTGCGTTCTCAAATCGGCGTCGTCCCCCAGGATATTTTTCTTTTTGCCGGCGATATAAAATCAAATATCCGTTTAAATCTAACATTAAGTGATGATAGAGTTAGAGAAATCGCGGCATATATAAATGCTGATAAGTTTATCAAGCGATTCCCAAATGAATATGATGAAAACGTTGCCGAACGAGGTGTCACGTTTTCAACTGGAGAAAGACAGCTATTGTCTTTTGCCCGTGCACTCGCTTTCGAACCAAGAATATTGGTGTTGGATGAAGCTACGGCGAATATCGATGCTGAAACAGAAATGCTGATCCAGGATGGGTTGAATAAATTACTGAAAGGCAGAACGGCTATTCTTATCGCTCACCGACTCAGTACAATAAAAGACGTCGATCGTATCTATGTTGTTCAGGAAGGTGAAATAGTGGAAGTCGGCTCCCACTATGAGTTGATCAGACAAAAAGGTATTTATCACAATCTCTACCAGTTACAATCACTGCAACAACGATCATAATTACCTAAATAACTAGAATCTCATATGTAAAAGCCGTAAGTTTATCGTTAGGGTCGAAATTCGGTGTTTGCTTTACGCGCTTGATATTGACATTTCAATAACAAGCGTTATAATGTTGCGATGTGCGGAATAGTTGGATATATCGGGAAAAAACAAGCTGTACCTATTTTAGTCGAGGGACTAAAAAGGCTTGAATACCGAGGTTATGACTCTGCGGGCATTGCTGTTTATTCAGATGAAGGATTAATCATACAAAAAATAGCGGGTCGGGTTTCTCGACTTGAGGAATTGATAAAAAATAAGAAGATAGCGTCAACGATAGGTATTGCTCATACTCGATGGGCGACTCATGGTGAGCCGACTGATCAGAACGCACACCCCCATACCGATTGTACAGGCAAATTTGCAGTCGTTCATAATGGTATTGTTGAGAATTGTAATGCACTTAGAGAGTATTTGAGACAAAAAGGTCATAAACTACGAACCGAGACCGATACTGAAATTATTGCACACTTGATCGAAGAACATTATGAAGGTGATCTATTGAAGGCAGTGAGGATTGCACTCTCCGAAATAGAAGGTACGTACGGTTTAGCCGTAATATCACCCGAGCATCCGCGGGAAATAGTATGCGCTCGTAACGGTAGTCCTCTTGTTATCGGAGATGGCGGGGATGAGTTTTTTGTTGCTTCTGATGCCGCGCCTATAGTACCCCATACAAGGCAGGTCGTTTACCTTGAAGATGGTGAGCTTGCTTCCATAAAAGATACAGGATTTTCGATCACGACCCTCGAGGAAGAGGAAATAATACCCAAGATAGAAGAGATATCATGGACATTGGGACAGATTGAAAAAGAAGGATACTCTCACTTTATGCTCAAGGAAATATTTGAACAGCCAATCACATTACAAAATGCAATAAGGGGCAGGTTGAACACCGCCGATGGAACTGCGAGATTGGATGGTCTTGATAGACACCACGAACTGCTGAAGCGCGTCAATAGGATCATCATTACTGCTTGCGGGACAGCATGGCATGCGGGTCTTATCGGCGAATACATGCTTGAGGAAATGTCTCGGGTGCCGGTTGAAGTAGAATATGCATCAGAGTTTCGCTATAGAAGCCCTGTTGTCGATAACAATACTATACTATTTGCCATTAGTCAATCCGGGGAAACGACCGATACACTTGCAGCATTGAGGGAAGCAAAAAGAAGAGGAGCGACCGTACTTGGCGTTTGTAATGTTGTTGGAAGTACGATAGCGCGAGAAACAGATGGCGGTGTTTATATTCACGCAGGTCCTGAAATCGGTGTGGCTTCGACCAAGGCATTTACTTCTCAAATTATGGTACTATCACTTATTTCATTGCTTATGGGAAGGATGAGAACAATATCCGTTGATAAAGGTAGACGCATCATTGAAGCGATAGAAAGGATCCCTGATCAGGTCGCACATATACTTAAACTCGATAAAAAAATAAAAGACATAGCTACAGATTTTTACAAGAAGAAAAACTTTCTGTTCCTCGGTCGAGGTTATAATTTCCCGGTCGCCCTGGAAGGCGCTCTGAAACTAAAAGAAATATCTTATATCCATGCAGAGGGTTATCCGGCTGCAGAGATGAAACATGGCCCAATCGCTCTTATTGATGACGATATGCCGGTTGTTTTTATTGCGATAAGGGACTATGTTTTTGAAAAAGTTTTGTCGAATATTGAAGAAGTAAAATCGAGGAAAGGGGTACTGATTGCGATTACGACAGAAGGTGACCATGAGATCGAATCGAAAGTAAAATACTGTATCCCCATACCCAAGACGATCGATATCCTGACCCCGTTGCTCACAGTAATCCCTCTTCAACTTTTGGCTTATCATATCGCAACTTTAAAAGGCTGCGATGTTGACAGGCCCCGTAATCTTGCCAAGAGTGTAACTGTTGAGTGATATTTGGTAACTGATTACATAAAACTCAACCAGATCAGACCAGTAAAAAAAAAGATGGATATTATATTATCAGAGGATCAGGATGAAGGGCATAAGGAGATCAGAGTATAAGGAGGTCAATTGTCTGAAGTTAGAAGAGATATAATTACTGATACTTGGGTGATCATCGATACTGAAAATGATGAAATACCCAAGATGCCTGTGGAAGAGGCTACTCAAAAAGTCGATTGCCCGTTTTGTGAAGGGCAGGAGAATCGCACGCCCGGTGAGATCTATGCTGTTCGAACAGGCACTGAGCCCAATACTCCCGGGTGGAAAGTGCGCGTTGTCCCAAATATTAAACCGATCCTAAAAGTTGAGGGTGATCTTAAAAAAACTGGTATCGGGGTTTACGATATGGTCAGCGGGGTGGGCGCCAATGAGGTTATTATCGAATCACCACAGCATATGCGTCATTTTTTTGACTTGTCTGAAGAGCAAATAGAACTCGTATTTGACACTTACCGTACTCGGATTGAGGATCTTCATTGCGATACAAGGCTACGCTACATCCTTATCTTTAAAAATCATGGGCGGCTTGCTGGTGCATCTACCATTAATCATCCTCACTCAGATCTCATTGCTTTACCAGCAACGCCGATTTGGGTCAAGCAGAAGCTTAATGGTGCCCGTGAATACTATGGTTATAAAGAGCGTTGTTTATTTTGTGATATTATACAGCAGGAGATCGAAATGGCGGATCGACTGATCTTCCAGAGCCAGCATTTCGTGGTATTATCTCCCTATGCATCGAGGTTTCCTTTTGAATTGCTTATATTGCCCAAACGCCATGCATTTAGCTATAAGATGATCCTTAAAGAAGAGATAAAAGACCTTGCTGCCCTATCTAAAAAAATCTTACGACTCATGTACGACACCCTGGGAGAACATCCTTACAATCTATTCCTTAATGATTGCCCAAATTTATTACCTCAATCGAATTATTGGGAAACAATCAAGGAAGATTATCATTGGCATATTGAAGTCACTCCACGTATCTATCGAAGTACTGGTTTTGAGATAGGTACAGGGTTTCATATTAATAGATTCTCGCCTGAGAAAGCAGCGAGTGCTCTTAGGAAAAATCTATGATCAAAGCCGTGATTTTTGATCTTGACAATACGCTCGTTGATTTTATCGCGATGAAACATGCTGCAATTCGAGCGGCGATAGTCGCTATGATTGACGCTGGACTGAAAATGTCAGAAAATGCGGCGGAAAAGAAGATCTATGAGATATACGATGAAGAAGGTATTGAAGATCAAAAGGTTTTTGATAAATTCCTACAAAAAGAACTCGGGCAGATCGACTACAGGATCCATGCAGCTGGCATTATTGGCTACCGGCGTGCTCGTGAAGCAGCACTTGTGCTTTATCCGCATGTCCAATTGGCTCTAATGGAACTGGTTAAAAGAGGGTTAAAACTCGCTGTTGTGACTGATGCACCAAGGTTGCAAGCATGGTTAAGATTATGCCAACTGAACCTGCATCACTTTTTTGATGTCGTAATAACGTATGAAGATACTAAAAAGCGCAAACCTGATCCTGAACCTTTTGAAAAAGCGCTTGAAACATTGAAGGTAAATTGCCCCGAGACAATAATGGTCGGCGATTGGGTTGAGCGAGATATAGTCGGTGCCAAACTTTTAGGTATGAAGAGCGTTTTCGCGCGTTATGGTGATCGTTTTGATACGACGAATTCCGGAGCTGATTATGAGATCGATGACATTCTTGAACTACTTGATATTGTCGATGAACTCTCGAAATGATGAAATCAAGAAATAAACACCAGAGATGCGTCATGGTCAGCGCCTGTCTTTTAGGGATTAACTGCCGTTATGATGGGAAGAATGCTTGCAACAAACAGGTTGCATCAATGGTCGATAGTGTCCGGATAATTTTTGCCTGTCCAGAACAACTTGGCGGGCTGACCACTCCCAGATCGAAAAACAGGATAGTTGGTGATCGGGTGGTCAATGAAAAGGGTATTGATGTTACCGGCAATTTCTATCGTGGCGCCAGGGAATTCATAAACATCGCAAAGAAATTTGGCGTCAGAAAATTCCTATTAAAAAATAGGAGCCCTTCTTGCGGAAAACAGGGTATTTTAACTAAAATATTGCCCAAGAATATTGAGGTGGAATACAAAAGATGATCATATTGATTTTCCTCATACAATTACTGCCGTCCAGTGAAAATTATACTTATGAAACTAATGATAAAGGTAAGATGGGCACGATGGATATCATGGCAGAGTTAGATACCTCTGGTTATCATGTTATTTATACCTGGGAAAACAAGGTGTTGGAACTGATTTTTGATACTATGGATATGAGCACTAAGTATGTAAAAAAAACCGCAGGTGATAAGGTCGAACTTGAAGCACAAAGAAAAGAAAAATTCAATGTTTCTTTTAAAGGCCGCAAATTTTCATATAATATCGACAAACCTGTTTATGATCGTCATGCGATAGAGTATGCATTGCGTGGTTTTGACTATTACAGTAACCTGAAGCGTAATATCAGATTACATGTACCGGAATTTATGGTTGTAAACGCCGAGATCAATGTCTTGGGTGAAGAGATAGTCAATTGTCCTCTCGGCAATATTGCCTGTTGGAAAGTAGAAATGGTTCCAAAAGTTCTTTTCGCAAAGTGGCATTTCTATTTTTGGTTTGAAAAAGAATACCCTAAACGTTTCATAAAATATTCTGATTCATCCGGGAATAATTCCATCTTGCTTATCGATTATACGCTTCAAGGTACTCGGGGCAATAAAAATTAACTGCATTACTTGGTTACTCAGAAACTTGGAAACCCTCACCCCATCCCTCTCCCTTAAAAAGGAGAGGGGACGAAGTTGGGAAGTTATGAGGATAAGAGGATAAGAAAAGATTGAAGTTAGAAAGTTATGAAGATAAGAAGATTGGAATATGGGAAGTTATGAAATCGAGAAACGGCGGTAGTTGTCCAATTCAATTACTTAATAACTTAGTCACTCATAACCTTTTTACTCAATAAATCCGGCGACTAAGAAGCTAAGACGTTCAGAAATTCCGAACCTCGTAACCTCAAAACTTCAAAATACGACGGGGTTGATATTTTTTCATGATTCGATATAATTTAGTTAATATGCGAAGGATAGTATTTTATACTGTTATCGTAGTGTTTGTTCTTATGGCAAGTGGTCATGCCGAACTTGTCTTTGATGTCCCGGTTGGTGGATCAGATTATACTCTTGAAACATTTGACGAGTATGTACGTTTAAGAGCGCAGAAAACAACAATACCTTTTGCACCAGGTTCTCCTGAACTGCCTGCTTTCAGCTATACCTATCTGTTACCTATTGGTAAGAAGCTAAAGAGCATTGATATTATCGAGGAAGAGTGGGTAAGAATTCCTGGTAATTTCAATATTTATCCGAAGCAACAAGAACTTGTCATCACACAGGTGCGGGAATTTATCGAGCCTGACCGATCGGTATATGGATCTAACCGCGTTTTTCCAGATAATATTATTACCAGCATACATTCTGGAAATAGCCGTGGTTATCAACTCGCTCAGATAGCCGTCGTTCCATTTCGATATTTCCCAAAATCACAGGAATTATTTGAACTGAAGAAACTCGTCGTTTCTTTTGAGCTTGAAGACTGTGAACCGGGCATATCACCAGATCGCCAGACCACGATTGCCCAGGAAGCAACAACACAATTCATATGCCAGACTGTCGTTAACGATAGGTCAGTTAATGATATCGATAAAAAACCAGTTTATTATATCGATGATAATAAATGCGACCTATCGCCGACTGATCTGCCTTCACTTCTTGGAGCGCCGGTTGATCTGCTCATAGTCACTACAAATAACCAATTTGATGGGTATAACGATCTGGCGCATTTCAAAAAAATGTTAGGATATAATACTGCTATCCGAAGTCTAACTTGGGTACGTCAACATTATAGCGGTATTGATGATGCTGAAAAGATCAGATCTTTTATCGCTGATGCAGTAAACTATTGGGGTGTGGTCTATGTTCTCATTGGCAGTGATGTTGCGCATATCCCGACGCGATGGGTATGGACCGCACCGTTATACAGCCAGTGGCCTGTCCATATCGTGACCGACCATTATTATAGCGATCTTGATGGGAACTGGAATAAAGATGGCGACGAGAAATATGGTGAAGTTGACGACTCTCTCGATCTATATCCCGATGTCTTTATTGGACGGCTGCCGACATTTAGTAATGACCAGGTTTATGATTATATTAACAAAGTCAGAGAGTACACGTTGCCAACAAATATCGGCCATCAGATCAAGGCTCTCTTTTTTACCTCGGATTACGATATAAGTAATGATGCTTATCAAATGGCTCTCAGACTGTCTGATCACCTGCCCGCTTATTTCATGAAATCTTTTCTCAATGAGAAACCACTTACCGAGCTGAGGGATTCGATCAATTCGGGATTTGGTTTTGTTTTCGGTCTTGGGCATGGGGATATAAACAATATAAGAGTAAGAAACAACCCACGGGAAAATGCCACTAATTATTTCTTCGATTCTCTTGGTAATACAGATCAGTATGCTTTGATGCTGGTGATAACCTGTTACACTAATACATTCCATGCCGACTGTGTAAGCAAACACTGGTTGTTAAATCCACAAGGTGGTGGTGTTGCTTATATTGGACCGACGAGTTTCAGCGAAGCATATCTACATGAAGAGTATACCTCAGTACAGATCGATTCTTTCTTTGTATGTCCGTTAGCAGCATCCCTCGCTCGATCGAAAATGCCCTATATATCACAGTCCCAGTGGGATAATTGGTATCGTCTTTACCAGTTTTCGATAGCTCTTTTGGGCGATCCGACAATATCGCTCTGGGATAGTATCCCAATGCAATTTAATAGCATCGCCTTTAACCCAGATACAGTTCATGTTGGCTTTGATTCGGTGAATATCAACATTAATCCGGATATTGGTTACAATATTGTTTTATACAAGGAGGGGGAGTGTTTTGTGCGTGATTCAATAAGCGGTGGGGTTTTGACGGTTGGAGTGCGTACCGAGTCGGCGGGTCATTTGAAGTATGCGGTAATAGCCGATGGTTATATTAGCTATATTGATTCGGTGTTGGTGGTGCCGGTTGAGCCGTGTGTAGTATTTAACAGTTGTCAGGTCGTTGATACTTTGGGTAATGCTGATGG